>JBKDZO010000029.1:0-162448 GCA_047971285.1 Beutenbergiaceae bacterium | reverse complement strand
CGAGTGCCGCGATGCTGGATGCGCAGACTCCGGTCGCGCTCAGCACCTGCATCGGCCCGCCACCCAGTCGTCCGTGCACCATGGACGCGAACCCCGGCACGAGCAGGTCCCCTTGGGTGGTGGCACAGGCGAGCATGCCCAGGTCGGTCGGAGCCAGGCCACGGTCGGCCAGTGCCGACGTGAGCGCCTTGACGGCGAGTTCCTCGTTGAGCTCGGTGGTCTGGCCCTGCTCGTCCATCGCGTAGTAGCGCTGCCGGATGCCGTTGGCTCGCTGGATCCGGCGGCGGATCCGGTCGGTGCGGGTGTCGACGCCACCCAGGCGCGTCGCCACCTCCTCGTTGCCCACCGGCTCGCCGGGCAGGTACCGGCCCAGCCCGGTGAGGTACGCCGTCGCGGTCATGGCTCAATGTAGCCACACGTCGGTTCGTCCGGGCATGGGCAGGCCTGCCCTGTGGACAACCTCCCCGGACGGAATCGCCGTCGACCGCTTCGGGGAACGAGACCGGCTGACGTCTGACCTCACCGAAGAGGATCTGACGATCAGCCCCCAGAAGGTGACTCCGGCGGCCTACCGCCTGGATGATGGCCACCGGGATAGTTCGCTTTCCCGCAGATTTCCGGGCCCTATGGCTGGGTACCTGGACTCGAACCAAGACAACTGAGGGGCTCTCCAGGCTGCTCCGTGCAAACCTGCTCGATCCGCATATTCACGCGGTTCGTACGACACCGGTCTACGGGTTGTCGCGGTTTGATACGAGCTCATTCAGACCCGCAGAGAGTTTGGGACCTCCGTGGTCGCCATGTGCACGAGAATGACGACGGTCGCGTCGGCGTGGAAAGACCGCTCGCCGGGAGCCAGCGTGTCTGCAAGGTGCTTCAGAGCACGGTCGGATCGTTCACAGCGACTCGCGCGAGTCTCGTGAGCCGCAGTGAACCCTCGTACTTGCGCAGCAGCAGGCCGATCGATTCTGCGACACGATGAGCGTGCAGAGCATCACCCGCGCACGCGCGACCGGGATGCCCCGTTCGGCAGCGACCTGCGCGAGCCGAGCATTGAGTTGCGTCAGGTTGAGCGGCGGAGTCAGGGGGGGAATGGGGGCTGGCCAGTCTGAGCCGGATCGACGATGACGATCAGCACCTGGTTGCTTGACCCGTCGATTGGCACCCATACGACATCCCATCTCGGGCTAGCAGCGCCAACGTATTGCTAATTCCAACATCGACTCGGCTCGTGCCTGTCCGGCATGGCGGCAGTCCCCAGGCGCACCGCCACGATGCCGGCGCTACTCTCACTGCTGGGCGTCGCGCCAAGCGATCGCTTCCCGCACCACACCCAGATCGAAGTCCGGCCCCGGAGTCGAGACCACGAAGAGAGTGAATCCTGCAGCTGCGTAGTCGCCCGCTACGGCTGCGCCGGGCCACCGGGTGGACTTCTCGATCGCGGCGGCATCGGTTCCGGCAGCCACGCAGTGGTCGACCAGAACACCAGCCTTGCGCACCAGCGTGTCCAGGTCACCGAAGGCGTGCCAGCGGTCGGCGTACTGCGCCACCAGCCGCAGCGTCTTGCGTTCGCCACCACCCCCGATCAGTATCGGGATGGGGCGCACCGGGGCCGGGTTGACCCGCTGCAACCGGGAGGTGATGCGCGGCAGGTACTCTCCCAACAGCGCCAACCGGGAACCGGGAGTCCCATAGGGGTACCGATACTCGGCGTAGTCCTTCTCGTTCCACCCGGCACCGATACCCAGCACCAGGCGCCCGCCACTGATGTGATCGACGGTGCGGGCCATGTCGGCTAGAAGGTCCGGGTTGCGGTACCCGCCACCGGTGACCAAGGCACCGATCTCGACCCGCTGGGTCTGCTCGGCCCAGGCCCCCAGCATGGTCCAGCACTCGTAGTGAGCGCCCTCGGTGTCACCGTTCAACGGGAAGAAGTGATCCCAGTTGGTGACCAGATCGACACCGGCGTCCTCCGAACGCAACACCGCATCCCTGATGAGCCGGTAGTCGGGCGCGTGCTCGGGCTGGAGTTGGACGGCGATCCTTACCGGGAAGCTCATTGCTTCACCCTAGGCGCAAGGTATCGACGGGTCTACGAGATCTCGAACGAGGACCGGTGGGGAAGCAGCTCGACCCAGGTATTGCCCGGGGCCAGCAGCACCGGAGAACCATCGGCCAAGGTGAGGGTCAGCACCGAGTCGGTCTCCGGCTTGGACCAGGTCGCCTCCACGTAGCTGCCGCCAGCAGCCACGACGGCATCGCCGGTGCCGGTCAGCAGGGTCTCCGGAACGGAACTGCCACCCTCAGCGCTGGTGTAGCGGACATCCACACGTAGCACGATGACATTCACCGCCGCGATCTGGCCGCCGTCGGTGGTCTCGGCGACGGTGCCGGCCTCGTCACGCAGGTAGCTCTCGCCGTTCCAGGTCCAGCCGGGCGTGGCGGACGGGAACGACAGCACGATCCGTTCGGCACTCGTCCCGCTCAAAGCGGTGGCATCGGCGGGACGGTCTCCGAACAGAAACTGGGGCGCTGGTGGCTGATCGCCTCCCGATTCCAGGAACACCTGCGGATCCCCGAACAGATTGTGCGGGGCGAACCGGTCGCTGTCTCGGTAGAACCCGTCAGCACCGCCGTCATGGGTCAACATGGTCAGCCCGGTCTCGGCGATCTGGTTGTAGAACCTGACCTGCCCTCCGGAGGCGACGAAGATCCCCCCGAACGGCGCTGAGATGGCAGCGTCCATGGGCCGGAGCGAACGAATCGGACCGACTTGCTCCGGTATCGAGGAATGAAAGACCGCGTTGAAGCGAGTGATGCCACCCTCCACCATCTCTTCCCAGACCACATCGGCCTCCTCCAGCCCGGTCTGGGGTCGCGAGTCGGCCGAGTTCTCAATCTTGATACTCAGGGCTGGACGCGCGGCCGCCTCGCCCATGGGCAAACCCGTCAATGGCCAGACGACTCCTGGCACCGGATCAGGGACGGCTCCCTTGTCGACGGCGTCCGCCACGTCGATGCTGCCGGTTTCCTTACCGCCGGAACTACACCCGACGACCAGGCCGATGACCGCAACGGCGCCCAGCAGCGCGCCGACCCTTCTCTGCATGCGGCTCATGCTAGGTGGATACCGGCCATTCAGCCGGGATGCACCTCCGGCCGGTCGGCCGGGACGCTAGTGATGGGTAGACCGGTGACCGGCACCGAACTCAGGTCTTCGTCCCGGTCGTGCGATACCGCACTGGCAGCCGCGACGACCAACGGAATCGTCGGGCTCAAGTCGATTCCCGCCACGGTCACCAGCCCGATGGATGCCTCCGGTAGATAGCGCTGTCCGACCGGCGCAATCCCGACTGAAACCCCTTGAATCCCCTCCACGATGGCGCTGGAACTCATGGAATACCCCAGGCGACGAGCCTCGCGCACCTCGGGTGCGTCGCCCTCCGACGGCGGGCGCAGAGCCAGCACCGCCCAGCCCGGGGCGGCGGTCACCGGGTAGCGATGCCCGACCTGCAGCGCCAGCCGCAGATCGGTACTACGCGGCCGGATAGAACGGACCACCACCAGTTCGTCGCCTTCCATCACCGATAGGTGTGCGGTCACGCCGCTGAGATCGGCTAGTTCCTGCAGCACCATCTCCGAGCGACGCAGCAGCGAGGGCCAGTACATCGACCCCAGCGTTGCGACGGCCCCGCCGAGGCGAACCAGACGGTCCTGGCCCCGCGAGACCAATCCATGCTCGGCCAAGGTGGTCACGATTCGGTAGCAGATGGCCCGGGCTATACCCAGTTCGGTCGCCAGGTCAGACACACTGATCTCCCCCACACGGGCCACGATCCCCAGCGCCCGGATTCCCCGATCCAACGTCTGCAATGTCGTTGCCATGACTTCCCGTCACTCCGTGGCACCCAAACCAGAAAAGTTCGCTTGACCAAACTTTGATCCGCTTGGTATCCTGCCATTGTTCGTTCAGCATTACAAGTCGTTCACTATTCGACAGTCCCCCCTGCGAGTCCGACTGGCTGACGAATCCCGGTCTCGGTCCGGGGGCCTGGCGGCGCATCCCCTACGCCGCCGGGCCATGGGTGGGGATTGCTAGCGTTCCGGGTGTGACTGACTTCGCCGTGTCGTGGTACCCCAGCGACGGCCTAGCGGCATTGACCCAGGCGCTCGCCGCCGCCATGGAGGGCGGACCCGCCGTGGTGATCGGCCCGCCGCCGGACCATGCGATCGCCGACACCGTCGCCCTGGTGGTCCGCACGTCCGGATCGACCGGCACAGGCGGCCGTCCGGTAGCGCTGACGGCGCACGCCTTGACCGCAAGCGCAGACGCCACCCATGCCCGGTTGGGGGGACCCGGGAACTGGCTGCTGGCGCTCCCGCCAACGCACATCGGCGGCCTGCAGGTTCTGCTGCGGGCGCTGCGCGCCAAGACCCGGTCAGGGTTCATATCCCTCACCGACGGATTCGACCCGGCAGAACTGGCAACGGGCATCGACGGGCTGGATGGCGGTCCGGCTTACCTCTCGCTGGTCCCCACCCAGTTGTACCGGGCACTACAGCACAGTGCCGCGACCGCAGCGCTCGCCCGCGCCCAGGCGGTACTCATCGGCGGCGCTCACGTCCCGCCGGACGTGGCCGCACGTGCCCGAGAGGCCGGTATCAACCTGGTGGTCACCTATGGCATGACCGAAACCAGCGGCGGGTGCATCTACGACGGACGGGCACTGGACTCGGTCCAGGTCCGGACCGAGTCCGACCGTGTCCTGATATCCGGACCGGTGCTGGCCGAGGGATACCTGGATGACGGCCCGCAACCGTTCACCTGGGCCGATGGCACTCGCTGGCTCCGCACCCAGGACCTGGGTTTCGTCGATGACGCCGGGACGCTACACGTGCTCGGCCGCGCCGATGAGGTCCTGATCACCGGTGGAATAAAGGTTCATCCCGCGCAAGTGGAGCGGCGCCTGGCCCCGCTGCTGGGTGAGGTGGTGGTCGTCGGAGTGCCCGATCCGGAGTGGGGCACGCTGGTCACCGCAGTCAGTACCACCGACCGGCCACTGACCCAGGTCCGCGCCTTCATCGGCGGCGGCCCGGCCGCACCGCGTGCTCTGGTGTACCTGCCGACCCTGCCGCTGCGGGGCCCGGGCAAGGTCGATCGACGGGAGGCGGCAAGGCTTGCCGGTGCGGCCCTGGCCTCGGGTCTGGGCCAGCGGCTCTAGCCGTGCACCGCCGCCGGGCCGCTCGGCCGTATCCTCAGCTGGTGCCCGAGCAGCCCAAACCCACCCTCCGTGACTGGTTGACCGGAGCCCGCGTGCGCACCCTGCCGGCAGCCCTGGCGCCGGTGCTAGCTGGTACCGGAGCGGCGGCAGCCGTCGGCGCGGCCCATGCCGGCCGGGCACTGCTCGCGGCAGGAGTGGCCCTGGCGCTACAGATCGGGGTGAACCTAGCCAACGACTATTCCGACGGCGTACGGGGCACCGACGACGCCCGGGTCGGCCCCAGGCGGCTGACCGCCACCGGCGCGGTGGCGGCCGCAACGGTCAAGCGGGCGGCATTCGCCTTCTTCGGGATCGCGGCGGTACTGGGTCTGTCACTGACCGCATGGTCGGGCCAGTGGTGGCTGCTGGGAGTGGGGGCGCTTTGCGTGGTCGCGGCCTGGTACTACACCGGAGGGCGCAACCCGTACGGCTACCGAGGCTTGGGCGAGGTGGCGGTGTTCGTATTCTTCGGGCTGGTGGCCACTGTCGGCACCACCTACACCCAGGCCCTGACCGTCACGATGACTGCGGTACTGGCGGGCTCCGGAATCGGACTGCTGGCCTGCGCCCTGTTGATGGCGAACAACATCCGGGACATCCCCACAGACATGGACGCCGGAAAACGCACCCTGGCCGTTCGATTGGGCGACCGGCGTGCCCGCTGGGGCTACGCGACGATGCTGTTGGGCGGGGTGGTGCTCAGCGCAGCCGCCACGGCGGGCCTGCCGCCGGTGTGGTGGATCGCGTGGGCCGTGCCTGCTGGAGCCGTCCTGGTCTTGGCGCGCAGGGTGCTGGCGGGGGTACGCGGGCCCGGGCTCATCCTGGTGCTGCGCGATACCGGCTGGCTGGAGTTAGCGACCGGCGTCGTCCTTGCTCTGCTGCTCGGCTTCGGCCGATCTGGAACCTGATCCTTCCGGTTCCAGGGCTGCATCGTTCCCGCGGGCATCAGCGACCTCGGCGTCCTCGGCGAGAGCGTCGACGTCTGGGCGGGATTGCTTCGGAGATCGTTGCGCGGCCGCCTGTACGGCCCGGGCAGCACGAAGCCGAGGACCGCTCAACGCCAGGTAGGACACCAGCGCACCGACGATAACCGCCCCGACGAACAGCAGCACGCCGCGCAGCCCGAACAGGTAGAGCACGCCCGCGGCGCCAGCCACGATCAGCAGCCGAAGCACGGTGTAGAACAGCACTGACACTCCGCCAGTCTAGGTCGCTGCCGGGCCTGCCGATTCGGTGCGGGACGACCCCGGTGACACAATTGGAAACCCGCGCCGGCGACCACTCGCGAGAGGACGTAGGCTTTCGCTATGCGGCAACTGATCGCGCTCGCGGTATTGGCCCTCACCGTCTACGGCATCGTGGACTGCGTGCGCGCCGACGAGCGCGACCGTAAGGGCATCCCGCTGTGGGCATGGATCGTCTTGATGGTGGTTCTGCCGGGTGTCGGCGCGATCATTTGGCTGATCTCCTCACGGCTGGGCAGCAGCGGCGCCAGCGCGCCACGCCCGGGCCCGGTCGCTCCCGACGACGACCCCGAGTTCCTGCGTGAGCTCGAATGGCGCAATCGGCGTCGTCGTGCGCACGAGTCCGACCCGGACGATCCCGCCGAGAACGGTGGTCAGAGCGGAAACGATCAGCCCGCGGGCTGACCTGGACGCCGCCTGCCGCAGCCGCCGGCGGACGGCATTCGATGCGGCTCAGATTCCGCTGTAGCTGTGTTTGCCTGAGAAGAACAGGTTGACGATGAAGAAGTTCGCCATCAACGCGATGAAACCCAACAGCGTGAACCAGGCGAACCGGTTGATGGTCCAACCGACGGTCGCGCGCATGTGCAGGTAGGCGGCATAGATCAACCAGATGACCAGTGACCAGGTCTCCTTGGGGTCCCAGCCCCACGGCCGCCCCCATGCCTGTTCGGCCCATACCGCGCCGGCCAGCACCGTGAAGGTCCAGCCTACGAAGCCCACCGCATTGAGCCGGTAGGTCAGCCGCTCGACCTTCTCGGCACCGGGCAGTTGCGCGAGCATGCGGCCCAAGAAACCCTCGGGCGCGTCCTGCTCGACCACGGCACCCTCATCCGCGCCGCCTCCGGCGCCAACGAGCGCTTTGTCGTCGGCGCGTAGGCGCGCCTCGCGACGGTGCTGCAGCAGCTGGAGTACCGCGGCCGCGGCTGCGACCGTGAACAGCCCGGTACTGCTGGCCGCGATGGACACGTGGATCACCAACCAGTAGGAGTCCAGCGCTGGCTGCACACCGTCCGCAGGCACGTACAGCCCAAACAATGCCCCGGTCAGCCCCGCGACGGCGACCGCGGTCAGGATGACACCCAGATAGCGCACATCGCGCTTGCGCTGCACTCCGAGGAACACCGCCATGGCCACCAGCGTGAACGTGAGCGTGAACTCGTACATGTTGGCCCACGGCACCCGGCCAGCAGCCAGACCGCGAGCGATCAGTCCCAGCGCCTGCAAACCCAGCCCGAGCCAGGCGATCGCCACCCCGATGTTCGCGGACTTGCGCACCCTGCCCGCGGCGCTGGTACGCCCGAGTCTGCTCAGGTCCACCGCGAAGAAGACCATTGCGCTGGCGTAGGCGGCCAATGCGCCCAAGACGAGCAGATCGCTGATCTCAGCCATCGGTACCAGACTCCTTCTTCGGTGCATCCGCACCCGGTGCGGGCTTGGACTCGGTGACCGCGTTGAGCACCCGGTCGAACTCACGCTGCAGGCCCGGGTCGTCACCACGTGCCAGTGCGGCAGCGTGCACAACGGTACCGTCCGGCCCGGGGCGCAGCCGGAACCAGATCCGTCGGCGGGGCAGGAACAACGACGCCGCCAGCCCCGCCACCGCCAACGCCGCGAAGACACCCATCCACGGCACCGATGGGTCCCATCGCACGTCCAGGGCCACGTACCGGCGCAGCTCGCCGAAGGTGATGCTGCCCTGCCCATCGGGCAGTTCCGCAGTCTGCCCGGGAGCCAGCTCGACGCGCCAGGGCCGGGTGGGGTCGTCGGGGTCAGCCACCTGGTCCAGACCGGCGGTGTCGAGCACGTACAGGTTCTGCGGCATGCCGTCGTCCAGGCCGAGGTCTCCGGTCCACATGGTCAGCGACAACGCCGGATCCCCTGGCAATGGGAATGCCGAACCGATGGCGATGCCGTCCTCGGCGCGGATCGCCGTCGGGAACAGTTGCCCGCTGAAGGCGAGCTGCGGGTCACCGCGGTTGGCATCCGGGGCCAGGATGACCCCGGTGGAGGTGTACACGCCGTCTTGCGGCAGGAACAGCACCGGTCCGCTGAAGGCGATCTCGCCGTCGGCGTCGGTGACGGTGATCTCCGGCGCATAGCCGTTTCCGGTCAGGTAGACGTTGGCGCTACCGACCTGTAGCGGCTCATTGACCTTGATCTGTGTCGCGGACGGCTCACCATCGGGCCGGGTCAGGGTCACATCGGCGATGAACTCGTCCGCCCGGGCGGTGTGGGTGAAGCGCGCGGTAAAGGAGTCCAGCTGGATCCGGAAGGGTTCTTGGCTGGCCGAGTCGAACCAGGCACCGGAATCAAAGGTGTCGTAGTCGACGGCCGAGTTGACCATCGCCTGGCCTGCGACCACGATTGCCTGGCCGCGGTAGGCGACCAATTGCCCCCAGGCGGTCACTACCAGCAGTCCCACCAGTGCCAGGTGAAAGACCAGATTGCCGGTTTCCCTGCCGTAACCGCGTTCAGCAGAGATCTCCACGGCACCGTCGACGCGGCTGGCGCGGTGCCGGTAGCCGCGCCCCAACGCGTGCTGGATATCGCTGGTGAGCTGGCGCGCACTGGCCTGGACTGTGGTCCGGCGGCGGGTCGGGAATCGAGTGAAGCTGCGCGGGACCCGTGACGGGCCGGAGCGCAGCGCCTGCGCATGCGCCCAGGTGCGCGGCACGATACAGCCGATCAGCGAGGCGAACAGCAGCAGGTAGACCGCGGAGAACCACGGCGAGGCGTAGACGTCGAACAGCCCCAGACGGTCCAGCCAGGGCCCTACGCCTGGATTGGACTCCAGGTAGTCCAGCACCCCTGCCGGGTCCTGAGGGCGCTGCGGAAAGAACGCACCCGGCAGCGACACCACCGCGAGCAACAGCAGCAGCATCAGCGCGACCCGCATGCTGGTCAGCTGCCGCCAGGCCCAGCGCAGCCAACCGACCGGGCCCAGGCCCGCGGGCTTGCTGGCACCCCGTTGACCCGGCTGAGCAGCGCGGTTGGAGCGCAGCCCCTCGGGAACGTAGCCAGCCATCAGATCACCGTGGTCGTGTTGGCGATCAGGCCTTGCAGGAAGAACGCGAATCGGTTCCACAGACCGGTGACCATGGCTAGACCGAGCGCTACCAGGAGGCCGCCGCCGATGCGCATGATGGTCAGCCGGTGGCGGCGCAGGAAGCCGAGCATTCCGGCCGAGGATCGCAGGCCCAGGGCCACCAGGACGAACGGGATCCCCAATCCCATGCTGTAGGCCAGGCTGAGCGTGATGGCGCGGGCCGGCTCGTCCTGTTGCACGCCCAGCGCGATCACCGCGGCAAGGGTGGGGCCGATGCAGGGTGCCCAGCCGAGCCCGAACGTCAGCCCCAGCAGTGGCGCGCCCCACAGCCCGACACGTGGCTGCACACTGAGCCGGAGATCCCGTTGCAGGAACGGCAGATAGCCCATGAACGCGAGCCCGAGCACGATCACCACGACTCCGAGCAGCCTGGTCAGCAGGTCGCGCCAGGCAAGCAGCGCCGCGCCGGCCCACAGGATGGCCGTGAACGCGACGAACACGACCGAGAAGCCCGCGATGAACAGCAGCACGCCTGCGACCAGGCGTCGTCGTCCGGACTTGGGCGGTTGGCTGGGGGTATCGGACCGGCCTTCGATTCCCACCATCCCGCCGACATAGCCGAGGTACCCGGGCACCAGCGGTAGCACGCACGGGGAGGCGAATGAGACGAACCCGGCCAGCGCAGCGATGGGGATCGCCGCGAGCATGGGCCCAGCGAAGACTGTGTTGGCGAAGTAGTCGCCAATCGCGGCCAGGTTCACGATTCTGCCAGCACCGCCGTGATCATGGCATCCAGGGTGCTCCGTTCGGCGATACCCAGGATGCGCGCCGCGACCCGCCCTTGCGCATCCAGCACCACGGTGGTCGGGACCGCCTGCAGCGGCACCATGCCTTGCATCGCGGCGACGCCAGCGGAGTCGGAGTCGAACAAGGTCGGGTAGGGGATGTCGAAGGTTCGTTCGAAGGCCTGCGCCGTCTCGGGCTGGTCGGTGTGGTTGATGCCGAGGAAGCGCACGCCGTCGGGCTCGAATTGATTCGCCAGTGCTACCAGATCCGGCGCCTCGGCACGGCATGGCGGGCAGGCGGCGTACCAGAAGTTGAGGACCACGGGTGCGCCGCGCCAGTCCAGCAGGTCGACGGTGTCCCCGGCCATGGTGGTGCCGGCGAGTTCGACCGGCTCGGTGCGCGCTGATGGCGGCCACTCGGTCGCGCTGCCGTCACCGGAGATGTAGTCGGCGTCCAGGCCGTCGGAGTCGGTCGGTGCATCCCCGTCACCACAGCCGGCCAGTGTCAGCGACCCCAGGATGGCTGCGCCGGTCAGCAGCGCCGTCCGGCGGGAGTGGGTGGGAGTCGCGCTCACGTGATGGCCACCGATCCGACCAGCAGGTCCGCGCACGGCTCGGAGTAGTCCAGGCCGACCAGGGTGCCGCCGTCGAAACTCAGTGTGGTTACCGAAGCCAGGGTGCATTGGCGGCGGCGAGGGTTGTGCAACACGCTGCGCCCCTCCAACGCCAGCCGCGTCATCCATATTGGGCTCTGATGCGAGACGATCACCGCCTCGTGGCCGAGCGCAGCGTGACGTGCATCTCTTACAGCGGCGAGGACCCGGGCGACCTGATCCGCGAACGGCTCCCCCCAGGAAGGGCGCAGCGGGTTGAGCAGGTAGCGCCAGTAGCGCGGGTGAGCCAGCTGGCGCGCATTGCGTTGCAGGTCCAGCCCTTCCAGCACGCTATCGGCCTCGATCGCCCGGTCGTCGGTGTGCACGCTCAAGCCGGTGGCCCGCGCCAGCGGCGCGATCGTCTCCTGTGCACGCTGCAGCGGGGACGCGATCAAGTGGCTCACCTCACCGGGGCCGGCGGTGAAGAAGTCGGCGAGCCGCGCCGCCATCGCCTGCCCTCGGTCCGAGAGCCGGTATCCGGGCAGCCTGCCGTACAGGACACCGTCTGGGTTGTGGACCTCGCCGTGACGGACGAGGTGGACGCGGGTACCGGCCATGGCCCCAGTCTCGCAAATCTCAGCAGAGGTGGCGCGCCACGCTCATGTGCGATGCGCAAACAGGATCGGCTCGGGCGCACTAGTCGGGCGGATCGTGCGTGATCGCGCACCGGACCTTGGTGAAGGCTCGACCCATGGTGGCAAGCTCTTCGGCACTGATGACGTCGACCAGGCGGTTCCGTACCGAGGTCACATGAATCGGCGCCGCGGTCTGCAGCAGGGACCAACCCTGCTCGGTCATGACGCAGTCGACCCCACGGCCATCACCGGCGGCCGCTCGCCGCTGCACTAGGTTCCGCCGCTCCATCCGGCGCACGGTGTGCGTCATCCGCGAACGTGAGTGCACCAAACCGTCGGCGAGCACCGACATCCGAACGGTGCGATCAGGCGACTCCGACAGTCGCACCAGGACTTCGTACTCGTTGAACGACAGTCCGGTGACCGCCTCCAGGTCGCGCTGCAGCGCTGCGACGAGCGTCTGGCTGCCGACGAGAAGATCGCGCCACTGTCGTTGCTGTTCGGCATCGAGCCACTGAGTCATCCGAACCTCCTTGACAACATACTAGTTGAATGTTGTACTTGTAATGCAATATTCAACAACCTGATAGGAACAAGACGGATGACAATCCCTTCCGGCGCCTACGCCATCGACACCGCTCACAGTGAGCTCGGCTTCACCGTTCGCCACTCCGGCATCGCCAAGGTGCGGGGCCGGTTCAACGGCGTCACCGGCAACGTGAACATCGCCGACGAGTTCGCCGCCTCCACCGCCCACGTCGAGATCGACGCAGCCTCGGTCCACACCGGCAACGAGCAGCGCGACGGCCACCTGGTCTCCCCGGACTTCTGGGACGCAGCCAACAACCCCACCTGGACCTTCGCCAGCACCTCGGTCGAGGGTGCCGGTGAGGAATTCACCCTCAACGGCGACCTCACCATCAACGGCATCACCAAGCCGGTAGCGCTAGCGGTGGAGTACAACGGCAGCGGCGTCGGCCCGGCCGGCCCGGTCCTCGGCTTTTCCGCCACCACCGAGATCTCCCGCAAGGACTTCGACCTGACCTGGAACATGGCCCTCGAAGGCGGCGGCTTGCTGGTCGGCGACAACGTGAAGATCGCCATCGAAATCGAGGCAGCCAAGCAGGCCTAGCCCCTCCTCCCGCCGAACGCGGCTTGGCGGTCGCTATTTCCTGGCATAGCGACCGCCAAGCCGCGTTCGCGCGTCGATAGCGCGCACAATCCAGCGCTGGATAGCACCTACAGAATCGCCACCACGACGGTGGAACTCCCGCCAGGGGATCGGATCGGGACTTCCCGCTACTTCAACGCAGCGCGCAGATCGCCGGCGTCGATACGCCAGTAGCCGATCTGCTCACCGTCCACCAGCACCACCGGAACCAACTCGCCGTAGCGCCGCTGCAGGTCAGGGTCGGAGTCGATGTCGATCTCCTGCCACTGGACACCAGCGCGCTCTGACTCCTGGCCGACCACGACGCGGGCGATGTCGCACAGATGGCAACCGGCTCGCCCGAACAACTGCACCCGCATACTCATACCTCCAGCCTAAGCACCGCGCAACTTCGCTACACCGGAACCCGGGCGCAGCAAAAGGCCGGAACCGCGGCTGGTTCCGGCCGGTGCTACAGGCGCCGAACTACTTCTTGTTGCGGCGCTGGTGGCGAGTCTTACGAAGCAGCTTGCGGTGCTTCTTCTTCGCCATGCGCTTGCGACGCTTCTTGATGACCGAACCCACACGGACCTCACTTGATTGATGACGGGGAGCGGCGGACGCGTTCGTCACGACCGCCCACCAGCGGCCTATCCTACCCGGCTGTTAGCCGTTCGACGCCGCAGACTCAGGAAGGGGCAGCCCACCCGAGAGCATCTGGGTCACAGCCACCTCGGGCACCCGGAACGATTTCCCGACACGAATTGCCGGCAGGTCTCCAGCATGCACCATGCGATAGACGGTCATTCGGGAGACTCGCGCCAGTTGGGCGACCTCAGCCACCGTCAGGAAGCGCGGCGCAGCATCGGCCATCGCACGCCCTCCCGTTCGGTGTGAAGAAATCTGTCCCGTACTACCTAGGCACTCTAGGGCCTGCCGCCGACATCTGCCTACCGATCCGATGGACCGGATGGATGGCGTCAGCCAGAATCACCCCAGTAACGGGTCGATTCCATGTTCGGGGAACACCGCGCGACGAGTAGCCAGCACGGCCCGGTCCACTGGATCGTCCGGGTCATACCCGCTGTCCCAGGAGCGGAAGGACCCGGGACGACCATCGGTCATGGTGTCCGGACCTTGCCGGCCAACCAGTTGCTGAACCAGCTCACCCCACTGCGCCGGAATGATCGCGGCTGGATCGATCGGCTGCCCCGCGACCACCGCGGCCAGGTGCGCCCATACCCGTGGCACCGTGCCCACGAGGTCATACCCGCCACCGCCGGTCGCCAGCCAACGCCCGCCGGCGTATTCCTCCGCCCAGTCGGCGATCATGAGTGCTGCCGCGCGCTGCCCATCGACCGAGACATCCAGGTCGGTGATCGGATCGTCGCCGTGAGGGTCGGCACCGTGCTGGCTGATCAGCACCTGCGGCTGCCACTCACGCAGCAGCGGTTCTGCGATGGCTTCGATGGCGCGCAACCACGCCGCATCCGAAGTTCGGGATGGAAGCGGGACGTTGACGGCGTAGCCGCGCGCATGGGAGCCCCCGGCGTCCTGGGAGAAGCCACTGCCCGGGAACAGCGTGCGCCCGGACTGGTGGATCGAGATCGTGAGCACTCGGGGGTCATTCCAGAACACCCGCTCCACACCATCGCCATGGTGAGCATCGATGTCCAGGTAGCACACCCGCTCGGCTCCCTGCGCCAACAGCGCCGCTATCGCAACGGCAGCGTCGTTGTAGATACAGAACCCGGACGCCGCGCGCGGCATCGCGTGGTGCATCCCACCTGCTGGATTGATCGCGGCGCGCGCCTGACCCCGCCAGACCGCGAGCGCACCAGCGACACTCGCCCCGACGATCCGGGCAGCGGCGTCATGCATCCCCGGGAAGGCCGGGTTGTCGGTGCCGCCGATGCCCCAGGGGAATGTCGGTCCACCGCTGCTTTCAGCGCGCACCTGGGCGATGTACTCCGGATCATGCACTAGTTCCAGCAACTCATCCGGGGCAGGTTCGGCAGCCGCCACCTGCAGTTGTGAGCACAAACCGAACGCATCGATCAGTTCCATGGTCAGCCGCAGGCGCAACGGAGACATCGGATGCCCGGGACCGAAGTCGTATCCCAGCAACTCCGGGCTCCAGAGCAATAGCGCGCGCGAATCAGCCGGGGACATAGCCACACGCTAGGGCACGCGGCACCGGGCAGTGCGCGCTCTGGGTACCCGAGGTGGCACAGTATTGCCGGAGTATTGACGGCGGAGCATGGGAGGAGTCGAGGTGGCGATCGAACTGCCTGCGATCCTGCTGCGCGCCCGTGACGCCGTCGACGCGATCGCCCGCCAGTCACCGGCCCGGCTCACCCTGACGGTGTTCAGCAGCGTGATTGCCATCGAGACGGCGTTGCTCTCGCTCCCGATCGCGACGACCTCTGGCCAGCGCGCACCGTTCGCCGATGCGCTCTTCATGGCCACCTCCGCCGTATGTGTCACCGGCCTGGTCACCACCGACGTCGCGAACTACTGGTCTGCCTTCGGCCACATCGTAATCATGTTCGGAATCATGATCGGCGGACTGGGCGTCATGACCCTGGCCTCGATCCTGGGATTGGCCGTCTCACGGCGCATGGGACTAACCACCAAATTGCTCGCCGCCTCGGAAACCAAGGTCAGCAAACTCGGCGAGGTCGGCTTCCTGGTCCGAACCGTCGTCGTCACCTCACTCAGCCTCAGCGTGGTGCTCGCGCTGGTGTTCATCCCGCGATTCCTCGTGGCGGGTTTTGGCTTCGGCGAGGCCCTGTGGCAGGGCTGGTTCATGGGGGTATCGGTGTTCAACAACGCCGGCATCCTGATTCTGGACGGCGGCCTGGCGCCCTACACCACCGACTGGTGGATGGTGCTGCCGGTCATCGTGGGAACCTTCCTCGGCGCGGTCGGCTTCCCCGTGATTGTGTCGGTGTGGTCCAACTGGCGCCATCCGCGCCGGTGGTCGCTACACGCCAAACTGACCATCACCACCAGCCTGGCGCTGTGGCTGGGTGCAACGGTGCTGATCGGCGTCTTCGAGTGGAACAACGAGAACAGCTTCGGGCCGCTACCGCTCCATGGCCGGATCCTGTCGGCAATGATGGCCGGTATGACACCCCGGTCATCGGGGTTCAGCACGGTCGACGTTGGCAATATGAGTGAGTCCACGTGGTTGATGCAGGATGCGCTGATGTTCGTTGGCGGCGGATCTGCGTCCACCGGTGGTGGCATCAAGGTCACCACATTCGCCGTCATGCTGTTGGCGATCGTCGCCGAGGCTCGCGGTGACCGGGACATCGAGGCGTTCCACCGCCGCCTCGGCACCGGCGTGGTGCGGCTTTCCATCGCGGTGGCGTTCATCGGCGCGTCGATGGTGGGTGTCGGCGCGATGCTGCTGCTAGTGCTCACCGACCTGCACCTGGATGTGATCCTGTTCGAAGTGATATCCGCATTCGCGACCTGTGGGCTGTCGACGGGAGTGACGCCCTTCCTGCCGGATTCGGCGAAGTATGTCCTGGTGGCGCTCATGTTCGCTGGCCGTACTGGCACGATGACGCTGGCGGCAGCGCTGGCGTTGCGCAACCGCCGTCGAGTCATCCGGCTCCCCGAGGAAAGGCCGATCATTGGATAGCAAGAAGCCCGCTGCCACCCCTGATACCTCGTGGCTGACGAACCAGGATGCCGGGGTGTTGGTGATCGGGTTGGGGCGGTTCGGGTCCGCCATCGCTGCCACGTTGGAGAGTCTGGGGCGGGATGTGCTCGGTGTCGAGCGGGACGCGCACCTGATCCAGCAGTGGTCGGGGCGGATTCCCCTGGTCGAGGCCGATGCCACCAATCCCGAAGCGATGGAGCAGTTGGGGGCCAAGGACTTCCCGATCGCGGTGGTCGGTGTCGGCACATCCATTGAGGCGAGCGTGCTGATCACCGGAAACCTGGTCGACCTTGGCACGCCGTTGATCTGGGCCAAGGCCATCTCGGCGGAACACGGGCGGATACTGCAACGTATCGGGGCACATCACGTGGTGTACCCGGAGTACGACGCCGGAGCCCGCGTCGCTCACCTGGTGTCCGGGCGGATGCTCGACTTCATTGAACTCGACGACGATTTCGCAATCGTCAAGATGCGCCCGCCCAAGGAGACGCACGGATTCACAGTCGGAGAATTGCACCTGATGAGCCGCTACGGCATCATGGTGGTCGGCGTCAAGCCTCCGGGGCAGCCGTTCGAGTACGCCCAGTCCGAGACCAGGATCGATGCCTCCGACACGCTCATCCTGTCTGGCGAGACGGCGCTGCTGGAGAAATTCGCCAACCGACCGTAGCCGGGGTTGACTCCGAGCCCTCCGTCCACCGCCAGCCGAACGCGTGGTCATGGTCGCTACCCCCAGCCCAACGCGTAGTTACGGTCGCTATGTTGCGGAATAGCGACCGCCAGGCCGCGTTCGATCAATGGGTGCGGCCAATAAGCCGCGTTCGGCACCGAGCGCGCTAGCTGCTCCCGAGCTCAGCAGCCCGTTCCCACGCCTTGCGGGCGGCATCACCGACTGCGGCTCGCACCCCCTGGGCATCCAACTCCGTGATCGCGGCGAGTGTGGTGCCACCCGGGGAGGTGACCCGTTCGCGCAGCACTGCTGGATCCTCACCGGAACGCAGCGCCATCTCCGCAGCCCCAGCCACGGTGTGCTCAGCAAGCTGCAGCGCCAGGTCCCGATCCAGTCCGCCCGCGACCCCGGCGTCGCGCATCGCTTCCAGCAGATAGAACAGATAGGCTGGACCGGAGCCGGAAACCGCAGTGACCACATCCTGCTGCTGCTCGGGCACCACCACGGTGGCCCCGGTCCCGGCCAGCAGATCCGCAACCAGCTTCGTATCGGCCTGACGGGCATTCGCCCCTGCTGAGAGCGCCGCGATACCACGCCCGATCGTCGCCGGGGTATTGGGCATCACCCGCACCACGGCCGTCCCGGCAGGCAGCCGATCGGCCAAGAACGCGGTCGTGATACCCGCGGCCACGCTGGCCACCACGGTCCCAGACCCCAAGGCACCGGCAAACTCAGCGCAAGCGGCCGCGATGTCTTTCGGTTTGACCGCGAGCAGGACCACCCCGACCCCATCGACGGCCTCGGCATTGCTCGCTGCCCAGCGAACCCCGTACCTGGCGGCGACCGCTCGGCCGTGGTCGGCCCGGGGGTCGGCGATACGGACCCGCTGCGCCCCCACGGCACCGACCAGCGAGCCAAGGATGGCCTCACCCATCACTCCGGTGCCGATCAACGCAACCTCGATCTGATGGCTCATGGGATCATCCTCCCCCAGACCCTGCTACAGCGGGTATGCGTAGTAGAACGCGCGCGTCGTGCCAGGAGGGCCAGCGACCTCAAAGACAGCAGTGCCGTTGCGCCACAGCACCCGCTCAAAGTCACCATCAGCGGCGATCGTCACAGCGGTACCCACCGTTTCCCCCGCAACCACGACCTGGCCGATAACCTCCGCGTCAGCCATACCGGGGCTGGCTTGCATCCCGGCATCGGCCTCGTCGGCGGTCAGCCATTGAGTCACCACCAGCGAGAGTGTGGTGTCGGCTGACGCGTACTCCAACTGCCACTGCTCGGTGGGCATGGACGGCCAGGCTGAATCATCGATGATGCTCTGCGCACTCACGCTGTAGCCGAGCACCTGGTTCGGCAGGGCCGCAAGCAGGGCCGTGGAGGTATCCCGTTCGATGGGCTGTGGAGCCGGTGCCTGCGAGGCGGGAGTACTGGTGGCCACGGTCGCCGGTGCACTGCTGCGGTCGTCAGTCAGGTACAGCACGACCAGAACAGCAGCCAGCGCCAGCACGACAGCAACCAACACCGACACAATCCGGCGTGATAGCGACTTCACGAGCAGTCACCCTAGACCGCACATCCCCGGGGCGGGTGGCGGCACACCGCTGATGCGATAGGTCAAGGCACGAACTGGATCTGATGGTCCTGGGGCACGACTGTCGCTAGATGGACATGGCGGCAGATCGCCACGGCTTGGCTCTATTCAAGGACGCCCTCGCTGTGTTGATACTGGACTTGGCCCGAGAACACAGTGAGGCTAAAAAGTCTGGCCGTTGTATCTGGCGCCACTTCTGTGGAACCGCAGGTGCCGAGGGCGTGTGCTGGGAGGACGCTCTCGGTGCCTGCGTCACACCGCGTGTGCACATCTGGCGGACACTGAATCCGGCATTGTCCGGGGTGTCGGATACGTTCGCCAGGTGAGTTCCAAGACCGCAGCCAAGCCCGCGCGCGCCGCCTTCACCTGCACCGAGTGCGGGTGGAGCACACCCAAGTGGGTCGGCCGGTGTGGTGAATGCCAGGCATGGGGAACCGTCGTCGAAACCGGTACCTCCGCAACCACGTCCGGGCCGCGGACCTCTGCGATTGCGCCCAGCACCGGCGCTCAACCGATCGCCGACGTCGACTCACAGGCGGCGAGTTACCGGCCAACCGGCGTCGGCGAGTTTGACCGGGTGCTCGGCGGTGGCATCGTTCCCGGGGCAGTGGTGCTACTCGCCGGAGAACCCGGCGTGGGCAAGTCGACCCTGCTGCTAGACGTCGCAGCGCGTGCAGCCGATAGTGGCGCCACGGTGCTGTACGTCACCGGCGAGGAGAGCGTGGGGCAGGTCCGGATGCGAGCCGATCGCATCGGCGCACTGCAACCGTCCTTGCTACTGGCGGCCGAGTCGGATCTAGGGCGCGTTCTGGGCCACATCGAGGCCGCCAACCCGGACCTGCTCGTCGTCGATTCGGTGCAGACAATCGCCTCCGCTGCCGTCGACGGCTCCGCCGGTGGCGTCGCGCAGGTGCGAGAGGTCGCCGCAGCTTTGATCGCGGTGGCCAAGCGCACCGGTCTGCCAGTGGTGCTGGTCGGGCACGTCACCAAGGACGGTGCGATCGCAGGGCCTCGGGTCCTGGAACACCTGGTGGACGTGGTGTGCCAGTTCGAAGGGGACAAGCACGCGCAACTACGGCTGGTGCGAGCGGTCAAGAACCGCTTCGGCTCAGTCGACGAAGTCGGTTGCTTCACCCTTGACGAGAGCGGCATCCATGGGCTCGCTGACCCTTCTGGGCTCTTCCTGTCGGGGGTCCGGGAGTCGGTGCCAGGTAGTTGTGTGACCATTGCGCTCGACGGCAGGCGACCGCTGCCCATCGAGGTTCAGGCGCTGCTGGCCCAGACTTCTGCGCCACAGCCCCGACGCGCCACCCACGGCCTGGACTCCTCGCGGGTCGCGATGACGCTTGCGGTGCTGTCGGCACGGCTGGGGCTGGACACTGCTGGCTTCGATGTGTACCTGTCAACCATTGGTGGCGCCCGGGCACACGAACCCGCGACGGATCTCGCAGCGGCGCTAGCAGTGGTGAGCGCGCGGAGGGAGCTCGCCTTACCCCCGGGGTTGGTGGCGCTGGGCGAAGTCGGGCTAGCAGGCGAGTTGCGATCGGTGCTCGGGACACCCAGACGGCTCGCGGAGGCAAAGCGGTTGGGTTTCACCCGGGCGGTGGTGGCTGCCGGTTCCGATGTCGGTACCACCGCCGGCCTGCGCGTCCAACAGGTCGAGAGCCTGCGGGAGGCTGTCCAGGTGGTGGTTCACGACTGAATGGAGGCCTTCATGAATGGCTAAAGAGCCCAGGATGCCGCCTAGACTGGCCTTTCGGATCGAGACCAACGGTGGAATGGGAGTGTGCGGTGTCCACACCATCGCTGCGCGAAGTTCTTGGCTGGGTGGCTCCGGGTACCGAGATTCGGGACGGGTTGGAGCGAATCCTGCGGGGCCGCACGGGTGCACTCATCGTGCTCGGCTACAACGAGGCCGTTGAGTCCATATGCACCGGCGGGTTCAGCCTGGACGTGGAGTTTTCGGCGACCCGGCTACGGGAACTGGCCAAGATGGACGGGGCGATCGTCCTGGATGCCGGCGCCACCCGCATTCTTCGTGCCGCGGTGCAACTGCTTCCGGACGCCGCCATTGAGACCTCGGAGTCCGGTACCCGCCACCGGACGGCGGAACGAGCTGCAAAACAGACGGGCTTCCCGGTGATTTCGGTGAGTCAGTCGATGCGGATCGTCGCACTGTACGTGGGGGATCAGCGGTACGTGCTGGAGGGTTCGGACGTCATTGCCTCCCGCGCCAATCAGGCTCTGGCCACGTTGGAGCGCTACCGGGAACGCCTCGACGAGGTCGCTGGCACGTTGTCCGCGCTGGAAATCGAAGATCTGGTCACCGTACGAGATGTCGCGGCGGTAGCCCAGCGTATGGAGATGGTGCGCCGGATCTCGGCGGAGATATCCGACTATGTGGTTGAACTGGGCACCGCCGGACGGCTGCTGGCACTGCAGTTCGACGAGATGAGCGGCGGTATCAGGACCGGTCTGGAATTGCTGGTTCGCGACTACCTGGACGAGCGCTCACCGCACAACACCACGGTCGTGCTCACCGATCTCGCCGAATTGGACCCATCTCAACTCCTGGATCTGGCCCAATGCGCGCGGGTGCTGGGCCTAGGCGGTCGGCAGGGCGATGCGCTCGATACCGCCGTCACCCCTCGCGGATACCGCATGCTGCGCCGCATCCCACGGCTGCCCACGTCCGTCGTCGACTCACTGGTGCACTATTTCGGCACCCTGCAGCGCATGCTGTCCGCGACGATCGACGACCTTGCTGTCGTTGAGGGTGTTGGCATCCAACGCGCCAGAGCGGTACGTGAAGGTCTTTCCCGGCAAGCCGAATCAAGTTTGCAGGAGCGGTTCTCCTAGTCCACCGGCGGCCTCAGACGACGGTGAATACCTGCTCGGTCTGCGCCACCAGCACAGGGTCGGCGCCATCTGTTGGGTCCGTCAGAATCTGCGCCACCACGCGATAGGTGCCCGCCGCCGCCACCGGCTGATCGGCGAGACAGCCGACCATGCTACGAGTGCCATCCCAATCGACCGTGGTGGCATCGACCGCTCCGATCGCCAACAGCAGCCGCCGCTCATCGCCTGCTCCACCGCAGTGCTGCGATGTCCACACCAGATCCTCGCCGGAATAGATCGTCAGCACCAGGTTGTCTCCGCCAAGGTCCAGCAAGCAGGGCAGTTGACCGGTGTTGTGGACGTTGATCGGTACCGAAATCCCCGAACCGGCTGCGACGCTAGCAGTGGGGAGCGCCACCGTGACTGCGAGCGTTCCCGGCCGGCAATCCACCGGATTGGCCAGGTCGAACTCCGTCGGCTCCCCGCTTCGCTCCTCAGGCACTCTGGGTATCGCTGCGATGGCCGGCGACCGAGCGGCCGTATCCCCCTCACTGGGCACCAGCCCGACCAGAGCACGCACTCCGACGAAGCCGGCAGTGAGTAACAACACCAGGACCAGGAGAGCCAGAACCCGGCGGCGGCGATACGTGACGGCGCTGGCGCGACCGGGAGGCTCGGCGGACGGCCGACGGCGTGTTCGGGCATCCCTCGGCACCGGACCAGGCGCCGTCGTCGTCCGGCGACGGGCGCCGGCTCCGGACGCGCTTTGCCGCCCTCCGTTGGTCCGCGACCGTGCGCCAACCGCACCGGACGCACGAGTGCGGCCGGGCACCGGTCGGGTGGTGGTGCGCGCCATGGCTGCGAACATAACTCAGCAATCGCCTCCGTACGCGGAGACATTCCGGCACCGCAACCGATCCGCTCCAGGTCGGCGCCCCCGTACACGGTTTCCGCCTCGTGGGCCACACTGCAGGGGTGTCCCAGGCCGAATCACATGCTCAGCGCACAGCAGCGACCGTACGGCGTGCGGTGCTGGGCTGGTACCAGTTGAACCACCGCACCTTGCCTTGGCGCCAGCCCGGTGTGAGTCCGTGGGGCGTCATGGTCTCGGAGGTGATGCTGCAGCAGACGCCGGTCGTTCGCGTGCAGCCACGGTGGCTGGATTGGATGAGCCGATGGCGTACGCCGGCGGACCTGGCATCCGCAACCCCGGCGCAGGTGCTTCGGGCCTGGGACCGGCTGGGCTACCCCCGGCGTGCGCTGCGGCTACGGGACACAGCAGCGATGATCCGCGATGAGTTCGCCGGTGAGGTACCCCGCGACCTAGCGTCCCTGCAGGCACTTCCGGGGGTCGGGGAGTACACCGCAGCCGCGGTGCTGGCCTTCGCCTACGGTCAGCGCACCGTCGTCCTGGACACCAATGTTCGCCGGGTGCTCGGCCGGGCCTTCGCGGGCATGGCCCTGCCACCACCGAGTTTGAGCGATGCGGAACGGCGACTGGCGCAGTTGTTGCTGCCGCGGGACCGCGCACGCTCGTCACGCTGGAACGTGGCGGTCATGGAGTTGGGTGCCCTGGTGTGTCAGGCCCGCAATCCCGCTTGCGCCGATTGTCCGATCCGCATGTCCTGCAGGTGGCGCGCCGCGGGCTTTCCTGCGGATCGTCATGCGAGTAGTCGCCGTAACCAACCCTGGCAGGGTACCGATCGACAAGGTCGAGGGCAGGTGATGGCGGCTCTGCGCAGCGCAGGGACACCGCTGGGCCTCGCCGAATTGCCGGACCTTGGCGAGCCGGCTCGCCGAGATCGGATCCTGGCTGGGCTGCAGGCCGATGACCTGATCGAATACGCGCCGTCCCAACCGACCAAGTTTCAACTTCCCCGCAACTAACGCTCTATCGTCTCGGTACATGGAATGCGTCCCCGCCGATGTGCTGATCGCACGCGCGGTGCGCGGACACACCCAAGCTCTGATGATCATGGTTGTGGCGGTGCTTGTGCTTGCGTTCATCGCGATTGGCGCGTTGTCATTCGCGGGTGAGGATCGCAGCACCGCACCGATCACGGCTGGGCTTTCCCTCCTGGGTGTCGGCCAATTGGCGGCACTGGCGGGCGCGGCAGTCGCCGGCCTCGGCCTAGCGCAGATCCTGCGCGAGGTCGGCGAACCGGGAAGCGTCGATTCGGCGACCGCAGCACGCGCGCAACTGCCGACGAGCCTGATTCGATCCACTGCCTCCCGGTTCGCACTGTTGATGCGGATCGGTTTGGGAGCGTGCGTGCTGGCTATCGCCGTCTGGGCGTTGGCGGACCCGGCCGGCATCCTCGGCGCGGTCATAGGCGCGCTGGTGGCTGTGCAGGTCCTAGTGGCGCTGGCGCTGGTACGGGTCCAATTGTTGCGGCTGGTCTAAGTCGCAGTCGCTCGATGAGTTCGCGCACGTTCGTGCAGACTTCTTGTGCGGACGTGCGAGCGCCTTCAGGGTAGTGATACCGCCAACCACCAGACCTTGGAGACGAACCGTGGCCGCGACCACCATCACGCCCGAATCCCGCGCAACCGCACTCGCTGCGATGAGCCAGACCAGCACCGGCAGCGAACCCGAGCTGGACATCCTGGTGATAGGCGGTGGGGTCACCGGCGCCGGGATCGCCCTGGACGCGGCCACCCGTGGCCTGCGCGTCGGGATCGTGGAAGCACAGGACTGGTCTAGCGGCACCTCCTCGCGTTCGTCGAAGTTGGTGCACGGCGGGCTGCGCTACCTGCAGATGCTCGACTTCAAGCTTGTGCACGAAGCGCTGACCGAACGCGATCTGCTTCTCAGCCAGACCGCACCGCACCTGGTCAAGGCGGTGCCGTTCCTCTACCCACTGGAACACCGGGTCTGGGAGCGTGGCTACGTCGGTGCCGGGATCGGCCTGTACGACGCACTGGCCTCGCTGTCCGCTCGCCGACGCGCGACGGCGTTCCACAGACACTTCAGCCACAAGCAACTCATGGCAGCCTTCCCGGACCTGCGACCGGATGCCGCCGTCGGGGCCATCCAATATTGGGATGCTCAAGTCGACGACGCCCGCCTGGTCATCACTCTCGTGCGCACTGCCGCTGCGTACGGCGCGCTGGCCGCAAACCGAACGCAGGTGGTCGAGCTGACCAAGGACGGCGAGCGTGTGACCGGGGCCGTCGTCGTCGACCTCGAAAACGAGACGGAACACACCATCAAGGCCCGGTCGGTCATCAATGCCACCGGGGTCTGGACCGAAGACACCGAAGCCCTGGCCGGTACCGATGGCGGCCTGCGAGTCCTGGCGTCCAAGGGCATCCACTTGGTGGTGCCGCGGGAGAGACTGCGCGGGCACAAGGGCCTGATCCTGCAGACCGAGAAGAGCGTGCTGTTCGTGATTCCGTGGTCGAGGTACTGGATCATTGGCACGACCGATACGCCCTACGAGCGCGACCTGGTGGATCCTGTCGCCAGCGGCGAGGACATCGACTACGTGCTGGCGAAGGCCAACGCGGTACTCAGCGATCCGCTCACCCGTGACGACATCGTCGGCAGCTACGCCGGACTGCGACCGCTGCTGCAGCCAGGAACCAAGGAGGGAACGTCGTCGGCGAAGGTCTCCCGGGAGCACACCACCGCCTCCCCCACCCCAGGGCTGGTGGTGATCGCGGGCGGCAAACTCACCACCTACCGGGTGATGGCTGCGGACGCGGTGGACTTCACACTCGGCGACCAGGCCCAGAACCAGCCCTGCGTCACTGATCGGGTGCCGCTCGCGGGTGCGGTCGGGTTCCCCGCAGCGCGGCGCAAAGCCCGTGGCTGGGCACAGACCTATGGCTGGGATAAGGCGCGCATGGACCACCTGCTGCATCGCTATGGCGGTCAGGTAGCCGACCTGGTGGCCATGGTCGCCGAGCAGCCGGATCTGGCCCGTCCGTTGCAGCACGCACCCGACTATCTGCGGGCCGAGATCGCCTTCGCGGCGGCGCACGAACAGGTATTGCACCTGGAGGACGTGCTTATCCGCCGAACCCGGCTGGATTACGAAATCGCCGACGGCGGACTCGCAGCGATCGATGAGATTGCTGAGATCCTGGCAGCATGGCTGGGGTGGGATGCCGCCAGGGTCGATGCAGAGAAGCACTCCTGCCGTCAGCGGCGCACAGCGATCGCTGCGGCATCCCAAACCTGCACTGACGCCGACGCCGAGCACGCCCGGGCCCAGGCCCCCGCGATCATCCCGATGCAATCTCTTGGAGGGTAGGTATGAGCAACCAACCAGCTGGTTCGGACCGATACGTGCTGGCGGTCGATCAAGGCACCACCAGCACCCGCGCCATCGTGTTCGACCACGACGGGCAGATCGTCGAATCCGGCCAGCTGGAGCACCAGCAGATCCTGCCCAAGCCCGGCTGGGTGGAGCACGATCCCACGGAGATCTGGCGCAATACGCGCGATGTCATCACCACAGCGCTCGAGCGGGCCCAGATCAGCGCCGACCGACTGGTCGCCGTCGGTATTACCAACCAGCGTGAGACCGCGCTGGTCTGGGACAAGAGGACCGGCGAACCCGTCTACAACGCCATCGTGTGGCAAGACACCCGCACCCAGAAGATCGTCGACGATCTCGGCGGTGGCGACCCGGACAAGTACAAGGCCACGGTGGGTCTACCCCTGGCCACGTACTTCTCCGCCCCGAAGGTCAAATGGATCCTGGACAACGTCGAGGGAGCCCGGAACCGCGCCGAGGCCGGAGATCTGCTGTTCGGCAACACCGATACCTGGCTGTTGTGGAACCTCACAGGCGGAATCGACGGCGGCATCCATATCACCGACGTCACCAACGCCTCACGGACCATGCTGATGGACCTGGCCAGCCTGACCTGGGACCCGGCTATCGCGGCGGACATGGGCATCCCGATGTCGATGCTTCCGCAGATCAGGTCCTCTTCCGAGATCTACGGCCGGGGTCACCCCGACGGCGACCTTTCGGGTATCCCGATCGCGGGCATCCTCGGCGACCAGCAGGCGGCCACATTCGGCCAAGCGTGCTTCGAGGCGGGTATGGCCAAGAACACCTACGGCACGGGCAATTTCATGCTGATCAACACCGGAACCGAACCGGTCCCCAGCGAGAACGGACTGCTCACCACCGTCTGCTACAAGATCGATGACCGGCCGGCAGTCTATGCATTGGAGGGTTCCATCGCCGTCACCGGTTCGTTGGTTCAATGGCTGCGGGACAACCTCGGGATCATCTCGACCGCGCAGCAGGTCGAGGAACTGGCCGGTACGGTGCCGGACAACGGCGGCGCCTACTTCGTGCCCGCCTTTTCCGGCCTGTTCGCACCGTACTGGCGAGCGGATGCCCGTGGCGCCCTGGTCGGGATGACCCGTTTCGTCAACAAGGGACACATTGCCCGCGCGGCATTGGAGGCGACCGCCTACCAGACCCGGGAGGTCTTGGAGGCGATGAACGCCGACTCCGACGTCACGCTCACCGAGCTCAAAGTCGACGGCGGCATGATCGCCAACCAGACCTTGATGCAGTTCCAGGCGGACATCCTCGGCGTACCGGTGGTGCGCCCGCAGGTCGCCGAGACCACGGCACTGGGTGCGGCATACGCCGCCGGCATCGCTGTGGGCTTCTGGAATGGCGAGCAGGACGTCACCGACAACTGGGTGCAGGGTCAGCGTTGGCAGCCGCAGATGGAGCCCGCCACCCGCGACCGGTTCTACCGGAACTGGAAGAAGGCTGTCACCAAGACCTTCGACTGGGTCGACGACGACGTCGACTAGCGTGCACAGCATCCGGCACCTGGCTCCCCGCCCGATCGCACTTCACCCGCGATCCAGCAACTCGACGACGGCCTAGCAAGCGGCACTCACCAACGGGTTCGCCTGATCGATTGCGGACTCATCGCGTTTGGAGACGTACACCACCTCGTCCAACCCGTAGTGTTGCGATACTTTATGTAATCTTCTGAAGATTTACCCAATCGATGGGCAGCGACCTCGGAGTCGTTGCAGGTCAATGTGGAACTCCCTAGGACGATCACGACCAGCGGGAGCCGGAGAGCTTACAGCCGCTTGCCCGACGATTCGACGCCGCACCCCGCGGACCGTCGACATGCCCTACATTTGAGCTGAAATTCGGGTACCGGATCGATCCGCCTGCGATCAGGTTGGGCGACGCCCGTGGCGCTCTCATAACCTCTGCGGACCGCAGACAGCATCGATCGGGACGAGCGCTCAGACCTAGGCGATGACGCTACCCCACCCTCTCGAACACCCCCTTGACGCGGACCCACCTTGGCCATACGATCTAGCATCTGTCACTTTCACTCAAAATCTATCATAATCGAACATTCCATTCCGCAAGGGTGACGAGACGCAAAGGAGCGAGATCGTGACGACAGCTACCGGTGGCATTCCGACTGCACGGTCAATCGACCACTTCGCACTGACTGTGCCCAACCTCGACAGCGCGGTCGAGTTCTTCGTGAATCATCTCCGCGCCGAGGTGGTCTATCGAACGGGTCCGTTCTCAGACGAGGGCACCTGGATGCGCGACTGCCTCAACGTGGATCGAGACGCAACATGCCTGATAGCCATGATCCGCCTGGGTGAGCACACCAATCTTGAGCTCTTCGAGTACACGGCCCCTGACCAGTCCCAGACAGCCCCACGCAATAGCGATGTCGGCGGTACACACATCGCCGTGTATGTCGATGACCTCGACGCTGCGGTCCGCTACCTGCAGAACGTCGAAGGGGTGGTGTTGCAGGAGGGACCGAACCATGTCACCGACGGGTCCGAGGTCGACGGCGTCCACTTTTGCTATTTCCTCACCCCGTGGGGTCAGCAGATGGAAGTCATCTCGACCCCGGACGGGATGGGCTATGAGAAGTCGACGACAGCCCGCATGGCTCCCCCGCCCGCCGCCTGGCGCAGTAGCGCGCGCTGACCAGCGCTCACCCAAGGAGCGACTGCCATGCGTGTACCCACACGGCTAGCAGCCGGGCGAGACTTTGACCAAGACGCCATCGTCTCGGCATCGGCACTGACAGTGGAATACCCGGGCGTCCGGGCGCTCGATGCAGTCAACTTCGACGTGCAAGCAGGAGAGATCGTCGGTCTGATCGGGGAGAACGGCGCCGGCAAGTCGACCCTGGTCTCGATTCTCGCCGGTCTACGGCCGGAGTACCGCGGCGAGGTACGGATCGATGGTTCGGTGGTGGATCTGCATTCGCCGGTCCAATCCAAGTCGGCAGGAATCGCCCTCGCGCAACAAGAACTCAGCCTCATCCCCGATCTCAGCGTGGCAGAGAACATCATGCTCGGCCGCCTACCTCGCAAGCGAATGGGCCTGGTCGATCGTCAGCGGGCCAACGAGCGGGCAGGCGAGGCGCTAAGTTCGCTCGACGTCGACATTCCATTGGGGCGGCTGGTCCGGCAGCTAAGCCCCGCGCAAGCGCAACTGGTCGAGATAGCCAAGTGCCTGGCTGGGGACCCAAGGCTGCTGATCCTCGATGAGCCGACAAGTTCTCTCAGCTCGCTTGAGACGCGGAAACTGTTGAAGGCCATCAAGAACCTCCGGGCCCATGGCGTCGCTGTCCTGTACATCTCCCACAAGCTGGATGAGGTCCTCGAACTCACAGACCGGGTCACGGTGCTCCGTGACGGTCAGAAGGTCGATGAAGGCCCCACAACCGAATGGGATGAGGAACGAATGATCCGGGCAATGGTGGGCCGGGATCTAAGCCAAATGTTCCAACGAAGGCCCCACGAGCCCGGGGAACTCGTACTCGAGTTGGACGGTTTGTCTTCGCGCGGCACATTCGAGGACGTCTCCTTGACCCTCCGTCAAGGCGAGGTTCTCGGACTAGCCGGCTTGGTCGGCGCCGGACGGACTGAGATAGCCGAGACCATCTTTGGGCTGCGACCGGCGACAGCAGGAACTGTGTACGTCGACGGCGAACCCGTCACCATCCGCTCCCCACACCAGGCCGTGCGGCGTGGAATCGCTTTGGTCACCGAGGATCGTCGTGGGACCGGGATCGTGGGAGACCTGGGCACTCAAGTAAACATGGCTCTCGCCTCACTCGAACGCCGCACCCGGCTGCAGTTCGTCCAGCACCGTACCGAGCGCGACCAAGCTATAGCCACTGCATCCAGGCTCCACCTTGCCGCAGGTGCATTGCCGCGGTCGATTCGTACCCTCTCCGGAGGAAACCAGCAGAAGGCCGTGCTTGGAAAGTGGCTCATGAGCACACCTCGAATCCTGATCCTGGACGAGCCCACCCGTGGTGTCGACGTCGGAGCAAAATCCGAGATCTATACCGCAATCGACTCACTCACCAGGGACGGAATGGCCGTCCTGCTAATCAGTTCAGAGATGCCCGAGATTCTGGGCCTATGTGATCGGGTCGCCGTCATCCGCGCTGGTCGACTCGTCGCTGAGTACACGGGCGATGAGGCCTCCGAAGAACTGCTCATGGCTGCGGCCAGTGAATCCCGAGACCACTTCGTAGGAGGCAGCGATGCATGACACGACACCGCCGAGCACCACAGAGGACGATCTGACCTTCTCAGCAGCCCCGAGGGAAAGTCGTCTTGCCGCATTGGCGCGCGACTATGGCATGCATGCCGCTCTAGTGGTCTTGATCTTGATATTCGCCTGGATATCGCCGGATTTCAGAACTGCTACCAACCTCATCAATATCCTCAACCAGGTAGCCGTGGTGGGAATTGTAGCCGTGGGAATGACATTCGTCATCCTCACAGCCGGAATCGATCTATCGGTGGGATCCCTTCTAGCGCTGACCAGCATTGCCTCGGGGCTTTTCGCCGCCCGCACCGAGGCAACAGCAGGGAATATTGTGCTCGCCATCCTCGCCCCCGTAGCCTTGGGATTACTCGCGGGGCTCTTCAATGGCGCGATTGTAGCGAGTAACCTAGTCACACCACTGATCGTCACCCTAGGCACGCTGACGGCCTTTCGAGGTATCGCAGTGCAATGGCACGTTGACCCGATATACGGACTGCAAGATTGGTATCGGGATATCGGCACCGCGCGATGGCTCAACATACCCGTAGCGGTCATCATCTTCGCGGTCATCGTGGGGATCGCCTCGCTCGTGCTCAATCGCACTCGCTTCGGACGGGAGGTCTATGCGGTTGGAGGGAACGAGGCGGCAAGTCTCGCAGCCGGTATCCGGGTCCATCGGGTAAAGCTGATGGTCTACGCGATCAGCGGCGTATGCGTTGCGGTCGCTTCGATAATCCAGACCAGTCGAGTCGGAGCTGCGCAAGCGATAGCAGGCGCGGGGCTGGAACTCCAGGCGGTCGCAGCAGTCGTCATCGGAGGCGCGAGCCTGTTCGGCGGCCGTGGAAAGGTCAGCCAGACCGTGATCGGAACACTGGTTCTGGGTGTCCTATTCAACGGGCTGGTACTCCTCAACATCTCGTCGCCAATCCAGAACGTCATTATCGGCTTCATCATCATCGGAGCCGTAGCGCTCGACGGGATACTCCGACGCAAGTCAGGCTAGCCGATTCCGCAAGCACATTGCGTGAGAAAAGGGCCAGCAATTCAAATACCGCTCCAACGATAGGAAAGGGAAACAGCAATGAAGCGCAAGAAGATGCATGCCATCGCAGCTCTGGCAGCTGTAAGCCTGGCAGCAACTCTCACGGCCTGTAGCGACTCTGGATCGAGTTCCGACGCTACCTCGGAAAGCGGCGATGAAGCCGTAACTGTGGCCGTGAGCTACGGTGGTCTAAAATTCCCGTATCACTCGGCACTTAAGCGCGGTCTGATAGCGATGGCCGACGAGCTCGGCAATGTCGAACTGATTGAGGGTGACTCAGACGGCGACACGGGCGTCGAATTGACCAACGTTCAGAACATGCTCCAGCAGCAGCCTGATTGTCTTCTGATCATTCCAGTGAGCAACTCATCGTCGGCACCCGCAGAAGAGGCCGAGGCTGCGGGAATCCCCGTGGTTTCCTTTGACCAGATCGCGGCTGGCCCCACCGATGCATTTGTCGGTTACGACCAGTTGCAGTCAGGAGAATTGCTCGGTCAATTCGTCGTTGATCAGTACGAGGCGATTGGCAAACCGAAGATCAAGGTGATCTACCTTCGCGGGCTCATCGGCCAAGCCGCCGACACCTCGCGCAATGAAGGAGTCAAGGCGACGCTGGAAGCGGCGGGGCTCGGTGCCGACCAGGTCGAGATCGTGGAACAGGCAGCCGACTACGATCGCGCCAAAGCGCAAGAAATCACCACCACGCTACTTCGCCAGCACTCTGACGCCGACGTCATCATCGCCAACAACGACGACATGATCCTGGGCGCCCACGCGGGAGCTCAAGCACTGGGGATAGCTACGGGCCCGGACTCCGACCTCCATCTGGCCGGCATCGACGGCGTACCTGAGGCGCTCACGCTCATCGCCGACGGCGAACTCGACGCGACCATGTTTCAGGACCCCGTCGAGGAAGCCAACGTCGGCCTTCCAACCTGCGTTGCGGCCGCAAATGGTGAGCCCGTCGAAGACACGGTCCTGGCATTCCGGCAAGTAACCATCGATGACGCGGACGCGGCGCTCGAGTCAGTGCAGTCGGTCTACGAGTGATGATCAACGGCGGACTAGTCACAAGGGAGCAACCGTGGGACGTGTAACAGACAAGGTGGCGTTCATTACCGGCGCTGCCAGAGGACAGGGAAGGTCACACGCAGTTCACCTAGCAGCTGAAGGTGCCGATATCGTTGCTGTCGATGCCTGCTCCGATCTGGGCACCGTGCCGTATCAACTGGCCACTGACAGCGACCTGGCGGAGACGGCCCGACAGGTCGAAGCCTTGGATCGCAGGTGCCTGACGATCAAGGCAGATGTGCGCAAGCTGGCGGACATGGAGAAAGCAGCCCGCCAGGCTGTTGCTCAACTCGGGCAACTCGACATCGTCGTTGCCAATGCGGGGATCTTGACGTTCGGCCGGACCTGGGAAATGTCCGAGGATATGTGGACCGAGATGATGTCGGTGAATCTCGACGGTGCCTGGAAGACAGTGCGAGCGACGGTTCCGCATATGGTCGACTCGGGCCGGGGCGGTTCCGTCATTCTCGTCAGTTCGACCAACGGCAAGCGGGGCTACGCCAACATGTCGCACTACACCGCCACGAAGCACGGCGTCGTCGGCATGTGCAAGTCGCTTGCGGTGGAAGGTGCCGAGTACGGGATCCGCGCCAACACCGTGCATCCCACTACTTGCAAGACGCACATGGCGATGAATGACGCCACGTACGGTGTCTTTTTCCCTGATGTCGATGATCCCTCGGAGGAACAGATCAGAGACGGCTTCCAGGCGATCAACATGCTCCCCGTACCGTGGATTGAGCCCAGCGACGTAAGCAATGCTGTGCTCTATCTAGCCTCCGATGAATCGCGGTTCGTCACTGCCTCGCAGATGTACGTCGACGCGGGCTGCACCGAGTGTTGAGCAAGGCGTCGAACTGCGCACGCACTCGATAGCGCATCGTTCCACCCCACCATGGCACGGGTACCCTTCCCGCGCTGCGGTGGGGTGGAACCTCGAGTTGAGTGCAGGCAACCGAGCCTGCGGGCCCGACAGATTGAACTGCGCCGATCGACCCGCTGCGGAACGGACTGAAAGTCATACGCCGGAGAAGCAGCGGCGGTGATCCTCGACGGTATCTGGCGTCAGCCGGCGGCTCAGCGGCTCAGCGCCTCAGCGCCTCTGCGCCTCAGCGCCTCAGCGGCACAATCTGGCAGCGTGCGCAGCAGTCCTTCGAGACTGAGATATCGCTGCTGTGTAACTTTGGCGGTGCTGGAGGCATTACGTGATGTGAGCGAATTGAGTTCGAACGACGCGCAGCGGTTTGCCGAGCTGTGGGAGCAATACGCAGCACGTGTACACGCCGGACCAGATCGCGCCCAGGAGATCGTTGCTGAGACCTTTCTCGTCGCGTGGAAACGGCTCGCTCATGCTCCCGACCACAGTCTGCCGTGGCTACTCGTCGTAGCCCGAAAACACCATCCGACACAGCGACCGGTCTCGCTACCGGGATCGCCTTCTCGCAGCCGAACTCAGCCGGCTGGTCGAGCTCACCGACGAACGGGCGAACGCCGAGGCAGTCGTCGCTGAGCGGGATCTCTTGCTGCGTGCGCTAACCGCACTGCCGCGCCAGCAACGTGAAGCACTGCTGCTCGTGAGCTGGGACGGGCTGTCGGTCACCGACGCCGCGAAGGTCGCAGGCTGCTCGACCGGCACCTTCAAGGTCCGCCTGCACAGGGCACGGCGGCGCCTGCAAAGCCAACTAGACGACGACGCCGACACCACGACTCCCACCAGCGTCACGTCGATCTTCACCTACGCCTTGCCGACCGAGGAGAAATCATGACAACGATCCACGACCCTGAGGAACTGCTTCGCTCTCTCAGCCAGCGACCCGTCGATACGCAGGCCCTGGCGGCCGCAGGGTCCGATGTCGATCAGCGGATTGCGGCACTGAGCCGGGGCGAACGGGTCGGGCTCACGGCTGACACCGTGCGCCGGCGCACACGGCCCGCGTTGCTCATTGCAGCTGCTGCGGCGGTCGTGATGGTGGTTGCAGCAGTCGGGCTGAGCTTCAACCGAAGCGATCGACGGTGCACCTGACCCGGAGATCGTGATCGCACGCACGGTCGATAGCTGCCAGGCCGGAGCGACCGTTGCCAGCGCGCTCATCCGGGTTCAGGACGAGGGCGCTCTGACGGGGGCAGTCGCACTTTGGGGACCGAATGCCGTCGACCCGAAGCAATGGTTGTCGGAGCCGCTTCGTCCACCAACTGACATCCTGCTGGGCGGTGGCCAGTCAGCAAGCATGCGCGTCTACGCATGCCACCGGCGGCCTGGATGGTGTGGTCATCGTGTCATGGAGCGACTCTGATGGTGACTGGGTGCTGACCTCTAGCGGCCTGGGAGCCGACCTCAGCCGCAAGCTTGCTGGCGCGGCCGCGACCGGCGGACCCGATGCGATGGCGGGACTCGTTGCCGACTTCCTGGACGTAACCCCATCCCAACCGATCACCAGGGCCAGCGGGTTGAGCTGGATCGCGGAGTACGGCCCCATCGACGCTATTGAGAGTTCCATTCCAACCTGCCCGCAGACAGGAGGCTGCTTGCCCTCCGATGCCACCGGAGTCACAGATCACTTGACCCTGGAGGTGTCGACCTACGGCGTCGAGGGGCGGCTCCCGTGAGCAGTCCGAGCCAGCACACGGACCCTGACCATCCCGTACGGCAACACGACGGCGGTCTACCGCGTAGTCGATGTCAACGACGAGCTAGCTCTCTTCAAGACAGCAGGCGAGACCGGACTTCAGGGGCAGGTCGACTGGCAGATCGCGCCCGGCGTGCTCGCCAGTATTCGAGGCACCTGGGGCGGCTCGAATACTGGACTCGCCGAGAGCATCGAAGCGGTGCAGCCCGACGATACTCGGCTCCCCTGAGTCACGCGCCCCTGACGTAGCACCCACTTAGTGATTCGGCACCGATTTAGTGAGTTGCCGCTCACTAAATCGACGCCGTGTCACTAAATCGCCGGGGTTGCCGCACGAGGTGCCAATCGCATCAGCTGAGTGACATGCTGCGGCCCCAACTCCTGCAGCCCGGCGACCCCGAGCAACCGCATCACCCGCTCGATCTCACCGGTGACGATCTGCAACATGCGGTCCACACCTGCCTCACCTCCGGCCATCAGCCCATACAGGTAGGCGCGACCCATCATGGTGAACCGTGCCCCCAAGGCAACCGCAGCGATGACATCCGCACCGGACATGATGCCCGTGTCAAGGTGAACCTCTAGGTCGTTTCCAACCTCCCGGACCACGTCCGGCAGTAGCAGGAACGGCACTGGAGCCCGATCCAATTGACGGCCGCCGTGGTTGGACAAGGTAATGCCATCGACGCCGACATCGGCCAGTTTGCGCGCGTCGGCCACCGACTGCACACCCTTGACCACGACCTTTCCATCCCAGTGTGAACGGATTTCGGCGAGCGCCTCATAGTCGATCGACGGGTCAAACATGGCATCCAGCAACTCCGCGACGGTGCCATCCCACTTGGTCACCGACGCGAACTGCAGCGGTTCCGTGGTCAGGTAGTTGATCCACCAGTTTGGACGCGGCAACGCGTCCAGCACCGTCATCGGAGTGAGCTGCGGCGGGAAGGCCATGCCATTGCGCTTGTCACGGTGGCGGGCGCCCGCCACCGGAGTGTCGCCAGTGATGAGCAGGGTGTCATAGCCGGCGGTTTTGGCGCGTTCGACCAGGTCGAGCGATCGTTGGCGTTCCTTCATCATGTACAGCTGGAACCACAGCCGACCATCAGGCGCCGCAGTGCGCACGCCCTCGATAGACGTGGTCCCCAAGGTGGAGAGCGCGAACGGGATACCGAAGCGCGTTGCGGCACGGGCACCGGCCTTCTCTCCAGCGGCATGCATCAACCGCGTGAATCCAGTTGGAGCGATGCCAACTGGGTACGCGACAGAATCTCCCAATACCTGCCACGAGGTATCGACGTCGGTCACGTCACGCAGCACGCTGGGATGGAACTCGACGTCCTCGAACGCCGTGCGGGCCCGCTCCAATCCGACTTCATTCTCGGCCGCGCCGTCGGTGTAGTCGAACGGGCCCGTGGGAGTGCGACGCTTGGCGATCCGACGCAGGTCCCACACCGTCTGAGCCTTCTCCAGCCGGTTGGCCGTGAAATCGAGGCTGGGCCTTCGAAAGTTGAGCTGCTCGCGCAGCGCAGCCAGGTTGGGGAAACGTCGCTCCACCATGCCTCCAGAACTCATCACGCACCTAGGCAACCGCCAACGACTCTAGCGAATTGTATCGATTCAACGTCGATTCTTCGACGTCTAGCTCAGGCTAGGAACGACCGCGATCGGTTCGATGGCGCGCACGTTCCACACCACCGTCACACGCCAGCTTTGCGCGCAACAATGACGACATGGTCATTCACGGCTATTTCCTGCGATGATCGAGATCCTGACGCTGCTCGGCTCGATGGCTGCGGTGGCTTTCGTCGGCTGGCTGCTTGCGCACCTACGAGTGCTCGGGCCGGGCGCTGAGGTGGTGTTGGCGCGCGTGGTATTCACCGTGGCGACCCCGGCGCTGCTGATCGTCACCATTGCCTCCAGTGACCTGCACCTACTGTTGACCCGCAATGCCGTCACCACCTTCAGCAGCACTCTGGCGGTCGCAGCATTGGCGGTGGCCCTACTGCGATGGGCGCTGCGCCGCGACGCCGGTCAGAGCACCGTGGGTGCGCTGAGCGCCTCGTATCTGAATGCGGGCAACCTCGGACTGCCGTTGGCCGTGTACCTGTTCGCCGACCCAGTCATCGTTGTGCCCACGATCCTGGTGCAACTTCTCGTGCTCGCGCCAGCGGCATTCGCAGTGCTGGAGTCCCGCGGTGGTGGGAGATCGCGCTGGCACGCCGTGCGACGAGGGCTCGGTCGATCAGTTCGCAATCCGATCATCCTCGCGACCTTGATCGGAGTCGCACTGGCCTTACTGCCCTTCGATCCGCCGCTGTGGGTACAAGCCCCGCTGCGACTGATCGGCGGCGCTGCGGCACCGCTGGCGCTGCTCACCCTGGGCATGGCCTTAGCCCTGCCGCGCGAGGCCGCCGGAAAGGTCGCCGTCAGCGATCTCACCCTCGTGGTGACACTCCGCGTACTGGTTCATCCGGCACTGGCCTGGACCATCGGGGCGGCGTTGGGGCTGACTGGAGAGGCGCTGTACGCCGTGGTGGTGATGGCAGCACTGCCGACGGCTCAGAACGTTCTCGTCTATGCACTGCGATACGGTGTCGGCCGGGCCATCGCCCGCGATTCGCAGTTGATCACGACGGCGCTGACTGTCCCGTTGCTGATCGTGATCTCAGCGCTGCTCAGCTAGTTCCATCCGCGAGCCATCCGCCACCCACCTGTCAGCCCGCCCGCCGCTTAGTGACCCGGCAACGACTTAGTGAACTGCGGCTCACTAAATCGCAGCCCGATCACTAACTGGGGCGTATCGCATGGCGCACGGGGCTAGCGGGCGAGGAAGCGCTCAGATGCCTGCGCGTACCGCTCGCGCAACCCGGGCGCCGGTGCACCGATGTCGTAGCTGAGCACCTCGCCAAGCTGCCAAGCAGGCGGCTCGGCATCGCCCGAGAGTGCCCATGCCGCCTGACGGGCCGCACCGTCGGCGACGTACTCCCCCGGCGCCGGGACCGAGACCTGCATTCCGAACACACTGGGAGCGATCCGCCGAACCGCTTCGGACTGGGCAGCCCCACCGATCAGCATGATCCGCTGCACCGCCACCCCCTGAGCAGCCAGCGCATCCAGGGCGAAGGCCAGCGAACACAGCACTCCTTCGACCGTTGCTCGTGCGAGATTCGCCGGCGTCATGTTCGCCAATCGCATCCCGTGCAGCGACCCGGTGGCATCGGGCAGATTCGGCGTGCGTTCCCCTTCCAGGTACGGCACCAGAGTCAGGCCCTGCGCGCCCGGCGGCGCCGAGAGTGCCAGGTCGGCGAACTCTGTATGGCCGACGTCGAGAACCTTCCCGACGGCGTCAAAGGTGCGGGAGCCGTTCAACGTGGCCAGCAGCGGCAGGTACCGGCCACTGGCGTCGGAGAACCCCGCGACCAGGCCGGACTCATCCTTGGTCGGGGTGTCGGATATCGCCGTGACCACTCCCGAGGTCCCGATGGACACCATGACATCTCCGGCTTGCGCGCCCAGGCCGAGGGCGGCGCCGGCATTGTCACCGGCACCGGAACCTATAACCAGCCCATCCGGCGCGGCAGCGGTAGGCGAACCAAGGCGGGCCCGCTCACTCGGGCCGATCACGGCGGGTAGTCCAACCCGCCGGCCGAAGCCACGCTCGAGCAAATCAAAGCGGTAGCTGTCGCTGACGCCATCGAAGTAGCCCGTACCGGAAGCGTCGGAGCGGTCGGTGGTCAGCCGGGCCAAGCCATCGGTCCCGGGTCCGTCGCCGGCGATCCGCCAGGTGAGCCAGTCGTGCGGGAGCGCCACGGCTGCCACCCGAGCGGCATTGGCGGGCTCGTGCTGCGCCAACCAACGCAGTTTGGTGATGGTGAACGAGGCCACCGGCACCACTCCGACCGAATCGGCCCAGGCACGCTCGCCGGACCCCTCGGTCCCATCCCCAAGTTCCGCGATGAGGTCCTGCGCCGCTTCAGCCGAGCGAGTGTCGTTCCACAGCAGCGCGTCACGCACCACTGCGCCGTCATCGTCCAGCGCCACCATGCCGTGCTGCTGTCCGCCCACGGCCACCGCCGATACGTCGTCCAACCCACCAGCAGCATCCCGCGCCTGGCAGTACGCATCCCACCAGGCGTTCGGATCGACCTCGGTACCGTCGGGGTGTTTGGCCGACCCGGAACGCACCAACGCCCCGGTATCAGCATCACGGATCACAACCTTGCACGACTGCGTCGAGGTATCGACGCCAGCGACCAGAGCCATGAGATGAGTCCTACCCGATCAAGTGGTCCAATGCGAGTTGATTGAGTTGCACGAAGTGGTATTCACGCTCGGCGGCCGCGTCGGCATCGAAGTCCTCGAAGGCGGAACGATCGGCCAGCAGGTCGGCCAGTGACTCACCATCTGCCAGCGTCGGCTGCGAGAGCTCCAGCACACCCGCGGTCGCGAAGGCTTCCTGAACGCGCGGGTCGGCGCGGTAGGCGAGCGCCTTCTCCTTGAGTAGCAGGTAGGTCTGCATATTGGCCTGCGCCGACTCCCAGACCCCCTCCATACCCTCGGTGCGTGAGGGCTTGTAGTCGAAGTGCCGCGGGCCGTCATAGCGTGGCCCGCCACCGGGGAACCCGTTCTCGATCAGGTCCACGGTGAAGAAGGCCGAGAGAAGGTCGCCGTGACCGAACGCCAGGTCCTGGTCGAACTTGATCGAGCGCTGACCGTTGAGGTCGATGTGGAACAACTTGCCGCTCCACAGCGCTTGCCCGATACCAGCGGTATAGTTCAGGCCCGCCATCTGTTCATGCCCGGTTTCCGGGTTCAGACCGACGATGTCACCGTGCTCGAGTTGTGCGATGAAGCCAAGCGCGTGACCAACTGTGGGGAGCAGGATGTCGCCCCGCGGCTCATTGGGTTTGGGCTCCAGCGCGATCTTCATGTCATAGCCGCGATCCTTGATATAGGCAGCCGCTGAATCAACACCTTCGCGGTAGCGCTCCAGAGCGGCGTAGACGTCCTTCGCCCCGTCGTACTCACTACCCTCTCGGCCACCCCACATCACGAACGTACTCGCGCCCATCTCGGCGGCTAGATCAATGTTCCGGATCACCTTGCGCAGGGCGAATCGACGCACTCCGCGGTCGTTGGAGGTGAATCCGCCGTCCTTGAACACCGGGTGGCTGAAGAGGTTGGTCGTCACCATCTCCACGACGATCCCGGCGGCGTCCGTAGCGGCCTTGAAGTCGGAGAAGATCCGTTCGCGGGTGCTGTCGTCCGTACCGAACGGAACGACGTCATCGTCGTGGAACGTCACACCCCAGGCGCCGAGCTCGGCAAGCTTGGTCGCATACTCGCGCGGATCCAGCACCGGCCGGCTCGCCGAGCCGAACTGGTCCTGTGCCGGCCAGCCCACGGTCCACAGACCAAAGGAGAACTTGTCGGCGGGAATGGGCTTGCGCACCATTGCTACTCCACATCAGTCGAAGTTTGTTGTTTACTACAACTTATATCGAGCACTTCTCGGGGTCAAGGGGGAAACGGGCGGCCCGCCGTCGGGAATGCGCTTACCCTGGTGGCATGGGCGGTTCGGTGACGCTGAGCGACGTTGCGCGAGAAGCGGGCGTATCTCTGGCAACAGCATCCCGAGCCATCAATGGCTCGGTCAATCGCACGGTCCGGCCCGAGTTGCAGGCACGGGTCCTGGCGGCCGCCGAACGACTGCGCTACTCCCCCGACGCCAACGCCCAAGCCATGGCACGCGGCCGCACGATGACCCTGGGCCTGATCGTGCATGACATCTCGGACCCCTACTTCTCCGCCATCGCCGCCGGAGTAGCCGCTACGGCAGAGCAGCATGGCCTTATCGTCACCCTGGCCACGACTCAGCACAAACCCGGCCGCGAACCTGAGTTCATCGAGGTGCTGCAGTCGCAGCGCGCCCGTGCCATCGTGATCGCCGGAGGACGCTACGACGACCCATCGAGTATGGCGGCAATCAGCAGGGCGCTGGCCAGCTACCGCGTGGCCGGTGGCTCTGCGGCTTTGATCGGTCAGCCTCTCCTGGGCATCAATACCGTGGCGGTCGCCAATGTCCGAGGAGCAGCCGACCTGGCCGAGGCGATGCTCGGCCTGGGATACCGCAGGTTCGGCGTGATCGGTGGCCCAGCAAGCCACATCACGGCCAAGGAGCGCCGGACTGGGTTCCTTAACACCGTGGCACAGGCGGGCAGCCCGGCACCGAACAGGGCGATCATCGATTCAGACTTCACGCGTGAAGGCGGCTACCGCGGCATGCAGGCGCTGCTGGCGCGCACCGACAACCTGGAGTTGGTGTTTGCGGTCAATGATGTGATGGCACTGGGCGCTATGGCAGCGGCTCGTGACCACGGTCTCCAGATCGGCGCAGATATCGCGATAGCCGGTTTCGATGACATCGCCACGCTGCGCGACGTCAGCCCGCCGCTCACGACCGTGCATCTGCCACTCGCCGAACTGGGTCGACTGGTCACCGAGTTGGCGCTGGCGGAGCCGACACCGGAGCCTGAAATCACCCGTGTCAGCGGCAAAGTCGTGGTGCGGGAGTCCACGCCGCCACATAACTGACGTTGCGACCGCCGCGCAGCAGCTCGCCGGTTCCAACGCGTGATCCCGGACGGAACTCGCATCCCAACGCGTGGTTGGGGCTGCCCAAACGCCGATTAGCAACCGGCATGGCGCGTTCGACGAGAGATGGGGCGTGCCATTGACAGCAGATCCAGAGCTCCCCTACCCTTGCGGAAAGCGCATTCCCGAATCCTTGGCCTCGAGCGACCTGCCCTCGGGGATGCCCGCGAAACCGCGGATTGACCCACCTCAGGAGTTCCTTTGTCCACCCGCACACTACGTATCGGCATGAACGGCATCACCGGGCGGATGGGGTACCGGCAACATCTGCTGCGATCCATCCTGCCCATCCGGGATCAGGGTGGCGTCGCGCTCGCCGATGGCTCCCGAATCCAAGTCGAACCGATTCTCATCGGCCGCCGCCCGGAAGCACTGGAACGCATCGCCACCGAGCACGGCATCGAACACTGGACCACCGACCTGGATAGCACCATCGCCGACCCGGACGTGGACATCATCTTCGACGCCTCGATGACCTCCCTACGCGCAGCCACGCTCACCGCTGCCATGCGGGCCGGCAAGCACATCTTCACCGAAAAGCCGACGGCGGAGACGCTGGAGGAAGCCATCGAATTGGCACGGCTGCGCCAGGCGACCGGGATCACCGCCGGTGTGGTGCACGACAAGCTCTACCTGCCTGGGCTGGTGAAGCTTCGACGGTTGGTCGACGAAGGCTTCTTCGGGCGCATCCTGTCGCTACGGGGCGAGTTCGGTTACTGGGTGTTCGAGGGCGATCTCCAGCCGGCACAACGCCCGTCCTGGAACTACCGCAGGGAAGACGGCGGCGGCATGACCGTCGACATGTTCTGCCATTGGAACTATGTCCTGGAGGGAATTCTGGGCTCGGTCACCTCGGTGATCGCCAAGACCGCCACCCATATACCCACCCGCTGGGATGAATCCGGCAGGGCGTACGACGCTACCGCCGACGACGCCGCGTATGGCATCTTCGAGATCGCTGGGCCGGACGGCGAGCAGATCATCGCCCAGATCAACTCTTCCTGGGCAGTCCGCGTCTACCGCGACGAACTGGTGGAGTTCCAGGTGGACGGCACCGACGGCTCCGCGGTCGCCGGACTGAACAAGTGCGTGGCACAGCAACGCGCCCACACACCCAAGCCGGTGTGGAATCCGGACCTTCCGGTGACGGAGTCATTCCGGGACCAGTGGCTGGAGGTACCGGCCAACGCGGACCTGGACAACGGCTTCAAGCTGCAATGGGAGGAGTTTATCCGCGACGTCGCCGCCGGTCGGGAACACCGCTACGACCTGCTCTCCGCCGCCCGTGGCGTGCAACTCGCCGAGGCCGGGTTGGCGTCGTCGGCGCAGGGCCGGCGCGTCGAGATGGAACCGATCGTTCTCTGATGACCGACCTGCGGCGCCTGGCGCTCAATACCGCAACTACCAAGAACCTCACCCTCGCTGAAGCGGTCGACGCCGCCGCACGGGCCGGGTTGGGCGCCATCGGTCCGTGGCGGGACCGGGTGGCCGAGGTCGGTGCCGAACGAGCCGCCAAGATCATCGCCGACGCCGGGCTGGCCTGCTCCAGCCTCTGCCGAGGCGGTTTCATGACGGCGACCGACGACGAGGGTTCCGCAGCCGCACTGGCCGACAACCGGGCGGCGATCGTCGAGGCCGCGACGCTGGGCACGAGCGAATTGGTGCTGGTGGTCGGCGGGCTGCCCGCATGCTCCGAGCCCGGCGGCCCCGCCCTGCCGGACGGCGACAAGCAGTTGGTCGCCGCCCGCCAGCGGGTGGGCGACCGGCTCGGTGAACTGGTGCCGTTCGCTACCGAACACGGAGTGCGGCTGGTCCTGGAACCACTGCACCCGATGTTCGCAGCCGACCGCGCGGTACTGTCAACCCTCGGCCAGTGCCTGGATCTCGCGGGTGCTTTCCCGCCCGAAGCCGTGGGTGTGCTGGTGGACACCTACCATGTCTGGTGGGATCCGCAGTTGCAGCAACAGATCGAGCGGGCCGGTGCGACAGGCCGGTTGGCGCTGTATCAAGTGTGCGACTGGCTGCTGCCACTGGCTGCGGATCCGCTCCTGTCCCGCGGCTATATGGGCGATGGCTATATCGACTTCCCCACCATCACGCGCTGGGTGGCCGAGGCGGGCTACACCGGTGCGGTCGAGGTGGAGATCTTCAACGCCAATATCTGGGCCGAGTCCGCCGACCAGATCGTGGCCACGATGGCGCAGCGCTACACCAAGCTGGTCGCCCCATCGCTCTAGACCTCCTGCCGCTCTAAGCGGGCATGCGCCGGAGCGTGACAAACGAAAGCGTCGCGAGCGCTGCGCCTACCAGAGCCACCGCACCGGTCACGCCCACGATTCCCACCTGCACGAACCAGCGCCCCACCGCTGGCCATGCCTCCTGCCAGGTGATGATTCCGGCGATTCCCAACAGCGCCAGGGCTACAGCAAAGATGCTCACGGTCAGCCCGACTGCCCCCCACTGCTTGTAGATCGTGGCAAACCAGAATCCGACGAGGAAGAACACGATGGTTCCGACCAGCGTGGCAAGCCATGCCCCGATTGGGCCCGCGTCCCACAGCCACGGGATATAGGAGAAATAGCCGCCGAAACCGTAGCCCGACGTCGCCTCCTCGACCATGCCTAGCAGGGTCAGCAGTGTCGCAAATCCAGCCCCGGCGATGGCGGCGGCACCCAGAGTTCCGATGAAGTACTCCCGCCGGGTCAGGCTCATCGCCTGGGAGAACGGAAAGGTGTAGGCCATCGACATGGCACCGGCGGCGAGGAAGTACCACAGCGGAGCCTGCGCACCGCCACCAACCCCCAGCGACCCATACTCGCCAGTGAACTCGCCTCGGAGGACCATGAACCAGACCAACATGGTCAACACCCAGGCTCCGCCCAAAACCAACAGCGGTATCCAGATGAAGGTATTGGTATTGACGAACTGCAGCCGGACGGCGTTTCGGGTACGACCTGACGGTGTGGTGTAGCTGGTGTCGACGGCGGTCATCGGAGTACTCCTTCACGGGTCTGTGCACCCGCAGCATGCTGAGTGCGGCGAACGATGAGTTGCTGCAGCGAAACCGGCGCACGCTCGATTCCGGCCGCATTGAGACGCCGCTGGTCGTCCGGCGAGATATCACCGAGAACGGTGGCGCTCAGTACCCGTCCCAGCCGCTCCCGGTGGATCACCTCACGGCCAGCAACAAACGCCTCGACGGCGTCGGCATCACCCACGAGGTTTGCTGCGGCCCCGCGGGCGTGCTCGGTGGATTCGTCCATGATGATCTGGCCGCTATCGATCACCAGGACCCGCTCCAGCAGGTTCGAGACCTCATCGATCAGGTGGCTGGAGAGCACGATGGTGCGCGGATGTTCGGAATAGTCCGCGAGCAGCCGGTCATAGAACAGCTGCCGCGCCACCGCATCTAGTCCCAGGTAGGGCTCGTCGAAGAAGGTGATCTCTGCCCGTGAGGCGAGGCCGATGATGACGCCGACAGCGCTGAGCTGACCACGAGAGAGTTTCTTGATGGGCTTCTTCATCGGCAGCTGGAAGTCATCGATCAGTCCGGCGGCAAACTGCTGATCCCAGTGCGGGAAGAACAGCCTGGCGGTCGACAAGGCGTGGTTAGCGGTGGAATCGTCGGGGTACTGCTGCCCTTCGCGTACGAAACACATGCGGCTGAGGACGTGCGCGTTCTCGTAAGGCTCCTCACCGAAGACCCTGACCGTGCCGCTGGTGGCGAAGTTCTGGGCGGTGATGATCGACATCACCGTCGTCTTGCCCGCGCCATTGCGGCCGAGGAGGCCATAGATTGTGTCCTTCTCGATGGTGAAGGTGACGTCGTCAGCGGCAGTGGTGTCGCGGTAACGCTTGGTGAGATGGGAAACCTCGATGACGGCGGCCATCAGTTCTATCCTTTCGGGTGCGCGCGCTCGTTCAACAAACGCGAGAGGTCGTCGGGGCCGAGGCCGATCTTGGCGGCTTCGGCGAGCAATGGGTCAAGGAAGCGCTCAGCGAAGGCAGCACGTCGCTCGCCCAGCAGCAGGTCACGAGCGCCGGGAGCCACGAACATCCCGATGCCCCGGCGCTTGAGCAGCACTCCCTTGTCGGTGAGCATGGCGACTCCTTTCGCTGCGGTGGCGGGATTGATGCGGTGGAACGCGGCAAGCTCGTTGGTCGAGGGAGCTTGGGTGTCCTCCACCAGGCTGCCGTCGACGATCGCGTCCTCCACACTCTCTGCAATCTGCAGGAATAGTGGTCGTCCTTCCTCGATCACGCCCAACTCCCTTAGTTGGTTACCTACTTGACTAACTAACCATGCAACATCGAATAGCAGGAGTCAAGTCGACCGCCCGCACGATCAGCGCAGGCCGAATCGCCCGTGCAGACTCGAAGGTCCTGCACGGGCGCTCAGGCAGCCGCCCGAAAGAACAGATCAGCGCACCCAGACGCGCGACTGGCAGGGTGAGACCCGTTGGCCGAGCCCAAACCCTCCTCCGCCGGCAATGACACCGCAGCGCGAATCAGATCGCGCCGGCACCTGGGCAGTCAGGCACCTGGCAGTCAGGCACCGCTGGCTCGGCCGAGCCAGCGGCAACCCACCCCTGGGCGGACCAGGTCACCAGCTGCGTCCTGGCGGCTGCGCGGTGGTGGCCGTTCGGTAGTAGCCGTTCAGTGGTGGCTGTTCAGAACGAGTGTGCGCCCTGATCGACGCTCACGTGCTCGGCGGTGATGAGCTTGGCGGCGTCTGAAGCCAGGAAGGCCACGGTATCCGCGATGTCCTCGGGCTCGGCTGCGAACGTCGGCAGGAACGGGGTTCCCATGTTGTTCAGCGTGGGGTTGGTGGCGCCCGCCTGCGCCATCGCTTCCTGCATATTGCCCGAACCCATCGGCGTCATCACCGCTCCGGGGTGCACGCTGTTGACCCGAATACTGTGGGCACCCAGCTCGGCAGCGAAGGCCCGGGTCATTCCAGTCACAGCGTGTTTGCTGGTGGTGTAGTGCACCATGAACGGCTGCATCTTCTTGCCCGCGTAGGAGCTGATCAGGATGATCGATCCACCGCGCCCACCAGCGATGATGTGCGGAGCGGTCGCCATGACCGTATGCCAGACTCCGGTGACGTTGGTGTCGATGGTGGTCTGGAAGGTTCCTGGCGTAATGGTGTCCCAGGCCTGCGGGATGCAGATTCCCGCATTGGCGACGACGATGTCCAGCCGCCCCAACTCGGCGACCCCGGCGTCAGCGGCAGCCTTGAGCGCATCCAGGTCCCGGACATCGGCCACCGAGGCCAGTATCCGGCGGTCCAGCGCTTCAACCTGAGCGACGGTCTCATCGAGGTCAGCTCGCGTGGGCGAGTCATACGGAACGTGATCGAGCGGACCAGCGATGTCGATCGCAATGATATCGGCCCCCTCTCGCGCCAACTTCACTGCGTGCGCCCTCCCCTGACCGCGCGCGGCCCCTGTGATGAACGCAACCTTGCCATCCAGAGTTCCAGCCATTGTGACCTCCTTGTCATGACCAGCAACGGGCTTTGCTTCGTCGGTCCCAGCCTATTGGCACTGAGTGCCGCCTCGCGCCGAAACCGAACGTCCGTACCGCTTTCGAACGGTGCATGGTTCGGTTCCGGCTCGGAGGTTCGAAGCGGGCGGCCGTTCGGTACCCGACAGGTCGCACGCATCCCGCAGGTGCGCCCCATGCCGCCCTAGGGTGCGCCCTCGCCTGGACGGACCAGCCCCGATTCGTATCCGAGTACGACGGCGTGAATCCGGTCGGGTAGAGAGAGCTTGGTCAGGATCCGGCTGACATGGGTCTTCGTGGTTTGCTCCGCGATGTACAGCTGCCGGGCAATATCGGCGTTGGACATCCCGCGGGCCATCAGCATGAACACATCCCGCTCACGCTCGGTGAGATCACCCAGCACATCGGCGGTCGGCACCGGTGCGGCGGGCCGCTCCAGCAATGCCTCTACCAGCATGTGGGTGACCTTCGGCGCCAACAGGGCCTCACCGGCGTGCACCGTGCGCACCGCAGCCACCAGATCCTCAGGGACGGCATCCTTGAGCAAGAATCCACTGGCACCCGCCCGCAGTGCAGCGAACACATAGTCGTCGATATCGAAGGTGGTCAGCATGACCACGCGCGGGCGATGAGACGACGCAGGATCGTTCAGGATCGTTGCCGTCGCGTCGATCCCATGCATCCCCGGCATACGGACGTCCATCAGGATGACGTCGGGACGTAGCGCCCGCGCCTGGGTCACCGCCTGGGTACCGTCCCCGGCCTCCCCGACCACATCGATGCCATCGTGGGCGGCGAGGATGGCGCTGAGCCCGACTCGGAACATGGGTTGATCGTCGACGACGAGAACTCGGATCACACCCGGATCCTCACTGCGCGCGCGGGGCGATGGCCACGACCTCGAACCCGCCATCGATTGGACCAGCTCGGAAGGTTCCGCCGATCGCCGCCATGCGCTCCATCATGCCCCGGATCCCGGTCCCGCCGCTATCGGGTGATGTCGCCGCAACCTCACCCTTGCTGAGCACGGTCAAGGTGAGCCGGTCAGCAGCCTCCAGCCGCAGCGTCACCGTGGCTTGCGGAGAATGACGTACCACGTTCGCTATCGCCTCCTGCGCTACTCGGTAAAGGGCCAGTTGCACCGTCTGGGGCACCGGCGGAATAACCTCGTCGATCTCGGCTATCAGGTTGATGTTGGCATCTTGCGCACCCTGGACCAGATCGGGCAATTGCTGCAACTGGGGTAGCGGTTGCAGCTGGGATTCGTCATCTCCGCGCAGCACGCCCAGCACCCCTCGCATCTGCGCCAGGGCTTCGCGCGCCTGGTTTGCGATGCCGTCCAGCTCATCGATGGCGGCATGCGGCAGATCGGGAATGCGGTAGCGCGCCGATGTGGCTCGCATGTGGACCAGCGACATCGAGTGAGCTACGACATCGTGCATCTCCCGCGCCACCCGGGAACGCTCCTCTGCCCATGTTCGCGCCGCATGCTGCTGCCGAGCTTCGATCCGAGCCTCACCGAGGTCGGCGCTGGCACGCCACCACAGCGTGATCAGCAACCCGATGATCAGGGCGGCGAAGCTCAGACTGGCCGTCACGGTCAGGTTTCCGAGTACCTGGCCATCGCCCGGACCGACCAGCGTGGCGATCACCGTCAGACTGAGACAGGCGACCACCCAGGTGCCCAGGCTCAGCCACCAGTGCCTGGAGGTGGTCAGCAGCAACAACATCGCGACCAGCGCAGCGATGGACACCACCGGCGCTGGCCACGGCCATGGTTCGTGGGCACTGAAGAGGCTGATCATGATCAGGCCGACCAGATGCAGCCCCGCCGCGAGCCTGGCCCGGAGAAGTCCCAGCACCAGCGAACCGCCCTGCAACACCACACCGATCAATGCCAGCCCGAACGGCATGGCGTACAACCCAGTGCCGAACGCCAGACCGAGCACCAGCACCGCCAGCGCGAGCGCGCCCACGACCACCCAAGCCCACACGCCCATACGCCGTAGCGGAGGCGGCAGCGACAGCCGAGCACCATCGATCACCGAGTTCACGACTCCATCCGCCCCGAGTGCATCAGGCAGTAGCGATCACGAACGCCCGGGGCATCGGACGTGGCTGAGGTGGGCTGCATGGGGTTGAGCGTAGGCAGTGCATCGGTCCGCCGCATCCCGCCATTGGGGTACCCACCCCCTACTTGAGTGGTATGCCCTACTACCCCGGCGGTAGCCGCAGGATCACTCCGGCGCGCGATGTGCTGGCGGGTGCCTGATCCATAACGTCGTTGCCATGACAACGACCACTGCCCCGGCCTCCAGCGGAATGCTCGAGTACCGCATCAATGAGGCGAATGGCCGCACCTTGCTGGCCCGCGATGCGCACGGACCACGCATCGTGGAAGCCTTCGGAGATCTTTCGATCGCCGATCACATCGCCGTGATGATCCCCGGCAACGGGCACCACCAAGGCAACTACCTGCGCAACGCCGAACACAGCGACGGGCTACGGGCACGCGCCCACCTGATGCTGACAACCATGCAGAAGCTGGCTCCGCGCAGCCGGTCAGCCGTTGTTGCCTGGGTCGGGTACCGGACTCCAGCCGACCTGCGCGGGGCGGTGTCCAATGTTCCGGCCTACGACGGCGCGCCCGACCTGGCCCGGCTGACGCACTATCTGCCGCAGGCGGCACACGTGACCCTGATCGGGCACAGCTACGGCACCGTCGTGTCCGGGCTCGCACTGGCCACCAGCCGCGCAGCCGACTGCGTGGCCCTGGGAAGTCCGGGAATGGGGGTCTGGCACGCCACCGAACTGGGGTCGGCCAGGTTGTGGGCGGCCCAGGGAAGCTCCGACTGGATCCGATTCTTCCCCCGGGTGCGCCTGGGCGGCGTCGGGCTGGGACGCTCGCCACTACACCTGGGAGCCACCCGGATCGGCACCGGGGACATCAGCGGACACTGCAGCTACTACACCCCGGGCAGCGAGGCGCTGCTCAACACCGCTCGTATCGCCGTCGGGCAATACCGAGCTGTCACAACTCACGGCGCAACCGGTGGTGCACCGAGCAGCCTCGGCCTCGAGATGGCAGCGGCATGAGTACTCAGCTGGCCATCGAAGCCGACGGCGTGCGCAAGCACTTCCCGGGTCGCGGCGCGGCCCTGGACGGGCTGGATCTGCAGGTCCAGCCAGGAGTGGTGCACGGGGTCCTGGGGCCGAACGGGGCGGGCAAGACCACCGCCGTACGGATCCTGTCCACGCTGCAGCGACTGGACGCTGGCCGCGCCCGGGTGGCCGGACATGATGTGGGCAGCAGCCCAGCGCAGGTACGGGCGCGCATCGGCGTGGCCGGCCAGTACGCGGCTGTCGATGAGATTCTGACCGGACGGCAGAACCTGGAGATGTTCGCTCGGCTGAATCACCTGCGTCCGCGTGCGGCCCGCAACAGGAGCCGGGAGCTGCTGACTCGGTTCGATCTGGCTGCGGCTGCCGATCGGCCCGCCGGTCAGTACTCCGGCGGCATGCGCCGGCGGCTGGACCTGGCCGTCAGCCTGATCCGGAGCCCACAGGTGTTGTTCTTGGACGAACCCACCACCGGCCTGGACCCGCGCAGCCGGATCCAGGTGTGGGAAGCGGTGCGCGAACTGTCCAGTACCGGCACCACCGTGCTGCTGACCACCCAGTACCTGGAAGAGGCCGACCGGCTGTGCGCGCGGATCACCCTGCTGGCTGCCGGGAGAGTCGCGGCCGAAGGCACACCCACGGAGCTCAAGGAACGGATCGGAACCAGTCGTATCGAGGTAGCCGTGCCCGTGGGATTGGACACCTACACCATTGCCGGGTACCTGTCGGCGGCGCTGGATGCACCCCCCGAGATAGATCTCGACCTGGACCGTGTCTGTGTTCCGGTTCGCGGTGGCGCCCATGCTTTGACCCAGGTGGCGCGGGCGATGGAGTCGGCGGGGTTGCCGATGTCGGCGGTATCGCTGCGTCAGCCCGACCTGGACGAGGTGTTTCTCCAGCTCACCGCACCCGAAGGAGTATCCGAATGAGCACGGTCATCAACCCGCAGGCGCGTGCTTTCGCAACCGGTCTGCCTACGGCCGCCATACCTTCGTCCGGGGCTGCTTCGCTGGGAGCAGTGACCCGCCTGGCCTGGGCGGCCTCTGACACCTGGGTAGTGGCACGCCGTCACCTCTTGCGACTGATCCGCCGTCCCGATGAGCTGCTGGGAACGCTCCTGATCCCGGTGATGGCGATGGTGATGTTCGGGTTCGTTTTCGGTGATGCACTGGGGGCGGGCATGACCATGCCGGGCGTGGAGTACCGGGAGTTCCTCCTTCCTGGGCTGTTCGCACTGACGATGGCATTCGGGATCGGTAGCACCACCATCGCCGTGGCCACCGACATTCAGGGCGGGGTGCTGGATCGCATGCGCACGCTGCCGATGTCCAATGTGGCCGTCCTCGCCGGTCGTTCGCTGGCGGACCTGCTGACGGCGGTGGTCGAACTCGGCATTGTGGTCGGCCTGGGCGTGGCGTTTGGTTGGCAATGGCATGGCGGTGTAGCTGCCCTGACGGCCGGGCTCGGGCTGCTATTGCTGTTGCGGCTGGCCTTCAGCTGGGTAGGCATCCTGCTGGGCCTCCTGGTCAGTGGCCCAGCCGCAGCGATGCAGTACTTCGCGCTGGTGTTCCCACTGGCCATGGTGGCCGACACCATCGTCCCTACGGCGTTGATGCCCGGCTGGCTGCAGGTAGCAGCTCAGTGGAATCCGCTGTCGGCAACGGTGGGGGCAACCCGTGAGCTGTTCGGCAACCCCGGGTTGCCGGCTCAGTCCTGGGCTGGCGAGAACGCGTTGCTACTCGCCATAGCCTGGCCGTTGCTGATCGCGACCGTGTGCCTGGTGTTGTCGCTACGCAAGCTCCAGCGGCTATCGCGTTGACTGCGCTCTGCCCCGACCCCGGCCCTGACTAGGGCCGGGCCGCTCGCAGGGCTTGTGCGGCGCCGACCATATTCGCCAGCGCCCCGATCGCCTCGTCCCATCGGCGTGTTTTCAGGCCGCAGTCGGGGTTGACCCAGAGCCGCTGCGCCGGTACCCGCTGGGCGGCAGCACGCATCAACGCCACGATGTGTTCCGGCGTCGGGATGTTGGGCGAGTGGATGTCATAGACGCCCGGGCCGATCTGGTTCGGGTAGTCGAAGGACTCGAATGCCTCTAGCAGTTCCATATCGGAGCGGGACGTCTCGATGGTGATCACATCGGCATCCATCGCTGCGATCGAGGTGATGATGTCGTTGAATTCCGAGTAGCACATATGGGTATGGACCTGTGTCTGGTCACGCACACCGTTGGCGGCGATCCGGAACGCGCCCACCGCCCAGTCCAGGTACTCCTGCCAGTGCGAGCGTCGCAGTGGCAGGCCTTCACGCAACGCGGCTTCATCGATTTGGATCACCCGGATGCCTGCGTTTTCAAGCTCCAACACCTCGTGCCGGATGGCCAGAGCCAGTTGGTTGCACGTGACCGCCCGGGGCTGGTCATCCCGCACGAATGACCAGTTCAGGATCGTGACCGGGCCGGTGAGCATCCCCTTCATGGGCTTGTCGGTCAGAGTCTGGGCGTAGCTGATCCACTCCACCGTCATGGCCTTGGGTCGGCTGATGTCTCCGTACAGGATCGGGGGTTTGACGCACCGGGAACCGTAGGACTGCACCCAGCCGAACTGGCTGAAGGCATAGCCGTCGAGTTGCTCACCGAAGTACTCGACCATGTCGTTGCGTTCTGCTTCGCCATGCACCAGCACGTCCAAGCCAAGATTTTCTTGCTTTCGCACGCAGGATTCGATCTCAGCACGCATGGCGGCCTGGTACTCGGGCAGGCCCAGCTGCCCGGCCTTGAACTGCCGGCGGGCTCGGCGGATTTCGCTGGTCTGCGGAAAGGAGCCGATGGTGGTCGTCGGGAACTGCGGTAGCCCGAGGATCGCTGCCTGCTTGGGCGCACGCTGCGGGTAGGCGCTGTTGCGCCGTCCCAATGCCGGGGTGATCTGGGCGACGGCGGCCTGCACTGCCGGATCCTTCACCCGCTCCGAGACGCGGCGAGACGCCAACGCCTCCCGATTGGCGGCCAGGTCGGCGCGGACCGAATCCCGGCCGGTGCGCAGCGCCGTGCCCAGCACACGCAGTTCGTCGAGCTTCTGCACCGCAAATGCCAGCCAGGATTTCACTTCTGCGTCCAGCGCCAGCTCACTATCGAGGTCGGCGGGCACGTGCAGCAAGGAACACGACGGGGCGATCCACAGCCGGTCACCACGTTCCAGCACGATCGGCTGGAGCCAGCCGAGCACGTCTTCGAGGTCGGTCTTCCAGATATTGCGGCCATTGACGACACCCAGTGACAGCACCGTGTCGGCAGGCAATCTCCGGGCCAGGGACAGTGCACCTTCTCGATCGTTGATCGCATCGACATGCACCCCCGCCACCGGCAGCGTGGCAAGCAGGGGGGCGTTCTCCAGCAACTGCCCGAAGTAGCTGGCCAGGAGCACCTTGACCGGGCTGCCATCGAGGGCCTGATAGGCAATGCGGAGCGCCTGCTGCCACTGGCTATCCAGATCGGTGACGAGGATCGGCTCGTCGATCTGCACCCATTCCACTCCGGCTGCTGCAAGCGCGGCCAGCAGTTCGCGGTATACCGGCAGCAGCCGATCCAGTAGCTCGAGCTTGTCCGAGCCGTCCTTGCTCTTGCCTAGCGCCAGATAGGTCACCGGACCAACGATCACCGGCTTGGCCGGAAAGCCGTTCGCCGAGGCCTGCGCCACCTGGTCCAGCAGCCGGGTGGCATTCAGGCTGAACGAGGTGTCCGCACCGAATTCAGGGACGATGTAGTGATAGTTGGTGTCGAACCACTTGGTCATCTCCCCGGCCGCGACGGCCTCTGATCCGGCGTGCGCCTGCGGGGCGGACCGACCGCGGGCGACGCGGAAATAGTTGTCCAGGTGGTCGCCTGCGAATCCCCGCACCCGATCGGGCAGGTTCCCCAGGGTGAAGCTCATATCGAGCACCTGGTCGTAGTAGGAGAAGTCACCCACCGGCACCAGGTCGAGACCGGATTGCACCTGCCAGTGCCGCAGCCGCAACTGCATGGCCGTGGCCTCGAGTTCCTCGCGCGACGTCGTGCCGTTCCAGTAGGACTCCAGCGCGAACTTAAGCTCACGCTGGGCGCCGATGCGTGGAAACCCGAGGTTGTGGACCGTGACCATGTGCTGCTCCTAAGGGTGGGGGACGACAGCGACAGTAGGTAGCAATATTGATGAAGTAAAATGGCCATTTTTCACGATTTCATGAAACTGGCTCACAATGACATTGGAACGCATCCACCTGGCGATCATGCGGCAGGTCAGCGCGCAGGGCTCGCTGACGGCGGCAGCCGATGAACTCCATGTATCGCAGTCGGCGCTCAGCCATCGCATCGCAAAGCTGGAGCGCCAGCTGGGGGTCAGCCTGTGGCTCCGAGACGGCCGCACGTTGCGGCTGACGCAAGCCGGCCAGTATCTGCTCTCCCTAGCCGAACGGGTCTTGCCACAACTGGAACTCGCCGAGGAGAGGCTGCAGCAGTTCGCCGCCGGCGAGCGCGGAACCCTCCGGATTGGGATGGAATGCCATCCGTGCTATCGGTGGCTACTCAAGGTGGTCTCGCCCTACCTGGCGGCCTGGCCCGATGTGGACGTCGATGTGAAACAGAGGTTCCAGTTCGGGGGTATCGGAGCGCTGTTCGGCCACGAGATCGACCTGCTGGTGACGCCGGATCCGCTGTTCCGGACGGGGCTGGTCTACGAGCCGGTCTTTGATTTCGAACAGGTGCTTGCCGTGGCCAGGGACCATCCGTTCGCGGCAGCACCCTACGTCGAGCCGGAGCAGTTGAGCGCACAGGTGCTGATCAACTATCCGGTGGAGATCGAGCGCTTGGACATCTACAACAAATTCCTGCTCCCGGCGGGCATCACACCGAAGCGGCACAAGATCATCGAAACCACCGACATCATGTTGCAGATGGTCGCCAGCAACCGTGGTGTGGCCGCCCTGCCGCGCTGGCTGGTGCTCGAGTACGTGCCGCATCTGGATGTGGTACCCGTGCGACTGGGGCGTCGCGGCATCAACAAGCAGATCTACCTGGGCATGCGCGCAGCGGACAGCGCCACCGACTACCTGCGAGCCTTCGTCGACCTGGCCCGCGCACCCGCTCAGGCAAGCGCCCGGTAGCGGGCTGGCGTGGTACCCACCGTTCGGCGGAACACCCGGGTGAAGTGAGACTGGTCAGCGAATCCACACTGCACCGCGATCTCGGCCAGTGGCAGCGGGCTCTGCGTCAGCAACCTCTGCGCTCGCTCGATCCTGAGCTCGGTGACAAACGCATGCGGCGTCAACCCGGTCTTGGCCTTGAACGCCCGAGTGAACTGGAACCGGGTCAGTCGAGCAGCGCCAGCCAAGCGCTGCACGCTGAGATCGCCGCCGAGATCCTCGGCGATCACGGCCTGAACCTGGGCGAGCTGGGCCGTGGTCAACGTACCGCCCACCGGCTCCCTACGGAGCCGGACCCGGGAGTGGCGTCGCAGAATATGGACGGCGACCTCGCTGGTCAGGGCTTCGACCAGGAGCCGGCTCCCGGGCCCGCCCGAAGCTGCCTCGGCCGCGATCTGCATCACGGTGCGGAACAGGGCCGGATCTCCTGCCCGTAGCACGTCGTCCAGTTCGACGTCCTCGACGTCGCGGTCGTACATCTCCCGGCTGGTCGCCACCAACTGGCTTTGGCTGAGGTAGACATGCACGACGTCGACGTCGTACGGCCACACCCAATGCGAACGCGATGCCCGGGTCATCAACGACACATCACCAGGCCCCAGACCATGCCGACTCCAACGGCCGTCCATCTCGCGACTCATCGGCGTCTGGCCACGCTTGTAGGCCACGATCATGTAGTCGCGGATCGGCGGCACCTCGACGTCAAGTCCACGGTACCTGTAGCCACGCACCTTGGCGCCGTCCCAATCCTGGTCGGGGCTACGCACGGTCAGTTGGCCGGGGACCCAGGTAGGCAGGTCGTCGGGCTCGATCAACTCCGAGGAGCGCACCCTTCGATTGTGCCGGAGCGCACCGCCGCGCACACCGATACCAAGGACCCATTTGTTCAAGACACCCCTGGTACGGGCTTCAGAGACTGTGCACTCAAGTATCTCTGGGACAGCCCGGCGTCGACCTCGCCTCGGCTGAAACAACGCTGATCAAAGGAGAACAGCATGGGACGACTGGGCAACAAAGTTGCGTTCATCACCGGCGGCGCGGCCGGCCTGGGTGCGGCGATGGCCACCAAGTTCATCGAGGAGGGCGCCCGAGTAGCGCTGGTGGACCTGAACGAAGAAGCGGTACAGGCCACCGCAGCTGGTTTCGGCGGTGCGGCGATTGGTATCGGCGCCGATGTCACCAACGAGGACGCCGTGGTCGCTGCCACCAATGCGACGGTGGAGAAGTTCGGCAAACTCGACGTCGTCATCAATAACGCCGGCATCGAAGGCAAGAACGCACCGACCGACGAACTCACGCTCGCCGAATGGGAGCAGGTGATGGCGGTCAACACCACCGCCGTGTTCCTGTGCACCAAACACGCCATTGCACCGATGCGGGCCGCCGGGGGCGGGAGCATCATCAACATCTCATCGATCTACGGCATCCTGGGCGCCGGGGACGTGCCTCCGTATCACGCGTCCAAGGGGGCGGTGCGGACCATGACCAAGAATGACGCCATTAGCTACGCCCCGGACAACATCCGGGTCAATTCCATCCACCCCGGCTTCATCTTCACCTCCATGGTGGATCGATTCGCGGTAGCCAGCGGCCTCAGTGACGCCGAAGCGCACGACGTGCTGGAGCCACTGCACCCATTGGGCACCGGACACCCGGATGACATTGCCTGGCTGGCTGTCTACTTGGCCTCGGACCAGGCCAAGTGGATGACCGGCAGTGAGGTCGTCATCGACGGTGGCTACAGCGCCCGCTAGCGGCTAGCCCAGCTTCCACAGACGGACTCTCACACGCCGTCTCCTCCGCTGAGGTAGTACGCCTGAGCTGAGGTAGTACGCCGCACGTGACTACCTCGCGCCTGGCGTACTACCTCAGCGGAGAGAAGCACCAGCCGGGCCCGACGACGCCGGGCTCCCTCAGGTCTGCTGATAGACCGCCCACGCCCGTTCAAACCGATGGGCCTGGAGGTCATCACGGTGGATCAGGAAGTAGACCGTGCCCTCGGCATTGGTTTGTAGCCATTGCGCCACATTGACCTGCAACAGCAGTTGCCAATCCAGCACCCGCTCGGCATCGTTGTGGAAGAAGTGACGCCGCAACTCATCCGTTTCCGGCCTACCGGCGAGATAGCGGTCAAACGCGGGCTGATAACGCGGGTCGTTCTGTTCCGGATCTGGAACGCCCAGCAGGTGGTGCGCGGGGGCAGCATCGTCTGGCGGCCAGAAATCGTAAATGTCAACGCCCTCGAACTCACTGCCGGGCCGCGCTTCTGCCAGGTGCGACTGCGGCAACGACCACTGCTCGTCGAATCGAACCGGCTGCGCGGGGGCGAAGTAGCCGGGATTGTGTTCCCGATCGGGCTCGATACCCAACTGTGCCAACGACTCGGCGTAGTCCCGCCTAGCTAGGATATCCAGGTCCCGCAGGCGAGTTGGCGGCATCGGTTGGCCAAGATCCGCGGCAGGGCTCACATCCCAGATGACCCGGGCCGATTGAGGACTGTCATCCCACGGCCCGATGGCGAGGTCATAGAAGAACAGGAGCCGGCCTTCATGCGGCAGCGACGCCGCGATGTCGCCCGTCCGGTGCACCTGTGCCAGATCGATCTGGGCGACGAAGGACAGCGGCAACGGTTCGGACAGGTGCTCCAGGATGTGATCACTGTGACTGCTTCCTCCCCGCGCGGCCAGCTCGGCAGCATCGCTCTGAGGTCGGTACGGCCACGACCAACCCAACGGCACCTCGGGCAGGCCGCCGAATCGGCTCATGCCGGGGGTGTCCGCCCCAGTTGCCGGAACGAGCCCGAGGAATGGCACCAGCAGTCGGGTGACCGGGCCGATCAGTCGTTCGGGAAAATGGGCGTCGATATGGCGGATCAACTCGTCTCGGTCCATGGTTCCCTCAAGTCGGCTCGATTGTCGTGTCGGCGGCTAGCAGCTCCGAGCTGCCGCCAGGACCTGTCAGTACACGTTGCCCGTTTCGCGGAATTTCCGCCAGACATTCTCGAAGAAATCATCGTCAGCAGGAACGGGTCGTACCGGTCGCCATGTCAACGTCACCACGCCGGGATGCCCGGAGTCCTCGGCAGGCACATACCCGGCCTCCTGGATGTCGCCATCGAAGGCTCCGCCGTCCAAAGCAAATCGGAAGAGCTCCGGCAACTCCAGTTCCTGATCGGCATCCTCGCCGTAACCCACCTTGGGCAGATCGCCGGCATCGTCGGTGTACAGCACCGACCCTCGCGATTTTCCACCGTGGTCGCTGTAATCCTTCATGGCACTGAGGTATACGAAGGCCGTGACCAGGATGTCCCGGATCAGGAAAGTGCGATTGATACTGCGGCGTGAGCGCGCGGAGGCGCTGACGGTCTGGTCATACTCGGCCAACCAGGTGCGCACCTGTTCCAACGCCTCATTGATCGATTCGGTACTACGCACCGGCCCGGCCTTGGCGCTCATGAGCTGTTGTACCGCGCGGAGCAGATCGCCGGTGTTGTCCGCGACGCCTGCCGCAGAGCGCTTGGTCGCCCCCTCGATGAGCGCTAGCGCCTGGGTCAGCACCGGTGCCGCTGCACCCACGAAATCGTCCTCGGCAGCTGGCCCGTGGTCTCGGACCTGGGAGATGAACTGTGCCGCCCGGGTTGCCCCCACCTGCCCCGAGTTGAGAGCGGCTCCGCCAGGTCGGTACACCCCGTGGGCACCGGCCGCCTCCCCCACCGGGAAGAATCCAGGCACATTGGATTGCCACCAGGAGCCCACCAGCAAGCCACCGTTGTTGTGCTGGGCGCACACGTCGACCTCAAGCATCTCGGTTTCCAGGTCCACGTATGGGTTCTTGCCCAGGTAGAACTGGTACGCCGGCTCGTTCATATGACGCAACCGCTGGATCGGCGTGCCGAACAGGCATCCGGCTCGATCCAGGTATTCGTAGGCCTCCGGCGAGAGTCCACTCGGGTCGAACTCCGCCTGCACCGGGTTGGTACGGAAATCCAGAAAAACCCGGCGGCCACGCAGAACCGTTTCCCGGTACACCAGCAGGTCGATCAGGCTCGATCCGTCCCGGGCCTTGCGGATATCGAACGGCCACTGGTAGCCCTTGAGGAACACCAGGCTCAGCAAACGCCCATAGTCGGGTATCGCTTCGGTGAGGAACTCACGCTCGTCCCCGCCGTCGGCGTCGGTGGAGACGAACCGAGGCACCACCTGCATATAGGTACCCGACACGTTCCAGCGTGGCTTCGTGGACGCCAGCCCGAATTGCCACTCGGTGAGGTTCTTGCCGCGGACCCCGGCCCGGTAGGCGGCACCGCTGGCCCCCCACTGACCATTCGGGAACACACGGGTGGCATAGATTCCCGCCGGGCCGCCGGTGGCATAGACGATATTGGTGCACCGGAACAGCAGGTACGGGCTGCGGTCGGAACCGATGGGCACATCGGTGCGGTACACCAGCAATCCCGCCACCTGCGGCCCATCGGCCGCATCGACCGTGACGATGTCGACGACACGGCATTCGTCGTAGACCGGTGTGCCGTTGCGGGCAACCTTCTTCTCCAGCGCTTCCACCATGGAGCGGGAGGTGTACGGGCCTACCGAGGTGGCCCGACGACGGGGGTCGTGGTCGGTCTTGTAGCCGATGAACTCCCCGTACCGGTTTTGCGGGAAGGGCACTCCCAGGTCGCACAGCCGCAGGAACCCTCGGGCAGAGAGCGCTGCCTCAGCCAGGGCGTTGTCGCCGTCCATGGCACCACCAGAAAACAGCGTGTGTGCCATCTCGTGCACCGAGTCATCGTCTCCTCCGGAGAGGGTGAGTTTGTAGTACGTCTGCTTGTCCGACCCCGCATTCCGCGACGACCCGGCATTGACCTTGTCGGCAACCATCACCACATCGGTTTGGCCAAACTCCCACAGCCGGTCCGCAGCGCAGTACCCGGCTGAGCCGGTTCCGACGACGACCGTGTTCGCGGTCACCACCGGCACCTGCTGACCCGCGATTTGCAGGCGCGGCGCCGCGTCGGCGTCCCCCCGCACGATCTTGCTGGCGCGCTCCAGGTGCACCGGCTCCAGGCCCGGGTCACTCTGCGGCTCGTTGGCTGGCTGGGCACTCATAGCGTGGGGATCTGCATGCCGCCACCAACGGTGATGACGTCGCCGGTGGAGTAAGGCATGGCTCCGGCGCTCAGCTGCACGACGGCACCGGCGACATCCTCCGGGGTACCCCACCGTTGCATCGGAGCCAGGCCGGCGGCGAACAACTCGTCGTACTTGGCCTGCACGCCAGCGGTCATGTCGGTGGCGATCACGCCCGGCCGGACCTCATAGACGACGATACCTTCGGGGGCCAGCCGTACGGCCCACAACTGTGTGGCCATCCCCACGCCGGCCTTGGATACGCAGTACTCACCTCGGTTCGTCGACACCGCCGTGGCCGAGATGGAGGAGACGTTGATGATGGTTCCGACCGGCCGGGCAGGTAGCTCGTCGATCGGACCGCGGGCGGCGATCATCGCATTCGCCACCCGCTGAGTGAGGAAGTACGGGCCACGAAGGTTGATACCGAGAACGCGGTCGAAGCTGTCGGGCCCGGCATCGAGTAGATCCCTGCGCTCGGCGGGTGCCACACCTGCATTGTTTACCAACAGATCGATCCGGCCCCACTGTTGGATTGCGGCATCAACATAGCGTTCGTGGTCACCGAGGTCGGCGACCGATCCGCGCACGTAGATCACCTCGCCGGACTCGCGCAGCTGCGCCATCAGATCGGTCGGCTCCTCGCGGGTAGCGAGGATGGCGACGGCGTAGCCCTGTGCCAGTAGCGCCTGGGTGATGCCGAGGCCAATGCCTCGATTGCCTCCGGTGACAAGTGCGACGGGCACGGAACCTCCTGTACAGGGCCCGGCCGGACCATCCCGCGCGGGCGGGCGCAGAACCTGCGCCACCTTCATCATGCCCGAGCGAACCGTCACGGGCAAGCGCTTTCCGCAACCGCTTTCAATTCTGGTGGCGGCATCGCCCCGGTCGATCAGCACCATTGACCCCGGTCAGGTAGTCCTGCTGCGCCGAGGTAGTCACGCAGGGCGTACTACCTCAGCACCGGCGTACTACCTCAGCGGATGGGGACGGCGCGGCCTCAGCGGATGGGGACGGCGTCCACCCGAGCCTGTGCCCGCTGCCAGCCGACTCGGGTGTGTTCGCCCGGGGCCGGCTGGTAGGAGGTGAGCTCAACTCCGGCCGCCCCCACTGCTCGCAACGCCGCCAATCCGGCCGGAATTCCGGCATGGTCGGCTGGCAACGCACCCAGGGCCCGCGCTTGCACCAGCACGTTCCCGATCGCGGTCGATTCGGCAGGTCCGGCGATCACCTCCCTGCCGGTCGCATCGGCGGTCAGCTGCATCAACAACGCATTCTGCGACCCTCCTCCCACGACATGCACCACTGCCGCCGGCATGCCCGACAGTTCCACCGCATCGGCGATCGCTCTGCGATAGGCCAGCGCAAGGGAGTCGAGGATGGCACGCACCAGCTCGGCATCGTTGCTTGGGGTGGGCTGCCCACTGGCCCGGGCGTGTGCCGCGATCCGGGCGGGCATATCCCCGGGCGGCAGGAAGTCGGGGTGGTCGATGTCGATGACAGTGCGCCACGGCTGAGCGGTCGCAGCTGCCGCAAGTACCTGCTCCAAATCGATGTCCCGGCCCGCCTGCTGCCAACAGCGGATCGTCTCCTGCAGCACCCACAACCCCATCACATTGCGCAGGTAGCGCACAGTGCCATCCACGCCGAGTTCGTTGGTGAAGTTCTTGGCCCGGCTTGCTTCACTACGGATCGGCTGGTCAAGCTCCACTCCGACCAATGACCAGGTACCGCAGGAGATGTAGGCGAAATCGGACCGCTGCGCCGGTACTCCGACGATGGCAGACGCGGTGTCGTGTGAGCCCACCGCCACCACCGGCACCCGGCCCAGCCCCGTCTGTTCGGCCAGGTCTGCGCTCACGGCACCGATGATGCTTCCGGGAGTCACGATCTGCGCCAGCAGATCCGGTGGAATCTGCACCCGCTCCAGCAGTTCACCGGACCATTGCCCGGTTCCGACGTCGACCAGTCCGGTGGTGGAGGCATTGGTCAGTTCGGCGACCTGCTGCCCAGTCAGCCAATAGGCCAGCAAGTCCGGGATCAGCAGCACCCGGCGCGCCCTGGCCCACAGCGGACCTGCCTGTTCGGCAACCAGTTGAAAGACGGTGTTGAACGGCAAGTGCTGCAGGCCGCCGATGGCATAGAGCTCGGCCGCCGACACCCGCGTGTGGACGAGGGGCACCGCCGCCTCATTGCGGCCATCGCGGTAGGCGGCCGGTTCGGCCAGCAGCTCACCTTCAGCATCGAGCAGGCCGTAGTCCACGGCCCAGGTGTCGATCCCGATCGCCGCCACCGGACCGGCCTCTGCTGCAGCCCGCAGCCCGGCCAGGACCTGCTGAAACAAACCGCTGATCTCCCAGCGCAACGTGCCAGCGGCATCGGCCTGCGCGCCGTTGTCGAACCGGGCCACCTCGTCCAATCGCACCGATACCTGCCCGTCGGTCTCGATCAACTCACCTCGGATGACCCGGCCGCTGGAAGCTCCCAGGTCGACGGCCGCAAAGGCGGTCATCAGCGCAGGAACGCTGCGGCGACCCCGGAGTCCACCGGGACATGCAGGCCGGTGGTCTGAGACAGGTCACCCCCGGCGATCGCAAACGCCGCCGCTGCCACATGCTCGGGGAGCACTTCACGCTTGAGTAGCGTTCGCTGGGCGTAGTAGGCACCCAGGTCCTGCTCTTTGACCCCGTAGACGGCGGCCCGCTTGGCTCCCCAGCCAGCAGCGAAGATCCCCGAGCCACGGACTACACCGTCGGGATTGATGCCGTTCACCCGGATGCCGTGCTCACCGAGTTCGGCGGCCAGCAGCCGCACCTGGTGTGCCTGGTCAGCCTTGGTGGCGGAGTAGGCGATGTTGTTCGGTCCGGCGAACACCGAGTTCTTTGACGAGATGTAGATGATGTCGCCGCCCAGCTGCTGCGCGATCATCACCCGCGCGGCCTCCCTGGACACCAGGAATGAGCCCCGGGCCATGACGTTGTGCTGCCGGTCCCAATCGGCCACCTCGGTTTCCAGTAGCGGCTTGGACACCGACAGGCCCGCATTGTTGACCACCAGATCCACGCCGCCGAATGCCAGGTTGGCTGCTGCGAACATCGCCTTGACATCGTCCTCGCTGGTGACGTCGGCGCGCACGCCGATCGCCTTGTCCGGCCCCAACTCGGCCGCTACCGCCAACGCGGCATCACCGTTGACGTCGGCGACGACGACGCAAGCCCCTTCGGCAACGAACCGCTGCGCCGTAGCCTTCCCGATCCCGGAACCGGCCCCGGTGACCAGCGCGACCCGGGCCGCCAGCGGTTTGGGCTTGGGCATGCGCGCCAGCTTGGCTTCCTCCAGTGCCCAGTATTCGATTCGGAATTTCTCGCTATCGGAGATCGGCTGGTAGCTGCTGAGCCCTTCAGCCCCACGCATGACGTTGATCGCATTGAGATAGAACTCCCCGGCGACCCGGGCGGTCTGTTTGTCCTTGCCGTAACTGAACATCCCGATTCCCGGCACCAGAATGATCAGCGGGTCGGCACCTCGGATCGCGGGAGTGTCCTTCTTCGCATACCGCTTGTAGTACGCGACGTAGTCCGCCCGGTAGGCCTGATGCAGCGATTCGACCCGGGCCAACACCCTCTCGAGCGGGGCATCGGGCGCAACATCGAGCACCATCGGCTTGACCTTGGTGCGCAGGAAGTGATCAGGGCAGCTGGTGCCGAGCTCGGCAAGGGCCGGGTGATTCTTGCTGGCAAGGAAGTCGAGCACCGCCTTGTCATCGGTGAAGCTTCCGACCATCGGCCGGTCCGCCGACGCGACTGCGCGCAGCGCCGGGGCCAGTTCCGCCGCACGGGCACGGCGCTTGGCCTTGGTCAGCGGCTCCCACTTCTTAACGCGGGCGCCGAACGGGTTCTTCTTGCTGTTGGCCTTGATGTACTTCTCCGCGGTGCGGATGATCCACAGCGAGTTCTTCTCGCACTCGGCGCTGGTGGCACCCCAGGCGGTAATGCCGTGGCCTCCGAGGATGCAGCCCACGGCCTGCGGATTGCGCTCCTTGATCTTGGCGATGTCCAAGCCAAGTTGAAACCCCGGACGGCGCCACGGCACCCATACCACCGCGTCACCGAAGATCGTGTTGGTGAGGTCGGCGCCGTCGACGGCCGTGGCGATGGCGATGCCCGAGTCCGGATGCAGGTGATCCACATGGGCGGCATCGACCAAACCGTGCATAGCGGTATCGATCGACGGCGCCGCACCGCCCTTGCCGAACAGGCAGTGGTCGAACGCTGCGACCATCTCATCCTCACGGCGCACCCCGGGGTAGACGGCGACCAGATCCCGCATCCGGTCCATCCGCAGCACCGCCAGGCCGGGCTCGGTGAGCGTGCCCAGGTCCCCGCCCGATCCCTTCACCCACAGCAGCTCCACGGGTTCACCGGTCACTGGGTCGACCTGCTCGCCCTTGGCCGAGGTGTTGCCTCCGGCGTAGTTGGTGTTTCGCGGGTCGGCTCCTAGCTTGTTCGAGCGGGCAATCAGGTCGGCAGCTGCGGTATTGGTCATCGTTCTCCTCGTCATGGCTGGTCGTTGGCTGGAATGTGTGCGATAGCGGCGGTCAGGCACCCCACCCCGCCTGCGTGCCGCCGATACGTTCGTTGTCCACCCTCGCCTGATAGCCGGAGGCCAGAAACGCAGCCACCGGGTCGCCGTCGAGCCCCTGTTCCTGCCTGACCTGCACCAGCAGCGGCCGCACATCGGTGTTGTAGGCATCCATCAGCACGGCATTGGCTCCGAGGACATCGCCCGCCAGTTGTGCCGCAGCCAGGGCATCCCGATCGACAAGGAGCGCCTTGGCCGTTGCCTCCTGGACGTTCATCACGGAGCGGATCTGGCCCTGGATCTTCGGTTCGATGTTGTGGCATTGATCCAGCATGAAGTTGACGCCGGAGTCGGGTCGCAGCGCATCGGCGGCGACGATCTCATTCATGATCCGGAACAGCTGGAACGGGTCAGCGGCTCCGGCCATCAGATCATCGTCGGCGTAAAACCTGGAGTTGAAGTCGAATGCGCCCAGTCGGCCCAGTCGAAGCAACTGCACCACGATGAACTCGATGTTGGTCCCCGGTGCATGGTGCCCGGTGTCCAGTACCACCGTGGCCCGTTCCCCCAGTGCCAAGCAGTGCGCCAGTGCGGTTCCCCAGTCCGGGATATCCATCGAGTAGAAGGCAGGCTCGAAGAATTTGTACTCCAGCAGGATCCGCATGTGTGGTTCGAGTGCGGCGTAGATCTCGGTCAGCGATTCGGCGAGGCGATCCTGCCGGGCACGCAGGTCGTCCTGACCCGGATAGTTCAGGCCATCCGGCAGCCAGATCTTCAGATCGGTCGAACCGGTGGCGCGCATGACGTCGATGCAATCCTTGTGGTGCTGCACGGCTTCGGCACGCACCAGCGGGTCGGCATGCGTGAGCGATCCCAGCTTGTAGCGCTCCTGTTGGAACAGGTTGGAGTTGATGGCGCCAATCGCCACCCCCAGATCGCGCGCATGCCCGGCCAGCGCACCGTAGTCGCCTACCGCATCCCAGGGAATGTGCAAGGACACCCGCGGGGCGGCTCCGGTATAGCGGTTGACCTGAGCAGCGTCGGCGATCTTCTCGTAAGGATCGCGCGGCACCCCAGCGGCAGCGAACACCTTGAACCGGGTGCCGGAGTTGCCGAATGCCCAGGAGGGCAACTCGATGTCCTGCGCGGCCAACGCCGCCCGGACGGCATCCTCCGCTGGCACGCCCATGGCAGCCTCCTACGCCTTCCCGCGTATCCCGCAACGCGTTTTGAAACGTTTCAGAATCCAAACGTAGGGCGCGCTGAATTGACCTGTCAAGGGGAGCAAGCCGCCGCGGTGCAGCTCACACCACCGCTCCGGCAATCCGCGGTTGACCAGGGTTCAGGCCGGTCCGGCTCGCCAGACCGGCTGCACGGCACCACCGAGCGCGGGGTCCACCGCAACCGGAATCACTGATCCCCGGCCTCGGGGTAGGTTGCGAACGTGTCGACACCTCCAGAACGGACCGGCGCGAGCCGCAGGAGACCGAGCGTCAGCGATGTCGCACGGTTGGCCGGGGTTTCGGTCGGCACCGTCTCGAACGTGCTCAATCAGCCCGACCGGGTAGCCCCGGCCACCCGGGAACGAGTACAGGCAGCGATCACGGAACTGGGTTTTCTGCCCAATGCCTCGGCGCGCCAGCTGCGCAGTGGGCAGATCAGCACCATCGGCACGGTGGTCCTCGACGTTGCCAATCCGTTCTTCACCGAAATGGCCCGCGGGATCGAGGATCGGCTCTCTTCCGATGACCTCACGCTGATGCTCGCGAGCTCCGATGAGAACCCGCAGCGCGAGGCACGATATCTACGGCTATTCGCCGAACACGGTGTCCGTGGGGTGCTGGCCACGCCATCTCAAGGCAGCATCGACGGTCTGCTGGCGTTGCGGGACCTGGGCATTCCGGTGGTTCTGCTCGACACCGTCTCACCGGTACCGGAGCTGTCCTCGGTCGCGGTCGACGACGTCCGGGGAGCTGCACTCGCCATCGACCATCTGCTCGACCTGGGGCACCGCCACATCGCCTTCGTCAATGGACCACTGACACTGCGCCAATGCGCTGACCGGCGTGAGGGGGTGCTGCGAGCACTGACCACGCGCGGCCTGGACCCAGCGCAGGCGCTGACTCAGGTCGCCGTCGAGAATCTCAATACCGACGCGGCCGACGCCGCCGTCGCGGCCTTGCTCGCGACCGGCAGGCAACGCCCGACGGCGATCTTCTGCGCCAACGATCTCACCGCCCTCGGCGCGCTGCGGGCACTACGGGAAGCTCAGCTGCGGGTCCCGGACCAGATGGCTGTGGTCGGCTACGACGACGTCTCCTTCGCCGCCATGCTCACCACCCCGCTGACCTCGGTCCGTCAGCCCACCCACGCCATCGGCTGGACGGCCGCCGACATCCTGTTGCGCAACGGCCTGGACGGATCCGAGCACGTGGTGTTCGAACCGGAGTTGATCATCCGCGGCTCCAGCGCTGCTGGCTAGCGAACCCGCTGGTAGTGGGGCAGCCGGGCCAGGTCGACGGCGGTGGTCAACACGGCAGGCCCGGTCACCACCATCCCGTCATCGCCACACCAGTCGCCGTCGGGGAGCACCGCGGTGCGCTCGGTCGCGCCGCGCTGGAGCACCGGGGCGACCACGATGTCCGGTCCCAGGAAGAACTGATCGGTCAGCCGCGCGAGGTCGGGTGCGTGGTACGCCATGGCACGAACGATCGGTTCACCTGTTCGGGCGGCCTCGTCGACCAGTTCAAGAATCGTCGGCAACAATCGCTCACGGGCCGCGATCGCTGCGGCGACGGCGGTCAGGTGCTCCTCATCGAGCACCTCGGCCGGGGAGCGGGAGAACTGGATCATGGGCATCAAGGCGGCCACCTGCGTGTACCGGACGATGAACTCCTGGTCGATTTCGGCGGCGGCGACGGCGTTGATCTCCCCTCCGCCGACCAGGTCGGGGCAACCGAACGGCAGACCGATCAGGCCTTGCGCGACCATGCCGGCGATGAGCCCGGCCAGGCCGTCAGGGCCCCACGACGGCGGCTTGTCGCACAGGCGTTGCGCCAGCGGTTGCCCGCCCATACGCCAGCAGGCCCGGTATTCGTTGAACGGGTAGCGCAGCCCGACCTCGGCCCAGGCCTGCACCTGCTGCACCGGATGGTGCGTGCGATGATCATCGGCGCGGTAGTCCTCCAGGTCGCCGCCGTCGAACTTGAAGCCATCCACACCGAGCTGCTGCAGGGCGTCCAACCGCTGCGTCAGCCACTGCACCGCGGCCGGATTGCTGGCATCGAGCAGTGCGCTGAACCCATTCCACCAGCGTCGCACCGCCGGTTCCCCTTCGGCGTCGAGCACCAGCAGCCCACGCGCCTCCAGATCGCGGAATGCAGCCGAATCGGGGCTGACCCAAGGCACCAGCCACAGCATCACCGAGCACCCCCAGGCGTGCAGTTGCGCCGTCATCGCCTCCGGGTCCGCGAACCGGGACCGGTCGAACGTCCACTCACCGTAGTCACCGGACCAGTGGTCATCGATCATCACCACACCCGGTGGCAGTCCTTCATCGAGCAGTCGGCGGACATAGGCCAGCACCTGCTCCTGGTCCGGCAGATATGGCATCTGGATCCAGGTGTTGTACTGCGGTCCACTGAACATCTGCCGTGCCGGAGCCTGGCCCGAGGGCGGGAACCACTGCTGTGATGCGGCCAGGAATGCCTCGCGCAGCGTCGTTCCCGCGCGCCCCAGCTGCAAGCCGGTCCCGTGCGCCCGCAATCGGCCACCGGCGAAGCTGAAGGCAAATGGGTGTTCGGACCACAGCACCCGGCCGCGATCGCTGAGCAGCAGCGGCGACGACTGATTCGTCCCGGCCCAGGAACCGAGGTCGCGGGTGTGTCCATCGGCGAACGGCATCAGCGGCGCATCGGCGACGGCGCCGCCCCACCATGATTCGCCGTCAGCAATCGGGAGGTCCATCTCATCGACGGCGGGCTGCAGGTTCAACTCGGGCACGAGGCAACTGTGCCGGTTCTCGGCCCCAGACCTGGGTCGGCGCGCGGAGACGCGACGCGTTCGTGCTGGGTGCGGCACAATCACGAGGGTGGCTGGCGAGCAGATCCAGATTCATGTGGTGGCCGACTCCACCGGTGACACGGCGGCGCGAGTAGCCAGAGCAGCACGCGCGCAGTTCGCCGAGCAAGACGTGCGGATCATCCGGCACCCGCGCATCCAATCGGCGCCCATGCTGCACACCGTCATCGAACCACTGGCCACCGGCACCGAACCCGTGGTCATCTTCTCCACGCTGGCCGACGAGAACCTGCGGGTGCTGGCGGCCTCGATCTGCAGCGAGGCCGGACTGCCACACGCGGACCTGCTGGAACCCGCTGTCACCGCCCTGGAGCAGGTCACCGGCACCGCGCCCTCACGCGACGTCCGCCCGGTCGGCGTCGGTGAGGACTACTTCGGGCGGATCCACGCGATGGAGTTCTCCATCGCCAATGACGACGGCAAGCTCACCGCTCCATTGTCTGCCGCCGATATCGTGCTCATCGGGGTTTCCCGCACCGGCAAGACCCCGCTGTCGATGTACCTGGGGTACCTGGGGTACAAGACCACGAACATTCCGCTGGTACCCGGTATCGCGGCTCCGAAAGCGCTGTACGACGTCGAGCGCTGGAAGCTGGTGGGACTGACGATCGACCCCCAGCGGCTGCAACAGATCAGGCATCGGCGGGTACGCTCTCTGGGGGCCACGACCAGTCAGGATGGCTACGCCGAACTGACCAAGATCTACCAGGAACTGGACGAAGTCTCGGCCGTGCAACGGCGGCTCGGGTGCCCGATCATCGACACCACTGAGCTGGCGTTGGAAGAGGCAGCGGTCCGGGTGATCGAACTCGTTGAGCAGCGTCGCCACACGCTGGCCTCGCCAGGCTAGGACTGCTGCTCGCCAGCAGCACCAGCGGTGGCTATCCTGCGATGGCACGTGAGCGGCACTGGGAACCGATGCACTATGCGGAGGGACGACGATGACCGAGAAGCGCTACTTGTACGACCTATCCGATGGCGATGCTTCGATGCGCCATCTGCTCGGCGGCAAAGGTGCCGGCGTAGCCGAGATGACCCGGCTAGGGGTGCCGGTGCCCGACGGGTTCACGGTCACGACCACCGCTTGCGTGGACGCCATGACCAACGGCGGGGCGTGGCCGCAGACACTCTGGGATCAGACGCTCGCCGCTCTGGAACGCCTTGAGCAGCGCACCGGCCGCGGGCTTGGCGACCCGCAGCGGCCACTACTGGTCGCGGTGCGCTCCGGGGCAGTGGTGTCCATGCCCGGGATGATGGATACGGTCCTCAACCTCGGAATCGGCGATGACACCGTGGCAGCCCTGGGCCAGGAGGCCGGGGACCCACGGTTCGCCTGGGATTCCTACCGCCGATTCCTGCAGATGTACGGCGAGGTGGTCGAGGGTGTCCCGGCGCATCTGTACGAGGACGCACTAGCCGCCCTAAAGCGCGATCGTGGGGCCGCGGCGGACACCGACCTGAGCACCGCAGATCTACAAGACCTGGTCCAGAGGTTCAAGCAGATCGGTCGTGAACACATCGGCTCCGATCTGCCCGACGACCCGCGCGAAGCTCTGCGGCGTGCCATCGACGCCGTGTTCCGATCCTGGCAGAACCCGCGGGCTGGGATCTACCGTCGCGCCAACAACATCCCCGATGATCTGGGTACTGCCGTCAACGTGATGCAGATGGTGTTCGGCAACCGCGGAGACACCTCGGCCACCGGCGTCTGCTTCACCCGCAACCCGGCCACAGGCGCCAAGGAACTGTACGGCGAATTCCTGGTCAATGCCCAGGGCGAGGATGTCGTGGCCGGTATCCGCACACCACGACCATTGGCGGAGATGGAACAGGTCCTGCCCGACGCCTATCGCCAGTTGCTGGAGGTGATGGGGCGGCTGGAGAGCCACTACCGGGACATGCAGGATATCGAGTTCACCGTTGAGGACACATCGCTGTACTTGTTGCAGACCCGCAGTGGCAAACGCACGGCAGCTGCGGCGTTGAAGGTTGCCCGGGATCTGGTCGACGAAGGCATCATCAGCCGCGAAGAGGCACTCACCCGGATCGAGCCGGCCCAACTGGACCAGTTGCTGCACCCCGCGATCGACCCCGACCACGATCGAAGGCCGGCGACCCGCGGTCTGAACGCCTCCCCCGGAGCCGCCGTCGGCGAAGTGGTGTTCGACTCCGAAACCGCCGAGGCGAGGGGGAAGGCCGGAGACGCCGTGGTGCTGGTGCGGTGGGAGACCACCCCCGATGACATCGGCGGCACCCTCGCAGCACAGGGGGTACTGACGGCGCATGGTGGCATGACCTCACACGCGGCTGTAGTGGCACGCGGGATGGGCAAACCCTGCGTTGCGGGCGCATCCGATGTGCTCATCGATGCCGACGCAAAGACCCTGCGCATCGGGCAGGCCACGCTGACCGAGGGTGATCTGATCACCTTGGACGGGTCGACCGGGGAGGTCTACCTCGGCGCACTGCCGCTGGTGCCGCCACAGATCAACGAGGACTTCGCAGCGGTGGTCGGATGGGCTGACGAGGTTCGCGCACTGGGCGTACGCGCCAACGCCGATACCGGACCGGATGCCGTCCGGGCCCGCGAGTTCGGGGCCGAGGGCATCGGCCTGTGTCGTACCGAGCACATGTTCATGGAGGCAGACCGGCTGCCGGCGGTCCGGCGGATGATCCTGGCCAGCGACGACGACCAGCGGCGCGCCGCACTGGAGCAGATCCTGCCGATGCAACAACAGGACTTCGCAGCGATCCTCGCGGCGATGTCCGGTCTGCCAGTCACCATTCGCCTGCTGGACCCACCGTTGCACGAGTTCCTGCCGAGCCTGGTCGATCAGGCCTTGGAGGTGCAGCGCCTAGAATTGTCGGCCGACACCCACCCCACCGATCTGCAGCAGGCGCGCACCCTGCTGAGCCAGATCAAGAAGCTCACAGAACAGAATCCGATGCTGGGTACCCGTGGCGTGCGGCTGGCACTGCTGTACCCGGAGATCCCGCAGATGCAGGTGCGCGCCATCGTGCGGGCGGCGTTCGCCGTCGCCGATTCTTGCGGCGATCCGCAAGTGGAGATCATGGTGCCGCTGGTGGCCTACGCCGAGGAACTGCGGCGCATGCGGGAGGTGATCGTCGCGACCCTGGAGGAGGAGTTCCAGGCTGCGGGACGGCGTCTGGATATCCCGATCGGCACCATGATCGAGCTACCGCGTGCAGCGGTCGTGGCCGACCAGATCGCCGAGTACGCCGACTTCTTCTCCTTCGGAACCAACGATCTGACCCAGACAGGTGTCGGTATTTCCCGTGACGATGCCGAGGGCGCCTTCCTGAGCCACTACCTGGACACCGAGGTGGTACCCGCGAATCCGTTCGGCTCAATCGACGCCGATGGGGTCGGCGGATTGGTGCGGCTGGGCGCCGAGCGCGGACGGGGCGCCAAAGCGGGGCTGAAGCTCGGGGTGTGTGGTGAACACGGCGGAGACCCGGCCTCCATCGACCTGTTCCAGGCGCTCGACCTGGACTACGTCTCATGTTCGCCGTACCGGGTTCCGATCGCCCGGTTCGCAGCGGCCCAGGCAGCGCTGAAACGCAGCTAGCAACCCATCCGGCGCGGCGGTGACGTAGCGTCGTTCCATGAACATGCTCATCGCCGAGGACCTGACGCTGTTGCTGTTGGACGACCACAGCGGGGTGCTGAAGTCGAGTGCGGTGATCGTGCCGTTGCTCGGTGGGGCGCTGCTGGTGGACCTGACCCTGTCGGGCCAGGTCGCAGTTGAGGACAAGCCGAAGGGGCTGTTCAAGACCGCCAAGGTCCTGGTGACAGGTTCTGAGCCGGCCTCGGATCCGCTGCTGCGCCAAGCCATGGCGACGATCTCCAGCAAACCGCGCGGGGCGTCCGATCTGGTGATGCGGCTGGGCAGGGGCGTCAAGCAGCCCGTGATCACTCGGCTGGTCGAGCGTGGACTGATCACCCAGTCACGGGAGTCGATCCTGGGCATCTTCACCGCTACCCGCTGGCCCGCCACCCCGGAGGGCGGCTCCACTGCGGGGTATGAGGGAGAGGTTCGCCGGTCCCTGGTGGCGATGCTCGCCGGGCAGCGGGCACCGGACCCGCGCGGGGCCGCGGTGGTGGGGTTGCTGACAGCAACCGACGCGGTCCACCGGGTGCTGCCGGTACCGGGGCTGAGCAACCGGGAAGTCAAAGCCCGCGCCAAGAAGATCTCTGAGGGCAACTGGGCAACGAAGGCGGTGCGGGACGTGATTGTCGCGACGAGCGCCGCAGCTTCCGCAGCCGCGGTTGCAGCTGCCAGCGCGGGCAGCTGAGCCGCCCCGGGCCTACTCGTCGATTGCGACGACGACTTTGAGCCCATCCCGGGTGACCGCTCGGGCGAACGCGCCGGCGGCATCGGCCAACGGCGCCCGCTCGGACACCATGCTGCGCACGTCGATGTGGCCCTGCTGTACCAGCCGGATCGCGCGCGGGTACATCTCCTTCATTCGCCGCACCATGGCGAAAGTCAAGCCCTTGCGGCGGGCGGTGTGCGCCGGAAAGCTGGAACGGTCGATATCCGGAATGCCTGCGAGCAACACCCGGCCCGCCGGGCGGACAGCGAGCACCGACAGGTCAATGGCCTCGTCGTTCCCGCCGATTTCGAACACCACATCCGCACCCAGGCCGTACCGTTTCCAGGTGCTGGCGTCGCCGGCCTCAGCGGTGTCGTAGGCAGCGTCGGCGCCGTAGCGCAGAGCAGCCTTCCTGCGGTGGGCCCGAGGTTCGACTGCGATCACGCATCCGGCTCCGGCCGCCTTGGCTATCTGAATGGTGAGCAGTCCGATTGGGCCGCAGCCCACCACCGCGACGGTGTCACCGACCCGCGAGTGAGCCAGGTCCCAGCCGTGCAGTGCCACGCCGAGCGGCTCCAGCATGGCTCCATCTGCCCCGGTCATGCCCTCGGGCAGCGGATGGAGAAGATGGGTGGGCCAAGCCACGATCTCTGCCATTCCGCCATCCAGCGTGCTGTGGCCGGCGAACTGGATTCGCGTACACAGGTTGCGATGGCCGGCCTCACAGAGCTGACAGTCGCCACAAGCGATGGCAGGGTCCACGGCCACCGGCACCCCATCGAGCGCACCCGACGCACCGATCCCCGCGAACTCGTGCCCGGGAATTGTCGGCCGCGCCAGCGTGGCGTCTCCGATGCCACCCTCGCCGAACCAGTGCAGGTCAGAACCGCACAAACCGACATCGGTGACCCGGACGGCGGTATAGCCATCGGGGATCTCCGGGTCGGGGATCTCCTCGACCCTGATGTCTCCCACTCCATGCAACATCGCAGCGCGCATATCACCAGGTTAGCGTTCACATCCGCTACGAGGCCCCACGAGCACCGATCTTCCGCCCGCACGGCCACGCATCTCCCGCACCCCAACCGCGCCTCCCCCACCGCGCCTCCCCCACCGCTGAGGTAGTACGCGCGCGTCGAGGTAGTACTGCTGGCACTACTACCTCAGCGCTGGAGTACTACCTCAACGGGGGCAGGGCGGGGGTGCGCGGCCCAGGACCATCTCGACCTTGGGCCTGTGGAAAGCGCCCGCGACCCACGCGAAGCAGCCGATACTCGAGATATGGCAGCAGGGGGTCGGTTTGCACTGGACGCACTGCAGTCGGTGACGTCCTGCGCATGGAGTGAGATCCGGCCGTACCGCACCCAGGTGGTGGTGGCTTCAGCGCTGGCCACCGTGTGGGCGATCTGGGCCAGCGGCCCCGGGCCGACGGCCCCGGCCTTGGTGGTCGCCGCGTGCGGAGGCGCCGCGCTGGGGGTAATCGATGCTCACACCCACCGATTGCCGAATGCCCTCAGCTACCCGACGACGGTGACCGTCGCGGTGCTACTCCTGCTGGCCGCAACGGCAAGCGGCGACTTCCCGACGGCGGCCCGCGCCGGCCTTGGCGGGCTCGGCCTGACCGTGGGCTTTCTGCTTCTCCACCTGATCAACCCGAAAGGCCTGGGGTTCGGCGACGTGAAGCTCGCCGCGCTGGTCGGTCTGGTCTCGGCCTGGTTCGGCTGGACCACCTTCTGGAGCGCCCTGCTCGTGACCTTCCTACTCGGCGGACTGGTCGCACTGGCACTGCTACTGGCACGCCGGGCGACCCGGACGACCGCCATCGCGCTCGGTCCGTTCATGCTGATCGGCACCGCGGCTGCGGTAACCGGCACGCGACTGTTCGGCTGATCCTCAGGACGCGTCCAGCAGGGCAAGTTCCTCGGCCGTCAGCTCCAGGTCGGAGGCACCGGTGGAATCGGTGATCGACTCCGGCCGCTTCGCGCCGACCAGCGGGATCATCACCGGCGCCTGCGCCAGCGACCAGGCAACAGCCACCTGGTAGACACTGACCCCACGCCGGCGCGCCACCTGCGCGAACACTTCGTTGTCGGAGGCGAGATTCTTGGCGGTGTCGAGCCCGCCCACCGGGCGCCACGCCAGGAATGCGATGCCCAATTCGTCGCAGACATCGATCTCGGGCTTAGAGGTCCGGAACCGTGGGCCGAACTGGTTCTGCACGCTCACCAACGCCTCTCCGAGCACGGCATGCGCCGCCCGGATCTGCTCCGGATTCACATTCGACAAACCGATGCGGGCGACCTTTCCGGTGGCGGCGATGTCGTTCAGGATGCCGATGGTCTCGTTGTAGTCCCGCGCCGGGTCCGGGCGGTGGTGCTGCCACAGTTCGATCTGATCGACGCCCAGGCGCCGCAGGCTGTTGTCGACGGCGGCATGCAGGTGCTCCGGAGAGGAGTCTTGCCGCCAGCCACCCTCGTCGGTCCGCAGGCAGCCGCCCTTGGTGGCCAGGAACACCCGATTGCGCACCCCCAGTTCATCAAGCAACGAAGCGATCAGAGTTTCGTTCTCACCCTGCGTGGCCGGCCCGAGCGCGCGCGGCCCGTAGGCATCGGCGGTGTCGAACAGGGTGACACCCACATCCAAGGCAGCCTTGATAGTGGCTGCGAGCTGCTCCCGGGGTGGCGCCCCGGCTTGGTCGAACGTCATCAACCCCAGGCCGATCTCCCCAACCGTGACCTGCCGTGCGCCATCGCCGATGGTGCGAGTCTTCATTGCCTGCTCCTATTCCTGGTCGTAGATGGCGACCGCCGCTGCAGGACGGCGCCGCACCTCATGCCATCGTCTTACTGCTCAGGCTCGGTCCACGCAAGCTGCGCCGCTACCTCACCACGGTCACGGAACACGATCGTGGCCCGTCCGGGTACCGCTCGCCGAGGTTTGAGCCGGCCGATCAACGGACCTTCACCAGGATCACCTGACAGCAGGATCCCCGGAGATGCCAGATCCCGCAGACCTTGCAGCAGCGGCTCATACAGAGCTCGGCTTGCGCCACCGGATCGACGGGTCAGCACCAGGTGCAACCCGATATCGCGTGCCTGAGCCAGGAGCCGTGCTACCGCGGCCAGCGGGTTGCCCGAGGATGTGGCGACCAAAGCGTAGTCGTCAACAAGCAGCACCACCTCGGCGCCGCGCCACCACGACCGCGTGCGCAGTTGGGCCGGGGTGACGTCCGGGCCGGGTAGCCGCGTCTGCAGGTACTCCGCGAGACCGGCGATCTCCGTGCTGGCTTGCGCGTTGGTCGTCAGGTACCCGGTGAGGTAGTCCTCCGGTACTTCGCCGAGCAGCGAGCGCCGGTAGTCCACCACGAAGAACTGCAACTGCTTCGGCGTCGCGATCCGCATAGCTTCACGCGCATAGGCGCGCAGAAACGCCGACTTGCCCGATCCGGTATCGCCCAACATGTACACATGCGGCTCGGCCGCGATATCGAGCCTCAAGGACGCCAACGACGACTCGTCGATCCCGAGCAGCATGTCGCTCAATCGGGCCGGCCCATCCGCCGACCCGGGCGCATCAACCGCGCCGGCCATGGCGCGCACCTCGTCCAGCGTGATACGCCCGGGGAGCAGCCGCAGCTTCGGGCCGGCAGCCGGGGTCATCCTAGTAGCGGGAGTGTCCAATTCCGGTGGCACCTACACCGGGTTCCCCGCCGCCATGAACGGCGTCGTCGCAGTGCGATCGACCACGCCCGACGGTACGCTCAGCCAGCCCAACATCGTCAGCAACGACATTGGCATCACCGCCCCCGGCGAGTCTCTGTTGGGCTACGCCCCGGGCCGGAAGCTGGGGCAGTCGTTCACACGGCAGGAGATCATTCACGGGAACTCCTTCGCTTCCCCGATCACCGCCGCCGCTCTCGCCCTTGCTGTGGCGGAGTGGCCAGACGCCACCTCCAACCAGATCCTGCAACTCCTGGCCACCACCGCTACCCCGCTGACCGGTGCACCCGGCGTACATACCGACGATTCCGGGTTTGGCGCCCTGAACCCCTACGCCATGCTCACCACCGACCCCACCGGCCTACCCGACACCAACCCCTTCTTGCGCGATGACCGTCAACCCAGCATCGCCGAGCTCGCCGGCTATGCCGAAACCACCAGCCCCAGCATCGAACCAACCACCACCGAACCCAGCACCACAGCCGCCGACCCAGCCCAACCCGACACCACAAACCCCACCTGGTGGATCATCATCGGCGTAGCAGCCTTGACCGCCATAGTCCTCACGGTCTTGACCCGCATCCGTAGCCGGACCCGAACTCAGGAACGAATATGACCCTCTGCTAGCCCTACGCCTGCGGGGAAGCCGCGAGTGGGTCGATCGGTCGATCGCGGAAGCTCTGGAATAGCTTCAGCGAGGCGTGGTGTCGATTGGCCTTCGATACCCACCACCACCGAGGTCTACAGGCAATGCCCCGGGGCCTGCCGCCTCGGAGCACCTACCGATGATGCCCCGCAGCTTCACCGCAGGCGGCGTGCCCGCGCTGGTAGTGCTGACGCTGACCGGCTGTTCCGCCGAGCCGGCCATCGACTACGAACCAGTAGCCCCAGGGCCGGGCTCCGCCGAGTTGACCGCCAACTTCAGTATCGGCGACTCCGGATTCGGCAATCCTCGCTTCGAGGTGTCCTACTCGTTTCAGAACAACACGCCCCATACGGCCTATCTGCCCGTTCAAGGCCGACCTGTGGTCGCTGACTGGCAGCACCCAGACGGGATCACGATACTGCTGGACTTCCCACCCGTGACCGACTCCGGCGACGGCGCTGCCCCACGAGAGTTCGAGACGGTCGCGGCGTTGTCGGGCACGGCATACTTCGGATGTGCAATCACTGCCCCGTGACCGAGTGCTGGATGAGGATTCCGGCGCCACCACGATTAACCTGTGCGTGGGATACGTCGCGGTGCCACCATCGCAGTGGGATCCGGACCTGGATACCGATGGCACCGGCCAGATCAATGCCGAACACGCACACTCGGCACAGGCGATCGTGTGCACCGAGCCCGTTGAGCTGCCCGAACTTCCCGACAACGACCAATAGCAGGACGACTTCACAAATGACGCGCATCCTCGGCTGGCTGCGGCCCGGACGGACGTTTCACTTCGCTTTGGTCGCAGTGGTGTTGGTCGTCCCGATTACCGCAGCCTTCGGCGTCGGCTGGCGCAGCCTGGCCGCTTGGGCTAGCTATGGCGCCGGATTGGTGCTTCATCGACGTTCGGCGCTGGCTCTCGATGCCGGCGACGGCACGAGTCTCAACATGGCCCAACGCCAACGGACCACACGGCGCGCCCTCGGCTTGGCGTCGGTGAGTGGTCTACTGATCGTTTCCTCGGGCGCCCTGATGCTCTGGCACATCACCGCACAGGCCGGATAGCCGTCCCCTCGCCATTTAGTGATTCGGCGGCCAGTTAGTGAGTGGCAGCTCACTAACGCGCCGCCCAATCACTAAATCGTGGGTGAGTATGCCGGACAGCGTTCGCCTGGCACCCGGCATCGGTGGTTGACAAACCGGGCGAGACCCTCCATTCTCGGTATCGCAAATCCGAACTCATTTCGGATATAAGAACTCAACGACGAGTGGAAGCGTGAGCGGGAATGAGCAGAAGCGTGGACCGGGCACTGGAAGCCCTCGTCAGAGTCGCCCGCGCCGACGGCCCGCTGCGGTTCACCGAGCTGCTCGACCTGACCGGAGTTCCGCGCGGCACCCTGCACGACCTGCTCGCCAGCTTGGAGTCGGCCGGATTCCTGGAGCGCAACAGTCACGGCGCCTACCAGGTGGGCGCAACGGCATTCGAGGTGGGCATGCACATGCCGCTGTCATCATCGCTACACGAAGACCTCCACCCCGAACTAGAGACCCTCGCGGCCACGACCGGGGAGGCCTGCCACCTCGGCACGCTGGTCGATTCCGACGTGATCTACCTCGATCGCTGCGATCAGGGGGTCGGGCTGCGCTGGCGCTCCAAACCCGGTCAGCGTCTGCCCGCGTACTCCACCGGAGTCGGCAAGGCGATGCTGGCCACGCTCACCGATCGAGAGGTGCGCGACCTGCTACCGGACCACCTGGTCCGCCCCACCCCGGCCACCGTCAAAGACGCCGACGAACTCCTGCGCGAGCTTGCTCAGATCCGCGAACGCGGCTACAGCCTGGAGAGTGAGGAATCCACGCCCGGGGTGTGCTGTATCGGGATTGGGACCAAGACAGCTGGGCGACCGCTAGCGGTCAGCATCGCCGTACCCACTCAACGTTCCGCAGCACCTGACCTGGTCCGATTTCTGCCCTCACTGCGCAACTGCCTGGACCGGATCGAAGTCCTAGTCCGGGCCCATGAACGCTCCGGCACCCAGCGGACCGAACCTCGGGAGTCTGCCTCATGACGCAATCAGGTGACCGGCAGATGCAGGCACTGCAGTACTCGGCTCCTCGCCGGATGCAGATGATTCGCACGCCGATACCGGTACCCGGCAGGCACGAGGTCCTGATCAGGGTCGCCTACTCAGGTATCTGCGGCAGTGAACTGAGCGGCTTCCTCGGCGAGAGTTCGATTCGGACCCCACCGCTGATCTTCGGCCATGAGATCTCCGGGCATGTGCACCAGGCTGGCGCGGCGGTACCTCCGGCCCTCGCCGTCGGCACTGCGGTCGCGATCAATCCACTCACCAGTTGTGGCTCATGTCAGCACTGCCTCATCGGCCAGCAGCAGCGATGTTCGGACCGCCGCCTGCTCGGGGCCACGGACCCGGGCGGAAATGCCGAATACGTCGCGGTGCCGTGGCATTCGGCCATGCCGGTTGCACCAGAGATGGATCTGGCGGCCGCAGCGACGGTCGAACCCGTCGCGTTCGCCCTGCACGCGGTCCAGCAGGCATCGGTCAGCCCGTCCGATGTCGTCATCGTCATTGGCGCAGGCACGATCGGCCTGCTCATCCTGCAGGTTCTGCGCGAGTTCGGCGTCGCCTCCCGCTACGTGGTCGAACCCAATCCGGACCGGCTCGCCGTCGCCCTTCAAGACGGGGCGCGGGCGCTGGATCCAGGACGCGATCCGGGCGAGCAACTCCGCGACGATGGTATCGACGGCGCCGATATCGCCATCGATGGCGTCGGCCTTCCCAGCACCCGGCGCCAGGCACTGACCGCGCTGCGCCCAGGCGGCCGAATGCTGCTGGTGGGGCTGCACAGCGACGCGACCGAGTTGCCGCTGAACCATGTGGTGCGCTCCGAACTGCACCTCCTGGGCGTTTTCGCCTATTCACCGTTGCATGTGCGCACGGCGTTGACGTGGCTGGCCCAGGGCCGGGTCAGCATCGCCGATCACCTCGTCGCCGCGCCGTTGACCGACGGCCAACGCTGGTATGAGCGGCTGGTCGCAGGCGATCCGGCGGTCAAGGTACTGCTGCGGCCCGGAGCCGGATCATGAGGGCACCCTCGGCCGATCCCCACTGGAGCTATCGCGGCCTGCATGCGGTGGTCCTGGACAATGGCCTGACCACCGCAGTGGTTCTGCCCGAATTGGGCGGCAAGATCTGGGAATTGCGAGATGGGCGCAGCGGCCGCCAGTTCCTGTGGCACAACCCGCGTACCGCCCCGTACCGGCCAGCCTTTGGCAGCAGCTACGACGATCAGTTCTTCGGCGGCTGGGACGTGCTATTTCCCAACGATATCCCCGAAGAACTGGCGGGCGAGCCCTACCCCGATCACGGTGAGGTCTGGGCCAGTTCCTGGGATTGGCACATCGAACGCCACCCGGACCGGGTTGCGCTGGCAATGGAACTGGCGGCACCGATCTCCGGAGCGCGGTTGCGCACCACGATCTGCCTGGAGGCTGGGCACGCGGGCCTGATCCTGGACCAGGAACTGGCGAACCCCACCTCCAGCGCACTGCCGTACCTGTGGAAGCACCATGTGGCGCTGAATGTGAATGAGCCGGCTCGGATCGACCTTCCGGACGCCCGGATGGAACTGGCGGAGTTCGGCAATCCCCGGGCTGGCGGGCCGGGCACCCGGTACCGCTGGCCGTACTTGGAGGACGAAGATCAGCAGCACGACATGCGCCGGACGCTGCCAGCGCACTCGGGTGTGTGCGAATTCCAGTACGCCACCGACTTGGCCGCGGGCTGGTGTGCGCTGGGCTACGACGACGGCTCGGGCTTGGGCCTGGCATTCGACACCAACATCTTCGATTCCTGCTGGACCTTCGCCAGCTATGGCGGCTGGCGCGACCACCGGGTCGCGGTACTCGAACCGTGCTCCGGTTCCCCGGTCTCAGTCAGCGATGGCATCGCCGCGGGCACCCACCGCACGCTGCAGCCGGGGGAACTGCTGCGCACTCGTCTGGTCGCCACCACCTTCACCGGCATTCGAGCTGTCGAGGAGATCTCGGCATCCGGCATCGTGACGGGAGCACCGCTATGACCAGTATCGATTCGGTAGACATCTTCTACCTCGCCGTGCCGCAGATCCGCGATATCGGCGATGGCAGCCAGGACATGGCACTGGTCCGGGTACGCGCGGGTGAGCACACCGGATGGGGTGAATGTGAGGCTTCACCGCTACCCACCATCGCCGCTCTGGTGACTCCGATGTCGCACTCGGCATGCCACCCGGTCGCCGACAGTGTGCTGGGAGCACAACTGGAGCATCCTGCGGACATCCTCGCCATCGGCGAGCGGGTGCGCGCACGAAGCCTGGACCTGCTACAGGCCGAACACACCCTGTCGGGGATAGAGATCGCGCTGTGGGATCTGCTCGGCAAGGTCCGGGGAGTCGGGGTACATGCACTGCTGGGCAACCCCAAACCGACACCCAAGACCGCCTATGCCTCAACCCTCTTCGGGGATACCCCGCAGGAGACGTTCCGCGCGGCACAGCAGATAGCCGCCGCCGGGTACCGTGCGGCGAAGTTCGGCTGGGGTCCCTACGGCACCGGCGACGTGGATGCCGACGCCGACCAGGTGCACGCTGCTCGTGAAGGTCTCGGCTCCGCCGCCGCGCTGCTGATCGATGCCGGAACGGTCTGGCACGACGACGTCGATGCCGCCGCCGCCCGCTTGCCTGCCCTGGAGTCGGCATCGGTGTTGCTGCTGGAGGAACCGTTCGTCTCCGGGGCGCTGGGCTCCTACGCCGCCCTGGCCAAGCAATCACCAAGAGTGCGGCTGGCGGCTGGTGAAGGCGCGCACAACCGATTCCAGGCCCGGCACCTGATCGACTACGGCGGTATCGGGTTCGTGCAGGTCGACACCGGCCGGATCGGTGGTATCGCACCGGCGGCCGATGTGGCCGCCTACGCGTCCGAACGGGGCGTGCAGTTCATCAATCACACCTTCACCACCCACTTGGCGCTCAGCGCTTCGCTGCAGCCCTACGCCCATTCGAGCACAGACTGGCTGTGCGAATACCCGGTGGAGGCGAGCGAATTGGCTCGCGCACTGGTCCGCAACCCACTCATCCCGGACGCCGACGGCACCATCACCATCGGCGAGGGGCCAGGCCTGGGCATCGAGTTGGATCTCGACGCCGTCCGCCCCTACCTGCTCGACACCGACATCACCGTGGCCGGTCGCACCCTCTACCGGACGCCTCCGCTGGTCCCCTGAACCGGGCGCCTACCTGGCTCCCCTTCCTGAAAGGCAACGACGCCATGAAACGACGCACGACAACCTTCGCGGCAACGCTGCTCGCTGCCACCGTGACGCTGGCAGCCTGCACCTCCGGCAGCGACGAGACCGCCGCGGACGCCGACCGCCCAACCGAGATGCCTACCGAGGACATCACGCTGGAGCTGTGGTGGTGGGGCGAGCAGGAAGCCCCGGGGGCCGAGCAGTTCATCGACGAAGCCATCGCCGCCTATCAGGCCGAGAATCCGAACGTCACCATCATCCCGACCTTGCAGAACACCGACGCCCTGATTCCAGCGTTCGAAAGTGCCGCAGCCGCCGGCGAAGGACCGGATATCCAGTACTTCTGGGGCGGCATCTATTCCCAGCAACCCGGCTGGAACGGGAACCTGGTACCGGTGTCGGACTACATCGACGCCGAGGAACTTGCCAACTACACCAACGCCGCCACCGAAGCTTCGTTCGAAGATGTGGTGTGGACCGCACCCTGGTACGTCATCCCCTCGTTCCCGATGCTGTCCAACACCGCACTGCTAGCCGAACATGGACTGACCACACCGACCACCTGGGATGAACTGCTCACCACTTGCGACACCTTGTCCGCTGCGGGCGTCACCACACTCGCTGGTGGGGTCAAGGATGGCTGGTTCGGCGGTTGGCTGTACTCCATGATCGGGGTGCAATCACTGGATGGCGTCGACGACGTCCTCTCCGCCGTCGTCGGAGACTCCTCGTTCACCGATGAGGCGCACGCGCAGTGGTGGGAGCGGTTGGCGGAAACCTCCGAGCACGGCTGCTGGAATGACGACATCAACTCACTCGAGCTGTACCAGGCGCAGGAGCGTTTCGTCGCCGGTGAGGCCGCCATGACGGTGGTCGCGGGCTCCGATGCCGCCAATATGGCAGAACAGGCGGGAGGACCGGAAACGATCGAGATCGTGGCTATGCCCCAGTGGGCCGATGGTCCGCTCTCGGGTCAGATCGCCAGTTCCTCGCAGACCCTGGGTATCAGTTCCTGGACCGAGTACCCGCAGGTAGCCGCGGACTTCATCCAGTTCCTGCACACGCCCGAGCAGTTGCAGGCCTGGTACGACGCCACCGGCGTACTACCCGCCGATGACCGGTTCGACACCTCCGTTGCCGCCGACGACCCATTCCGCAGCGCCCTGTTCGAAGCCGGGCGCAGTGGGGTGCCATACCTGGAGAACTTCATCCCCGCCCAGTTGGATTCCGACGCCGTCTTCGCCAACGTCCAGCTGGTCCTCAGCGGCGATATGGCTCCGGCCGATGCGGCCCAGGCCATGCAGGACACCGCCGACCGGCTACGCCAGACCGACCGGGAGCTGGTGGACAACTTCACCGCCTGGGGCGAGGCGCAATGACCACGAGCGCTGGCGCCAGCCGCAAGCTGGCGCCCGTGCTCTGGATCGGACCGGCCGCCCTGGTGCTGCTCGCCGTCTTCGCGTACTCGCTGGTTCAGGTCCTGACTACCTCACTGCGCTACAAGGGTGAGTGGGTGGGGTGGGAGAACTTCGAACTGGTCGTCACCGATCCGCTATTCCTGACCGCGATCACCCACAATGCGCTGCTGCTGTTGTGCGTGCCGGTTCTGCTGGCCCTCGCGGTGGCGATCGCGGTGGTGCTGTTCGAGAGCCGACGCGGCCAGCGGTTCTTCCGCGGTGTGGTGTTCTTCCCATACATCCTGCCGGTCACCGTCGTCGGGATCTTGATGGGTCAGTTGTTGCAACTGAACGGCGCGGTCAACACCACGCTCCGGGCCATTGGCCTGGACGGGGTGGCGCAGGACTGGCTGGGTGATCCGACTCGGGCGCTGTGGACGATGGCGGCCATCATCATCTGGAAGGAAGTCGGGTTCGGCGTCATCCTGGTCTACTCCACCATGCTCAGCCTCTCCCCCGAGGTCTACGAGGCGGCACGGGTGGATGGGGCCGGGTTCTGGCGTCTGCATCGCTCAATCACCCTGCCGCAATTGGTGCCCATTCTCACCTTCTATGCGGTGACGGAAGCCATTGTGATGGTCTCGTGGGTCTTCAACTACGTGTACGTGCTCACCAACGGCCAGGGCGGACCGGGTGACGCGACCATGATCGCCGAGCTGTACATCTACCGGACGGCGTTCCCCAATTCCGCACCGGAGCTGGCCGCTGCGGCATCACTGCTGCTGTTCGCGGCCACGCTGATACTCATCGTCGCATTCTTCGTGATCCAGAAGCGATCGCTGCGCCAGCAACTCGGGGAGGGCTGATGTCCGCACAACGTTCGGCGAGCACACGCGCTGGAGCAGGGGCCCGCTACCTGATTCTCGGCATCGCCACCCTCGGCGCACTCGTGCCCAGCTATTTGATGGTCACCGGTGCGTTCAAGACGCAGGAGCAGTTCCTGAATTCGCCGTGGTCGCTCCCGTGGTCGGGAACGACGGCGGCGTTCCAGACCGCGTGGGACGCCGGGCTGCTGCGGTGGCTGGTGAACACGGTCATCATCTGCGGCGGGTCGGTCGCTGCAGTGATCGCGCTGGCGGCGCTGGCCGGATGGGGATTCGCCAACTGGCGGTTCCGGGGCCGCCAGACGCTGCTGGGGATCATCGTCAGCCTGATGGTGGTGCCGCCGGTGGTGTTGCTGGTGCCGCTGTTTCAAACCGGTGCGCAACTGGGCTGGATCAACACCTTCCACTTTGTGATCATCACCTACACCGGCCTCATGCTGCCGTTCTCGATCTACCTACTGGCGACGTTCTTCGCCTCGGTCCCCCGTTCACTGCTGGAGGCGGCAACCGTCGATGGCGCCTCCAGCTGGCGCACATTCACCAGCATCGTGTTACCGCTATCGGCCGCACCGTTGGCCACATTGACCGTGGTCAACCTGTTGTGGGCGTGGAATGAACTGCTGCTGGCATTGGTGTTCCTGCAGGATGAGCAGCTACGAACACTGATGGTCGGGCTGGCCTCACTACGAGGTCGGTACAGCCTGGATATCCCCACGGTGCTGGCGGGGTTGTCGCTGGCGACATTGCCATTGGTGGTGGCCTACCTGTTCGGGCAGCGCTACTTCATTCGCGGATTGACCGCTGGCGGACTGAAGGGTGAGTGACGTGATCGGCGAACTCGACATGGGCGGCCGGACCGCCGTCGTCACCGGAGGCTCCAACGGGATCGGTGAGGCGATCGCGACCGCCTTGACGCAACAGGGTGCGAACGTCCTGGTGCTCGACCGGGAACCGCACCGAACGTTCGAGGTGCTCGAGGCAGATTTGGCCCAGCCCTCGGCCGTCACCGACGCGGCCCGGCAGATAGCCGATCGTTTGGGAACCCCGGACATCCTGGTCAATTGTGCCGGGGTGTGCCCGACAACCCCGCTCGATGGACTGGATCTGGCGGCATTCACCGCTGTTCAGCAGGTCAACCTGCACGCACCGGTGGCATTGATGGCAGCATTCGGCCCGGCGATGGCCCGCGCCGGGTACGGCCGCATGGTCAACGTCTCCAGCGTGCATGCCACCACATCGGAACCTGGCTATCTCGCCTACGCCGTCAGCAAAGCGGGCCTGGAGGCTGCCACCCGCTCGGTAGCAGTGGAACTGGGCGCAGCGGGGGTGCTGGCCAATGCCGTCGCACCGGGATTCGTACGAACCCGGATGTCGATCGTGGACGGCGTCGACGAGCACGACAGTGACTGGTTCCGGGACGTGTACGTCGCAGGCGGCCAACTCCCGATCGCGCAGCCGGCAATGCCCGCCGATATCGCCGCGATGGCTGCGTGGCTGGCCTCCGACGCCAATTCCTACGTGACCGGCCAAACGATAAGGGTCGACGGCGGCATGGGAATCCGGCTCTAGCCTCAACCCTGAAGCAGCGGCGGCCCGATTCGATGGCGCCAGCGCGGGATGATGAGCGGGCTGCCAGATTCCGGATCGGCAATCACCCGAGCGTCCAGAGCGAACACCCGCGCAAGCAGATCTTCGGTGATCACTTCCGCCGGCGTACCGGTAGCGACCACCGCACCGGCGTGCATCACGATGATGTGGTCGGCATAGCGTGCGGCTTGGTTGAGGTCGTGCAGTACGGCTACCAAGGTGTGGCCCTCCTGGTTGAGTAGGCGACACAACTCCAGCAACTCAAGTTGGTGGCTCAGGTCCAGGTAGGTGGTCGGCTCGTCCAGCAGCAGGATCGGCGTCTGCTGCGCCAGCGCCACCGCCATCCACACCCGCTGGCGCTGTCCGCCGGAGAGCTCATCGACCATCCGGCCCGACAGGTGGCTCACCCCGGTCGCGATCATCGCTTGGGCAACAGCCCGCTCATCCTGCGGCGACCAGGGTGTAAACAGGTTCTGGTGCGGATACCGACCACGCTGCACGAGATCGATCACACGGATCCCATCCGGGGCGACCGGTCCCTGGGGCAGCAGGCCCACGGCGCGTGCCACATGTTTGGTGGGCTGCCGATGTAGCGACCGGCCATCGAGAAGCACACTGCCTACGCGCGGGTTGAGCAGCCGGGTCAGACTCTTGAGCAGTGTGGATTTGCCGCACGCGTTGGGCCCGATGACAACCGTGAAGCGACCGTCCGGTATCGCCACCGAGAGTTCCGGACACACAACGTGATCCTGATAGGCGAGGGTGGCCTCATCCACGAGCAGCCGGGTCATCTTGTCCTACCTTCTCTCACCAGTAGCCATAGGAAGTAGAGCCCGCCGATACAGACGGTGACGATGCCGACCGGCAACGGCGAGTCCGGATGAATCCGCTGGGCGAGCACGTCGGCGAGCAGCAGCAACAACGACCCGACCGCGGCAGCCGGGCCGAGCGCGAGACCGTCACTGGGCACCAGGCGCCGCGCGATCTGCGGCGCGGCCAGGGCTATGAAGGAGATGGGACCGACGGTTGCCGTGGCCATCGCGATCAGTCCCACTCCGACGACCACGGCACCGGCCTGCACCACCTGCACCCTCTGCCCGAGGGCGGTGGCGAATGGGATACCGATCCGCATCAACCGCATGGGTCTGGCCAGCAGCACCGCTGCGGCAACGAAGATGCCGCTGGTGGCCAGCACCAGCTCCAGGTGGATCCAGGTCACCCCGGCGAGATTGCCTGCTCCCCACAGCCCGGCCATGATGGCGTCCTCCACGGTGGCCGTGAGCAGAATCCAGACATTGACCGACGCCAGCATGGCACTGACCCCGATACCGACGATGATTAGTCGCACCCCGCGCACCGCTCCGCGATGGGCGGCCAGCGCGAACACCACCAGCGCTGTGGCCAAGCCACCGATCAACGCGCCCACCATGGTCTGCGCCGAACCTGCGCGCAGGATGAGCATGGCTATCAGTGCACCGGTGAACGAGCCGGTCTGGAATCCGATGATGTCTGGTGAGCCCAGCGGGTTGCCGGTCAGATTCTGGAAGATGGAGCCGCTGATCGCGAGGCAGGCGCCCAAGACCACCGCCAGGAGCACGCGTGGCGCGCGCCACTGCACCACCACCATGGTGCTGTATCCGTCACCTAGACCGATCAGGGCCTGGATCGACTCGACCACGCTGATCTGGGCCGAGCCGGAGGTCACCGCGATGACCGCGACCAGGGCGGTGAACAACCACAGCAGGCAGCACACGGCTATTGAACGGGCGTCGACCAGCACCACCGGCCGGCGTGGCGGACCGAGCCGGTACACCCGGCGGCCGAAGTCCAGTGAGGTCATGGCGCGTCAGAGATCTCGCACGCGGGTGCGCCGGACCATGGCGATCAACACCGGTGCACCGACAAACGCCGTGACCACCCCGACCGGCATTTCCCCGTCTACGACGACCCGGCCCAGCACATCGGCGAAACCCAGGACGGTGGGGGCCGCCAGGATCGAGTACGCCATGATCCAGCCCTGATGGGGACCGACGATCATGCGGGCCAGATGCGGCGCCATCAAGCCCACGAAACCGATCGGGCCCGCTGCTGCGGTAGCGCCACCGGCGAGCAGAGCAATGGCAGCGAGCACCACCAGCCTGGTGCGGCTCGGCCTGGCACCCATAGCGATCGCCGAGGCTTCTCCCAACGACAGCACGTCCAGTGCCCGGCTGCTCAGCAGTGCCAGTACCAGGCCGACTCCGATAAACGGCGCGATTGCGATCGTGTCCGTCAGTGACTGCGAGGCGGTGGTGCCGGCAGACCAGCCGCGCATGGCCTGCAATACCGCGGAGTTGGACAACAGCACCGCTGAGGTGCACCCGGCCAGCACCGCGCCCAGCGCCACTCCCGACAGGGTCATCCGCACCGGGCTGGATCGCACCGGTCCGCTGCTACCGATAGCGAAGACGAGCACCGAGGCTGCCACCGCTCCCGCGAACGACCACCACATGTACTGGGAGATATCAGTCAGACCGCCGAAGGTCAGCCCAAGCACCACCGCCAGCGAAGCCCCGGCGTTCACGCCGAGGATGCCCGGGTCGGCCAGCGGGTTGCGCGTGATCGCCTGCATCAACGCACCGGCGACGCCCAGGCATGCTCCGGCGAGCAGTACCAGCACGGTGCGGGGAACGCGGGACTGCCACACTACCTGCGAGACCGGGTCGTACGGATCGGGTGCGAACAGGAAGGACATCAATTCGGCCAGCGGGATCGGCCGCGAACCCACCACCATGCTCAGCGCGAGCGCCAGCACACACAGGGCAACAAGCAGCACGACGCCAATCCCTCGATGGGCCAGACCAGAGGTGATAGTCCGGGCAGTGGACGGCGTCAGCAGATCACGCGACATCCTCGGCGGAATCCACCTGCGCGGCCAGAACGTTGAGCCAGTCGGCGTACGCGCGCGCGGTCATCGCGCCCTTCGAACCCCATGCCTCCAGTTGACCTGCCTGCACTGCGGGCAGACTGTCCCACAGCTCGGCGCTGAAGGCGTAATCCTCCGAATAGCCCTCGACCAGGATGACGTCGGCCGGATAGGTGGATGCCTGCTCCCAGGCCACCTGACCCCAGGGGTTGCCGCTCTCGGGAGCGGGAGCGCCGACTACCGTAGCGCCAAGGTCTTCCAGCAGGTCGCTAGCGGCGAAGCCGACGGCGGTGTAGAGCATCTCCTTGGTCGGGCTGGTAAGCATGAACGTGACGTCGTTCGCGGCGATCGCCTCGGTGAATGCGGCCTTGGCTGAGGCGAGGTCTTCCTCCGCAGCCACAACGTGGTCGGCAGTCACATCTCCGCCGAAGAACTCGGCGATTTCGCGGGTGGCAGCGATCGCGTCATCGACGGTCTCGGAGTAGGAGACCGGCACGAACGGGGCCACCTGGGTCAGCTGGGCATTGACATCGTCATCGAACCAGGACCAGCCCGCGCCGCTGCCGTGTCCGACGATGGCGTCGGGTTGCAGCTCAGCGACCTGCTCCATGTCGATCTCGCCGTCCAGACCGACCAGTTCGATGCCGCTGATGTCGATGTCACCCATGACGAACGGGTTTTCGCAGTCGTAGCCGAACAGGGCCACGGGTTCAAGGCCGTACTCGTGCAGCGAACTGTAGGCGTAGCAGTCCATCACCAGGGTCTGTGGTTGCTGCTCGAACGAGATCTCCAGGCCCTGCTCGGTGGGATGGTTCAGCGTCACCGGTTCATCGCCGCTCGCGGGCGCTGCGTCGGCATCGGCTGCATCCCCTGAGCCTGTGCAGGCGGTCAGTAGCAGGAAACCTGCCGCGAGTACGGGAAAGACGACACGCTTCACGAATGAACCTTCCGGATAGGGCACACCCGCAGCGCCGGATGCGCTGCGGTCACGAGCGGGTGGCTCATGTTAGCTTAGGCTAACCTAATTTCGCCAATGGGACCGATGCCGGGCAGACTGGTGCGATGACAGGCTCAGCAACGGGCGCGGTGGTCGGTGAGGACCTGCCGGTGAGGCCGCCATGGCGGACGTGAGGGCTGCACACGGCGACATCACAACCCAACGCGCCGACGCGATCGTGAACGCTGCCAACAACGCCATGCGCGGTGGCGGCGGCGTCGACGGGGCGATCCACCGCGCAGGCGGACCGGCCATCCTGCGCGAGTGCGTCGAGCGGTTCCCGGACGGGCTGGCCACCGGAGATGCCGGCTGGACCAGCGCCGGCGACCTTCCGGCGCGCTGGGTGATCCATACCGTGGGGCCCAACTACACCGCTGGGCAGCGCGACCGCGCACTGCTGGAGTCCTGCTACCGACGCTGCCTGGCCGTCGCCGACGAACTCGGCGTCGCCACGATCGCCTTCCCATTGATCAGTGCGGGAACCTACGGCTGGCCACGAGCAGACGCGATCGCGACCGCGATCCAAACCATCCGCGCCACCGACACCCAGGTCGTCGAAGCTCGGATCGTTGCCTACGACACCACCATGTTTCAGGCGGTTCAGGCCGCGCTGACCTAGGGTCCGGGCGGCAGGCACCACCCGGCACCGGCGGACCGGTTCGGAGCGCCGAGCTACAGCCCCTGAGCCAACCGGTAGTAGGCGGCGTTCCAGCGCAACTGCTGGGTGAAACCGCGAACGGTGGTGCCGGCGTCGATCACGTTCAGTTCCACCTGGGCGATGTCGGCGAAGTCCTCCCACACCTCCCGGCCGATCGCTGTCGAGAGCACGGTGTGGTGCGCACCACCAGCGGTCAGCCAGGCCGTGGCGGACGTGGCGAAATCAGGCTGCGGTTCCCACACGGCACGAGCCACCGGGAGCTTGGGCAGATCGGCGTCCGGAGGCACGATGCCGACCAGATTGGCCGTGAGTCGGAACCGCTCCCGCATATCGCTCAGGGCCACCACGATGCCCGGTCCCGGATCGGTGTCGAACACCAACCGCACCGGATCCTCGCGGTCCCCGATGCCGAGTGGGTGGATCTCCAGCCGAGGCCTACCAGTGGTCAGGGTGGGGCAGACCTCCAGCATGTGTGCACCCAGGATCTTCTCGCGGCCGGGAGTGAGCTCGTAGGTGTAGTCCTCCATCAGCGAGGCCCCGCCGGGCAGCCCATAGCCCATCACTTTCGCCAATCGCACCAGCAGCGCCGTCTTCCAGTCCCCTTCGGCGCCGAAGCCGTAGCCGTCGGCCATCAGCCGCTGCACCGCCAGGCCAGGTAGTTGCCGCAGGCCGCCCAGGTCCTCGAATGTCGTTGTGAACGCGGTCGCGCCGACCTCATCCAGGAAAGACCGCAACGCCAACTCCTGCGATGCCGCGTAGCGCAGTGAGGCGTGCCGGTCACCCTCGGCGCCAAGCTGCGGCGCGACGTCGTAGCTGGCGTCGTACTGCGCAACCAAGTCGTCGATCTGCGCCTCGGGCACCGACTCCACCCGGTCCACCAGCTCATTCACGCCCCAGGTGTTGACCGCGACGCCGAACGCCACCTCGGCCTCGGTCTTGTCCCCCTCGGTCACCGCGACGTAGCGCATGTTGTCCCCGAACCGGGCGAGGGTGGAACCACGCAATGCGGCCCAGCCCGCGGCGGCCCGTGCCCAGTGACCGATCTGGCTCTGCACGGCGGTAGCGCTGGCATGGCCGACGACGATCTTGCGCGGCGTTCCCAACCGCGCGGCGATGTAACCGAACTCCCGGTCCCCGTGCGCCGCCTGGTTCAGGTTCATGAAGTCCATGTCGATGTCCGCCCAGGGCAACTCGACGTTGGCTTGGGTGTGCAGGTGCAGCATCGGCTTGGCAAGCGCTTCCAGCCCGGTGATCCACATCTTCGCGGGGCTGAACGTGTGCATCCACACGATCACCCCGATGCAGGCGTCGTCGGCGTTGGCATCCAGCGCCATCCGCCGGATCGAGGCGGCATCCTTCAGCACCGGCTGCCACACGACCTCGACGGGGATACCGGCGGCGGCCTGCAGGTGGGCCGCCACCTGCTGCGACTGCATCGCGACCTGCTCCAGGGTCTGTGGTCCATAGAGGTCCTGGCTACCGGTGAGGAACCACAGCTGGCGAGTGGCGAACGGGTTGTTCACTGGGCATCCTCCTGAGCGGCCGGCTGGCCGTAAACGTTCTGGTAGCGGTCGAACAGGGAGTCGATCAGGTGTTGCGGAATCGGCACCGGGTCACCGAGCTGGCGGGTGATGTGCACGGTGCGGGCGACCTCTTCGCACATCACCGCGGCTTTGACGGCCGCCTGAGCATCCACACCCACGGTGAACGGGCCGTGATTGGCCATCAACACCGCGCGGCTGCGTGATCCGCGCAGGGTCTGCACGATCCCGCGCCCGATGGAATCGTCGCCGATGACGGCGAACGGACCGATAGGGATCTCACCACCGAATTCGTCGCCCATCATGGTCAGGACACACGGAATCGGCTCCTGCCGGGCGGCCCAGGCGGTGGCATAGGTGGAGTGCGTATGCACCACTCCCCCGACGTCGCTCATATGCCGGTAGACGTAGGCGTGGGCAGCGGTGTCGGAGCTGGGCTGCAACCGCGCGGGGGTACCGTCGTCGATCTTCACCCCGTCCAGCGTGCACACCACCATAACCTCGGCGCTGAGTTCGTCGTAGGAGACGCCAGAGGGTTTGATGACGAACAGGCCCGGGTCATCGCCGTCGGGAAGGACGACCCGTTCGCTGATGTTCCCGGCGGTCCACACCACCAGCTGATTGCGGGGAAGTTCGGCGTGCAGCTCAGCGACCCGCTCCCGCGCGGCCCGCACCGCCGCCTGCACCCCCGCCCCCATCTGCGCCAGCTCCCACTTGTGCTCCAACGCGGCGTCGCGGTCGCTATTTCCCATTTTGACGCCCTCCATGGCGCGTTCGACGTGACATCGCGGCCACGATCACGCGTTCGCCAGCGGTCAGCGAGAGCGCAGAATAGGTCGCCGCAGCCGATCCCCCGTTCACTGCTGCACCCGTTTCGCCATGGCTACTCGGCGCATGGCCTTGAGCCGGTGCATCACGTCGTTGCCACCACGGCCGAAGTAGTCATGCAGCCGCACATACTCAGAGAACAACTCGTCGTACGCATCGGCCGCTGCCGCATTCGGGGTGTATTGCGCTTCGATCTTGCGGCCCATCACCGGTGCGGCGGCGCGGACGTCGTCGTAGTATCCGGCGGCGACAGCGGCGTGGATGGCCGAACCCAGCGCTGGCCCTTGGGTGGAGACGATGGTCGACAGCGGCAGCCGGGTGACGTCGGCGTACATCTGCATCAGGAACCGGTTCTTGAGCAGGCCACCCGCAACCACCAGTTCGTTCACCGGCACCCCCGAATCGTTGAATGCCTCCACGATCACCCGGGTGCCGAAAGCCGTCGACTCCAGCAACGCCCGGTAGATGTCTTCGGGGCGGGTGGCCAAGGTCTGGCCCAGAATCAGTCCGGATAGTTCGTGGTCCACCAGCACCGACCGGTTTCCGGACTCCCAGTCCAGCGCGATCAGGCCGTGCTCGCCCACCTGCTGCCGGGACGCGAGATCGGTGAGGTAGTCGTGCAGGCTTTGGCCGGCCGCCTGGGCCGCCTGCTGGTAGTCGCCGGACACGCCAGTCTCGACAAACCAGGCGAAGATGTCGCCGACGCCGGATTGGCCGGCCTCGTAGCCGTAGCTGCCGGCGACCACGCCGCCGTCGACCACCCCGCACATACCCGGAACCTCGCCGAGCACGTCGCTGGCCATGATGTGACAGGTGGAGGTGCCCATGATCAGGGTCATCTGACCCGGCTCGACCGCGTTGGCCGCCGGAGCAGTGACGTGCGCGTCTACGTTGCCCACTGCGACGGCGATACCTTGACGAAGTCCGGTCCAGCCTGCGGCCTGTTCGGTGAGGAAGCCCGCAGCCTCGCCCAGCTGCCCGATCGGGCCCCCTTCGAGCTTGTCAGTGACGAACGATGCGAACTCGGGATTCAGAGCGGCGAGGTAGTCCCGGCTGGGATACCGGCCATCCTGGTAGGTGCCCTTGTAGCCGAGCGGGCAAGCGCTGCGCACATACCGGCCCCCCAGCTGCCAGACGATCCAATCGGCGGCTTCCACCCAGTGTTCGGTGGCGTCGTAGACCTCGCGGTCCTCCTCCAGCAACTGCAAACCCTTGGCGAACTGCCACTCCGAGGAGATCAGGCCGCCGTAGCGAGGTAACCACAACTCGTTGCGCTTGCGCGCCAATTCGTTGATGCGATCGGCCTGCCCTTGGGCGGCATGGTGCTTCCACAGCTTGACGTAGGCATGCGGACGGTCGGCGAATTGCTCAAGCTCACACAACGGGGTGCCATCGGCCGTCGTCGGGATGGCCGTACAGGCGGTGAAGTCGGTAGCGATGCCGACGACGTCGGCGCCGTCCACACCCGCATCTGTGATGGCCGCAGGCACAGCCACCTTGAGCACATCGACGTAGTCGGCGGGTACCTGCAGCGCCCATTCCGGCGGCAGCGATTGTCCGCTACCGGCGGCGAGGGTACGGTCCATCACCGCATGCGGATAGTCGTGCGTCGCGCTCCCCAGCTCCTGGCCGTCGGCCACGCGCACGACCACCGCTCGACCCGACAGTGTGCCGTAGTCCACGCCAATGACCAGTGCCTTGTCCACCTCGACAGTCATACCTCGCATGTTAGCGTTCACATTCGAATAGCGCCAGGGTTTCCGCCAACACACCCGCACCAACGGAAGCCATCGAGCAGCACGATCCGTACCATGCAGCCACCCGAAGGATCACCCGAACCAAGCATGTGAGGGACGACCATGAGGAAGAACCGAACATTCCACGTAGGTGCCAGGGCGGCAGCATTGACGCTAGCCGCCGTCGTCGCCGCGAACGTGATCACCGCCTGCGGCTACCTCCAGGGCGTGTAACTCCTGCCGGCCGGGCCAGCGGTCGCTCAGCGGCGTCCGGCAAAACCGCGGAAGCCCTGGCGAGCGTTCAGCGCAACGTCTCGATCGGTCCGCCGGTGTCGTAGCGCACCGCACCGGTGATCGCCGCGATCAACTCTTCATTGGTGGCACTGGATCCGGCGAAGCTGCCATGGTTGCGTCCGTGGCGCAACACCTCGATGCGGTCCGAGACAGCGCGGACATCGTTCAGGTTGTGGCTGATGAACAACACTCCGATTCCGAGTTCCCGCAGTCGTTCGATGTGCGTCAGCACCTCGGCTGTCTGTGCGACCGACAGCGAAGCCGTCGGCTCGTCCAGCACCACGATCCGCGGTTCAGCGATCAGCGTGCGCGCGATGGCCACCGCCTGCCGCTGCCCGGCGGAGAGCTCGGCCAGCGGTGTGCGCACCGAAGGGATCCGGGCCCCCAGTTCCCGCAGCTTGTCCCGCGCGGTTGCCTCCATCTCGGCCTCGGCTAACACGTACCCGCTGGCGCGGCGACGCTCCCGCCCTAGGTACAGGTTCGCGGTGACATCGAGGTTCTCGGCGACCGCGAGATCCTGGAAGACGGTTGCGATACCCAACCGCTGTGCGGCTTGCGGTGTGGGGATACTGACCAAGTCGCCGTCGATCTCGATCAGTCCGGCATCCGGACGCAGCACACCCGCGACGACCTTGGCCAACGTGGATTTGCCGGCAGCATTGTCACCGACGATCGCCACCACTTCACCGGCCCGCACGCTCATCTCGACATCGGTGAGCGCTTCCACCGCACCGTAGCGGCGGCCGATTCCATGCATGGCCAGCAATGGAGGGTTCACAGCGCCACCTCCTCGGCGGCATCGGCCACACCCGAGTGTTGCTGAGCTGCCAGCAACGTCCCGGTCAGCTCCGCCCGGGTCCCCAGGTCCGCCGGAACAACCTCAACTGGCGCGACGATGTTCCGCAAGGCGCCCCGTTGCACCTGGCGGCGCATCGGGTCCAACAAGTACTCGCCAGCCTCGGCAAGCTCCCCTCCCACAATGATTCGTTGCGGATTCATGGTTTGGTAGGCCGTGCTCAGCACCCGGCCGATCAGTTCTCCGGCATCGGAGACGACCCTGATGCACCCTTGATCACCCGCGGCGACCTGCTGCATCAGTGCCCGCAGGCTCAGATCACCGTGCGTCGCAGCCAGCGGAGCCACCAAGGCACTCGCACCCACCACGGTATCCAGGCAGCCACGCGAGCCGCACCGACAGATTGCGCCCTGCGGATCCACCTGGATATGGCCGATCTGACCCGCGGTACCGGCGTAGCCCCGGTAGCTCTGACCGCCGATGATCATCGCTGAACTGATCGTGGAGGAGGCGCGCACATAGAGAATGTCCTGGAGGCCGCGTCCCGCGCCCAGGGTCAGTTCGGCCCGTGCCGCCAGATTCGCATCCTGATCGACGAACACCGGCTTCTGCAGCCGCTTGGACATCACCTGGGCCAGATGCTCGCCGTTCCAACCGGCCATCACACCGGGAACCGTGATCATGCCGGTACTGACATCCACCGGCGCCGGGACAGCAAGGGCAATACCGCCCAATTCCGGCAGGCTGGCACCGATCCGCTCGATCAGATCGACGGCGAGCAAAGCGACCCGGTCCAGCGTGGTATCCACCCGATGTTCGAACGGCAGCGGCATCGACTGCTCGGCCAGCACTTCGCCGGCGAAATCCCCGAGGATCATCGAGAGCTGACGTGGCCCGATCTGCGCCGCGACCACCACGCCCAGACGCCGTGACAGTGTGACCTGTTGCGCCCGCCGACCCGAGCGGATCGTCGCAGCCGTCTCCACAACTCCGGCGCCGACCAGTTCCTTGACGATCGTTGAGACCGTGCCTGCAGACAGCCCAGTGGCCTCAACCAGCTCAACCTGGGTGAGGCCACCAAAACGCTGCACAGTCTCAATGACGAGTGACTTATTGCTCTCGCGCAGCGAGGTCTGCGAGCTTGCCGCCCTTCTGCTCACATCGGCATTGTCTCATTGCCCGCCGACGATTGGTCAGACCCCTGCGCGACGCTTGTTGATCAGGTCGAAGGAGACCGCGAGTAGCAGCACCAGGCCCTTGATCGCCATCTGCCACGAGGGGTCCACCGCCAAGATCGACAGGCCCATGTTCAGCACGCCCATAACCAGCGCGCCGACGATCGCACCCGCCACTCGGCCGATGCCACCAGTGACTGCAGCACCACCGATGAAACACGCAGCAATGGCATCGAGTTCATAGTTCATCCCCGCTGCTGCGATCGCGGCCCCAGCACGTGCCGTGGTCACGATGGCTGCGACACCGGCCAGCAATCCCATGTTGGCGAAAATCCAGAAGTCCACCCAGGCGGTGTTGACACCGGATAGCGCGGCCGCTTGCCGATTGCCGCCGATAGCGTAGATGTGCCGACCCCAGACGGTCCGGCCCATGACGAAGCTGTAGGCCACGATCAGAACCCCGCACACGATCAGCACGACCGGTGTCCCGCCCGCCGATAGCGACAAGATCACCGTGACGAATCCAATCGCCAACGCTCCCAGCACGATCTTGGCGGCCAGGATCCCCACCGGCTCGGTCGCCAGGCCGTGACTCCGACGAGCGACCCGACCCCGGACTAGCGAGACGGCCAGGAAGCAGATCGCCGCTAGCCCGATCACCAGTGTGACGACATCCATATTGACGATGAAGCCCAGGAAGTTGGGGATCGAGCCTTTGGAGATCGCGATGAATGCCGCAGGCATTCCGGCGACTGTCTCACCGACGACCACCAGCGCGAGTCCGCGGAAGATCAGCATGCCTGCCAGGGTCACGATGAATGCTGGAACCTTGACATAGGCGACCCAGAATCCCTGCCACATTCCCACCAGCAGGCCCACGGCCAAGCCGAGAACCACAGCCACCAGCCACGGCAGACCCCAATCCCGGATACTGACGGCTACCACGCCCCCGACGAATGCGACCACCGACCCCACCGAGAGGTCGATGTGACCGGCGATGATCACCATCACCATCCCGATCGCCAGGATCATGACGTAGGCGTTCTGTTGGAACAATGAAGCCACGTTGTTGGGCAGCAGCAGCCGGCCATCGGTGAGCACCTGGAACAGCACGATGATCACAACCAGCGCCGCAAAGATGCCGTACTGCCTGGAATTGCCGCCGAGGCGGGCCAACAATCCGGCACCCGGCCTATGAGCCGCAACGTTGTCGGCGATTTGTTGAGATTCTGCGTTCATCGTGATTCCTTGCCCATGGTCATAAGTTCCATCAGACGTTCTTGGGTGGCCTCGGCTTGGTCAAGGACACCGGTGACGCGACCCTCACAGATCGCGTAGATTCGATCGCAGATCCCCAGCAGTTCCGGGAGCTCGGAAGAGATCACGATGATCGCTTTGCCCTCGCTGGCCAGCCGATTGATGATCGTGTAGATCTCGTACTTGGCACCGACGTCGATGCCTCGGGTCGGCTCATCGAGTATGAGGACGTCAGGATCGGCGTATATCCACTTGCTCAGCACGACCTTCTGCTGATTGCCTCCGGAGAGTTTGCCCGCGTGGGTATCGACATCGGCGGTTCGGATCCGCAGGTCGGTCCGGAACTTCTCAGCTACCGAACTCTCAGCATTGCGATCGATCACTCCCAGGTGTGCAACCTGTTTCAGTGCAGCAAGGGTGATGTTGTGCTGCACGCTGTCGATGAGATTGAGGCCATACCGCTTGCGGTCTTCGGTGACATACGCCAGACCGTGCCGGATGGCCGCACGCACCGAAGAAGTGTCGATCTGCACGCCGTCCTTGTACACATGCCCTTCCACCTGGGCCCCATAGGAACGCCCGAACAGACTCATTGCCAATTCGGTACGGCCCGCGCCCATCAGTCCGGCCAGCCCGACCACCTCGCCACGGCGGACGTTCAGGAAGGCCTGGTCGACCACCTTGCGAGTTCGATCTATCGGGTGCAGTACGGTCCACCCTTCGATCGAGAGCACTTCCTCACCCACGTTCGGCGCGCGTTCGGGGAAACGACTCTCCAACGGCCTACCCACCATCCCCCGGATGATGCGATCCTGCGTGACCGGCTCTTCTGCGTGCATGGACAGCGATTCGATGGATTGACCATCGCGGATGATGGTCACGGTATCGGCGATCGCTTCGATCTCATTCAACTTGTGACTGATGATGATCGAGGTGATCCCCTCATCGCGCAGTTGGGCAATGAGGGAGAGTAGATGGGCACTGTCCTCATCGTTCAGAGCGGCGGTCGGCTCGTCCAGGATCAGCAAACGGACGTCCTTGGACATGGCTTTGGCGATCTCAACCAGTTGCTGCTTCCCGACTCCGATGTCGGCGATCCTGGTATCGGGCGCCTCGTTCAACCCCACCCGCTGCAGCAGAGCAGCTGCTCGCGAGTTGGTCAGATTCCAGTCGATCACACCGCCGGTGAGCTGTTCGTTGCCCAGAAAGATGTTCTCGGCGATTGACAGGTACGGGCTCAATGCCAGTTCTTGGTGGATGATCACGATGCCGACGTGCTCGGAGTCACGAACGTTGCGGAACCGGCAGAGCCCGCCCAGGTAGCTGATCTCACCCTCGTAGGTGCCGTACGGGTAGATGCCGGAAAGCACCTTCATCAGGGTTGACTTGCCGGCGCCGTTCTCACCACAGATCGCGTGGACTTCACCGCGCGCGACGGTGAGGGTGACATCACTGAGAGCCTTCACCCCTGGGAAGGTCTTGGTTATCGCCACCATCTCCAGGATGGCTTCGTTGTCATTGGGCATGGCCAATCCTCCGTTGGATGGGTATGTCCTGGCACAACCGATGGCGGGCATCGAGCGGGCTTGCTCGATGCCCGCCGTCGATCACAGGCCGAGGTCTTCGGCTGTATAGAAGCCTGAGTCGACCAGCACCTGGGCGTTCTCGGCGGTGATGACCTGCGGCTCGAGCAGATAGGTGGGAACCACCATCATTCCGTTGTCGTAGGACTCGGTGTCATTGACGTCAACTGTCTCGCCGTCAAGAATCTGCTGCACCATGACGGCGACTTGGTCACCCAGCGCCCGGGTGTCCTTCCATACCGACATCGACTGGCGGCCGTCGAGAACGTTCAGCATGTTCGCCTTGTCGGCATCCTGTCCGGTCAGGATGGGGTAGTTCTCGCCCGGGGTGTACCCGGAACCGGTCAGCGCCTGCGCGATTCCCAGCGCCAACGAATCGTTGGGAGAGAGCACAACGTCGACCTGCTCACCACCGGAGTAGTACGAGTTCAGCCTGGTCTCCATCTCCGACTGAGCCGAATCGCTGCCCCAGCCCTGAATTCCGATGCTGGCCCAATCGTCATTGCTGGCCGGTGACTTGCCGGAGGGCACCACCAGCACGCCGTCCTCGACGTACGGCAACAGCACATCCCACGCACCGGCGAAGAAGAACTTGGCGTTGTTGTCGTCGGGTGAGCCCGCGAACGGCTCCAGGTTGAACGGTCCGGTTGCGTTCTCCAGGTCCAATGCCTCGACGATGTAGTTGCCCTGCATCTGACCCACGGCGTAATTGTCGAATGTCGCGTAGTAGTCGACAGCCTCGGTGCCATTGATGAGCCGGTCGTAGGCGATGACCGGGATGCCTTGGCTCTTGGCGTCCTCCAAGACCGGCGCTAGCGCGGTGCCATCGATGGACGCCACCACCAGGATGTCTGCGCCATCGTTGATCATGTTCTGGATCTGGGTGATCTGCTGGTCGACCTTGTCGTCGGCGTACTGCAGGCTGGTCTCGTAGCCAGCATCTTCCAGCAGCGATTCCAAGTGTGCTCCGTCGCGGTTCCACCGCTCCAGGCTCTTGGTCGGCATCGCGATGCCGACCAGCAGGTCCTCGGCCGCTGGCGCGTCACCCTCACTACCACCGCCGGTGTCGCTGTCACGCTCAGCGCTGCATCCGGCGAGAGCCGCTGCGGCGACTGCAAAGCTTGCGACGGCTGTCGCGAAGCGACGCCGTGTGATCTTGCTAGACATCCATGTCTCCTCAGGTGTGGATCCACCGGGGCCTCGGTCCAGAACGTGCTCCACACGCCTCATCCCCGGAGCGTGCCGTTGAGTTTAGTGTTCAAACTCAAAGTCAACGCAACAGTCTGCAGCGACTGTCACCAGATCGTTACCTTCGCAAGCCCACGAATGCTGTTCGATAGCAATCGATACACCGACTTCCAGCATGTGGAATCGGCTCACATGCGGGTCCAGTTGGATTCGTGAGTCAAATACAAACCCGAGCCACGACTGCGGTTGAGCATCAGCGCATGAATGCGCTCCCAGTCGTCGGACGAGCCGAGACCACCAACACCGGCGCCTCCGCACGCGACCCCTCAGCAACCTCCGCGGCTCCCGGCGTCGGAGCAATCACGATCACACCCTCAACGCCCTGCTACACCAACGCACCAGCAATCTCGGCATGCGGTTACGGGTTACGCTCCGGCGCCACCACCACCGTTACGAAGTAGCCAGTGCGTGGGTAATGGGCGCGCGCTTCAACAACGACAACCGGAAGAACATCCGCGCCAGCATGGAGCGAGAGAGAGCGCTGCGATATGGCTCGATAGATCACTGCCCTCTTGCCGGATGCGAGCCTGACGGGATGGCTCCGATCGTATTGGCGACGATGGTCAGTCGCTCCGGCTGAAACTAGCGATCAGGAGTCTCGGGTCAGAGGCTTCTGCCTACTGCCTGCGAATGGCCCGTGGATGCAGCGGGTCCGATCGCCGCATGTCACTCATCCGGATCGGGCGACCGTCAACTTGACCCCAGCATCGAGGTAGCTCTGCCGCAAATTCTTGGACATCCTGTCTGTGATCACGCCGTCGAAGTCCGGCAACCCCGCAAGTCGGAGCAGGGCAGTACTACCAAACTTGGAATGGTCGATCAGTAGGTACTTCGACCGCGCCTGCTTGAAAACGGCGTTCATAACTTCGCCGACACCGGGGCTAGTCGTCGTAACACCGAAGTCGAGATCGGCACCCGCGCACGAAACGAAGGCGGCGCTGTAGTTAAGTTCCCGAAGAAACTGCTCCGTCCAACGCCCAGTTGCGATTCTTAGATCCTGGTCGAAGTTGCCAGGAGCGAGGATGATGCTGACTTCCCGGGCCTGAATGGCCAAGGCGACTTCCGGTGAGTCAGTCACAACCGTGAGGACCTCGGGTTTGGCGTTGATCGCTTTGGCCAGCGCAAGCGAAGTCGTCGATCCATCAATGAAGATGGTAGTTCCCGGCTCAAGCAGGTTCCGCGCCGCGGAGCCGATCCGATCCTTAGCAGGCGCATTGCGAGAAACCCGAGCCTGCCAGTTGGTAGTAAATTGACTAGCCGATCCCTCGCGTTCTGGCAGTGCCGCGCCGCCCTGCATCCGCACGACTCGGCCTTCGCGAGCGAGAGCCTCGAGGTCCCGATGAATCGTGACTGCGGAGACACCCATTGCTTCAGCAAGATAGCCTGTAGTCGCACTCGACTCCCGCTGTAGCGTACCGAGAATCTCGGCGCGCCGGGCCCTTGGTGGCAGCGGTGATTTGGGTCGCATATCGGCGGGGCCCGAGGGGTCGGACATATCAGAACCTTTCAGCGCAGGACAGCATCCAGCGACAATCTACCGGACCGCGTCTGAGGCGGAAAGGCTGTCTTGTGCATCTTGAATGGACAAGACACGGATTGTTCTAGCTTACCTACCCACAGCGAGTTGTCGGTACGGCAGCACCTTGACTGTGCCGACCTCGGGTAACTACAGTCCAGGCAGAACCCTTCGAAAACCTTCATGGAAGGCTCGGTGGAACGACATGGCAAAGAGCGCAGTGGTCGCTGTCGTCGGAACCATGGATACCAAGGGATCTGAGCACGCCTATGTTTGCGACGTCATCCGCGCCTCTGGTGTTGGAGTTCTAACTATCGATACCGGCATCCTCGGTGAGCCGAGAGGGATCCAGGTTGACATCACGGCGAGCGAGGTCGCGCGAGCTGCTGGCACAGATCTTGAGGCTGTCCGTACCACCGGCCAGCGTGGGCCGGCCGTGGAGACCATGGAACGCGGACTTCGTACGGTGGTGCAAGCGCTATCCGACGCCGACGAGATTCACGGCATCGTCACGCTCGGCGGAGCGGAAGGCACCGTTCTCGGAGCCAGAGTGATGCAGATGCTGCCGCTGGGTATGCCCAAGGTCCTGGTATCCGCCGTAGCCAATGGGGCTCGTACGTTCGGCCAGTATGTCGGTGGAAGCGACCTGTTCGTGGTCAACAGCGTCGTCGATTGTGCCGGGCTGAACCGCCTCTCACGGGAGGTCTTCGCCAATGCAGGGGCGGCAGTCGCCGCCATGGCCCAGCACTATCACTCCCGCCACCTGACTGGCAGCGCTGACGAAGCTCCGGTCGTGGCCGTATCGATCCTCGGGAACACGCAGGGCGCATTCGACAACATTTCGCGACTATTACAGGCGCAGGGCTACGAGACCATTCCGTTCCACGCAAACGGCAGCGGCGGCATGTCAATGGAGCAGTTCGCGGCTGACGGACATGTCGATGTCATCGTCGATCTCACGCTAAATGAGGTCAGCAACCATGTGATCGGTGGGGTAACGGCGGCACCAGAATCGCGCATGCGACTCCCTGGTAGGCGCAGCGTGCCGCAAGTCGTGGTCCCAGGATGCCTCGACCTGTTCACCTTTGGCAGCCTCGAAACGCTACCGATGCAGTTTCGAGATCGACAACTCTACCGCCACAACCCGCATTTCACCCTGATCCGAGCCAATGCAGCCGAGATGGCAGCGTTCGGGCGTGAGGTTGCAAGCCGAATCAATGACACGACTGCTCCGCTATACCTGGTATGGCCCCAACAGGGCCTGTCCATCGAAGACGCTCCTGGGGGTCAGTTCTGGGCGCCAGAGGCTGACGCCGCGTTGCGTGAGGCACTGCTGGAGAACTTGACCGTGCCATACGAGTGGGTCGAGGTGGATGCCAACGTGAACGATGAGGCCACCGCCGAGGCAATCTGTTCGGCCGTACAAGACCTGCACAGCACTTCCAACCAAGGGCCCTCCACCCAGCACTAGTCGCGGATCTCGGCCCCGCTCAGCTTGCAACATACTGCAAAAACGTACAGATTCTTCTATCCATCCGCTCCTGTTTGAGAGTTGCAGCCCTCCGTTCCGCTCCTACGTTTTCACCAGCTATTGGCGGGCTTGACGAGTCAGATCAGCCCGAGTAGGGTCCTTTCAAAGACTTACACACTCCAACGAAGGGGAACATGTCATGGGTCGGCTACAGGACAAGGTCGCATTCATTACCGGGGCCGCGCGGGGGCAGGGCCGATCCCACGCTGTGCGCTTCGCCAAAGAGGGTGCGGCCGTGATCGCATTGGACGCGTGCTCACCGATCGAGACCCAGCCGTACAGCGCGGGCACGGAAGAAGACCTAGCTGAGACTGTCCGTCTGGTCGAAGGAGCAGGGGGGCGCATCGTTGCTGGCAAGGCTGATGTCCGAGATAGTGCGCAAATCACCGCCGTCTTCGAGGAAGGCGTAAGGAAGCTCGGCGCTCCCGACATCGTTGTGGCAAACGCCGGAACTTGGTCTTTTGGGCTCACTTGGGAAATAGAGGACCAACAATGGCAAGACATGATCGACATCAACCTGACGGGATCATGGCGCACGGTCAAGGCTTCCATCCCGACCATGATCGACGCCGGCAAGGGCGGCTCGGTGATTCTGATCAGCTCAATGTGCGGCGTCGCTGGCTTCTACGGATTGACTCACTACTGCGCGGCCAAACACGGCGTGGTCGGCATGGCGCGCGTCATGGCGCAAGAACTCGGCCCGCACAAGATCCGCGTGAACGCAATCTGCCCGACCAGCGTAGATACCGACATGTTCAACAATCCCGCGATGCGCAAGACTTTTGTCCCGGGCGCGGACAACCCGACCGATCAGGAATTCCGGGAGGCTGCGCGCGACATGCACCCCCTAGGCGTGTCATGCATCGAGGTTCAGGACGTGACCAACAATGTTGTCTTCCTCGCCTCCGATGAGGCCCGGTACACAACGGGCCAGGCAGTCGTAGTAGATGCCGGTTGCCTCGTCAAGCACTGATCACCACGAAACCAAGCCCATTCAAGGAGGAACCCGTGGGCTCTTCGGCGTCCTTCCTAGGTATTGCCATTGCCCGTACGGCAGCCCGGCCCTTGCTTTGGCTGCTGGTGCTGCTCGCGTGCGTCATCTGCTGGATGGGGGCCACCGACAACGGCACCGCAGCGGGCGCGGTTGTCGCCACCGTCGTCGCCGTTGCAACGCTGGGACTCGACTGCTTTGTACTTGGGCGGGCGCCGATTCGCAGCCCACGTGCCCGAGTCGGCTCGTGGCTTCTGGTGGGCTCGGTCGTCGTCAGCAGCTACATCACTGGCCTGTGGTGGTTCGTGGCTGTGGCTGCGGTCCTCGCACTTCTACCCACCCTCATGCACTCGCGTACGTCCACCGGAATGGGCCCCGATGCAACGAACATGCGAGCACCAACTGAGGTCACGGCATCGTTGGTACCAACAGAGGTCGAAAACCCGGATCCGCCACCGGAATCGACTTGGTCACGCCTACGAACCCAATGGAGTGTCAACGACGGCGGCAGCTCGTTCGAGCAGCGGGCCTCACTCGTAGTTAACGAGGGAAGGGAGAGTCTCTTTCCGGCATTGTTGGACGTGAACTTCGTGGTCGGCTGCATTCCAGGCTGCGAATCCGCTGAGGAGATCGCACCTCTCTCGCGCTATTCTGGCAGCATTCGCAAACGTCTGGGCCCATTTCTGGTTCGGATGAGACTTGATGTCGAGGTGCTCGAAGTACAACGCCCTTCAGCGCTGATGATCCGCGCTGAGGGCGCTGACACCAAGCTGCGCAGCGACGTTGCGATGCTGATCGGGATATTCCTAGAGCCCGCGTCAGACTCATCAACTCGATTGCAGATCGAGGTGCTCGCCCGGGTCAATGGCGTGCTCTCCTCAATCGACCCCTATCTAGTCAGTGGTCAGTTTGAGGCCACCATCGCCGAGTTCGTCGCAGAACTCAACGCGAATCTCGTGCGCCGCGACCGGTCGAATTCCTAGCGGATTTTCTTCTACGGAGGGCAAGACTATGAAAGACGATTTCCTACTGACGCCCGGCACTGTAAACACTATGCAGCTGCCGCACCGATTGATCATGGGTCCGATGGAACGTGCCATGTGCAATATCGATGGCACAATTACCCAACGCTATATCGACTACCTGGTCGAACGCGCCAAAGGTGGTGCTGGCCTGATCCACGTCGAGGCCACCTACGTGGACTCCCGTGGCCAGGGCAACCCCTACCAACTCGGCGCTCACGGCGACCACACCATCCCCGGCCTGCGCCGGATGGCCGAGGCGGTCCATGAGTATGGCGCGAAGGTGAGCCTTCAGCTCTACTTCGGAGGTCGCCAGAACAATCCTGGCGCGACTCATCAGCAAACACTCGCACCATCAGCCGTACCTTGCACGTTCCTCGGAGAGAATCCCCCAATTCCGAGGGAGATGACCAAACGCGACATCGTCGAGATCCGTGATGCCTTCACTCAGGCTGCCGAGAGATGCATTAGCGCCGGCATCGATATGGTCCACCTACACGGGGCCCACGGCTACCTCTTGGGCCAATTTGTCTCACCGTTCAGCAATCATCGGACGGATGAGTACGGTGGCAGTCTTGAGAACCGGGCTCGCTTTCCGTTGGAAGTCCTTCGAGCCGTCCGTGCTGTCACTGGAGCCGACTACCCCATCGGCTACCGCCTGTCGGCCGTCGAGTATGTGCCGAATGGCCTCACTCTTGATGAATCTGCGGAGTTCGCCACGATGCTTGCGGCCGATGGTATTGACCTCATCGATGTTTCGGCCGCCGTCTACGAGTCATTCAGCCGTATGTTTCACGGGCCCGAGTCTCCGCGCGGTGGCTACGTCTCCTATGCGGCTGAGATCAAGAAGCGGGTCGGCGACACACCCGTGAGCGTCACCCAACGCCTCAACGATCCGGCTTTCGCCGAGCAGGCAGCCAAGTCAGCAAACCTTGACTTCATCTCACTCACTCGCGCCTTCCACGCCGATCCACGATACATACGAAAGCTGCGCGAAGACCGGGCGAACGAGATTCTTCCGTGCATCGGGTGCCACGCCTGCCTGAATCGGCTCTTCAGTTGGCAGCCACCGGGATGCGCGACCAATCCCCACAGTTCCTTCGAACGGACACGTGATATTCGGCCGACGAATCGACCCCAGAATGTCCTCGTCATCGGTGGAGGACCCGGGGGGATGCACGCTGCGAGGATTCTCGCTCGGCAGGGAAATCGAGTCACGCTGTATGAGCGCTCGGACCGACTCGGTGGTCAGGTGAACTACAGCAGCCGGATTGCGCCAGACTACGCCGACCTCATCACCTGGCTGACCGATCAACTCGAACGACTTCAGGTTGACGTACGCCTAGGCGTAGAGGTCACAGCGCAGGATGTCCGGGAATCGGCTGCCGACGCCATCGTTGTGGCTACAGGTGCACGGGGTGATGTGCTCCGCGCACCTGCAGTGAACCCACCCCCGATGTTCGATCTCTATTCGGCCTTCGAGCGAGACGAGGACGAGTGGGATGGCACCGTCGTCCTAGTCGGTGGTGACGCCGAAAGCTGTGCTCTCGCACTGTGGCTGGCAGGACTCGGTACTGACGTCTACATCGTTGAGGCTGGAGGAGAACTCAGTCCAGACAAGGAGGCACCGGCCCGGACTTTGCTACTAGAGACCCTCGTAGCACTCCCGACCGTACACGTATTGACTAACACGACGGTTGAGATGGTTGATGGGCAGCGCGTGCGGATTCAGACCTTTGGCACCGAGTCAACAATTGACGAGGTCCAGACTGTTGTGGTTGGCGGTCGAGTTCCGGAGCATGCCCTCTACGACGAACTTGCCGCTACAGACGAGATCGGCAAGGTCCACCGCTTGGGCGACGCGGTCCGGGTTCGCGATATCTATTCGGCTTCGAGCGAAGCAGCCGAAGTGGCCCAGCAGGTTCGAACCGATGCGATCGAGAAGGTCTTTCTGGCGCCCTCAGTCTAAGTCGATGTAGGCAGCGCTCCCTGCTCGGCGCAGACCACACGTCAAGGCGGCAATGGGGAGCCATCACAGCCTCGATGACATGTCTTGAGTTGAAACGACGTGTTTCGATGCTTCGTTCCGTATCAATCAAGCAGCTAGGTCCCCTCGGGAGGAGGCCTTCCAGCGCCCAATGCTCTGATCGTTGACATCCCGATGGAACATCACTATCTTAATGTATTGAAAGGTTTTGTTATCGACTGTAAGCCGTCGCGCCTACGGTCGCCGACTCGAGGAGGAGCCAAAATGAGGAGACGCCACATCGGTGTCATGGGCACGATCGCAGCACTCGGAATCGCATTCTTGGGTGCCTGTGGCACCGGGTCCACATCGGAATCGCCCGAGGACGTCTCGTCAGAGAACTCGAGCGAAGTCGCCACCGAGGACATCACTATCGGTGTCGCGATGCGCACAAAAATCCAACCCCGGTGGGCCTACGACGTCGCCGCCATGGAGGAGCGCGCGGCCGAACTCGGCGTGACGTTGGACGTGAAGTACGCCAATGACGATCCATCCACACAGGCGAGCCAGATTGATGCGATGGTGGCCCAAGGGGTCGACGCGCTGATCGTCAACCCGGTGAGCACGAGCGAGGCTGGCGTTGCGATCGCCAAGGCGCGCGAAGCGGGCATCGTCGTCATCGCCTACGACCTGGGCGTCGAGTCCGATGTCGATGGACTGGTCACCCGAGACCTGATGGAAACAGGACGGATGCAGATCGAGGCGGCGCTAGCGGCTGCCCCCAGCGGAAACTACGCGATTATCAAGGGCGACCCCGTGATCGACGCAGCAAAGATCTTCTCGGATGAGTACCAAGCTGCACTCGAGGGCAACAGCGACATCACTGTCGTCTACGACGACTGGACGACCAACTGGGACCCGACCGGCGCCCAGAACGCTGCCGAAGCGATCTTGACCTCCAACTCGGACGATATCGCCGCATTCGTGGTCTCCAACGATGGAATGGCTACGGGCGTCGTGCAAGCGCTCGAAGCGGCCGGCCTGACCGGCGAGGTCTTCGTCTCGGGTCTCGATGCCGATGAGGCGAACTTGGCGCTGATCGCCGAAGGCAAGCAATCGATGACCATCTACACCATGGTCGACGAGATGGGCCAAGAGGCGGTCGGCATGGTCGTGCAACTTCTCAACGGCGAGACCCCTGCGTATGACGACCCAGGATTCATGAACGGCGACTATGCGACACCGGTTACCTACGTGACCCAGGTGGAGGTCAACCAGGGCAATATCTGCGAGTTCTTCGATATGGCCCCGGAAGGCTGGGCTGACGAGGACACCGTCCTGGGCAGCAGCGGAATCACCTGCAGCTGAGCCTGGATTCAGTTCGGACTGGGCGACAGACATGGGCTACGACCTCCAGTTGCGGGACGTCAGTGTCCGCTACGGCGGCACCCTGGCGCTTGCCGGCGCCGATATCACCATTCCCGAAGGCCAGTCCCTGGCTATCGTGGGTGAGAACGGTGCCGGCAAGAGCACCATGATGAAGGTGATCTCTGGCGTCATTCCGGCAGGAGCCTACGACGGCTCGGTACAGCTTGGCGGCGACCCAGTGCGATTCGGATCCGTTCACGATGCCCAAGAACGAGGCGTAGTGCTGATTCCGCAGGAACTCCAGGTCGCCAGAGGATTGTCCATAGCAGAGAACATGTTCATGGGTCACCTGCCCAAGCGAGGTCGGGTAGTGGTGGACCAAGTCAGGCTCCAGCAGGAGTCCATGCGCTGGCTTTCCTTTTTCGAGATCGAGGCCGATCCTCGGTCAAGCATTGATGTCCTTGCTGCATCTGAGCAACGGCTTGCGATGATTGCGGCCGCGCTGTCCCGCGACGCCCGGATCCTCATCTTGGACGAGCCAACTGCAGCATTCACCGACGAGGAAACCGAACGACTCTTCACTCACGTGCGGAAGCTACGCGAGCGGGGTGTCACGTGCCTATTCATTACCCATCGCCTCGATGAGATCAAAGCCATTTCGGAGCGGATCGTGGTGCTGCGCAATGGCGAGCTGGTGCAGGAGTTCGACTCTGTGGCTTCGACCACCCGAGCAGATATCGTGCATGCAATGATCGGCCGTGACCTGCCGGACACGGCAGACCACGGCAGACAAGCACCCAGAACTGGAAAGCCCGTTCTCACCGTGCGTGATCTTGCGGTGCGACGCCGCACCGGGCGTTTCGAAAGCACGATCGCCGAGAACATCAACCTGGACCTCTACCCAGGTGAGGTCGTGGGTCTCTACGGGCTGGTCGGGGCAGGTCGGACAGAAGTTGCCTCCGCGATTTTCGGCGCATGGAATGACGTGGTCGAAGGTCAGGTCACCCTTGACGGCTCTGAACTAGGGACTCGAAGTCCAAGCGCAGCGATTCGCAGCGGATTGGCAATGCTCACCGAAGACCGCAAGAAGACCGGGATCATTGCAGGGCATTCAGTGCGAACGAATGTCAGCGTGGTCGCACTACCGAAGTCCGCTCGGTTCGGCGTCATAGACAGAACACAGGAAGGTTCTCGCGTCAACAACCTGGTGCACTCCCTAGATGTCCGACCCCCGTCAACGACACTCCATATCGAGAATCTGAGTGGTGGAAATCAGCAGAAGGTCATGCTGGCGCGGTGGCTCGACGCCGAACCGAAGGTATTGATTCTGGATGAGCCATCCATAGGCGTCGATATCGGTGCGCGCCACGATATCCATCTGTGGGTTCGGCGCCTTGCCGCGGAGGGCATGGCAGTCCTCATGATCTCCAGCGACGTTGATGAAGTCATCGAGTACTGCGATCGCGTATTGGTGATGTACAAGGGCCACATCACTGAGGAGTTCGACGGTCCGCCCCAACGACATGTCTTAGTTTCGGCTTCGACCGGAGGAGCAGATGAATGAGTGAAGCGACACTTCCCACCAATCGGACTGGCGGCAACCTCCTCCGCCAGGTGGTCAGTCCCAGACTGCTGGTCATTCTTGCCCTGGTGATCGTGCTGGTCATCGTGTTCGACAACGAGTCAGATGGGGCGTTCCTGACAGCCCGGAACATCACTACACTCTTGCGCCAGACAGCTACCATCGCGATCCTCGCGGCGGGTGTTGCTTTGCTGATTCTCATGGCAGAGATCGATCTCTCCATCGGGAGCGCCCTATACCTCTGCTCCGTAGCTGCCGCGGTTGCACACTCAGATTTTGGTGCCGGAACCATCGTCACCATCGCTGCCGCGATCACTACCGGCCTACTGCTGGGTCTATGGCAAGCACTACTCGTCGTGGTGTTGAAGATTCCGTCATTCATCGCCACCCTCGGTGGCCTACTCGCATTCCGGAGTATCGGATTGGTACTGACGGACTCAAGTCCGATCGGCATGGGTCGCACGTTCAGCGCCCTGAGTGAGTCCAGGTTGCCGGGGGTGATCTCCTATGCGGCCGTAGCGGTGCTTGCCGTGGCTGTGATCCTGGGAGTTGCTCGCTCCACCAGGAAGCAGCGAGCACAACACAGCAACAGCGTCAATATTGTCCGGAGTATCGTGCTGCTAACCCTTCTAGGCCTAGGCGTTGTCGTGGCGCTCTGGCTGATCACTGAGCAGGGTCTGCCCGCCGCAGCCGTCTGGGTCTTTGGCGTCGGAGCCCTCATGTGGTTCTTAACGACCCGGACCATCTTCGGACGAAATGCCTACGTTATCGGCGCAAACCGAGAAGCTGCCTATCTGTCTGGCATCCCCGTCAAGAAGCACATGGTGATTGCATTCACAGTGATGGGAGTGCTCTACGGCGTCGCCGCCGTCGTGGAAGCCGCTCGACTTGGCGCAGTCAGCCCTCAAACCGGCAATCTGATGGAGCTCGATGCTATCGCGGCTGCCGTAATCGGCGGCGTCGCACTCCGGGGAGGCGTAGGGACTGTCGTCGGCGCGATGCTCGGCGCCCTTCTTCTGAGCACCATCGACAACGGGCTGATCTTCATCAGCGGCCTGGACGCGAACTGGCAGCCCGCTATCAAGGCAGTCATCCTTCTCGTCGCCCTTGCCGCCGACCTCGCAATGCAGCGGCGGGCTGGCAAGACCTGAGGCCTTCCCAGAACGCGCAACCTCAGACTCGAAAGTCGCCACGATGATCGCCCGTGGCACGGAGCGGCCGAGGCAGACCAGCAAACGTTTGGCGACCTACAGAGCATTTCGTTAAATGTCATGATTCCAACTTTCTAGGTGCGGTCAGGTTCGCACCACATGACGACGGGGGATGACCGTCGCAGGTTCAGCAACTAGCGCACCTCGCCACTAGGGTCCGATACCTGAAGATTCGCGATCTAGGGAAATGCCAATACTCACAACGATCTCTAGGACTGAAAGGCAGATGGGCTCTGGTCGATCAACCGGGCGCGACCGCTGAGACTGAGCGGCACATTCAGTGCGAGAGCCTGTTGACTGGCGACCTATCGCCTACTAGGCTAATTTCATAACACTTCAAAAGATTACAACTTACTGACAGCTCGCTCCAGTCGGACCGTCAGTCCGCACGTCCGCTTTCCTGATCGACGCAGAGAGGCATCCATGACATCGACAACGGCACCTACCGGCCTTGATCGGTTCCTGCGGGAGGCAACAGCGGTTTTACCCCGCGACGCACTCTCGATTGAGGACGTACAACTCGACCGCTATACGTCCGATAGCTATTGGAAGGCGCTGGCCTATCGGGACCGGGGCCAGCCACTTGGCAGGCCTTGGGTCGTCGCAACACCGACTACCGAAGAGCAGATTCCAGTGCTGCTACAGCTGGCCGCGAGACACAGGATCCCAGTAGTTCCTTGGGGTGGTGGCTCAGGCTCTCAGGGCGGCGCCGTGCCAACGCAGGGCGGTCTGGTTATTGACCTGCGCAACCTGGCCGAGGTAGTCGAACTCGACGAGGAATCTGGCATAGTCTCAGTCCAGGCTGGCGCCAACGGCGCAGAGTTCGAGGCCTGGTTGAACGCGCGCGGATACACATTTCCGCACTATCCAGCGTCAGCGGAATGGGCAACAGTTGGGGGCTATGTCGCCGCTCGCGGATCAGGTGTTCTCTCCACCAGGTACGGCAAGATTGAGGATCTGACGGTTTCCATCCGGCTCGCCACCCCCGAAGGGCGGCTCATCGATCTACTTCCCGCACCCCGTCATGCCGTCGGACCAGACCTGGCCTCGTTGATCATCGGGTCTGAGGGAGCACTAGGGGTCATCACACGGGTGACCCTGCAAGTCATGCCTCAACCCACGCAGCGTCTGTTTGCATGCGTCGCTTTCGACAATACCCGCGTTGGGGTGGATGCCTATCGAGACGTCATGATCCACGGCTTTCGCCCAGCGGTCGTTCGCCTATATGACGAGGTGGCGACCCAGCACACCTTGCGGCCAGTGCTCCAGAGTGCCAAGACCAGCATGTCCGAGCAGGTTGTCTCCATTATGACTTTCGAGGGTGAAGGCGGACTCGCCCAGGCAGAGCGAGACGGCACTCTGGACCTTTGCCGGCAACATAGCGCGCGAGTGTTGGACCCACAGTTCGCCGAACACTGGTGGGAGCATCGATACGATTTCTATCGGCCTCCGTTCTACCCGCAACTTCCGAATGTCTGGGGCACGTTCGATATCGTCGCGCCGTACAAGACCCTGATGTCCGCATACGACGCGTTGCAAGAGTCTGTTGCGATCCCGTTCGCCAAGTATGGGCTGCAACTACGGACGCACTTCAGCCATTGGTACCAATGGGGTGCCATGTACTACGCCCGCTTCGTCATGCCAGACCCCGGCCCAGACGTCCTGGAGATCCACGAACAAATCTGGCGTGAGGGGATGGACGCAGTCGTCGCTGCGGGCGGAATGATCAACGACCATCACGGCGTCGGTCTGAAGCTGGCACCGTGGATGCGTGCCCAGCACGGGGAGGCCCTTGACCTACTTCGTGAGGTCAAGCGGGCATTCGACCCGCATGGTGTGATGAATCCGGGAAAGCTAGACCTCGACGCCCCATAGACAATGCCGATCCCATTTGGTACTCAACCGTCTTCCCATCAGCAAGTCTCTTGGGCGCCAGCCAACAGCATTGGGTCCAACGAGTGACAGTCCATCAATCCGTCCAGGCGCTATCGAAAACCAAGGAGGAACCGTGCCGAAGCCACCATTCGACATACCCGAAGAGCCGAGTTCATATCTCTTGTCAGACCTGCCGTGGCCGGATGTCGCCGCGCAGCTAGAGCGCGACGACACCGTCTTGATCCCGTTCGGATCGGTGGAACAACATGGCTATCACCTTCCACTAGGAACGGACATCTACAACTGTACGCAGATCGTCGAGCGAGCGGCCAAGAGTGCCAAGGTCCTGTACACACCACCGCTCTGGCTGGGCTACGCGCCTCACCACATGCGGCTTCCAGACGAAGGAACCGGCACGATTACAGTCCGGCCATCCACTTTGTGCGACGCGCTCTACGACATCGGCCGTTCGCTGATCTATCACGGAGCATCACGGCTGATCTTCGTCAATGGGCATGCATCCAACAACAAAGTTACAGACCCTCTGCTCCGGCGGCTCCGCTACGAGACGAACGCACTCGTGGTGAACTACAGCCCCTGGGGGGAACGCTATTTGGGCCTGGTTGAGGACATCATGGAAGGCCCGCCCGAGGAGACTCCGGGCTGGCATGCCGGGGAGTTGGAGACCTCTGAAGTCATGGTCGGCTACCCCGAGACGGTTGCGCACGAACGCATGCGTCCAGAAACGGCACACGCCCCGCAATGGTTGCCGGAGGCATTCCGCAAGCACGACACCAACCCCGGACTGGCCTTCAAGGGATACGAGTACTTCACCGCGCCAATGGAACACTGGCAGATGTCCGATAGCGGACTAGTCGGCAATCCCTTGCGAGCCACGCCCGAAAAGGGCGACCTAGCCATCCAGCGCTTTGCTGACTATCTGGTCGACGCAATCGCCGAATTGCGCACTGTCCCGGTCGATGTAACCCAGAGAGACTGGCCCGAACGTGTCTCGTGGTAGCACGTCGGCCTGAGCAGGCTGGGCTCCTCATTGACGAGTCGAGCCTGCTCTGTGCCCTGAACTGTACGAGGCATGTGAGGTGGCCTGCGCAACGCAGCTACAACGGATGATCGGGAATCTCGCACTCGGATCCATGACCGCGTCATCACATCGTGCGCTCCTAGGACTCTTGGACGCCCCGGCCTAGTGACGTGGCTGTGCAATCGCCGTGCTGGCACGCACGATCAGCTCTGGCTCCAGTAGCCGGTGGTCGACGTCTTCCCCGGCAATCGCCTCGATCAACGACGACACCGCCGCAACACCAAGGGCACCCAGATCCTGGCGCACTGTGGTCAGTGGCGGATAGAAGTCACTTGCCCCGGCGAGATCATCGAAACCGATCACCGAAACATCCTGCGGTACCCGAACCCCTGCTTCCGCGAAGACCCGCAACACACCAAGCGCGGTCAGATCATTGGCGGCGAACACCGCCGTCGGCAAGTCCGACAGCAACTGCTGCCCGACGGCATACCCTCGCGCCGAACTCCAATCCCCCCTGAGATCGGGACGAGCCGCGATCCCCGCAGCGGACAGCGAACTATGCCACCCGGCCGAGCGGGCCGTGGCATCGAACCAATCCGGCGGTCCGCTGATATGAACAACGTCCGTATGCCCAAGATCGGCCAAGTACTCGGCCGCCAGCCCCGCACCCCCAGCCTGATCCAGGCTGATCGTCGGCGTGCCAGTCGGCGGGCGAGCCGAGACCACCAACACCGGCACCTCCGCACGCAACCCCTCAGCAACCTCCGCGACTCCCGGCGTCGGAGCAATCACGATGACACCCTCAACGCCCTGCTCCACAAACGCACCAGCAATCTCGGCATGCAGTTGCGGGTCAGGCTCCGGCGCCACCGCCACCGTTGCGAAGTAGCCAGCGGCCCGTGCCGCCTGTTCCAGCGCCCCCAGAGTGCCGGCCGGACCAGAATGCGAGGAACCGGAGGTCACGATCCCGATCAGTCCCGAGCGGCTGGTCACCAGTGCCCGAGCCGAACGATTGCGGCGGTAGCCAAGCGAGTCGATAGCGGCCAGGACTCGCTCCCGGGTTTGCGGCCGAACCGAGGGATGGTCATTGAGCACCCGGGAGACGGTCTGGTGCGAAACCCCGGCAAGCCGAGCAACATCGGTCATCCCTGGGCGCTTGTGAGCGCTCACATCGGCCATTTCCACAGAGTAGTACCGGCGCCGTTCGAGTCCTTCGCACTCGGACCGCGGGTCGGCCGCCGCCCGGTCCCCCGGGCGCGGTTTAGTGATCGGGTTACGAGTTAGTGAGCTGCTGCTCACTAACTGGTCGCCCAGTCACTAAGTCGCGAAGCGTTGACCGTTCGGGCACCGGTTGGGAAGCACTATCGGGGACCCGCGGTCTCCACGCTCTAGGAAGCGTCAGACTCGGCGTCGTTCACCGCATCGGCTGCCGCGGCGCCCACTGCCACTGGTTCGTCCTCAACCGGCGCGTCCTGCACCGACGGCACGCCCGTGAACGTGAATTGACCGAGCAAGCCCTCCCCCTCAGCGTCGACCAGCACCTTCTGGCCAGCCTTGAGTTCGCCGTACAGGATCTTCTCCGACAGCTGGTCCTCGATCTCACGCTGAATCGCCCGGCGCAACGGCCGTGCGCCGAGCACTGGGTCGAAGCCACGCTCGGCCAGCAAGTCCTTGGCGGCCTCGCTCAACTCGATGTCCATGTCCCGATCCTGCAGCCGCTTTGCGAGCCGCGCCATCATCAGGTCGACGATCGCGTGGATCTCGTCCATGCTCAATTGCGGGAAGACGATGACGTCATCGACCCGGTTGAGGAACTCTGGCCGGAAGTGCTGCTTGAGTTCATCGTTGACCTTGATCTTCATACGGTCGTAGCTGGTCGACAGATCACCATCGGCCTGGAACCCGGTCAGTAGACCCTTGGAGATGTCCCGGGTACCGAGGTTCGTGGTCATGATGATGACTGTGTTCTTGAAGTCAACCATGCGGCCCTGGGAATCGGTGAGCTTGCCCTCCTCCAGGATCTGCAGCAGCGAGTTGAAGATGTCGGCGTGCGCCTTCTCCACCTCGTCGAAAAGCACCACGGAGAACGGACGGCGGCGCACCTTCTCGGTGAGCTGGCCACCTTCTTCGTAGCCCACATATCCAGGCGGTGAGCCGAACAGCCGCGACACGGTGTGCTTCTCCGCGAACTCACTCATGTCCAGTTGGATGAGCGCATCCTCGTCCCCGAATAGGAACTCGGCCAGGGCGCGCGCCAGTTCGGTCTTCCCGACCCCAGTCGGCCCGGCGAAGATGAACGAACCACCGGGGCGGCGGGGATCTTTCAGTCCCGCGCGGGTACGGCGAATGGCCTGCGAGAGTGCCTTGATCGCTTCGTCCTGGCCGATGACCCGCTTATGCAGTTCATCCTCCATCCGCAGGAGTCGGCTGGACTCCTCCTCGGTGAGCTTGAACACCGGGATACCGGTCGAGGCAGCCAGCACCTCGGCGATGAGCTCCTCATCCACCTCGGCGACGTTGTCCATATCGCCGTTGCGCCACGCCTTCTCCTTCTCGGCGCGGGTGTTGGCGAGTTGCTTCTCCTCGTCGCGCAACCGGGCGGCACGTTCGAAGTCCTGATCATCGATGGCGGATTCCTTGCTGCGCTTGGCCTCCGCGATCTGGTCGTCGAGTTCACGCAGTTCCGGCGGCGCCGTCATGCGGCGGATCCGCAGCCGGGCGCCGGCCTCGTCGATCAGGTCGATCGCCTTGTCCGGTAGGAACCGGTCATTGACGTATCGGTCCGCCAGGTTCGCCGCCGACACGATGGCGCCGTCGGTGATGGTGACGCGGTGATGCGCCTCGTACCGGTCGCGCAAACCCTTGAGGATCTCGATCGTGTGGGTCAACGTCGGTTCGTTGACCTGGATCGGCTGGAATCGGCGTTCCAGCGCCGCGTCCTTCTCGATGTACTTGCGGTATTCGTCCAGCGTGGTGGCACCGATGGTCTGCAGTTCACCGCGGGCCAGCTTGGGCTTGAGGATGCTGGCGGCGTCGATAGCGCCCTCCGCGGCACCGGCACCCACCAGCGTGTGGATCTCGTCGATGAACAGGATGATGTCGCCGCGGGTGGCGATCTCCTTAAGCACCTTCTTCAGCCGCTCCTCGAAGTCACCGCGGTAGCGCGAGCCAGCGACGAGCGCACCCAGGTCAAGGGTATAGAGCTGCTTGTCCTTAAGGGTCTCCGGAACATCACCACGGGCGATGTCCTGGGCGAGCCCTTCCACCACCGCAGTCTTGCCGACACCCGGCTCACCGATCAGCACCGGGTTGTTCTTGGTGCGGCGGCTCAGCACCTGCATCACCCGCTCGATTTCGTTCGAGCGCATGATGACCGGGTCAAGCTTGCCCTCGCGGGCAGCCTGGGTGAGGTTGCGCCCGAACTGGTCCAGCACCGCCGAACCGGACGGCGTTCCTTCGGCCGGGCCACCGGCCGATACCGTCTCCTTGCCACCTTCGTGGCCGCTGATCAGCTGGATCACCTGCTGGCGCACCCGGTTCAGGTCGGCGCCCAGCTTGGTGAGCACCTGGGCTGCCACGCCTTCGCCCTCACGGATCAGCCCGAGCAGAATGTGCTCGGTGCCAATGTAGTTGTGACCCAGTTGCAGTGCCTCGCGCAGGGAGAGCTCCAGCACCTTCTTGGCGCGCGGGGTGAACGGGATGTGACCCACGGGGGCTTGTTGCCCCTCGCCAATGATGTCTTGCACCTGCTGACGCACCGCGTCGAGCGAGATGTTGAGCGACTCCATCGTCTTGGCAGCAATGCCTTCGCCCTCGTGGATGAGGCCGAGCAGGATGTGCTCGGTGCCGATGTAGTTGTGGTTGAGCATCCGCGCCTCTTCCTGGGCGAGGACGACCACGCGGCGAGCACGGTCGGTGAATCTCTCAAACATCTGCGAATCTCCCTTGGCTGGTCCCATGGCCGGGTCCGGCTTCGTTCAAGGCTAACCGGGCATGCTGGCCCGATAGTCCGGTGTTCGCCGCAGGCGGATACTTCCCGGCCCGGTCTGAGCCGTGCTTGTTGGACGGCTCCGGTGCCGCGTTCGGGCGGCACGGCATTGCCATGCCCGCTGGAGAGAACGTTTGCGCGCTAAATTGTGGTGGCTCCGCGGTGGCGGTCAGCACGGACGACGTAGCCGGGAGCACTGCGGGCAATCGCTGCCCGTTCCTCATCGGTGGTCTCGCGGCGCACCTTTCCAGGAACGCCGAGAACCAGTGAATTCTGCGGAACCTGGATGCCTTCGGAGACGAGCGCTCGAGCACCGATGATCGACCCGCCAGCGACGCTCGATCCGTTGAGCAACGTTGATCCCATGCCGATCAGAACACCGTCCGAGACCGTCGCACCGTGCACGATGGCGCTATGCCCGATCGTCACGCCCGCACCGACCCGCACCGGACATCCGGGGTCGGTATGTATGACCGTATTGTCCTGCACGTTGGAGTCGGCGCCGATGACGATCTCCTCCTCGTCACCGCGCAGGACCGCCCCGTACCAAACGTTGGCCCCGGCCTCCAGCCGAACATTTCCGATGATCACAGCGGTCGGCGCAACCCAGGCGCTGGGATCGATGCGCGGTCCGGGACGGTCAGGTAGTTCAAGGAACATCCCAGTATCCTCGCGCAACCTCGGCCCCATGTCACCGGATCGATCAAGGCTGCGTTCGGCCAATCACCAGACCCTATGCTTGGCCCCTACAGGGGAGGGTCCATGACCGACAACACACCGAACACGCCCGAGGGTCCCGAGACGCCCGCTTCCGGGAGCTCCGAGCCGCCTGCAGCCGAGACTCACGCAGCAGGCGCGCCTTGGAACGTAGCGCCCAATTCGCCTGCCCACAGCGAGGCGGCACCAGCACCGGCCGACCCTGGCTACCCACCGATCCCTGCCCCACCGAACCCGACTTCACCGGATCCAGCGCAGCAAGCAAGCATCTACCAGCCGCCAGCACCGGCACCTGGGTATTCGGCACCCGCTACGCCGCCGTACTCCCCAGAGCAACAGCCCTACGCCCAGCAGAGCCAGCAGTCATACGGCACGGAGCAGCAGCCCTACGCCCAGCAACAAGCGATACCGACCGAGGTCTACGGCCAGCAACAGGAACCACAAGCCACGACAGGCCCCACTCCTTCGGGACCCCCGTACGGCGCACCCACCGCATATGGTGCGCCCGCACCTGGCCAACCTGGTGGCAAGAAGTCGAAAACTCCCCTGTGGATCGGGCTTGGCGCGGTCGTTCTGGTGATCGTCCTGGTCGGCGGGCTGTTGCTGTTGAGAGGCCTGTTGAACCGGCAGGATGACCCAAACCCCGGCCCATCCTCGGACGCGCCAATCACCTACGACACCCCCGAAGCAGCGGTCGAGGCGTATCTGACGGCTATTGCGGACGGCGATGCTGCTACCGCCCTTGCACTGTCACGGACACCCGGGAACAGCGCATTGCTGACCGATGAGATGCTGGCGGCCAGCGCGGCGCTAGCCCCGATGACGGACATCGTTGTGACACCAGAGCAATCCTCTGACGAATTCACAGCCGAAATCGAAGTCAGCTACCAACTCGGTTCTGAAACAATCAACACGTCCGTCACCGCCTACGGAGACGGCAACGGAGAGTGGACCGTGAGCGGAACCACCCTGGTATACGTACCGTACGGCGCTGACGGTCTGGACATCACCCTCAATGGCATCGCCATTGAGGACCCCGACAACATCGAACTGTTCCCAGGAATGTACGAGATTGGGACGACCACCACCTACTACACCTTCACCGGCACCACACAGACAAGCGTGGAGCCGGAGTTCTCCTCATCGGCACTCGAAAACGCCAAGCCAGCCCTCAATGAGGACGGCGTGGCGGTTTTCCAGGAAGCCATCAACACCGCCGTCGAGGCATGCCTAGCCTCCACCAAACTGGATCCCGGCTGCGGACTCGCGATCTCACCGGAGCCGTCGAACGATCTGCAACCGATCGAAGACACGGTCGTCAGGACACTGTCGGCAGAAGGTCAGGTTGCACTCGGGCAGCTTGAACCAGAACTGGACTCGAGCAATCCATTCGCGGTCTCAGCTGGAAGCATCGGGATCGTCGAGGCAACGCTGCAGTGCACGAACATGACCAGCGGCGCGACCGAGGGCTGTTCACCGTTCCTGGGAAGGTCTCTGAGCTATCCGGTGGTGGACTTCAGTAGCGACCCGGTGACTGTTATCTGGTAGCCCGGCCCTACGCCTCGAGCAGCAGTGTCATCGGGCCGTCATTGATCGATTCCACCTGCATCATGGCTCCGAATACACCTGTCTCGACCACCAGGCCGCGATCGCGCAAAGCACCCACGACAGCTCCCACCAGGGGTTCGGCAACCGGTCCGGGAGCCGCGCCCAGCCAGGACGGACGACGGCCCTTGCGGGTATCGGCGTAGAGGGTGAACTGTGAGATCACCAGCACCCCAGCACCATCGACGTCGGCCACAGCCAGTTCGTCATGCATGATCCGCAGGTTCGCGATCTTGCGCGCGATGGTGGCGACCTGATCATCGCCGTCGGTGGGCGCTACGCCCACCAGCACCAGCAACCCGACGCCGATCTGGCCGACGACCTCGTCGTTGACTCGAACGCTGGCCGAGGTCACGCGTTGCACCACTGCCCGCATGTCAGGCTCCCGGTGAGGCCGGACTCACCAGCGGTCCTCGTCGGGACGACGACGACCGCTGTAGCGGGTCACCTCCGGTCGCACATCGGCAAGGTAGATCCCCGCTGGTACGCATGCGAGCAGCACGAAGAACACCGGCAACACCGATATACCCAGCGGCGGTGGAATACCCAGGAAACCCACCGCGGTCGCCACCGCGAGGATCGTCACCCAGAACGTCTTGGTGCGCTTGTCGGCCGCGGTGAAGCTTGCTTGCGGCATTCGCAGCGCATGCACCAGCGCCCAGACCTCCAAGGCCACGCCGATCAACGCTAGCCCGAGGAACAGGAACAACTGAATGCTGCCGATCACACCCACGGGATCAGGGTACGGCAGCCCCGACCTCTGATGTCGATGTGGTCTTCCCGGTCCGCCCGCAGACGGGCTCGGATCGTGCGAGCGCGCGCTCGTGGCCGTTTAACTCGGCCGACCGCGCGGTTACGGTCGCCAAGACGATGGTTGGCGACCACGAAGCCGCGTTCGCAGCACGTTGGCAACCGCGAAGCCGCGTTCCCAGAGGTTTGCCGACTCAGCTACTGCGACGACGACGCAATCCGGTGTCGACGGCGTCCGGACGACCGGTACCAACCCCTTCGGGGGAGACGATGACCTCCTGGGCAGCGGCGACCCCTGCCACCAGCAGGTCCGACGTCGGATCGGCGGAACGCTTAATGACGGCCAAGCCGATCGGTCCGAGTTCGTGATGGCGAGCTACAGACGTCAATCGGCCCACCTCCCGGTCACCCAGATGCACCGGCGCACCAACTTCGGGCAGTTCGTGGTCAGAGCCGTCCAACTGCAGCGCAACCAGTCGTCGTGGCGGCTTGCCCAGGTTGAACACTCGCGCCACCGTCTCCTGTCCGCGGTAGCAACCCTTATTCAGGTGGACGGCGGTGCGTAGCCAATCCAATTCGTGTGGGATCGACCGGTCGTCGACCTCGTGGGCCAGTCGCGGTCGCCACGCCGCAATCCGCAACGCCTCCCATGCCCACACGCCCGCCAACCGGGCACCGGCTGTCATCGCCGACTCGCAAACAGCCCTCACCTGAGCGCGTGGAACCAACCACAACGCCACCGATCGCGCCTCACCAGGATGGTTCTGAGTCGGTCCATAGGCGCTGCCACCATCTGCGACCCGCGGCCACGGATCAACCCATCGCACCGGCTCCGAGCCATCCTGCAGCCGTAGGCCCGGGCTGGCGGCCGCGGTACCCAGCACCGCGACATCGTCGACCACCCGCACCTGCACATCCAGCATGAACCGCATCGAGTCCAGGAACTGGGCCAGTCCATGTGCCGCATCGGCCTCGGTGATCAGCCACGTGGCGGCGCCATCATCGACCACCGCTGCCGCGTGCGCGATCCGGCCCTGCGGATCCAGCAGGAGCAACTCGGTGCCCACTCCCGGAGCCAACTCGGCGACATGCGCGGTGGCCAGCGAATGCAACCAGCTCAACCGGTCCGGCCCAGCGACGCAGACCACCCCGAGGTGGCCGAGGTCGGTGATCCCGATCCCCCGCTCCAGTGCGCGCTGTTCGGCAACCGGATCGCCGTAGTGGGCGGCGACACCGGTATCGGCGCCGGAGGCAGCAACGGCATCTGAACTGGCCAGCAGGGGCGATTCCATACTCACTTCAATCCCGCAAGGTCATGGAACATTCCGGATCAGCTCACCCGCTGCATGCGGCCGGAGGCGTACGACTGCAGTTCGTACCCGAACGCAGCCAGGTCCAACGCCCAGAACAGCTCGCTGTTGACCAACCCGTAGATCCGGCTGCCCGCACCGACCTGGGCACCTGTGCTGGTGCGCACCACGGCGTCGGTGGCCAGGTTGATCCGCGGACCCGCCACCTGACCCAGGAAGACGGAGGTGTAACCACTGGGGTCAGCCAGCAACACCTCCAGGTCGTGGGCTGCGGCCGGGTCCTGCTCCGCGCCTGGTCCGCCATCGGTGAGGCTCGGCGCGACCCGCCAGAAGCCACTCTCGATACCCCAGAGAGCACCCGTGGCCAGTAGCTGGGGATCGACCTTCTGCTCCAGCGACTGCAGGTCCCCGTCGAGCAGCCAGGTCGTCGATCGATAGCTCAGGTACGGGCCACCGTCGTGCTCGAATCGTGCTTCGGTGACCACCGCCCGCTTGGGAATGTCCGGATACTCCACGAAGCCAGGGCCGCGCCAGGCTCCGATCAACCACGCCAGCGGATAGACCTCGGGGGCCAGGCCCTCCGGAAACGAGAAAGTCACGGACCGAGCCTAGCCGCGCCGGCGGCGATGCATCAGAGTGCTACCAGCACCCGGCCCAGCACGTACACCGGCACCCCACTGACCGCAACGGGCAGAACGGCCGCCGCCAGCGCCGGCAGCACCTGGCCGGAGTTGGGGATCTGTCCGAACAAGTGGCGGGTGGTGGCTATCAGCAGCCCGGCCGCCAGCCCACCCAGCAAACCTGTGATCATGCCGACCGGTACCAGCAGGTAACCCAGCCACAGCCCACCACCAGCGGTGACCACGATCGGCACGATGCTGGAGTAGGGCGAGGGCAATGGCACCGCGCTCACCGCGGCCGCGATCGCGATCGTCACCGCACCGGCCAGCAATAGTTCCACGGCGGCACCCGTTGCTCCGATTGCCAGCCAACCCACCCCGCTGGTGACGATGACCGCACCGGTCACCACGCCGGATACGGACTCCAGCAGTCGTGGCCGACCATCACGACGGGCCAGTTCATGAATGAATGCCGCCAAGACGGCCCCGGCCAGCACGATCGTTACCCAGGCGAAGTCGCCGGTGATCTCGATCACTGCGATGGCCGCCGCGCCCGTCAGCAACAGCACCACGCTGGCTCCGGTCCGCGAGGGTAGGTCAAGCAGAATCGGCCAACCGATGGCGAAGATGGCGCAGCAGGCGGCAACAGTGCCCACCAGCACGGGCCGTTGGCCAAACGCCGCGATGCCCACACCTGCTGCTGCTGCGGCCGTCACCACGGCGCGGAAGGTTCCGCCCATCATCTCGACCACCTCCGCCAGACACCGACCAGCACGCCGTTCTACGCTGCCGGCCAACGGTACCCGTCGCAGGCCTCCGGATACACTTCAACGACCTTGGGAGGGTGCAGATGGCTGAATTGCTGATGCTGACGCCAGAGTCTGGTGGCTCGGCACAGGTGCTGGCCGCTCTGGCACTGTTGCCACATCGGGTGCGGGTGGTTCCGCTTGAGGCGTCCGCGCTGCTAGATGCGCCGGACTCGGACATCGTGCTGATCGATGGCCGCCGAGACCTGGCCAAAGCCCGCGCTACCTGCCAACTCATGCGCAGCACCGGCATTGATGTGCCGTTGCTGCTGGTCATCACCGAGGGCGGGCTTCCGGTTATCGGGACCGATTGGGGAATCTCCGACGTCGTGCTGGCCGACGCCGGTCCAGCCGAGGTCGATGCCCGGCTGCGGCTGATCGCCGAACGCGACGGCGCTCCAGCCACCGAGGTGGTGCAGGAGATCGAAGCTGGGGAACTGATGATCGACGCCGGCGGCTACACCGCCAAACTCCGCGGGAGCCCGCTCGACCTGACGTACAAGGAGTTTGAACTGCTCAAGTATCTCTCGCAGCACCCTGGCCGGGTGTTCACCCGTGCACAGCTACTGCAGGAAGTGTGGGGCTACGACTACTTCGGCGGTACCCGCACGGTCGACGTGCACATCCGGCGATTGCGGGCCAAGCTCGGGCCCGAACACGACTCCATGATCGGAACCGTCCGCAACGTCGGCTACCGATTCGAGAGCCAGCGGGACCGGCAGGACGCCGATGCCTCCGAGCAGGACGAAACCTCGGATCCGCGGACCAGCCGCTGAAGCTGTCAGCGGAACGCGTCGCAGCATGCCTACAATCAGTGCCGATGCCGGGCCGCACTAGCCCCGGGCTCCAAACTCAGCCGCTACGAGCGGCCTTCGCGCCGACAGGCGCTGGGCGGTCCGGCATTCTGCACCTTCTCGACGGCATGCCTACCCGCTTTTTCGGTGTTCGTGGCATGCCCTGCTACCGGTTCGCAGCACACCGATCGTGCGCGGGTAACCGCCATCGATGCACAGGTGGCAGCGCGAGGCCGCAGACTTGCCCTAGCCTGAGCATCGAGTCCGGGTTCCCATCACGACGGAGCGAGCACCATGCGGCTGCGGCTGACGCCACGCGACACCACGTTTTTTGATCTTTTTGCCAGCTCAGCTGGGCACTTGGTGACCGGCGCGGATCTGCTTGCGCAGATGTTCGGAGCACCCCCTGCGGATCGCCCACCGGTGGCCACGAAGCTGCGCGATATCGAGCACGAAGCCGACGAAGCGACTCACACGATCATGCGCCGTCTCAATCAGACGTTCGTGACTCCGTTCGACCGCGACGACATCTACCTGCTCGCCTCAACGCTGGATGACTGCATGGACTTCATGGAGGCCGCCGGCGAGATGACCGTGCTGTATTCCGTCGACGAACTACCGGTCAAGATCAACGATCAGGTCGCCGGATTACAACGTGCGGCCGAGCTGACCGCAGCCGCGATGCCCCGGCTACGCACCATGGACGGGCTGCAGGAGTACTGGATCGAGATCAACCGGTTGGAGAACGAGGCAGATCGTGCCTATCGAGCACTGACGGCCGATCTGTTCGGCAATCCCCGCTACCAGGAGTCACCGGCAGCTGTGATGGAGATGCTGAAGCTGAAAGGCGTCATCGATGCGCTGGAGCAGGCGGCCGACAGCTTCGAGCACGTGGCCAACACCGTCGAAACGATCTGCCTCAAGGAGTCTTGAGGACCCGTGGAGCTCGCCCTCGTCATCCTGGTCGTAGTCATCGCACTGGGGTTCGATTACACCAACGGATTTCATGACGCCGCCAACGCCATCGCCACCTCGGTGTCGACCCGGGCGCTGACCCCCCGCACGGCGTTGTTGATGGCCGCAGTGATGAACCTCGTCGGTGCCCTGCTGGGAACCGGGGTGGCCAAGACCATCGGCAGCGGAATCATCGATGCCCCGGGCGGCACGAATGGTCTGGTGGTGGTGCTGGCGGGCCTGGTCGGAGCCATCACCTGGAACCTCATCACCTGGTGGCGTGGGTTACCGTCCTCCTCCTCGCATGCCCTGATCGGTGGGCTGATGGGCGCCGGGCTGGCCTCCCTGACCGGCGTGCACTGGGAAGTGATCCTGAACAAGGTTGTCATCCCCATGATCGCTTCTCCGCTGGTCGGGTTCACCCTGGCGTATTTCGCCATGGTCGCGGTGCTGTGGATCTTCCGCAATTCTGCCCCGGGTAAGGCGATGCGCCGGTTCCGCATCGCTCAGACCGTCTCCGCTGCGGCGATGGCCCTGGGCCACGGCCTGCAGGATGCCCAGAAGACCATGGGGGTCATCGTGCTGGCGCTGGTCGTCGGCGGCTTTCACGTCGGCACAGAGATCCCCCTGTGGGTCAAGATCGCGGCCGCGCTGGCGATCTCGATGGGTACCTGGGCCGGTGGGTGGCGGATCATGCGTACGTTGGGCCGCCGGGTGATCGAGCTCGACCCGGCTCGCGGGTTCGTCGCCGAATCGGTCGCGGCATCCGTGCTGTACACCACGGCCTTCGTCTTCCACGCCCCGATCTCCACCACCCACACGATCACCTCCGCGATCATGGGCGTCGGTGCCACCAAGCGCCTCTCGGCCGTGCGCTGGGGGGTGGCACGATCAATCGCCACCGCCTGGGTGCTGACGATCCCGGCGGCCGCGACCGTCGCGGCGGTGCTGTACTGGGTACTGGCCCTGTTCCTGTGATGGCGGCACGTCGTCTGCCCTAGCGAATCGAGGCCGATGCCACCATGGGGAGCACTGCCCATGGCCGCCGTGAAGAACTCGCCACCTGCGCACAGGCGCTCACCTAGACTCGCAACGAAATTGACCCGAGCCTCCTGGAGTGACCGACGTGAAGAACCGTCTAGCCTCAACATTCTCGGCCATCATTATGGGTATCGGCCTCACTGCGACGGCCGCCGCGTGCACCACTCCGATCGCGTCCGCCGACGTCGGAGCATGCCTGAACATCGATGATATGGGAACCACGGAGATCACCGAGATTCCGACGCTGGATTGCGGGACTGAGCATGACGCCCAGGTCGTCGGAAAATTCAATCTGAGCCAAGACGGCGACTTCCCGGGCACGGAGGGTATGCGCACCGAGGCCGAGGACGGCTGCTTGGCATCCTTCAGCGACTTCGTCGGCACTCCCTTCGAGGAGTCGACGCTGAACATGACCTACATCTCACCCAGCCAAGAGAGCTGGGACAGCGGCGACCGCGAGATTCTGTGCGTTGCCTACGTCGATGACGGCACCCTGGCGAGTGAGTCCTGGGAAGGCGCCGGCCTCTAGCTCACAATCCGGCTCCTGCGGCTCAGCCGAACCGGCCGGAGATGTAGTCCTCGGTCGCCTGCTCAGTCGGGCTGGAGAACATGGTGGCGGTGTCGTTCATCTCAATCAGCCGGCCGGGTTCTCCGGTACCGGCAATGTTGAAGAATCCGGTCTGATCCGACACGCGAGCGGCCTGCTGCATATTGTGGGTGACGATGACGATCGTGTATTCATCCTTGAGGTCATTCATCAGTTCTTCGATCGCCAGCGTGGAGATCGGATCCAGTGCCGAGCAGGGCTCATCCATGAGCAAGACCTGAGGCTCGACGGCGATGGCACGGGCGATACACAGCCGCTGCTGCTGACCGCCCGACAGCGAAGATCCAGGCCGGTCCAGCCGGTCTTTGACCTCGTTCCACAAGTTGGCCCCGGTCAGTGCCCGCTCGACCACCTCGGCCGCATCCGACTTCGAGATGCGGCGGTTGTTGAGCTTGACGCCCGCCAGCACGTTGTCCGCGATCGACATGGTCGGGAAGGGGTTGGGCCGTTGGAACACCATGCCGACCTGACGGCGAACCTCGACCGGGTCGACGCCGCGGCCGTACAGGTCCAGACCGTCCATGGTGACGGTACCGGACACGTACGCCCCGGGGATCACCTCGTGCATCCGGTTCAAGGTGCGCAAGAAGGTTGACTTGCCACAGCCGGATGGCCCGATGAGCGCCGTTACCGCACGGGCCGCGATGGCCATCGTGACATCGTGAACGGCGAGGAAGTCACCGTAGTAGACGTCCAGATTGGTGACGTCGATCCGTTTGGACATCTGCAGATATCTCCTTGGTTTGCAGGCGCCCGGTCAACGGGCACCCTTAGGCGAGAAGTACTTGCTCACCAGGCGGGCCACCAGATTGAGCGCCATGACTATCAGGATTAGCGTCAGTGCGGCGGCCCAGGCCCGTGGCTCGGATTCACCACCCTGTGCGTACTGCCGGTAGACATACACCGGCAACGTGGCGATCCTGCCATCGAAAGCATCCCAGTTCAGACCGGGCAAGATGCCGACGGTCACAAGCAATGGCGCCGTTTCCCCGATGACCCGGGCGATCGCGATCATGATGCCCGTGGTGATACCAGCCACCGCCGTCCGGAGGACAACCTTGAGGACGGTGAGCCACTTAGGCACCCCGAGGGCGTAGGAAGCTTCACGCAGTTCGTTGGGCACCAGCCGCAGCATCTCCTCGACCGACCGCACCACCACCGGCGTCATCAGCAGCATCAGCGCGATCGCCCCGATCACGGCCGCCTTGTACTGCGGTCCCATCACGATGGCGAACAAGGTAGCGGCGAACAGCCCGGCAACGATCGACGGAATCCCGGTCATCACATCGACCAGCACGGTGATCGAACGCTTCAGCGGTCCGGGTTTGGCGTACTCGACCAGGTAGATCGCCGTCAGCAACCCCAGCGGAATCGCCACCAACGAGGCCATCCCGGTCACGTAGATCGTTCCCACGACCGCGTGATAGGCGCCGCCTTCGACCATGGAACCGTAGATGCCGGTCATGTCGTCGTTGAGGAAGGTCCAGCTGAACCGCTCGGCGCCGAATCGCAACACCAGCGCCACCAGCGAGATCAGCGGAATGGTGGCCAGCACGAATGCGCCGGTGACGGCGGTGGTCGCCAGTCGGTCTGTGGCCCAGCGTCGGCCTTCAACGGCGTAGGACGTGGCGGTGATACCCACCGCGTACACCACCGCCGCGAGCAACAGTGCACTGGCGAGACTGAATCGGCCACCGATTGCACTCAGCCCGGCACCGATGACGGCCGAGCCGGCGAGCATCACCCACGGGGCCCACGATGGAAGCCGCCGGGTCGTGCGTACGGGCACCTGCGCGCTCATCCGTTCGCCCCCGAGAACTCGGCACGGCGCGCAATGATCGCTCGGGCCGCGAGATTGACAGCGAAGGTGAGCAGAAACAGGAACAGGCCGGTCGCGATCAGCACGTCGGCTCCCAGGCCGCTCGCCTCGGGGAACTGGTTCGCGATGTTGGCCGCGATCGACTGGTGCTGGCCGGGGCGCAGAATGAACAGGTTGATCGCGAATCCGGGGGCGAGCACCATCAGGACAGCCATGGTTTCCCCCAGCGCGCGCCCCATGCCCAGCATGGCCGCCGAGATAATGCCGGAACGTCCGAACGGCAAGACTGCCTGTCGGACTACCTCCCAGCGCGTGGCACCCAATGCGAGCGAGGCTTCCTCATGCAATCGCGGGGTCTGCAGGAACACCTCGCGGATGGTGGCGGTGATGATCGGCAAGATCATCACCGCCAGCACCAGCCCAGCCGTAGCCACGTTCCGGGCCGGTCCTTGGTACTCGGAGAAGATCGGAATCCAGCCCAGGTTCTGACTGAGCCAGGCGAACGCCGGGCCGACCAATGGGGTCAGGAACTGGATGCCCCACAGCCCGAAGACCACCGACGGGATCGCCGCCAGCAGATCGATCAAGTAGCCCAGGACCTGCGCCAGCCTTCGCGGCGCATAGTGGGAGATGAACAAGGCGATACCGATGCTCAGCGGAACCGCCACCAAAAGTGCGATCACCGATGACAGCACCGTGCCGAAGGCCAGCGGCAACGCGTAGCCGAGCAGGCTCTGGCCACGCATGAACCCGACCTCGGCCAGGGCATCGCGGCTGGCCAGCAACGCCGGGAACGCCCGGTAGAGCAGGAACCCGGCGACCAGCCCGAGCAGCACCACGATCACGATCCCGGCGCCGGTGGAGGCACCGGCGAACAACCGGTTGCCCAGCCGACCCGGATGTTCTCCGGCGCGAACGGACGCTCCGGCTTGGCTGCTGACGCTCACGCGCTCCTCCTAGGGGCAGTGACGGATGGTGACAAACGTTGGCCGGGGCAGGTGTGGTGGCACCCACCCCGGCTCAACCGGCTAGCTTGCTGCGGCGATCTGGTCGATGGCTGCCTCCACCCGTTCATGCAGGCTGTCGGAGATCGGGGCGGAACCGGCAACATCCGGCTCGGCGGCACGAGCCTGACCGTCGGCGCTGGCGAGATAGCTGAGGTAGGCAGCAACATTGTCCGCGTCGGCCTGGTCATCGTAGGTCGAGCAGGCGAGCAGGTACGAGATCAGCACGATCGGGTAGGTGCCCGAGGCGGTGGTGTCACGTTCCAGCTCGATTGTCAGCCGCAGGTCGGTGGCATCCTCGGTGGCCGGGGATGCATCCACGATCGCGGCTGCTGCCTCTGCGGAGTAGGGCACGAACTCGTCACCGACTCCGATCGCAGCGGTCCCCAGGTCCTCGGTTCGGGACGCATCGGCGTAGCCGATCGCTCCTTCCTGACTGCCGACCACGTCCACCATTCCTGATGTCTGCGCACCGGAGACGGTTCCACCGATCGGCCAGGTCTCCACTGCGCCGTGGGTCCACACGCCCGGGGCGACGGCGTCGAGGTACTCGGTGAAGTTCTCGGTGGTTCCGGAGTCGTCGGAACGGTTGACCGGAACCACGTCGAGATCGGGCAGCTCGACACCCGGGTTGGCATCAGCGATAGCCGGGTCGTCCCAGCTGGTGATCTCACCAGCGAAGATGCCTGCCAGTGCCTGCGGCGTCAGGTTGACGTGTTCAGCATCGACGTCCGGCAGGTTGTAGATGACCGCAATTGGAGAGATGTACAGCGGCAGTTCCAGAGCTTCACCACCGAAGCAGCGCTCACGGGCGGCGTCGATCTCTTCGGCATCCAGCGCAGCGTCGGAGCCCGCGAACAGCACGGTGGAGTTGAGGAACTGCTCACGGCCGGTTCCCGAGCCGGTGGGGTCGTAGCTGACCTGGACACCGGGGTTGGCTTCGGTGAATCCTGCGATCCACCCGTTCTGGGCGGCTTCCTGGGAGGAAGCTCCTGAGCCTGCCAACGTGCCGCTGAGTTCGGTGCTGCCGGAACCCGAATCGCCCGAGTCACCCCGATCGACTCCAGCCGGCCCGCAGGCGGCGGTCAAGGCGATCGCTCCTACTGCCGCCACGGCTGCCAGGGGGCGCATATGTACAAGCTTCACTGTGTGTCCTTCTCGTCGGGAGATCACTGCGGGCGAGATCTTCGCCCCGCTCGCCATCGACGCTAAGCAGGCATGGTGACCAGGGTCCGCCGTCGAGGTGAACAGCAGGTGAACGCCTACCGATCCTGGCGGTGAGATAGCTCACGCGCCAGCTTCACGTGCTACCGCCCCTCCCCTATCACCCCCTATAGCCCCGCCCCATCGCCACTCGCCATCGCCACCCGCCATCGCCACCCGCCGCGATTTAGTGACGGGGCGGCGATTGAGTGAGCTGCACCTCACTAACTGGCCGCCGATTCACTAACCGGCTGGCCTCGACTGGCTCCGGGCGCCAGCCTTCAAGCCGGCTAGGGCCGGTGGAGTTCAGCAGCGACGATCCGGGCCTTGTGCTTGCCCGGCGTGGCCAGGTGGAGCACCAGCAGTTCTCCGGTGCGCAGGTACGGGTCGGTCTCGGGTAGCACTGCCTGCACGCGATACAGGCTGCGCCGGCCCACCGCACCTAGCACCAGCGGGAGCGTTGGCCGGTGCAGGCACAGCGCGGCTCCCGGACGGCGAACGCGCAGCAATTCGGCGACCAGCGAACGAGCGCCGGTGGGGTCCTGAGCGGCACTGGCCTCGGTGAGCTGGGGAGCCCCGATGAGTTCGGTGTCGGAGGCCGCAGCGTACGGGGCGACCGTATTTCGGCACCGCGCCCACGGAGAGGTGATGATCTCTTCCGCCCCGAAGGCGGCCAGCACCGGCACCAGCGCCGCTGCCTGGCGAGTACCGGTCGCGGTCAACGGGCGAGTTTCCTCGCCGTTGCCCCAACTCGACCGTGACCGGGCCTGACCATGGCGCACCAGCTGTACCGCCCAGGTGTCCAGGCGCTTCTCATCCAAGAAGTCCAGCAGTGCCGCCAGCGGCTCCCTATCAGACTTGTTGGTCAGCATCGTCAGGGCGGCTCGGGCATCCACCCATCGCTTGTCATCCACCTCGTGCTTGGTGACCTTCGTCAGCGGTCGTGCCAGCACCGCAGCGGAGTCGGGCTCAGCCACGGTCGCCGCCCAGTAGTGACAGACCTTGGTGGCGCCACTGTTGAGCTTGTAGCAAACCTGTGGCAGCGGCCGGCCCAGCACCACCTGGATCCCGGTTTCCTCGGCAACTTCACGCACAGCACATGCAGGCAGGGTTTCGCCCGGATCGAGTTTCCCCTTCGGCCAGGACCAGTCGTCATACCTGGGTCGATGGATCAGCAGCACTTCCACGGTGCGCTTGCGGACCCGCCACACCAATGCTCCGGCGGCCAGCACCGGCCGCCTTGAACGACCCACGACTACCGCGCCGCGGCCGCAGGGCGCCGATGTGCGGACATCAGCAACGACTGCAGGTCAGCCAGCGGCTCACCGTCCTCATCCTGACTGACCCGGCGCCATACCTGACCGACGTCCGCCTGGTGCTCCAGGTGCCACGATGCTGTGGTCGGCGCCACCGACGCATCGATCAATCCGACCAGTTCCGCCACGTGGTCGACATCGGTGACTCGCACCAGCACCTCAACGCGACGGTCGAGGTTGCGATGCATCAAGTCAGCACTGCCGATGTAGACGTCGGGGTCACCGTCGTTGCCGAAGGCGTAGATACGCGAGTGTTCCAGGAACCGGCCCAGAACCGACCGTACGCGGATGTTCTCGCTGAGCCCGGGGACGCCAGCCTTGAGGGCGCAAATACCTCGGACCACGATATCGACCGGAACTCCGGCCTGTGAGGCCCGATACAGCGCGTCGATCGTGGCCTCATCGACCGCAGAGTTCATTTTGAACTTGATCCACGCCTCCTTGCCTTCACGGTGGTTGGCGACCTCACGTTCGATGCGTTCCACCAGTCCCTGACGGATCGAGCGGGGCGCGACCAAGAGGCGATGGAACTTGGACTTCGGCGCGTAGCCCGAAAGCTGGTTGAACAATCGCGTGAGGTCCTGGCCGACGTCGGGATCGGTGGTGAGCAGACCGTGGTCTTCGTACAGCCGCGCTGTCTTGGGGTTGTAGTTGCCGGTGCCGACATGGCAGTACCGGCGCAGACCGTCCACCTCCTGGCGCACCACCAGGGAGAGCTTGCAGTGGGTCTTCAGACCCACGATCCCATAGACGACGTGTACCCCAGCCTGCTCCAATTTGCGCGCCCAGGTGATGTTGGCCTGCTCATCGAAGCGGGCCTTGATCTCCACGATCGCGAGCACCTGCTTGCCCGCCTCCGCTGCATCGATCAGGGCATCCACGATGGGCGAGTCACCGGAGGTGCGGTACAGGGTCTGCTTGATCGCCAGCACCTTGGGGTCGGCGGCCGCTTGCGCCAGGAACTGCTGCACGCTGGTTGAGAACGAGTCGTACGGGTGGTGCAGCAGCACGTCGCGGGCGGCGATCGCGGCGAATATGTCGGTGGGGTTCGCGCTTTCCACCTCGGCCAGTTCGCGGGCAGTTGTCGGGACGAACCGCGGATAGGTCAGCTCGGATCGTTCCAGGTCCGCGATGACGTGCAGGCCGGTGTGATCCAACGGCGCGGGCAACTCGTAGACATCGGGTTCGCCGATCCCCAGTTCCCGCACCAGCAGTTCCCGCAGTTTGGGCGTGAAACCCTGCGCTAGCTCTAGCCGCACCGGCGGACCGAACCGCCGCCGGAGCAGCTCCTTCTCCAGGGCCTTGAGCAGGTTTTCGGCGTCGTCCTCCTCCACCTCAAGATCCTCGTTGCGCGTGACCCGGAACACGTGGTGCTCAACGATGTCCATGCCCGGGAACAGGTAGTCGAGGTGCGAGGCGATCACATCCTCGATGGGCACAAACGAGGCTTCGGTGGCGATTTCGGCCGCGATCTCCGGCGTCACGTCTTCGGGCGAACGTGGCTTACCGCGAGCATCGACGGCGATGTATCGCGGCAGCAGATCCGGAACCTTGACCCGGGCGAAATGCTCCTTGCCGGTGCTGGGATTGCGCACGATCACGGCCAGGTTGAGCGACAGCCCGGAGATGTACGGGAATGGGTGGGCCGGATCAACTGCAAGCGGCGTGAGTACCGGGAAGATCATGCGGCGGAAGTACTTGTGCAGGCGTCCTTGTTCCGAGTCGGACAACTGCTCGAACCGGACCAGCGTGATGCCCTGGGCAGCCAACGCTGGTTGCACCTGGTCGGAGAACAGCCGGGCGTGGCGCTGCGTCAGTTCGTGGGCGGTGACATTGATCTGCTCCAGCACCTGCCGCGGCGTCAGTCCCGACACGGCGGTCACGGCCATCCCGGTTGCGATCCGGCGCTTGAGTCCGGCCACCCGGACCATGAAGAACTCATCCAGGTTGGACGCGAAGATCGCCAGAAATCGCACTCGTTCCAGCAGGGGCAGGTTGACATCCTCCGCCAGCTCCAGCACGCGCTGATTGAAGTGCAGCCAGGACAGCTCCCGGTCCGCGAAACGATCAAGCGGAAGGTCCGCCTGCTCGATCTCGGCACCTACCTCATTCAGCTCGTCCACGCTCATGACCCCATCGTGGCACGAGCCGAAACCCTCCGGCTATGGACCAAAGACGCATGGTCACACCGACCGCACGACCTGCTCCGTCCGCTGAGGTAGTACAGCGTCGCTGAGGTAGTACCGCCGGGAGTACTACCTCGACACGGGAGTACTACCTCAGCGGGGGCGGGCGTACTGCAGGTCGGCCCTGGCCCTGGTGAACCCAGCGCGCCGGTAGGTGCGTATAGCGGCGGCATTGTCGCCCTCGACGTACAGTTCGACGCCGGTGAGGTCCCGTTGCGCGAATGCGTGCATCGCGAACGCCGTCAGCAAGCTCCCGATACCCCGGCCCTGCGCCTGCGGGTCGATACCGAGCACGTAGATCTCCCCCACGCCGTCGGCGATCTTGACCCACATCGACCCCAATAACGCGTGCGTGGCCGAGTCCCGGGCCAGCCAGAACACGGTCGGGTCGAACCAAGGCTCGGCCATCCGGGCCGCCAGATCGGATCGGGTCATGCGCCCCTGCTCGGGATGGGCGGCAAAGGCGCGAGCGTTCACTGCGACCCAATCCTCGGCGTCGGCAGCGGTGAAGGTCGCCACCATCAGCCCGTCCGGCACTACCGGAGCGGGAACCGACACTGGCGGTGGGGCGGTCATCAGCCACAGTTCGCGCGTGATGGCCAATGCACGGCTTGCGGCTAGCGGCGCCGCTCCAGGCGTTGGGCCATGAGCCCAGACGTTGACTCCCGGCCGGGCCAGCACCATATCCAGCAACTGGGCTCCGAGGCCCTGCCGACGATGCCGGGGATGTATCGCCAGCTCCCCGGAATCGCCGTCGACCTGGGCATAGCCGGCCAGTTCCTCGCCGTCGGTCAGAGCGATGTGAGTGACCGGGCGATCGGCGTCGAGATTGAGTAACGTCTGCTCGGAGAACGCGGCTACGCCGTCACAATCGGCCACCTGCACGGCGAGCGATCGAACAGCCGCGGGATCGGGATCGTCCACGACGCGCATCAATCGAGCCGATCTGCACGCCACAGTGCTCCTGCGCGCTCAAGTTCCACAGCGGTGTCCACCAACGCGCCGGCGTTGCGGGTCAAACGCGTGGCGAACTCCTCATCCGAGACCGCGACGTGATCGGCGTCCAAGGCCGACCCGGTGGCAAGCACCCGGCAGAAGGCACCGGCGCGCTCCAGCGCCACGTCGAGATCCCCTCGAAAGACACCGGAGAGCACCGCGTCGGCGAGGGTCCGGATCTCATCGGGACCAGGCGTGTCAGCGACCCCGGCGACGGCGCCGGCGACCTCTGCCCGGGCCACGCCCAGCCGATAGCGCTCAGCGATAGTCTGCGGCTCCCGTCGGGTCCATTCGCGCAGCAGGTACAGCCGCCACAGTGCCCCCGGGAGGGTATCGGCAGGGCTGTCCGCCCAGATCGCGGCAATGGCGTCCAGCCCTTCGGTTTCCACCAGCCGTACCAGTCGCTCGACAAGCTCCTTGTCGTCGGCTCCAGCTCGGCCACCGTGGACGATGGCCGCCGCAGTGGTGTGAGCCGCCTCTGACTTCACCGCCGGGTCGATGTCTCCCACGATCGACTCGGCTTGGTCGGCCGTGAGCATGGCTGGCCGCCGAAACTGCGCTTGACCCATGCTGTTCCTCCCATCGAGCCGCCCGTCTGCCCTTCCACGATAAGCCCACATCCGCTGAGGTAGTACGTTCACGCTGAGGTAGTACCGCCAGGGTTACTACCTCAGCCTCGGCGTACTACCTCACCGTGGGGCCGTCCGACGTGGGGCCGTCCGACGTGGGGCCGTCCGACGTGGGGCCGTCCGACGTGGGGCCGTCCGACGTGGGCCGTCCAGCATGGGGCGCGTTGGAGCAGCCGCCGGGATCGGGTACGGTCTGCTAGCCGGTCAGGACTAGGTAGCCTGGCGCTGAGGGCCTCTAGCTCAATTGGCAGAGCAACGGACTTTTAATCCGTGGGTTCCGGGTTCGATCCCCGGGGGGCCTACGCCGGTCGCGACGAATCGGGCAGATTCGAGCGGAACGCGTTCGCCGCGGTGACCAGTTCGACAACGCGCTGGGCGTCCACCTCGTTCTCGAAGACGCCGTCCCGTTTGAAGAAGGTACCAACGATCGCGCCATCCGCAATCGCGAGTTGATCGGCGATGGTCGACGCGCGGACGCCGGTGTTGACGAACACCGGTACCTGGCCAGCGGCCGACTTCGCGACGGTCAGGGCCTGGGTGTCGGTAGCGGCCCCAGCGGTCGGGCCCGACACGCACAAGGCATCGGGCATCGTGGCAAAGACAGTGGTTCGGGTCAGCGATTCCAAGTCCCGGTCGGCGAGGTAGCGGGCGGATTCGGGAACGATGTTGAAGAACAGCTTGACGTGGTCGGCTCCGATGCGGTGCCGGTGCCTGGCCACTTCCCCGACGTTGGTGTTCCACAACCCGAAGTCGCTGGCGTAGACGCCGGTGAAGATCTCGCGGACGTACTGCGCGCCGGTCGCCATCGCGAGATCGATCGAGGCGCGCCCGTCCCAGAGCACATTGACGCCGTAGGGAATCTCGATCTCATCGACGAGTTCGCCGATGATGCGAGCCATCGCAATCGCGGTGATCGGCTCGGTCGTGGTCAGGTAGGGCAGGCTGAATTCGTTCGAGATCATGATCCCGTCGACGCCGCCGTCCTGCAACGCGTGCAGTTCACGGCGGGCTCGCTCGACGACCGGCTTCATCCCGGCCACGTCGTCGTACAGCGTGTCCCCAGGCAGCGCAGCCAGATGCAGCATGGCGATGACCGGCTTGGGGTTAGCGAAGGCCTCGTTCAGCCAGGACATGGTGGGACCCTTTCTGCGAGCACAGCCGAGCATGTGAGATATTCACACCGATAGCACCCTACAGGCCCGGAGCTACGGCTAGGATGTGAATTCCGGAACACTTTGCCTCACGGGAGGTGTGGGAAACCAACATATCGGAGATAGCCATCGATGAACGCAGACGATCGTCGCAGGGTCATCGAAGAGCGCGTGATGCGTCTGGGTGAAGTCTCGCTGAACGGGCTGACCGCCGAGTTCGGGGTCTCCGAGATGACCATCCGCAGGGACTTGGACCTCCTCGCGGGTGAGGGCGTACTACGCAAGGTGATGGGGGGTGCGATCTCGCTCGTCGGCAAATCGACCGAACCCTCGTTCCGGGCGCGCGCCTCGGTCGCTGCGGCACAGAAGATCCATCTGGCCCGGCTGGCGGTCACCCTGCTCAAGCCGCACCAGACCGTGGTGCTCGACAGCGGCAGCACCGTGCTGGCGATCGCCCGGGAAATTCGCGGCATGGACCTCGGGCTGACCATCGTGACGCCCAGCTTGCCCGCCGCGATCGAACTCGCCGAGGAGCCCGGCACCACGGTCATCCTCACCGGCGGCACCCTGCGCAGCGGGGAGCTCTCCCTGATCGGTTCGGACGCCGAGGACGCGTTCCTGCGCTACAACTGCGACGTCTACCTAATGGGCATCGCCGGACTCGATGGCCAGCGAGGCGCCTCCGACTACCACCGCGACGAGGGCGCGGTGAAACGGTACGCGGCTCGCGCCTCCGACACCGTGATCGCGGTCGTCGACCAGAGCAAGCTCGGCCGGGTGCAACTGCTCAACGTTGCGCTGCCATCGGAGATCGACGCGGTGGTCACGGACGCTGCTCCGGACCATCCGGTGCTGCAGCAACTCGCGCAGGCCGGCGTCGCCATCCACTGCACTGCCCTACCTGAGAGTGACCGATGACCACGCTGACCATCGGCATCGACCTCGGTACCACCGGTACCAAAGTGATCTTGTTGGACCCGGACGGCGGCCTGCTGGCCGTGCACAGCGCCGACGCCGCCCTGCACTCGCCACGCCCGGGCTTCGCCGAAGCCGATCCGGGGCAGTGGCTAGACAACGTCGCTTCCTCGGTTCCGGCCCTGCTGGAGCGCGCCGGGGTGAAGCGGGCCGACGTCGGGGCGATCGCGACAACGGGAATGGTTCCGGCGGTACTCCTGCTAGACGCCACGGGCGCCCCCATGCGGCGGGCAATCCTGCAGAACGACGCCCGTGCCGGCGAGGAGATCTCCGAACTGGCATCACGCCTTCGAGACATCGACATCGCAGCTGTCACCGGCTCGGCACTGACACAACAGTCCGTCGCCCCGACGCTGATGTGGCTGGCGCAGCACGAGCCCCAGGCTTGGGCGGCGGCCCGGCGAGTGGTCGGATCGTATGACTGGCTGCTCATGGCCCTGGGAGCCGATCCGCATGTGGAACAGAATTGGGCACTCGAATCCGGCCTCTTCACCATCGACGGCGAGCTCTTCACTCCGGCGTTCGAGCAGGCGGACATCGATCCGGCACGCATCCCGGCGCCCGTTCGGCCGGGCACGGTGGTCGGGCAACTGTCCGCATCGGCCGCCGACTTGACCGGCCTGCTCCCGGGAACCGCACTCGTGGTCGGAGGCGCCGACCATGTGCTGAGCGCATTCGCTGCCGGCGTCGACGCCCCCGGCAGCTTCCTGGTCAAGTTGGGCGGGGCCGGAGACATACTCGCCGCGGCTGCCACACCCATCGTCGATCCGCGCCTCTACCTGGATGCCCATCCGGAGCCCGGCCTGTGGTTGCCGAACGGCTGCATGGCCACCAGCGGCAGCCTGATCCGCTGGTTCCAGGCACGCATCGGTGGCACGGAACTGACCGCGCTCGACGCAACCGCAGCCGCCCGTCCGGCCGCCGAACTGCTGTGTCTGCCCTACTTCCTGGGCGAGAAGAGCCCAATGCACGACACCGACCTGCGTGGCGCGTTCCTCGGGCTGCACCTGGGCCACACCGAAGCCGACCTGTACCGGTCGGTGCTGGAGGGCATCGCCTTCGGCTTCCGCCATCACCTGGAGGTGTTCGCCGAGATCGGCCTGCCCGTCCACCGGGCGATGGTGACCAACGGCGGCAGCAAGTCCGTGCTGTGGAAGCAGATCCATGCCGATGTGCTCGGCGTACCGATGAATCCGGTGCTGGAACACCCTGGCGCCTGCCTCGGTGCCGCTATCGTCGCGGCCATCGGCATCTCCGCGTTGCCGGATTGGCGGTCGGTACGCCGGTTCCTCCAGCTGGGACAGACGGTCGAACCGAACCCAGCCAACCGCGAGCGCTACCTGGACGCCTATCAGATGTGGCGGACCGCGGGGGATGCGCTCACCCCCATCTCCCATCACCTCGCACGAAGGAGAACGGTATGAACAACGCAGTCGTCGTCACCGGGGCCGGTTCTGGAATCGGGCGTGCCATCGCCACCCGGCTCGCGACCACCGGGTGGCAGGTGGTCGCCACCGACATCGATGCCACTGCTGCCGAGGAGGCCGCCGCTGCCCTTCCCGCCGTCGGCCACGGCGCACACGAGTCGGCCGAGGTGGACGTCACCGACCCAGTGGCCGCCGAACGAGTCGCGCAAGACGTCTCCCGGCGCCTCGGCCTAGCGGGCTGGGTCAGCAACGCGGGGGTGTCCTTCATGGAGCGCTTCGTCGACATCCCGCTCAGCAACTACGACAAGACCCTCGACATCAACCTCAAGGGCGTGTTCGTCTGCGGTCAGGCCGCCGCTCGGGCGATGATCGCCGCCGGGCGCGGTGGCCGCATCGTCAACACCGCGTCCATGGCCGGAAAGCAGGGGCGCGTCCCGTATCTCGCCGACTACGTGGCAAGCAAGTTCGGCGTGGTCGGGCTGACCCAGGCGATGGCGTGTGAACTGGGCCCCCACGGCATCACGGTCAACGCAGTCTGTCCGGGCTACGTCACCACGCCCATGCAGGAACGGGAGTTGGTCTGGGAAGCCGAATTGCGCGGGGTCACGCCCGCGGACGTGCGGCAGCTCATGCTGGACGACACACCCCTCGGGCGGCTGCAGACACCCGAGGATGTCGCGAACGTCGTCGGATTCCTGCTCTCGGAGGAGGGGGCATTCATCACCGGCGAATCGGTCGCCGTCAACGGCGGCGCGTACATGGACTAGAAGGGGAACGCAGTGACCGGCAACGACGCCCACCCACGGCCAGCAGATCGCGAAATCGAGGTCTACGCCGCGTTTACCGAACGCGCCAAGACCCGCTTCGGGGCACTGGTGAGCCCCGACCTGATCGAGGAGCACCGCCAGGATCCCCTGGGGGAAAAGTCTCCCGCTCTGCTGCACCTGCTCGACCTGATGCGGCAGGCACCACTCGACGGCAAATTGGCCGTCTACGCCATCGAACCCGGATCCAGCTACCAGATCATCCGGCTCTCCGGCCGCTCCGACGTCGGGCACGACACCACCGATCCACAGCGGTTCGCCACCGAGGCTCAGGCGCTGCACGAGGTGTTCCTGCGCCGATTGGGCGAACTCGGCCTCATCGAGCACCCGACCCCGGCCGCCGGGCAGCCGAGTTGGCCACAGCTCGGCGACCCGCACATCATCGGATACACCGACCGGCTGGACGCCCGCCCCGGTGAGGATCTCACGGTGCACCTATCGGCAGATCATCCGGTGACGGCGAACGCCACGCTGGTGCGCTTGGGCTACGGCGAACCGACCGGCGAGGTCCGTGAGGAGCCCGTCGCCGAACTGGGGCAGCTAGCGATATCGCCGCAGCACACCACCCTCGGCTCGTCGGCGAGCACCGGGGCCCTCAGCGAGCGCCTGGCCGCCGAGTGCGACACGTTCGCGGTCACGTTCATGCCCACCCTCCCCGACGCCCGTGGGCTCATCGCCGGGCAGCACGATCGCGACGGCAACGGCTGGGCCCTGCTAATCGACTCTTCGCACCTGCGGGTCGAACACGTCCGCGACGGCGTCTGGACGCCGGTCTGTACCCTGCCGCACCCGCTGACGCGCGGAGCCTGGTACTCGACGGCGGTGCGTTTCGGCCCGCAGTCCACCACCCTGGCCGTCGCTCCGGTCCGCTCCCGGGCCGCCCAAGGAAGGCACGCCGCCAGCGACCAGCCCAGCATGGTCACCGGTGACGCCATCGGCGGGCTGCTACCGCACGCCGTGAGCATCGCCGGCTGGCCCCAGCCTCACGATCGCTGGTGTTTCAACGGCAAGGTGGAAACACCATTCCTGGCCAGCGATCCGGACCCGCAGCACCTGGTGGCCATGCGCTCCACCTTGGTCGCAGTCCGCGACATCGCTTCCGCGCGGCTGCTGTGGGACCCTGCTGCGGCCCTGACCGGGCCACCACCGACATCGATCCCCGCGTTCACCCGCGGTCAGGAGCAGTGGCAACCGCACGCCGCCCTGGACGCAGCCTGCATCAACACCCCCGCCTGGGCCGTGACCGGCAGTCATTGGGATGGCGGGGAGACCGACTTCCGCCGCAGCCCAGAGCAATGGGCCGCACTGCATTTCCACAGCGACGACCTCGACGATGCCCGCTGGGACATTGCGCTGACCCTCACCATCCCGGAACATCTGCGGTCCGGTGCCTACGCGGTCAAGGTCGACGACGGCGGGCACCCGCCGGAGCGGCTTCCGCTGTTCGTGGAACCGGTCTCCCCGCGCGCCAAGGTCGCGGTGATCATCCCCACCGCTTCCTATGCCGCCTACGCGAACGACCATCCCGGCACCCAGGCTCAGATGGCGCAGGCCACCGCCAGCCGGACACCGGTGCTGCTGGCCGGGGATCTGTTCATGCACGACCATCCCGAGCTAGGACGAAGTTGCTACGACTGCCATAGCGATGGGTCCGGGGTCGGCTACACCTCACTGCGCCGGCCACTGCTGAATATGCGGCCCACTCACCGCTACCACGTGGGCGCCTGGCAACTCCCGGCTGATCTACATCTGATCTCATGGCTCAATGACGAGGGCATCGACTACGAGGTGATCACCGACCACTCGCTGCACCGCCGAGGGGGCGCGGCGCTGGAACCGTACACCGCCGTCATGACGACCACGCATTCGGAGTACTACTCCACCGACATGCTGGATGCGGTGCAGCGGTACATCGACGGCGGTGGCCGGTTCATGTACCTGGGTGCCAACGGCTTCTATTGGCGGGTCGCATTCGACCCCGACCGCCCTTGGATCATGGAACTGCGCCGGGGCGAGAACGGCTCCCGCGCCTGGCAGTCACGGCCCGGGGAACACCATCACGCCTTCACCGGCGAGCGTGGCGGGCTGTGGACCAATCTCGGACGGGCCAGCAACCAGGTCTTCGGTGTCGGTTTCGCCGCCCAGGGGTTCGACAGCGCTGGCTGGTACCGGAGAACAGCCGACTCGCGCGATCCGCGCGCCGCTTTCATCTTCCAGGGCGTGGCAGGTGAGACGTTCGGGCATCAGGGCACCGAGGGCGGAGCGGTAGGACAGGAGGTGGACCGGTACGACCTGGCCCTCGGTACGCCCCCGGACACGCTGCTGCTGGCCACCTCCGAGGGGCTTTCCGAGGGATACCTGCGCGCGGTGGAGGAGATCTACTTCCTGGTCTCGGGGACCTCGGCCAGCGTCGACCACAAGGTCCGCGCGGATATGACCTATCTCGTCAACGCCGCCGGGGGCGCGGTGTTCTCGACCGGCTCGATCGCCTGGTGCGGCTCGCTGGGTCTAGATCCTGGAACGAGCCGGATCACCCGCAATGTCCTCGCGCGGTTCTGCCGTGCCGAGCCTTTGGATTGGTGAGCACGGATCGATACCGCAGCTCAGGGTTCGATGGCTACCTTGCCGCCGGCCCCCTGGTCAGCCACCCGGTAGGCAGCGTCGGAATCGGCCAATCCGAACCGATGGGTGATGGTCACCTCCGGGTGCATCTGCCACCTATCCAGTCGCTGCAGCAACTGCGCCATGCGGTGGGTCGAGGTCACCCAGGAGCCGAAGATCCGCAGCTGTTTGTGGATGATGGCCTCGCTGACATCCACGTTCAGCTGCCCACCTTCACCCACGAACGCCACCCGGCCCCAGCGTCGCGTGTGCTGCAACGCCGCCACCTGGCCCACACCGACCCCGGAACAGTCGATCGCCGCATCGGCTCCGTGAGGCAATGCCGCCGCCAGGCCGGAATCACCGACGGCGGAATCGACGGCACCGACCTGTGCTGCCAGCTCGCGACGATCGGCGGACGGGTCGACCCCAACCACTCTGCTGGCTCCCATCGCCTTGGCGAGCAGCCCGGCGGCCAGGCCCACCGGCCCCAGTCCAACCACGAGCACCTCGTCCCGCCCCGAGACCTCCAGCCGGCAAAGCGCCTCGTAGGCGGTACCGAACCCGCAGGCCACGCAGGCACCGTCGAGGAAACTCAACGATTCGGGCAGTTCCAACAGGTCCCGCTCATCGGCGAGGAGATACTCGGCGTGCCCGCCGTCTCGCTGCCACCCGTAGGCGCGACGGCGCGCCGATGAGCAACTGATCTGGTAGCCGGTGCGGCAGTCGTCGCACTGGCCGCAGCCGCTGATGTGGTACACCACGGCGCGCGTGCCCACGGCCATCCGGTGGACCTCCTCACCCAGTTCCACCACCTCACCGGCCGGTTCATGACCACCGATGACCCCTTGATAGGCCTCGGCCCCGGTGCCCAAGTGCTGGCGGTAGATGGCCCTTAGATCGCTGCCACAGATCGTCGATGCCCGCACCCGCAACAGCACCTGGCCGGGGCCGGGCCGCGGCCGTGGCACCTGCCTGAGTTCGATCGACCGGTCGCCCGGCAGATACGCAGCCAACATCCGCTTCTCCTCACTGACGTCCATCACCACGGTGCCACACGTTCGGCCCGGCGGTCTTCATGGAGGGTCTGTACATCGGCGAATCGCTCGTAGAGCCGCAGCCGGACCGGCGCGTACTCGGGCACGTCCCACAGGTTGGTGATCTCGTCGGGATCGGTGCGCAGGTCGTACAGCTCACCGGTCGCGGCCGTGCCCTCGTCCGGGTTGCCGTGCCAGACCACCATCTTGAAATCGTGATCTCGATACATCGTGGTTTCGACCTGGTGCTCGTACGGGTAGCCCGAGTTGCGATACTCGCTCCAGGCATAGGGGCGCGCCGCCCCACCCCCAGCCACCGCCACCAGATCCCGGCCCTGGTCCCGGTCTGATGGATCCACCTTCGCCGCCGTTCGGATCGTGGCGGCAAGATCGAGTGAGGAGACGAATCCGCTCACCCGGGCACCGGCGGCGAGCACCGACGGCCAGGAGAGGATCAGCGGCACCCGGACCGCGCCGTCATACATCATCGGCCCCTTGAGCAGGAGCCCGTGATCTCCCAGCATTTCCCCGTGGTCGCTGACAAAGATGACCAGGGTCTGGCGATCGAGGCCCGCGGTCCGCAGGCTCTGCCGGATCCGCCCGACGCAGTCATCAATGAGCGTCACCATGGCGTAGTAGGTCCGGCGCAGTTCGTCCAGGCTCGCCTCATCGAAGTCCGGGTAGGACGGACCGTGGCCGACATAGCTTGCGGTCGATGCCATGGCCAATGTGGTGGGCTTGTGTGCGAGTTCGTCCGGCCCCCCGACCGGAGGCGGAACCGACCCGGGCGGGTACTTGGCCAGGTATTCGGGCGGCGCGACGAACGGGTGATGGGGATCGTAGAAGTTCGCCATCAGGAAGAACGGCCGATCGTCACGTGTGCCGATGAACTCCTCGACTTCATCGGCCACCCAGCTGGAGTAGTGCGCCGGCGTTGGCATCGCATCGAATGCCGTGTCCTGGTGTTTGAACGTTGCGCCTTCGCTGGGTGTGACGACGTCGGCGTTGGCCGCCTTCCACAAACTCGGGTGCTTCCTGCGCAGCCAGGCGTGGTAAGCATTGTCCGGCGAGCCATGAAACGGGTCGTGCGCCCACTTGAAGACCTCGAAGCCGTCGTCGAGCCGCTCTTCGGTCTGGCCCACGTACGCGGTGGCAAGGTGCAGTTTCCCGATCAAGCCGCACCGATAGCCACCGTCGGCCAGCTCACTCGAGATGAGCCGCGGGTCCGGGAGCCGGACGCCGTTCGCCCACAATCCGTGTCGGCTCGGGTATTCGCCGGTCAGCATCGATGCCCGCGCCGGGGAGCATACCGGGCTGGGTGAGAAGCAGTGATCGAAGACCACGCCGTCGTCAGCCAGCGTATTCAGGTTCGGTGTGATCGCCGCACTGCCCGGGTGCGTGCCGATGGCGTCGTATCGGTGCTGATCGGTGCAGATCAGCAGGATATTGGGTCGGGTCACGAATCGCTCCTTGTCATTGCACCCCGTCACTTCACGCTTCCGGCAGCCAGGCCGCCCACCATGTACTTGCCGAAGAAGCCCGCGAGCACGATCAGCGGTAACGACAACAGCACCACGCCGGCCATGACCTGGTTCCACTGCAACGTGTAGCTGCCCAGGAACTGCTGCAGCACCAGCGGAATCGTCGCCGCGTTGTTGCCGGTGAGCACGAGCGGGAACAGGAAGTTGTTCCATGAGAACAGGAACGCCATGATCGTCACCGACGCCAGCCCGGGCCGCGCGATCGGCATGATCACCACCAGCAGCGTCCGTAGTGGTCCGGCCCCATCGATGGCGGCCGCCTCGTCGATATCGGTTGGAACCCCGTCCAGGAATACCTTGAGCAGGATCGTCGCCAGCGCAACGTTGAAGGGCAGGTACACGATCAACAGGGCGGGGATGGTGTCGCCAAGACCGATCTGGGTGAAGATCGCATAGGCGGGAATGGCCAATCCGATAGCGGGCAGCGCCCGAGCAGCCAAGAGCCAGAACCCCAGGAAGCCCGCTGCGGAGACTCGAGCCCGACTGAGCGCGTACGCCGCGGGGGCTCCCACCACGAGTGCCAATAGCGCCGAGACGATGCTGCTTTGCAGGCTGTTGAGAGTCGGCCCGAGAAATTCGTAGTCACGAAAGAGCGAGACGAAGTTCTCCAGCGTCGGCGCGAAGAGCCACTGCGGGGTGGGCTCCAGGCTGACCGCCGGGGGCTGCAGGGCGGTCACCACCGCGTACAGGATCGGGATCATGAAGAAGGCAAGCAGCAGCCCGAGGTAGGCATAGGCGGCGGCTCGCGCGATCGGTCGGGGCCGGCGCGCGCCCCGGATACCACCGCGGGGTGCGGGCGTCGCTGACGAATCGGTCATGCCAGGTCCTCCGCCCGGCGCTGCCACTGCATGAGCAACAGCACGCACGCAATCGTGAAGGCGACGACGAAGACTGAGATCGCAGCGCCGTCACCAAACCGCAGCTGACCGAAGAACACCTGGAAGTTGTAGTAGGTGAGCAACGCCGTACTCGAGCCCGGACCGCCCCGAGTGAGGGCGTAGATCGTCGGAAAGACCTGGATGGCGTCGATGAATCGCAAGAGCGCGACTGAGATCAGAGCGGGTTGCATGATCGGCAGCACCACATTCCAGGCTGTCCGAACGGTGCCCGCACCATCGAGCGCCGATGCTTCGAAGACCTCTTCCGGCACGGTCTTCAGTGCCGCCAAGGTCAGCAGGATGACCAGTGGTGTGTACTGCCAGACATCGATCGCGATGATCACGGCCATGGCCGAGACCGGCTGCGTCAGCCATTCTTGCTGATAGCCGAACCACAGGTCCAAGTAGTGGGAGACCATCCCGATATCGCCCTGCAGGATGTACTTGAACACCAGGGCGACCGCGATCGGCGGTAGTACCGCTGGCCATAGCAGGACCACCCGCAGGACGTTCGCCCGTGGAACGAAGTGATCCAAGATCAATGCGGTGACGATTCCCAACCCCAATTCCAGGGCCAGCGCGCCGACCAGGAAGACGGCCGCGAGCGCCAGCGCCGTCCAGATGGCGGAATCGGTGAAGACGCTCTGGTAGTTCTGGATGCCGGTCGGGGCCGGCGTGAGCGCGTCGTTCGACTCGGTCAGTGACAGCGCCACCGTATAGACGAGCGGCACGATGGTGGTAGCGACCAGCACGACCAGCAATGGCGTGATGAACCCCCAGTTCCAGGGCTTGAGGGCCGGTCGCCGCCGGGTAGCCACCGGACGGTGACCACCCGGTGCCCCCCGCGAGCGGGCTCTGGACGGGCCGGTCATTACTCGAGGGCTCCCGCAGCCGCAGCGACGGCGTCCGACGGCGACACCTGACCGGTGACCGCTTTGCTCAGCTCCTGCGCGATCTGCAGGCCGATGGTGTTCCAGGACTCATCCGATGGCTGGAAGTTCGGATCGCCATCCAGCGGACTGACGCCCCCGGCGTCGGCGGTCGCGAGAGTGTCCACGACCGAGTCCACGTAGTTGTCGAAGCCGTAGCGCTCCTCGTATTCGGAGGATTCGTACACCGCAGCAATCGGCGGTGTGGTGAAGTTGTTGTCCTGCTGGGTGGCCGCCACCAGAGTCTCCTGCAGCGTGGCCCACTGAACGAACAGCCAGGCGGCATCGCTAGCCTGACTATTGCTCGCCACGGTCCAGCCGTGGGTCACATAGGGAATGTAGGTTCCTGCTGGCCCGCCCGGTATCACGAATGTGCCGACGTTGCCGGCTACCTGAGAGGTCGTCGGGTCGTTGAACGTACCGCCGAATACCGCACCCTCCTGGATGATCGCTACCCGGCCGGAGGCGAACGCGCGCACCACGTCGGAGACGTTCCAGTTGGTGGCGCCGCTCGGGGCATAGTTCTGCAGCAGATCGGCGTAGTCCGTCAGGGCAGCCACCGCCTCCGGGGAATCGAACACCGGGTCGGCGTAGACGCCGTCGGTGACCGAGTCGTAGTACTGCCCGCCGTAGCCGTACAGCCAGGAACTCCACACGAACAGCAGTTGTGAAATGTCCGGGGCGCTGCGCAGCGCAATGCCCGCAACATCGTCGGAATGTACGGCTTTCGCGATGTCGACCAGCTCCTCGAAGGTGGTCGGCGGTTCGGTGATGCCCGCTTCCTCGAACACATCCGTGCGGTAGTAGTAGATCTGCGTGCCGATGAACATCGGGACGCCGAACTGGTCGCCCCCGACGGTCAGAAGGTTATTCAAGCCGTCACCGAACGCCGCGCGGTCCCAACCGGGTACCGCTAGGTCCGCGTTCGAACTCAGGTCGTCGATCGACTGCACCCACCCTCGCGAGGCGTAGGTGCTGATGAGGTTCGACGGGGTCTGGATCACGTCGTAGCCACCATCGGCCGAGCCCAACGCGACCGATGCCTTGTTCGTCGCAGACTCCTCATCGAGGACGGTCCATTCGACATCCACACCGGTCAGCTCGGTGAACTGCTGGCTGATCGCTTCGATGGACTCCGCCTGTGGCGCCGACTGCACCAGAACGCTGATGCTGTCCTGCGTCAGGCCTTGCCCGGCCTCGGCGAGGAACTCCTCCGCCGATGCGCCGATGTCAGCCTGTTCCTGCCCCCCGCCGCTGCCGCCCCCGCCAGCAGCGCAGCCCGTGACCACCGCCGCTATCGCGAACATGGCGGTGGCCACAGCGCCCCGCCGGCGTATACCGCTCTGAGTGCTCCGCATGTCTACTCCTCCTCGGGCAGGCTCCGTTGCTTGCCATCGACCGTTACGAGAGTCGAGTAAAGCTCTATCGAGCGCTATGATCAACATCTAGCAGTTTTTTGCTCGTTTGAGCGTTGGAGGAGTTGTGCCGAGCAAGCGAAATGACGACGTCGCGCTCATGACCCTGGTCGCGAAGAAGTACTTCCTGCGCGGGCAGACCAAGCAGGAGATCGCCGACCAGCTCTTCCTGAGCCGGTTCAAGGTCGCCCGGCTGCTGGATGCGGCGCAAAAGCGCGGAATCGTGGAGATCTCGATCCGATCCCCACCCGATGAGAACGCCGAACTCGCCGCTGAGATGCGCAGCGGCCTGCTGCTCAAGTACGCGGCCGTGATCGACGACAGTGAGGATCTCGGCAGCGTCTTCAACGCCCTGGGCGACGCGCTGGTCACGGTGTTGAGCGAGTCCATGGTCACCGGTGATGTGGTCGGAGTCTCCTCAACTCGTGCCCTCATGGGTCTGCGCAAGCTCACCGCACCCATTCCGAGTGCGACATTCGTTCAGCTCAACGGTCAGCTCTCACGTCCCGATGCAGCCGACACCATCGACGGAATTCGCAAGCTGACGGCGCACGCACGGGGAACCGCCCACGTGTTCTATGCACCGCTGTTCGCAGCATCGGCATCGCTTCGCCGGGGCTACGAACGGCAACAGGACGCCACCGCCGCAGGGTCGCACTATGGCCGGATGAACATTGCCATTACCGGTGTCGGGGGTTGGCAGGAGGGAGGGTCGGTGACCTACGACGGGCTGGAGTCCGAGGTCCGCCGGCAAGCCACCGACGCGGGCGCGGTGGCGGAGATCCTCGGTGTTCCGATCGACGCAGACGGTCATACGGTTCGGGGCGCAGCTCGCGAACGCATCGTCGCTCCGGATGCCGAGATCCTGCATGGCGTGCCGCTCCGAATCGGGGTTTGCAGCCGGATGCAAGCGGTGGAGGGGGCTCGGACAGCTCTGAGAGCCGGGCTGATCAACGCCCTCGTCACGCACAAGTCCGCCGCCGAGGAACTCCTGGTCTAGAAACCGGCACGCGTCTGCGGACCTCAGCGCAACAGCTCCCGCACCTGGTCATCGCAGCCCTGCAGCACCAACTCACGCGCCTGCTGAGCCGCCGGTGCCGCCAAGGCCGCCTGCGCCAGGCGCTGGCACTGCTGCCGGCTATGGTGCGCAATCGCGAACCGCACCGCGGGCACCGCCGCCGGTGCCATCGACAGCGAGGTCGCCCCCATACCGGTCAGCACCAGCGCCATCAGCGGATCACCCGCGGATTCACCGCAGATCCCGGCTGGCTTGCCCGCGTCCGCAGCGGTCCGCAGAACCCGAGCCACCAGGTCCAGTACCGCTGGCTGCCACGGGTCCAGCAGATCGGCGAGATCACCGAGCAGCCGGTCCGAGGCCATCGTGTACTGACTCAGGTCGTTGGTCCCGATCGATACGAAGTCAACCTCGTCGAGGATCTCCGCGATGCGTAGCGCGGCGGAGGGGACCTCCACCATCACACCCACCCGCTGGAGGCCGTGGCCGCGCGCCCGTGCGGCGAAGTCGGCGGCCTCGGCCGCAGTGGCGATCATCGGCGCCATCACCCAAGGATCGGCATCGGCCCGCCGTTGCGCGGCCGCCAGCGCCTGTAACTGACCGTCGAGCAAGCTGGGATCGGTGCGTACCATCCGGTAGCCCCGCACCCCCAGCGCCGGGTTGGGTTCGGCACCCTGGTGCACGAACGCCAGCGGCTTGTCGGCCCCTGCATCCAGCGTGCGCACCACCACCTTCTGCCCTGGACGGGCCTGCAGCACCCGGGCATAGGCGGCGGCCTGCTCATCGATGGCCGGTGCTGACTCACGTCCCAGGAACAACACCTCGGTGCGGAACAACCCCACGCCCTGGACCGCGTCGATCTCGATCCGCTCGGCGTCCTCGGGGGTGCCGATGTTCGCCAGCAAGTCCACCGCGTGAAAGTCCGAGGTCCGGCCCGGCGCCCGGCTTTGCGCCAACCGCGCCAGCACCTGTTGCCGGGCGCTCACTCGTCGCTGCACATCCTCGTCGGGGTCGATGGTGACGGTGCCGTTGGCGGCGTCGACGGCGACCAGGGCACCATCGTGCAGATCCTGCGCCCCGGCAACGCGAACTACGCACGGAATGCCCAGCTGACCAGCGATGATCGCGGTGTGACCGGTCGGCCCGCCCTCGGCCAGCACCATGGCCAGCACCTTGTCCATATCCAGGGTGGCGGTATCGGCCGGTGCCAAGTCTGCCGCCACCAGCACCGACGGCGTGGACAGCGCAGGAACGCCGGGTTCGGGCAGTCCCAGCAACCGGGCGACCACCCGGTCCCGTACCGAGCGCAGGTCCGTCACCCGTTCGGCCAGATAGCCACCTGCTGCGGCGAACAACTCGGCGAACTCCTGCGTGGTCTGGTCCACGGCTACCGCCGGGGACACGCCATCGGCGACCCGGCCGGTCGCACCGGAGACGTACTCCGGGTCCGCAGCCATCGCGGCGGCCGCCTCCAGCACCTCACCCAAGGTGGTGCCGGCCGCGGCCTGCGCCCTGCGCTGCAGCGCCTGCGCGACATCCGCGAACGCCTGCGTCACCTGCGCTGCGAGCTGCTCGCGAGAGGCATCGGTGACACCGTTCTGTGCGGCCTGCGGTGCCGGGTGAGCGCGAACCACCGGGCCGACGGCGCCGCCACGCCCAATCCCGAGACCGGTCAGGGTGACTGAATCACTCACGGTTCGGCGTCCAGGTCCTTCGCTAGCAGGTCGGCGAGGGAGTCCAGTGCCGACTCATCCTCGCCCGAAAGGACGACTGTGTCACCGTGAGCGATACCCAAGCTCATCACCCGCAGGATGCTGGCGGCGTCGACCGGCTCGTCCTCGCCCTTGGCGATCTTGACCCCGGTTCCGGCCGCTGCGGTGGTGAACAGCTTGGCGGGGCGAGCATGCAGCCCGGACGCCGATGCGATGACGACGGTGCGTTCTTTCACTGTTGTGCTCCTTTGCTCCAGATCCCAGTTCTCGCTCTATAGATGTATCGACGGCGGGAGGGGCCTGGGACGTCACCCCTGCCCGTCGTCGCGATGCCCGCCTATGCCAATCGTGCACTCAATGCCGCGAAGATCTCCTGCGCGTCGCCGGTATTGAGCAACTGTTGCAGGTCCTCGTCGATGAGTGCGCGCGACACCTGGGCGAGCAATTGCAGGTGGGTACTACCCGCTTCAGCCTGCGGCACCAGCATCGCCAGCGTCACCCGTACCGGCTGGTCTCCCCAGTCGACGTCGGCATCGAACCGTTGCACCAGCAGCGCCGACGACAGCACCGCAGCCACCTTGGCGTGCGGGATCGCGATACCGGCCATGAGCGCGGTGGAGGTCAGTTCCTCCCGTTCCTGCATCCCCGCCTGTACCCCATCGGCATCGCTGGCATAGCCGCGTTCGACGGCGAAACTCGCCAACGATGCCAGCGCCTGCGTCTTGTCCGCGGCCGTCACACCCAGGCGGATGTTCTCGGCAGTGAAGATCTCCATGAATACCTCTCGTTAGGCGACCGAAGCCGCTTCCTTGGCAGGCTCCTCCGTGACCTCGGCCTTGCGCGCATTGCGCAGCCGGTAGTAGCCGTACAACAACGCACCGACCAGCGAGCCGAGCCCGATGGCGAGCACCCACAGCACGGGGTGGACCACGATCGGCAGCACCAGGAAGCCGCCGTGCGGCGCCGGGGAGCCGACGCCCCACAGCAGGGTCAGGATCGCGGCGATCGAACTGCTCAGCATCAAGATCGGGATGACCACTAGCGGGTTGCGGGCGGCGAACGGGATCGCTCCTTCGGTGATGTGCGTGGCACCGAGGGCGTAGTTGACATACCCGGCGCGCCGCTCACCTGGTTCGAAGCCCTTGCCGAACAGCGTGACCGCGAGCGCCGTGACCATCGGCGGGGCAATGCAGGCTGCGGAGACGGCGGCCATGAACTCGATGTTGCCCTCGGCCAGCAGTGCCACGCCGGTGACGTAGGCGGCCTTGTTCACCGGGCCACCCATGTCGAACGCCGACATGCACCCGATCACGATGCCCAGCAGGATCGGGCTGGCATCCTGGAAGTTCGTCAGGGCGTTCTGCAACCCTTCGGAGAAGGCGGCCATCGGCGTCGAGATCACATAGGTGATCCCGCCGAAGATCAACGTACCCAGTACTGGCAACAGGAAGATGGCTTTCAGGCCGATCAGGGATTTGGGCATCCGGGAGAGCAATACGCCGAGCAGGTGCATTCCGTAGCCGGACAGGAATCCGGTGACGATTCCACCCAGGAATCCGGTTCCCATGTTGCTGGCCAGCAATCCTGTGACCAGGCCGACGGTCAAGCCCGGCCGGGAAGCGATGGAGTGGGCGATGAATGCCGACAGCACCGGGACCATCAATCCCAGGGCGGTACCTCCGACGGTCATCAGCATTTCCGCGAATACGTTGTACTGGTCACTCTCGGGATCGGCGGAGTAGATGCCGAACAGGAATGAGGTGGCGATCAGCACACCGCCTCCGACCACGAACGGCAGCATGTGCGAGACGCCGTTCATCAGGTGCTTGTAGATCGCGCGGCCGGTCTTACGCCAGCCGATTCCCTGGGAGGTATCGATCGCGGCGACGTTGAGGAAGTCGTTCTCATCGCTGGCTTCCCCGCTGTCCGGGCCGGCTCCTGAGGCGGCAGCGCCGGCGCCGGCCCTTTTCGCGAGCAGCTCGTCGATGAGCCGATCGGCGTTATGGATGCCGTCCTTGACGCTGGCGTCGATGATGACCTTTCCGGCGAACCGTTCCGCCTGGACATCCTTGTCCGCAGCAATGATGACACCCGTCGCGCGGGCGATCTCCTCCGGCGTCAGACCGTTTTCCAAGCCGATTTGCCCATGCGTCTCGACCCGCATCTCGATTCCGCGGGCTTCCGCAGCCTTTTTCAGCGCAGCTTCCGCCATATACGTGTGTGCCACACCGGTGGGGCACCCGGTAGCGGCGACTATAAACTCACCAGCCATTGGTGTTGTCCTTCCTATCTCTCGATTACTCGGGTGGGTCTGAGCGAGGCCGAGGGTTCGGACAGCCGCAGGTCCGGATCACCCAGCACATCGACGGCGATCCGGTCGGCGAAGTCCTCCCGGATGGGAAACAGCGTGGAATGGTGGGCCACCGCACTGGATGCCCACAGAACTGCATTGCGCAGCCGCTGCCGCGGGCTGGCTTCGAATGCGACGAATCCCGCCAGCAGCGCATCGCCCGCACCGACGGAGTTCGCGAACGGGATATCGCGGGCACTGGCAATCAGCGCCTGGCGGGCATCGACGTAGATCGCCCCGTCCGCCCCCAGGCTGGCCAACACCGCCTGCGCGCCACGCCGTATGGCTTCCCGGGCTGCGGCCACCGCATCACCCAGGGTCACGATCTCGCACTCGACCAGTTCGGCCAGCTCGTGCACATTGGGCTTGATCAGAGCAGGCTGAGCCTCCAGCACCAGCTCCAGTGGCAACCCGGAAGTGTCGATGGCCACCGGGACCAGCCCATGCAGCCGTGCCACGACGCTGCGCGGGTAGGAGGGGTCCATCCCGGGCGGCAGACTGCCGCACAGCACCACCAGCCTCGCGGCGTCGGCGGCCGCGACGACCGCCTCGGTCAACTGCGCGATGTGGTGAGCGGCCAGCGGGCGACCAGGTTCGTTGATCTTGGTGGCGTGCCCGGGGGAGAGCAGCGAGATGTTGGTCCGGACCTCCTCCGGGGTCTGGATGTGCGCGTACGGCAACCCGGCTGTTTCCAGCGTGTCGGCTAGGAAGCGCCCGGTATCGCCGCCCCCGGGGAAGATCGCCTTAGTGGCGACACCGGCTCGGTGCAGCGCCCAGGAGACGTTCAGGCCCTTGCCGGAGGCTTCCCGCACCGTGTTGGTGACCCGGTTGACGGCGTCGAGCGCGAACTCATCGACGGTGACGGTCCAGTCGACGGCTGGGGACGCGGTGACGGTGACGATCATACGTACTGCACCTCTATTCCACTGCTGTCGAGGGCACGCTTGTGCACCTGCCCCAGCTCGGTGCCGGTGATGATGAGGTCCAGATCGGCGACCTCGGCATAGCGCACCAGCGAGCGCTGAGCGAATTTGCTGTGATCGGTCAGCAGAACCACACGTTCGGAATTGGCGATCATCTCCGCTTTGATCGCCGCTTCGTCGGGATCCGGTGTTGACAGTCCGTGCTCGACCGAGATCGCGTTGGCACCCACGAAGGCCACGTCGAAGTGCATCTGCCGAATCGCCAGCAACGCGAACGATCCCACTTCCGCGGTCGTGCTAGGCCGCACGCGTCCGCCGAAGGTGGCCACCGAGACGTTCGGCAGCGGCGCCGCCGCCAACGCGATGGCCAGTGCATTGGTATACACGGTCAGCGACCGGTTGGGCAGGTGGTCGACGAAGGCCCGGGTGGTCGAACCCGCATCGATAAGAACCGCACCGGACTCGGGCAGATGGGCGACCGCGGCCATGGCGATCCGGTCCTTCTGCCCCGAGTGCTCCTGACGCGCGCTGACGTCGGGTTCGAAGGTCATGGACTCCACATGCAGAGCCCCTCCGTGCACTCGGCGCAGCAGCCCGCGCTGCTCCAGCGCGATCAGGTCCTTGCGAATCGTCTCGGCGGAGGCGTTCAACTCCTGAACCGCAGTGGCGGCATTGATGCGCCCGAAGGTGCGCAGCGTGGTCAGCAGATGCTGCTGCCGCTCGGCCGCCAGCATCGGTACTGGCCCATTCGCCACTGGGCCGGCCGATGGCTGGCCACCGGGTGCAGGGATGGTCGACACTCACCGCTCCTTCGCTGTGGGGATACCTTGGGTTTCCTGGGGATATCTTGTACTTTCCTGGGTATCTCTGTCAATAGAGGAAGATGGAGTCATGATTCAGACCTCGCGCGAACTGTTCGCGACCGCGACCGGCGCAGTGGCCGCCTTCAACGTGATCACCGTCGAGCACGCGGAGGCCATCGCCGCGGCGGCCGAGTCAGCCGGAACCCCCGTGATCATGCAGCTGTCGCAGAATGCGATCCGGTTCCACCATGGCCCGCGCGCGATCGCGGCCGCCATGGTGGCGGTGGCGCAGACCTGTGACCAACCGGTGGTGTTGCACCTGGATCACATCACCGAGCCCGAGCTGGCACGGCAAGCCTCATCCCTGGGGTTCTCATCGGTGATGTTCGACGGCGCCGAGCACGACTACGACACCAACGTCGCCCTCACGCGTGAGATCGCGACCTGGGGAACCGGTCACGACGTCTGGGTGGAAGCCGAGCTCGGAAAGGTCGGCGGCAAGGACGGCGCCCATACCCCAGGGGTGCGCACCGACCCGGTGGAAGCCGCGCAGTTCGCCGCAGACACCAGCGTCGATGCGCTAGCGGTCGCCGTCGGATCCTCACACGCGATGACCCAACGATCAGCAGGGCTGGACATCCCGCTGATCCAGACGATCGCCGGTGTCGTCGACATCCCGCTGGTGCTCCACGGCTCCTCCGGGGTGCCGGATGAGGGTCTGGTCGCGGCCGCGCGCGCGGGGATGCGCAAGATCAACATCGGCACCGCGCTGAACGTCGCTTTCACCTCGGCCGTACGTGACTGGCTCACCGCCAACGAGGGGGTCGACCCGCGCAAGTACATCACCCAGGCGCGCACCGCCATGACCGAGTGCTGCACCCACTACCTGCGGCTGCTGCACGACGCCGTATGAGCGCTCTGCGCGGGGTGGTCTTCGATCTGGACGGCACGCTGATCGATTCGGAGCCACTGTGGGCCGAGACCGAGATCCAGGTAGCAGCTTCTGGCGGGGTGCACTGGTCACAACCAGACGCCGACGCGTTCTTCGGAAAACCCCTTCGCAGTACCGCTCAGGCGATCGTGGACGCCGGTCACCCATCGTCGCTGGACCAGGTCATCACGGCGATGTTGGACGTCATGGAATCCGTCTACCAACAGGCGGTGCCGTGGCTGCCCGGATCGCGCAGGCTGCTGCAGCAGCTCGACGCGGCCCAGATCCGGACGGGCATCGCCACGATGAGCTTCCGGCGCCTGGTACTTCAGGTTGCGCAGGACGCCCCACACCAAGCGGTCTCGGTGGTGGTCGGTGGCGATGAGGTCAGCCAGGGCAAGCCCGCGCCGGATGTGTTCCTGGCAGCGATCGAGCGGCTCAGCCTCACACCGGACCAGGTGGTCGTCGTCGAAGACTCCCCCACCGGCGCCGCAGCAGGTCTGGCCAGCGGCGCCGCAGTGGTCGCCATACCGCCCGACGAGAGCCAATACCGCGCCCTGCCTGCACATCCCCGGCTCAGCGTGCTGCCCACCATCGCCAGTCTCGACGTCGACCTGTTGCGTCAGATTCACGCCGGCGCCAGCCACGATCTATGGCGGATCGGCGCCGGCTAGCACCGGCCGGTGAGGCCGCCAGCGGGCTTGCCGGACGGCTCAGGCATGGGGAACGCCCCTCCCTCGGCATGGTCGGGGGCAGCCGAAGGAAGGGGCGCGGCTCCCATTGTGCCCTGCTTTGGTCAAATTCGCACGTCGATGGTCTTGTCACAGGTCAGCAGCGCATCGACGATCGCGAGCCGCGCCCGCCGACGCGCTCCGACCCGGCTACAGGCGTTGCCAGTCCGGCTTGCCGGCGTACGTCTCCCGGTAGTAATCCGACAGCGCCAGCCGACTCGCCGCACCGGCATCCACCACGACCGTGACCTTGGCGTGATGCTGCAGGATCGTCGCCGGCCACATCGCCGAGACCGGCCCCTCGACCAGGTGATGCACCGCTTCGCTCTTGGTGCGGCCACTGGCCACGAGCAGCAGGTGCCGGGCAGCCATGATGGTGGCCAATCCCTGGGTCAGACAGTGTTGCGGAACGGCGGCCGGGTCATCTCCGAAGAACCGGGCATTGTCCGCACGGGTCTGCCCGGTCAGGGTCTTGATCCGAGTACGCGAGGCCAAGGAGGAACCCGGCTCGTTGAACGCGATGTGCCCATCGGTACCAATCCCGAGGATCTGCAGGTCGATGCCACCCGAATCAGCGATGGCCGCCTCATACGCGGCACACGCGGCCGGGATATCGGCGGCGAGGCCATCGGGCCCGTGCACGGCGTCAGAGCCGATGTCGATCCGGCCGGTCAGTTCAGCCTCGATCACATTGCGGTAGCGCTGCGGATGATCCTGGGCCAGGCCCACATACTCATCCAGCGTGAAAGCGCTGGCGCCGGCGAAGCTGACCTGCCCGGCCTGGTTGCGCCGCACCAGTTCGTCGTAGATGGACAGCGGCGATGACCCGGTGGCCAGCCCCAGGACGGCGTCCGGCTTGCGGGCTAGCAGATTGCAGAATACGTCGGCTCCGAGCATTGCGATCTGCTCGGGCCGGTCGGTGATGATGACCTCCACGGCCATAGTGTGGCACCACCAACGCCGAACGGCCCATTCCGCAACCGCCCGCCAGCCATCAGAACCTGGCCAGCAGGCCCCGGTGGTCGGAGATCGGCAGCGCCAGCGACGTCACGCCGGATAGCTCGGCACGCTGGGCCAGAAGGTGATCGATCTGCCGGTCCGGGGAGTCGGCGGGGAACGTGAGTGCCCGGGCCTGGCGCCAACCGCTGGCCAGCAACCGCACCATCGAGGACCCTAGGTTGAGGTCACCGCCCAGCAGCCGTGGCCCGGGCAGACCGGCCATCGCCGTCAAGGCGCGGCGCGCCTGCCACACCGCCACCGGCGCCAGCTGAGACAGATGCGCGCACCCGACGCTGAGGTCGCCGTCCGGCGTCCGCAGCACGGCGGCAAGCACCGCCCTGGGTTCATCATCGCGCCATCGCAATCCACGCCGCGTGCGGGCGGGAAATCTGAACGGCAACCGCGGCAGGGGACGCACGAACCAGGCGATCACCGGCCAACGGGAAGCGATGGCCAGCCCGTAGCCCACACCGTCGTACCCGCCCATGATGGCCGGTGCGATCCGCCTGCCGCGCACGTCCCCCGCCACTGTCGCCGCGAACCGCATGTGTGGCAAGCCGAGCGCCGCCGCCACGATGCCCGCCTGGTCCTGCCCTGCGCTCCGCGGCTGGCCACGGTCCACCTCCTGCATCAGCACGACGTCGGCCGATGTGCCCTCGAACGCTGCCCGCAGGGCATCTGGGCTGGTGGGCACCCCGGAACGCGACAACCCGTGCTGCAGGTTGATGGTCAGTATCCGCCTCACTCGTGGGGTGCGAACTGCATCGACACCGAGTTGATGCAGTACCGCATACCGGTCGGGGTCTGCGGAGCATCGTCGAACAGGTGCCCCAGGTGCGAACCACAGTGAGCGCACCGGACCTCGGTGCGGACCATGCCGTGGGAACGATCTTCCAGGAGTTCGACGGCGTCGCCCGCTTGTGGTTCATAGAAGCTGGGCCAGCCGCAATGGCTGTCGAACTTGGCTTGCGAGCGGAACAACTGCGCTCCACAGGCACGGCAGGAGAACACCCCGGTCCGCTTTTCCTCCAACAGCGCGCCGGTCCAGGGACGTTCGGTGCCCGCTTCGCGCAGTACCGCGAACTCGGCCGGACTCAACTCGACTCGCCACTCTTCGTCGGTCTTGGTGACCTTATCCATCGCCCCAGTATCCATCGACCAGTATTTGTCGCCTAGTATCCATCGCCCAACGATCTCCGGCGGCGACGGTCAGCCCCAGCCGAGTTGATGCAGACGCTCGTCATCGATCCCGAAGTGGTGTGCGATCTCGTGGATCACGGTGACGGCGACCTCCTGCGCCACCTGATCGGCGTCGGCGCAGAACCGGAGCGTTGGGTTGCGGAAGATGGTGATCCGGTCGGGTAGCGAACCGGCCGCCCACCACTGGTCACGCTCGGTCAGCGGAGTGCCTTCATACAGCCCCAGCAGCCCAGGGTCGGCAACGTCGGCGGGCGGTTCGTCCTCGACCAGGACCACCACGTTGTCGATATGGGCGGCCAACTCATCCGGGATCATGTCCAACCCTTGCGCCACCGCGACCTCGAAGTCCTCCCGGGACATTTCCACCATGCCGCAATCCTCACACTCCGCGCTGATATCGGCATCCGGCTGCGGCTCCAGCACCACCCCAGCCGGTGATACCCATCCGGCGGCGGGGTGATCCGGGCCACTCAGTTTGCTCGGTGGGCCGGGCCTCCCTTATGCTCGTCGAGGTTCTGAGGCGTCTGGCACGTCACGGGCACTCAGCCCCCATCGTCTAGCGGCCTAGGACCCCGCCCTTTCACGGCGGTAGCACGGGTTCGAATCCCGTTGGGGGTACGAACCGTGC
>JBKDZO010000028.1:0-37668 GCA_047971285.1 Beutenbergiaceae bacterium | reverse complement strand
GCCACCATCGGCTACGCCTCGTTCCTGATCGCCCCGCCGTTGCTCGGGCTATTGGCCGAACAGGTGGGGTATCGCAGCGCGTTGCTGGTCATCCTGGTGCCGCTGTTCGCCAGCTTGCTGGTGCTGCCGGCGGCGCGTCCACCCAGTACCGCACCCGCATCACCGGCCGACGACTGACTATCCTCCTGCCGTGAACCCTCCTGCCGTGAACACCGCCTTGGCTGACCTGACCACCCTGCGGGTGGGGGGCCCGATCGCGCGGCTGGTACGAGCCGATAGCGAGGGGCAGCTCATCGCCGCCGTCACTGCTGCGGATGACGCCGGGGAGCCGGTGCTGTTGCTCGGTGGCGGATCCAACCTGCTCCCAGCCGATGAGCCGTTCAACGGCCTGGTGGTCCAAGACGCGCGAACGCACCTGGATATCGGATCCGTCGGCGCCTGCGGCGGTGCCGATGTCACGGCCACGGCCGGTATGCGCTGGGACGACCTGGTGGTGCAAGCGATCGCCGAAGGCTGGTCCGGCGTCGAAGCGCTCTCCGGCATACCCGGGACGGTGGGGGCCACCCCGGTGCAGAACGTGGGCGCCTACGGCCAGGAGGTCGGCGACGTCATCGCCTCGGTCCGTACCTGGGACCGGGAGCAGCGGCGCATCCGCACCTTCGCCCGCGCCGAGCTTGCCCTCGGATACCGCAGCTCGATCCTGAAGCGATCGTTGCGTCAACCCTGGCACCCCAGCCCCCGCTACCTAGTACTGCAGGTCTCGTTCCAGCTGCCGCTGGCCACGCTCTCGAGTCCGATCCGCTATCCGGAGCTGGCAGGCACCCTGGGGGTCGCGGTTGGAACTCGCGCCGACGCCGGTGAGGTTCGCGCCGCGGTCCTAGCGTTGCGAGGTGGCAAGGGCATGGTGTTGGACGGCGACGATCACGACACCTGGAGCGCGGGCTCGTTCTTCACCAACCCCATACTGTCTGCAGACGTGCCACTGCCGGCCGGCGCCCCCCGGTTCGACACCGACGGCAGGGTCAAGACCAGCGCCGCCTGGTTGATCCGGGCCGCTGGATTCGAGCCCGGGTTCGCCCTGCCTGACGGCAACGGCTCGGCCTCGCTGTCCACCAAGCACGCGCTGGCCATCACCAACCGTGGCGGTGCCCGCGCGGCCGATCTGGTAGCCCTGGCACGGACGGTACGCGACGGGGTGCGAGAGGCTCACGGCATCACCCTGGAACCGGAACCGGTGCTGGTGGGCCTCCGTCTCTAGTCGGACGGCTGCTGCAGCCACGCATCGACGGCAGCCACCATGTCGGCTTTGGAGCCCTGCGGCGCCCTACTGGCGCGGATCGATGCCCGCGCCAGCTCGGCCAGCTCGGCATCGGTGAACCCGTGCACCCGGCGAGCGAGGCGGTACTGATCGGTCAGTCTGGGGCCGAAAATCAGCGGATCATCGGCGCCGAGCGCCACCTGTACCCCGGCGTCGACAAGCTTGCGCAGCGGTACCTGGTCGGGGCTGGCATAAACGCCCAGAGCGACGTTCGAGGACGGGCATACTTCCAGCGCCACCCCAGCGCGGACCACCTGTTCCAGAACGCGCTCGTCCTCGGCCGCGCGTACCCCGTGCCCCAGCCGATCCGGTCGCAACGCCGCCATCACCTGGGCGACGTGATCGGCACCCAGCAACTCACCACCGTGTGGAACCGCGGCCAGACCGGCTCGGGCAGCGATCGCGAATGCCGGCCCGAACTCCGGCGTGACGCCTCGGCGCTCGTCATTGCTCAGCCCGAAGCCCACCACCGGCCCGGCATGGCGGGCAGCGAGCCGTGCGAGTATCCGGGCATCCATCGGGTGACGCATCCGCGATGCCGCCACGATGATGCCAACCTCGATGCCGTGGGTGGCCGCAGCTTGCTGGGCGGCATCCAGCACGATCTCCAATGCCGGGGTCACGCCGCCCACGAATGGTGCGTACGAGGTCGGGTCGACCTGTAGTTCCAGACGCACGGACCCATCGGCAGCATCGGCGGCAACCGTCTCGTCGACCAGCCGCCGCATCACCGCCTCGGAATTGACCAGGCTGCGAGCGGCGTCGTACATGCGTTGAAACCGGAACCAGCCCCGCTCTGTGGCCGGTAGGCGGACCGGGTCGCCGTTGACCACCGCATCGACTAGGGATTCTGGGAGCCGGCGTCCCTGCTCCTGCGCCAGGGCCACCAGCGTGCCCGGAGTCATCGAACCGGTGAAGTGCAGATGCAGGTGAGCTTTCGGCAGAGCTCTCAGATCCCGTGTCAAACACTGCCTCCACTAACCTCGGGTGACCTCATTGTGCCCCTTCGCGGGGCCCGATCCATGAGGACGTTCTCATCTGGCTCTCATGCGCAACGCTGCACTGCAATGATCTGCTGGGTCGGTGACCTTGCCAATCCAGTCCGCAGCCGTGGTGGCAGACCGCGAGCTGGTACTGCAGCAGGCGCCGGTACTGACCGCGTTGGCGTTGGGCCGGCGGCCAGAACAGGTGGCGGTGCAGGTCACCGCCGTGGATCAGCGCCCAGGGGCCGGTGTGAGCGCGGTTTACCGAGTGAGTCAGCCACCGGTACCGGACATGCTGGTGGCCAGCACCGCACCCGGGCCAGCCGATGAGGCCGACGGCGTGCTGACGGTCTCCGATGGCGCTCGCCGGGTGCGGATGTGGTGGCGCAGGCACGACCCTCGCCTGCCCGGACTACGGCACGCGATGGACCCGGAATCGGTAGCCCGCTGGCTGGGCATCCCACAGGCGCCGTCACTGCAGGTGGTCAGCTATCGTCCCGGTCGCCGCGCGGTGATCGCTGCCGGTACCGGTCGCAGCCGGTGGTTCATCAAGGTCGTCCGCCCGGATCGAGCCGACCCGCTGCGGCGCCGGCACCTGATGCTGGGAGTACCGCGCCTGCTGGGTGAGCCGGCGCCCGGGGTGCTGGTCCTGGAGCCGGCCCCGGGCATCTCTCTCGCGCAGGCGCTCGCCGCTAGTGGGCCGGAACCGCTGCCGCAGCCGGAGCAGATCCTGGCGTTCCTCACCGAGCTGCCGGATTCCGCCGGCCTGCCTCGGCGCTTGTCATGGGCGGACCGGAGCGACTTCTACGCCAGTGCTGCCTGCGCGGAACTACCCGACCTGGCCGAGGAGATCATGGGGGTGCAGCAACAACTGCACGACCGAATCGATGCCCTGCCAGCGCAGCCCCTGGTGCCGACCCACGGCGACCTCAACGTAGCCAACCTGTTCGTGACCGAAGGCCGGGCCGCAGCAGTCATCGATCTTGATTCGTTCGGTCCCGGGTATCTCATCGATGACCTCGCCACCCTGCTGGCACACCTTCACGTGCTCAGTGTCCTCGCCCCGCAGACCTATCCGGATGTGCTCGCGCATGCCCATGCCTGGGAGGCGGCGTGGAGCCAGGCCGTCGATGCCGAGGCGCTGCGGGTGCGGACCGCAGCGGTGGTGCTCTCGCTGATTGCTGGGTCGGGCGTGGACCAGGCGCGCGCACGATTTCAGCTGGTCCGGCGATTGCTGGCCAACCCCGCCACGCAACCGCAGGAGGCCGCATGAAGGCGCGCACGATCTGGCTAGTCGGCGGAGCCCTTGGCGTGATCGGGGCCACCGGGCTGGCGGTGGGCAATGCTGCTCAGCTCGATGATGAACCGCTGGGTGAGGGCGTGGTGCTCACCACCGAGGCGGAACCACCCACGCCCAGTGCGTCAGCGACGACCCAACCGGCCACACCGAGCGCACCAACCTCCGGCCCCACCGCAATCCTGGAGCCCACCGACGCCACACCAGATCCAGATCCGGACCCCTCCGATGCCCCGACCGTCAGCGCCGTCTCCCCACCCAGTGCCGTCAGTGCCGAATGAGGGGCAGACGCCGAGGGACCGCAGGCCGATGACAAACCACTCATCAACCTGAGAAGCGTCTCACCTCCGCTTAGCGGCCCCCTCATCGATGCTCAGCACAGTGGGGGTACCTCATCAACCCAAGGAGCAGAGGATCATGAACAAGCGAACCAGCTGGATCATCACCGGTGCACTGGGCGTGATCGGTGTGGCGGGCGGTGCTGTTGCGGCCGCCGCCGACACGATCGACGTGACCCCGACCGCGCAGGTCGGTGCCACCCAGAGCAACCCCACCACCGGCCTCACCCCGCCCACGCCGCCTACGCCGCCATCGGCCCCGGCCGACACGACCAGCACGCCTGCGCCGTCGATCGCCGATCCCAGTGCGGTCGCGACGCCGAGCGCCACGACCGCGGTCACGGCCACCACGCCCGGCACGGCGGCCTCAGCGGCCACGCCCGCCAGTCCCGTGACCCCTGCGACCCCGCCGACGCCGGCGAGCCCAGCCTCAGCGGTCACGCCGCCGTCACCGGCAACTGCGCCGACGGCACCATCGGCCTAGAGCCCCCGGGCCACCGCTCCCGGTCGGGGATACTGAGTCGATGGAGCGGCCCAGGTGGCGCGAGCGCTGGCTACGGCGCACCCGGTGGAGTGTGCGTACCCGGGTTCTGACGGCGCTGGTGGCGCTGAGCGCACTGGCGTTGCTGGCCACCGGCGCCACCGCCTACGTGCTCGAACGAGGCCGGCTGGACGAGGGTATCGACGATTCGTTGCGCCGGGCCGAGAGCGAATTCCGCACTCTGGCCCAAGGCGTGGACCCAGCCACCGGGCTGCCGTTCGTCGACGTGGAACGGCTGTTGCGGTTCACCATGGGCAGCACCGTCCCGGCCGCCCACGAGGGCATGCTGGGATTCGTCGACGGCGAGGTGGCGTTGTACGCAGCGGCCGAGTACCCGGTGCAACTGCAACGCGATGCCGAACTCGTGCAATCACTCATTCCACTGACCCTCGACGGCGCGGCCGGCCTGAGTACGGTTGTCACCGGTACCAGCAGCTACCGGGTACTGGTCGTGGCGGTGCAGGCAGGATTGCAATCCGGTGCCTTGGTACTGGCTTACGACCGGTTTGCACTTCATCGCGAGCTGTCCAGCACCTACCGCACCTACGCTGCGGTGGCCCTTGGTGCGCTGTTGCTGATCGGATTGATCGGTTTCGCCATCGTCAGCGATCTCCTGGCGCCTATCCGGCTGTTGCGGACAGAAGCGTCACAAATCAGTTCCGCGCACCTGGATCGGCGGGTGCCGGTTGTCGGGAACGACGACCTGGCTGCCCTGACCGTCACGTTGAACACCATGTTGGACCGGCTGCAGGGCGCGTTCGACTCCCAGCGTGAGCTCCTCGATGACGTCGGGCATGAACTGCGGACCCCGCTCACGGTGGTCCGCGGCCACCTGGAACTCATGGACCCCACCGACGCCGGGGACGCGGCAGCCGCCCAGGTGGTGGCGCTCGATGAGCTGGACCGGATGAATGACCTGGTCGAGGAACTGGTCACGCTGGCGCGAGCCCGCCGTCCGGACTTCGTGCAACGGCAGCAGACCGATGTCGCGGTCCTCACCGATGAGATCGCCACCAAGGCCAGCACTCTCGGCGATCGGAGCTGGCAGCTGGACAACCTGGCCGAGGCCTCGGCACAGCTGGACCCGCGCCGGGTCACCCAAGCCTGGTTGCAACTGGCGTCCAATGCGGTGAAGTTCTCTGAACCGGGCAGCGTGATCGGCATCGGATCGGAGGTCGACGGCGGCTCCGATGGCGCCGGGACCGTGCGGCTGTGGGTACGCGACCAGGGGGTCGGGATCGATGCGGCAGACCAGCAACGGATTTTCGACCGGTTCAGCCGGGTGGCCGGCAGCGGCGTGGAGGGTTCGGGGCTGGGCCTGACCATCGTTCGCTCCATCGTTCTGGCGCACGGTGGCCGGGTGGAGGTCGACTCGACCCCGGGTGAGGGCACCCAGGTGACCATGGTGCTGCCACGGACCGTTGCGCCCAACCAGCCGCAAGCGCGGAGGGATGTATGAGCCAGATCCTGATTGCCGAAGATGAAGAACGGATCGCCGCGTTCATCGCCAAGGGGCTGCGGGCAGCCGGGTACACCCCGCTGCACGTGAGTACCGGCGCCGCCGCCATCGATCTCGCGATCGAGGGCGATGCCGCACTCTTGATCCTGGATCTGGGGCTACCCGATATGGACGGGTTCGAGGTGCTGGACACCGTGCGCAGTTCCGGTGTCACCATCCCGGTGATCATCCTCACGGCGCGTACCTCGGTCACCGATACCGTCGCTGGTCTGGAAGGGGGCGCGGACGACTACGTCGCCAAGCCGTTCCGGTTCGAGGAATTGCTGGCGCGGGTGCGATTGCGATTGCGTGCCGACGGCGATAGCGGCGCCGCCGTCAGAATCAGCCATGCTGACCTGGTGCTCGATCTGCGGACCCGGCGCCTGGGGGTCGGCGGTCGCGAAGTGGATCTCTCCGCGCGCGAGTTCGCGCTGGCCGAGACCTTCCTGCGTAATCCAGGGCAAGTCCTCAGCCGTGAGCAATTGCTGTCGCGGGTCTGGGGCTACGAGTTCGACCCGGGGAGCAACGTCGTCGATGTCTACGTTCGCTACCTGCGCAAGAAGGTCGGCGCTGCACGGATCGAGACCATTCGTGGCATGGGGTACAGGCTGGTTTGACCCACGCCTGTCCGCAGCCGCCTAGTGCCGGCCGGACGCTGCGGGCCAGGACATCAGTTCGATCAGCAGTCCCCACGGGGTCTGCACGAAGGCGTTCGTCAGTCCAGGAGTCGGGCCCTCGCCGAATGTCACCGGTCCACCACACGCGCGCACCCCCGGTAGCGCGACCAGCTCACGGTAGGCGGCGCCGGCGTCCTGGACCGATAGCGCGAGATGGCTGCAGCCCGGCGCGTGCGGTCCCGGGGCTACCCGATCCGCACCGTCCGGCTGCTCAACGTCAGGGCCACGCCACCACTGGAGCAACTCGACCCTGGTGGTGCCGATCCGCAACATCGCCAGAGCGAAGCTCGCGTCCCTGGGGGCACCCAGGCGAGCCGGAGCGTCCCCGGAGGAATCGACGAAACGATCCATGGTGAACTCGACCTCGGCGCCCAGATGGCGGGTGAAGAACTCCACCGCTACCTCAAGATCGGGCACTGTCAGGCCCAGGTGGTCAAAGCCGAATTCCGGATGTTGCCTAACTGGCACGGGGCACTTCCTGCTCTGGATCGGGGGCCGGGGTGCCAGGCTCGCCGGGCTCCGGGCTGAGATGAGTTTCCCCTACAACGACGGCCCCGCCAACCTGTAACACGTATGATACCTTGTGAATCCGGGATGCCAACGGAGGTGACATGAGGGGACTGGCCGGATCGCGAATTCTGGTGACGGGCGCTGCTGGCGGGATCGGAGCTGCAGTCGTCAATCGCCTGGTCGATGAGGGATCGCACGTGCTCGCCATCGATCTGCGCACTCCCGAGCACGAGGGAGTCGCATTCGCTGGGCGGTGCGATGTCACCAGTGAAGACGATGTCCGGGCGGTCCTCGATGCCGCCGTGGCGCAGCACGGCCGGATCGATGGCCTGGTCGCGACCGCTGGTATTCAGATCTCCAAGCCCACCCATGAGCTCGAGGTGGACGAGCTTCGCCGGGTGATGGAGGTGAGCCTGATCGGCACCTTCTTGACCACGCGCTACGTCATCCCCGCCATGCTCGAATCCGGCAAGGGCGCGATCGTCACGTTCGGCTCGACCGCCGCCGTGGGTGCTGCGCCCGAACTGGCGTCCTATGCCGCCGCCAAGGGGGCGGTGTTGCAGTACACCCGTTCCATCGCCGCTGAGTACGGCTCTCGTGGCGTGCGGTCCAACTGCATTTGTCCCGGCGGGACGATGACGCCGATGATGCAGGAGATCGACGCGCACCGCGTCGGCCGAGACCACTTCCTCGAGCGACACCCGATCGGGCGATATGCCCAACCAGGCGAGATAGCCGCTGCGGTCGCCTACCTACTCTCCGAGGACGCGTCATTCGTGTTGGGCTCGGCGTTCATGGTCGACGGCGGATATTCCATGGCCTAGCGCCCGAGGCACAACGGACTCAGAACTGCGGCAAAGGAGCGAGCATGACCGAACGAACGCAACAGGAGCGCCTGGAGCTCCTGCGAAAAATGGTCCTGATCAGGCGGTTCGAGGAGCGTGCGGCACGCCTACGGGCGAAGGGCCTCATCCCCGGATTCCTGCACCCCTGCATCGGGCAGGAAGCCAGTGCGGTCGGGATCTGTGACCCGCTGGGCGGCAATGACGTCCTCACCTCGACCCATCGGGGCCACGGGCACATGATCGCGCGGGGAGCGGACCCGGCCCGGATGTACGGCGAGCTCTTTGCCCGCACCACCGGCTACAACCGCGGCAAGGGCGGTTCGTTGCACATGATCGATTCCGAGCTCGGATTCCTCGGAGCCAACGGAATCGTCGGCGGCGGAATTCCATTGGCCACCGGAGCCGCGTTGCAACTCCAACGCCGTGGCAGTGACGGCCTTGCGGTGTCCTTCTTCGGTGATGGCGCCAGCAACCAGGGGGCGTTCCACGAGAGCCTGAACTACGCCGCGCTGCGCAAGCTGCCCATCCTGTTCGTCTGTGAGAACAACCTGTACGGCGAGTTCACCCGGCAGGCGGATCACCAGGTGATCACCGACGTCGCCGATCGCGCAGACAGCTATGGGATGGTCGGCGTGGTGGTCGATGGCAACGACGTCGAGGCGGTCGCCCAGGTCGCGGCGGAGGCGGCTGCGCGGGCGCGCGCTGGTGAAGGCCCGACCCTGATCGAGACCAAGACCTATCGTCACCGCGGCCACTTCGAGGGTGACATGGCCAAGTACCGGCCCAAGGACGAGGTCGACTACTGGATGTCGCGCGATCCGATCGAGCTGTACACCACCGCGCTGACCGGCTCCGGCGTCACCGAAGACCAGATCGCGCAGGTGCGCTCGTCGGTGGAGGAGCAATTGGATCAGGCCGCGGCATGGGCGCAGGAACAGCCTCATCCCCAACCCGGCGAATCGACCCAGGACGTCTACGTGGAGGACTTTGAAGGAGCGGCACTGCGATGACCAAGTTCACTTACGCCGACGCGATCCGTCAGGCGATCTCCGAAGAGATGGCGGCCGATCCCGACGTGTTCATGATCGGTGAGGACGTCGGTGAAGCCGGTGGTGTCTTCGGTGTGACCAAGCAGCTGTGGGAGGCCCACGGTCCGCACCAGTTGTTCGATACACCCATCTCGGAAGAACTCATCGTCGGTGCGGCCGTCGGTGCCGCCATGATGGGCGCCAAGCCGATCGCCGAGATCATGTTCAGTGACTTCTCCACGCTGGCGATGGACATGATCGTCAATCAGGCGGCCAAGCTCCACTACATGACCGGGGGCAAGCTCTCGGTGCCCATGGTGGTGCGCATGGTCACCGGAACCGGCGGGTCCACCTCGGCGCAGCACTCCCAGAGCCTGGAAGCCTGGTTCACGCACATCCCGGGCTTGAAGGTGGTGGCGCCATCCACGCCGGAAGATGCCAAGGGCCTGTTGCGCAGTGCCATCCGAGACCCCGACCCGGTGATCTACTTCGAACACAAGCTGCTGTATGGCGGCCGTGGCGGGCCGGCCGGCGACGTGGTTCCGATCGACCCGATCCCCTTGGGCTCGGGCCGGGTGCACCGCGAAGGGACCGATGTCACCGTCGTGTCCTACCTACGCACCCTGCGGCACGCCTTGGAGGCTGCGCAAGCGCTGGCGGAGGAGGGGATCTCCTGTGAGGTGTGGGATCCCCGGACGCTGCACCCGTTCGACCACGAGGGCATGAAGCAATCGATCGCCAAGACCGGCAGGCTGGTGGTGGCGCACGAAGCGCCGTTGCGTGGCGGCTACGGCGCCGAGATCGCCGCCTGGGCAGCCAGTGAGTGCTACGACGAGCTCACTGCGCCAGTGGTTCGGGTGGGTGCGCAGAATGCGCCGATCCCGTATGCCCCGGTGCTGGAGAGTGCCGTGCTGCCCGGTCCGGACGAGATCGCCGCTGCGGTACGCAGTCTCATCAATCGATAGCAACGACAGGAGGAATCCGATGGCAACCACCGTGCCCATGCCGAAGTGGGGCGTGACGATGGAGGACGGCGAGATCACCGAATGGCGCGTCAAAGCCGGCGACGCCGTGAGCGAGGGTGACGTAATCGGGGTGGTGTCGACGGACAAGATCGACGTCGACTTCGAGGCCCCCTCCGATGGCGTCATCGCCAAGTTGCTGGCCGACGTCGGGCAGACCGTCGAGGTTGGTGCCGACGTCTTGGTTCTGGCTGACGACGACGCCGACTACCAGGCATACCTCCAGGCCAACCCATAGCGACCTGGCCGCACCTCGTGAGGTGTGCTGGACGCAAGGCCAGAACGGATCAGCTGCGCCACAAGGGCATCGTGGTAACATGTCATACACCCTGTATCAATGATGATCGCGGAGGGCGATGGGTATGCAACGTGCACAGGACCGGGTTGAGGCTGGCGGCAGCGTCGTAGGGGATACCGATCGCATCGAAGTCGATGGGGCGAGCAAGATCTATCCGAACGGAACGATCGCGCTCTCGCCTGTGGATCTGCAGGTCAAGGACCGCGAGTTCGTGTCACTGCTCGGTCCGTCCGGATGCGGGAAGTCGACGCTGCTGCGCATCATTGCCGGTCTGATTGAGCCGAGCGAGGGCGATGTCCGGATCCACGGCGATGCACAACGCGCCTTCGTCTTCCAGGATCCGACCCTGCTGCCGTGGCGCACCGTGGACTCGAATGCTCGGCTACTGCTGGAACTGGAGAACATCTCCCGCGCTGATCGGGACGAACGGGTGGCCAACGCACTGGAGATGGTCGGACTGAGCGGATTCGAGAAGTCCTATCCGCGCGGGCTTTCCGGCGGGATGCGGATGCGGCTTTCGTTCGCTCGAGCGCTGGCCCTGCAGCCCGAGCTGTTCCTCATGGATGAGCCGTTCTCCGCTCTGGATGAGATCACCCGAGAAGAACTGCAGCTGGAGCTGGTGCGGATTCGTCAGGAGAGCGGCTTCACCTCGGTCTTCGTGACACACAACCTCTACGAGGCGGTGTTCTTGTCGCACCGCGTGGTGGTCATGTCGGCTCGACCGGGCCGCGTCGTCGAGATCTTTGATGTGCCGTTCGAGTACCCGCGCACCGACGAGCTCCGCTCCGACCCAGCGTTCATGCGGCTGACCCAGGAGATATCCGACTGTTTGCGGGAGGTGGCGTAGTCCGATGGTCGCCAGTAAGGTCACGGCGCCGATCGCCGAAGCTCAAGCCAAGCCCAGTACGGCCGAGCGGTACCGCAAAGCTCTCACGGCATCCGGGCCAGCGCTGCTGGTCTTCGTCGCATTCATCGCAGCATGGTGGCTCCTGTCCGCCACGGTCTATGGCGATCGCAACTACCTGCTGCCCCGGCCGGTAGCGGTGGTGCAGGCAGCGATTGAGAATTGGGCACTGCTGGCCGAAGGTACTTGGATCACGTTCACGTCAGCTTTCGCCGGGTTCGCGCTGGCGATCATCATCGGAATGCTCGGTGCGATCGTGATGTCGCTGAGCAAGGCGCTGGAACGCAGCTTCTACCCGTATGCCGTATTGCTGCAAACCGTGCCGATCGTGGCGGTTGCCCCGGTGATCGTGCTGTGGTTCGGCTACAACCAGAACGCGGTCATCGTTATCGCATTCATGATCGCGGTCTTCCCGATCCTGAACAACACCCTGCTTGGCCTCGCGAGCACCGATCGAAACCAGATCGACCTCTTTCGGATGCACCACTCCAACAAGATCGTCGAATTCGTCAAGCTTCGATTCCCGGGCGCCCTGCCGAACATCTTCGCTGGTCTACGGATTTCCGCAGGCATGTCGGTGATCGGAGCCATCGTCGGGGAGTTCATCATCGGTTCAGGCGGTGAGGAGGGAGGGCTCGGCGTCAAGGTCATCTTTGCGCAGACGCGGCTGCAAACCGATCTGCTCTTCGCCGAAGTGATCGCATCGACCCTGCTGGGGTTTGCGTTCTTCATCGTCGTGAGTTGGATCGGAAATCTGTCGCTGCGGTCCTGGCACGAATCTGCGCTGAAGCAGGACGCCTGACAGAACACCCGACGGCGCGGCCTGTCGGGTGGGCTGCGGCCATGGTTGGACAGACACAGCACATTCGAGAAAAGGAAGCGGATCGACTATGAAGAGCAGAGTCACGTTCATGATCGCAGGGGTAGCGGCGTTGGCCCTGGGGCTTGCCGCATGCTCGGGCGATACCTCCGGCGATGAGCCCAGTGGCGATACCTCCAGCGGTGACGGCGGTGGCGACATGGCTACCGCCACGATCCTGACCAACTGGTTTGCTCAGGCTGAGCAGGGCGGCTACTGGGCGGCACAGGCCGAGGGGCTCGCGACGGACCGGGGGGTCGAGCTCACGGTGAACCAGGGTGGCCCTGGCATTCAGACGATCCCGCAGGTCGCCGCCGGTGAAGCGGACTTCGGTGTCGGCAACGCCGATGAGGTCCTCGTGGCCGTCGAGAGCGGCGTGCCGATCGTTGCGGTCGCGGCCGGCCCGGCGCGGAACCTCCAGTGCATGGCCTACCACGAGGCCAGCGGCATCAGTTCGTTCACAGACCTCAACGGCTACACCGTCGCCCGGGTCCCCAGCCCGTACTGGGACTACATCCGTGAGTCGAACGACCTCACCGACGTCAACGAGATCAATATCGCCGACCTGGCCACGTTCCAGAACGACCCGAACATGGTGACCCAGTGCTTCATCACCTCGGAGCCGTACATCCTGGAACAGGCGGGCGTGACCGACGTCGGCTTCCTGCTGGTGGGTGAGGACGGCGGCTACAACGCCTACCAGAACCTGCTGTTCACCACCCAGTCGTTCATCGATGAGAACCCCGACACCGTGCAGGCAGTCGTGGAAGCCTCCATGGAAGGCTGGCAGGCGATGATCGAGGACCCCACCGCGACCAAGCAGCTGATCCTGGCGACGAACACCGACGGTGACCCCGGGGTGTTCGACTACACCGTGAATCTGTTCACCGAGGACAGCAGCTACCTGGGCGATGCTCCCGGCACCATGACCGACGAGCGCTGGTCCGAGCTCGGGGCGCAGCTGGAGGAGATCGACATGCTTCCCGAGGGATTCGACGTCACCCAGGCCTACACGTTGGAGTTCTCCAACAGCTAGTCCACAGCTGTCCGATGCGTTCGCCCGAGGGGGTCACCCCCGGCTCTCGCCCAGGTGCGCCCTGCTGCAGCTGGGCGAGAGCCGACTGGCTGGCGCGAGGGTGGCCCATGGCGGCGCCGCCCGCACCATCTGTGAGGAGTGCAGACCATGCAGTGGTCAGTGTCCATTGAGTTGATGTGGGCCGATCGGCCGTTTGCCGAGCGTGCCCAGGCTGCTGCGGCCGCGGGCTTTGACCTGGTCGATCTGTGGGATCAACGCACCAGTGACATCGACCAGGTCGCCGCAGCATGCGCCGAGTCCGGTATCGGAATCAATGGCTTCTTCGGCACCCGGGACACCCAGCTGTGTGACAGGCGCCAACGGCGGGCGGTCCTGGATGAGATCTCCAGCAATCTCGAGGTGGCCCAGCGTGTGGGTGCGCGGCAATTGCATGTGTTCGCCAATGCGATCCGGCCCGGAGGGGTGGTGGTGCCGGCACCGCCGTTGCCAGCCGATGAACTGCTCGAGGACTGCGCCGATGCGCTGCGAGAAGCGGCGCGCCTGGTCGAAGGCACCGGTGTGCAGCTGATTCTGGAGCACCTCAACACCAGGTACCTGGCCGGCTATCTGTGGCACGACGTGGCCCAGGTGGTGCAGCTCGCCGAGCGGGTGGGCAATCGCGCCCAGGTCGCCGTCGTGTTCGACACCTTTCACCAGCAACTGAATCACGGCAATCTCAGCGCCGGCCTGGAGGCAGCGCTGCCCTGGCTCGGCCGCATCGATCTGGCGCAGGTCCCTGGCCGGTTCGAACCGGGCGAAGGAGAGATCGATCTCGGCTACATCCTGCGTCACGCCCGCGCGTTGGGCTGGGATGGCACCGTCACGTTCGAGACCGTGCCGCGCCACGGCGACCCGGGCCAGGCCGTCCGGGCCATCAAGCAACTGATCCACAGCACGCACTGACGAATGGAGCCGTGACATGAACCGACTGGCAGGCAACGTAGCGATCATCACCGGCGCTGGTTCGCGTGGTGGCCAAGGCGAAGCCGAAGCGCGGCTGTTCGTCGAGCAAGGTGCCCGGGTGGCCATTGCCGATCTGCCGGGCTCGCAGGGGAGCGCCATCGCCGCAGAACTCGGTGATCAGGCGATGTTCATCGAACTCGACGTCACCTCCGAACCGGGGTGGGCGGCATGCGTCGCCGCGGTGACCGGACGGTGGTCTGCTCCCGATGTGCTGATCAACAATGCCGGTGTCTGGCTGCAGAAGGACCTCGAGGAAACGAGCCTGGCCGAGTATGAGCGGGTCGTTGCGGTGAACCAGGTGGGCACGTTCTTGGGCATGGCAGCGGTGGTCCCCGGCATGCGGGCACTCGGCGGTGGATCGATCGTGAACATCTGTTCGGTTGCCGGAATGAAGGGCGCAGGACAGCCGTTCGCCTATGCCGCAAGCAAGTGGGCGGTGCGCGGTATGACTCGCGTGGCTGCCCACGACCTGGCGGCCGATGGGATCCGGGTGAACTCGATCTCGCCCGGAGTCGTGGACACCCCCATGATCGAGGGCGGCGCGCCGATGGTGGCGCACCTGGCGCAGATGGTGCCCTCCGGTCGCGTGGCCGAGCCCGTGGAGATTGCGCAGGTGGCCCTCTTCCTCGCCAGTTCGGCCAGCAGCTACGTGTCTGGGATCGAGGTCACGGCGGATGCTGCCCTGACCGCGTAGGTGAGTGCCGGATCGGTACGGCGGACGGATGGCCAGGGGGTTGTGCGGGCCTAGTCCTTGTCCATGTCGGGACCGGAGCGGAACTCGGCGATCCAGTCCTGCATCTTGCGCGCGTGCTCGGTCGCGTAGGCCTGCGCCTTGTCGCCGTCCCGGGCGAGGATGGCCTGAAGGATCTCCGAGTGATCATGGCGGGACCGTTCCGGTTGACCCTCGCGGGCGAACAGGATGTGGCGCGACTCGTTCAGCAGCGAGTGCAGTTCCCCGATGAGCTTCTCCAGCAGTCCGTTACCCGCGATCTGAGCTATCCGTTGATGGAATGCCACGTCCAGCACGGATAGTTCCACCGGACCGACACCGGTATCGACCCCCTTCTCGAAGGCGTTGTGCGCTGCCGTGAGGGTTGCTTGTTCATTGACCGAGGCGTGCTGGGATGCACTCGCCGCCGCCAGCCCGTCGAGGGCGCCGCGAACTTGTAGTAATTCCGCGAGCTCGTGCTGATGCATGGCGATATAGCGGCCGAACGGACCGAAGTACCCTTCGGAGACACCCTGCCGGACAAACGCGCCGCGGCCCTGACGGACCTCGATCAGGCCGGTTGCGGCAAGTCCAGCCAGCGCCTCGCGCACGCTGACCCGACTGACGCCGAACGTCTCACAGAGCACTCGCTCCGACGGCAGCTTGCCGCCGGGGGGATACTCCCCATTCTGGATTGCAGCTAGCAATTGTTCCTGGACTTGCTGGGTAGGGCTAACCCGGGCAACTGCGGAGAAATTCGTTCCGCTTCCAGTTTGTACATTCATCGTTGAAGAACTCCTGCCCACTACGACGAGTCGTCCAGGATGGTTTCGGACCTCGATATTCTCTCTAGTATGACATCTGACAGCCATGGTCGCCTGATACTGGAGGGCGCCCGGCTGGCAACGGGTGTCGCATCGGATGTGCACATCGCCGCAGGCCGGATCGCGCAGGTGTGCGCCACCGGGACCGGGCCGCCGCCCGGTGCCGCCGAACGTCTCGACCTGCGCGGCTACCTGCTGCTGCCAGCGCCGGTGGAACCACATGCTCATCTGGACAAGGCGCTGCTCGGGTCGCGATTCGTCAATCGCAGCGAGGACCTCGACGGCGCCATCACGGCAATCCGCACCGCCTACGAATCGATGACCGCCGCCGACACCAGCGCCCGGGCGCTCGCAGCGGTCCGGCAAGCGGTGGCGCACGGGTACACGGCGATACGCACCCACGTCGACTGCCAGCAGCCCGTGGGCACCCGCAACGTCCGGGTACTCGCCCAGTTGCGCGACCAGCTCGCCGATCGGATCGATATCCAGATCGTCGCCCTCGCGGGCCCGGTGGCGGGCCATGGCGGGGCGCAGAACCGGCGCCTGCTGGAGCAGAGCCTCGCCGCCGGGGCCGATCTGGTCGGCGGTGTGCCGACGTTGGAGTCCGACAGTCAGGCCTCGGTGCGGGAACTCTTCGCTGTCGCGCACGTCAACGGCGCCGGTGTGGACCTGCATGTGGATGAGACCCTGGACGCCGAGGCTCGGGTGCTGCGAACCATGGCGCGGCGCGTGCTCGCCACCGACTTCCAGCAGCCCGTCACAGCCTCGCACTGCGTCAGCCTCTCGATGCAATCGGAGGCCGAGGTCCGTGCCACTGCCGACTTGGTGGCGGCTGCCGGGATCGGCGTGGTGGCACTGCCGCAAACCAACCTCTATCTGCAGGGACGTGGCACGACGGGCAATGTGCCCCGGGGGATTGCCCCGATCGACCTGCTCCGCCAGGCCGGTGTGGTGGTCGCCGGCGGTAGCGACAACTGGCGTGATCCGTTCAATCCGATGGGCCGGATAGACCCGCTGGAGACGGCATCGCTTCTGGTGACCGCGGCGCATCAGCGCATCGCCGAGGCCTACGCCAGCATCACCGAGCACGCTCGCCGGATTCTGCGGCTAGACCCGGTCGAGATCTCCCCCGGCGGCGCTGCGAGTCTGCTGGCGATCCGCGCCGAGTCGCTGGCCGACGCCATCGGCGCCGCCGGCATGGATCGGGTGGTGCTGCACCGCGGTGTCGTGATCGCCCGTAGCCAGGTGCGTACCGAGATGCACGAGGTCTTCGGCCCAGTGCCGGATCGGCCAAAGACAGATCCGCCCAAGACAGATCGGACCAGCACCAGCGGAACTAGTCGTAGAGGGTAGTGGTGGTGGGCACCGAGCTGTCGAGTCCGGCACGCCGGGTGATTGCCGCCGCGCGCTCCCGGGCCTCATCGCGCAATGCCGGTTCGTCGATGGTGGTGATCGTGTTGTCCGCGAACACCGGGATTCCGGCCACCCAGGTCTGAGCGATGCTGGCCGTGCTCGCCGACCAGACCAGCGCCTGCTCCGGATCGGCATATGGCGTCCAGTCGTGATGATCGAGGTCGAAGATGACCAGGTCGGCTTGCTTGCCGACTTCGAGGGAGCCGATCTGCTCCGCCCACCCCAGTGCTGCCGCCCCGTCGATGGTGGCCATGCGGATCGCCTTGCGCGCACCGACCAGCGTGGGGTCACGGCGGGCATCCTTGAACAGCCCGGCCACCAGGTGGATCTGACGGTGCAGATTCAGGTTGCCTGAGGCGGAGACGCCGTCGGTGCCGATACCGACGCGGACGCCACGATCGATCATCTCCGGGTATTTGCCGATGTCGGTCGCACCCTTGGCCAGCTTCAGCGACGTCGATGGACAGAACGCGACCGCTGTCCCATGGTCGGCCAGCATGTCCACTTCCTCGTCGGAGAGGGCCACCGCGTGCGCGAGCACCAGGTTTGACCCCAGGCCGTGGTGATCATTGATCCGCTTGACCGGGGTGACGCCGTGCTTTTGCGCGCTGACCTTGGTCTCTTCGGCGCTGGAGGCGATGTGGTAAGTCGTTCCCACGCCAAGGTCCTGCGCCAACGCCTGTGCCCCGAGGTGGAGTTCCAGGCTGCAGGGTTCCTTGCCTTCGATATTCACCCAGCACCGGACCCGGCCATCGGCATAGCCATTCCATTCGCGCACGCTTGCTTCCAGCGTTTCCAGCGCTACCGCATGATTGGGAAAGAAGTGATGATCCATCATCTCCTCGGACCACCCCGGTGGTGCCTGGGCCGGCCGTACGTCGGCGGCATGGCGCGCCACGACGCCGCGGATGCCGATCTGTTCCACCGCTCGGGCGGTCAGGCCGGCGTCGTTCTGAGCTCCCATGTCGAGGAAGCAGGTGGTCCCGCTACGCAGCATTTCTGCCGTGCCGGTCAGCACGCTGATGCCCTCGTCGGCGGCGTCGACGTGCGCGTAGAACGGTTTGGCCCAATGGAACACCCACGCCCGGGTGGCGAGCACATCCGGGAAGACCGCTCTGCTCAGTGATTCCGACAGGTGCACATGGGTATCGATGAAACCTGGCGTGACCCCCATGCGCCGGCCATCGATGATCCTGTCGGCCGTGCGCTCGCCGAGCGCCGCCTGCACCTGCTCGGTGGTGCCGATGGCTGCGATCGAGTCGTCGTCGATGAGGATCGCGGCATCGCGCAGCACCCGATCGTCGGCGTCTGCGGTGATGGCGAATTCCAGGTGTTCGATAAGCGTCAACATGTCAGCGAGTACCTCGTCTCCAAGATCGCGGGTGAAGCAGAGTCGACTAAGCTACCCTAGTAGGATATCTGTTGTAAGACCAGTTGGACGGAAGGTAGCGAATGCGTGACGCAGTGGTCACCCGGATCCGGCAAGTCCTCGACGAGCGTGGTTTGGATGCGCTGGTCAGTCTTTCGCCGGAGAACATCGCTTACACCGCCGGAATGGTGATTCCGTCCCAGCCGCTGATGCGCTGGCGGCACGCGGCCACGGTGATCACTGCGGACAGGTTGGCCGTGCTCTGCATCGATATGGAGGAGACGACGGTGCGGGCAGCGCTGCCCGACGATGAGGTGTATGTCTGGCGTGAGTTCGTCGATCGGCCCATGACCGAGCTCGCTGCCGCGATGCGGGACCTGGGATTGGCCGACGCCCGGGTCGGTATTGAACTGAGCTACCTGCCGGCCGCCGATTTCGCTGAACTGCAACAGCATCTTCCCAACGCCAGGTACGAACCTGCCGATGAGCTGCTCACGCGTGCTAGGCAGGTCAAGACCGCCGAGGAGATCGCGCTGCTTGAGCGGCTGGCACGAATCTCCGACACCGCCATCCGGGATTCCCTCGCCGCTGTCCGCGCCGGAGACTCCGAGATGGACATAGCCGCAACCCTCACCCGCAGCGTCTACGAGCAGGGTGCGCAGCAGTTCAAGTTGATGATCGTTGCTTCCGGTGAGCGCAGCCAGTTGCCCAACGTCGGGCCCACCTCGCGGGTCCTGACGCCCGGCGATGTCGCTCGCGTGGAGATCTTCTCGGTGATCGACGGCTACCAAGCCGGGGTCTGCCGAACGGCGGTGGTCGGTGATGCCAGCCCGATAGCCGAGAAGATCTACCGGAACCTGATCGAATGCAAACATGCGGTGTTCCAGGCGATCAGCCCTGGGGTCAGCACCCGCAGCGTGTATGAGACCTACCGGGACACCTTCAACGCCCTGGACATGCCTGCGATCTCCTTCGTCGCCCATTCGATCGGCGTCAATCTGCACGAACCGCCATACTTCGGTCCCTATTCGGACCACACTGTGGAACCGGGCATGGTGCTGGGCATGGAGCCGCTGGTGTATCGCAGCGGGCACGGCTTCGGTATGCAGATCAAGGACATGATCGCCGTCGAGGCGTCCGGGGCCCGGTTGTTGTCGGATGTCACCGATACCGAGTCGATCTATCGCATCCAGGCTTGACCTCGGAGCCCGCCGGGCCTAGGCCGATGCGGCTCGTTCGCGGCGCTCGCTCTCGGGAATGGAAACGCACCGGCCACGCCCATACTTGGGTGCCGCATCGGGATCGGCGGCATCGAAGACGACCTCTCCACGCGACAGCGTCAGCACCGGCCATCCCTTGAGATTCCATCCCTGATACAGGCAGGTGCCTTTGCCGCTGGTGTGTTCCACCTGCCGTTCCAGGTCCAGATCCACCACCACCAGGTCGGCATCGGCCCCGACCGTCAACGATCCCTTCTGCGGGAACAACCCGAATCGCCGGGCGGGGTTTGCGGCATTCAGTTCCGACAACCGCGACAGGGACATGCCTCGCTCGTGCACGCCGAAATGCAGCATCAGCGGTAGTTCCCAAGCGAAGGAGACCACGCCGGGCTTCTCCGTCCAGACCGGGCCCCCGTTCTTCTGGAACGGCACGTGATCGGTGCCTAGCGTGCCCACCTGCCCGTTGAGCATGCCCTGCCACAGCCCTTCACGCTGATCCGCGTCCCGAAGCGGAGGCGAGATCTTCGCGGTTGGGCCCAGATCCTCGTCGTAGGCGGTCCGGGTCAGGTAGTGCGGGCAGGTTTCAATGGTCACATCGACGCCACGAGCCCGGGCCTGAGCGGCCATCCGCGGCCCGTTCGCCGCGGTGGTGTGCACCACGTACAGCGGGCAGCCGGTGATCTCGGAGAACCGGATCATCCGGGCGATTGCCTCCTCTTCGACGAATACCGGCCGGGACTCGGTGTAGGCGGCCAGGTCTTCCCTGCCGGAGGCGATCACGTCCTTCTTGAGTAACTCCACCAGCTCGGTGTTCTCGCAGTGAACCGACACCACCCCGCCGGGCAGCTTCGCGGCCGCCTGCATGGCCGCGAACACCCAGCTGTCGGGTGAGGAGACGATGCCGATCGGGTTGCCCGGCTCATATCCCATATGGCACTTAAACGACCGCACCCCGGTGTGCTCGACGATGTCCGGGATCTCCTGAACGTGCTCCGCGCGCTGGATGCCGAAGTGGAAGCCGAAATCGATCACCGAGGCGGCCTCACCGATCGTTCGCCGCTGCTGGTAGAACGGCACATAGGGGCCATCCATGCTGCGCGCGAACAACAGGATCGTGGTCACGCCACCGCGCGCAGCCGCAGCGGTTTCGGTGTGCATGTCCTCGTCGTAGCTGTAGTTGACGCCCAGGTGACAGTGCGGGTCGATCACTCCAGGCATGACCACATTGCCGCCGACGTCGATGGTGTGCTCGGCGGGCGGCATCGCTTGCGCTGCCCCGACCGCGAGGATCCGGCCATTCGAGATCGCGATTGCGCCATGCTGCTCGCCGCTGTGGTCGACGAGGCGTGCATTGGTTAAGACGAGATCAGCGTTCATCGTGCCTGCTCCATCTGTTGTATACGGCGGGCGATGCCACCCCATTGGCTGGCTCCGACCGTGATGGGTGCGCGCCTGCCCAGGCCGCGTGCCCACAAAGCCGTGTGCCCGAGTTCGCGGGCGGCATCCAGGTCGATTCCGCCCGGTGGTGCCGACAGGTCCACGACCACCGATTCCGGTGGTAGCAGGCTCAGAGTCTCCCGGTTGACCACGGCTGCCGGAACCGTGGACAGCACCATCTGCACCCGTGGTGCCACGTCATTGATCTGTTCCAGCCGAATCGGCGTGCATCCGGCGCTGAGCGCGTCGGCACGCTGCACCGGATTGCGTGCCGCCAGATGTACCCGAGCGCCCAGCAGAACCAGCGTGCGCGCCAAGACCCGGCCGATATTGCCATGTCCGACCACCAGCACATCGGTGTTGTGGATGGTGACCCGGGAATTGGCGATGATCACTTGCAGGGCACCCTCCACGATCGCTGGAGCGCGCAGCAGCATCAGTTCGACATCCCATTCGTACTCGTCGATGCTCAGTCCAAGCTCCTGCGCTGCCTCGCGCAGAGCATCGTTGGCCCAGCCGAGGATGATCGTTCCCCCTGGCTGCATCCCCGACAGCGTTTCCCGGTCGGGGATGATCGGGGCGGTCGCGGCCGGTGCGAACAGGCTGCCGTCCATGGCCTGCCCGGGAATAGGGAACAGCGCGTACCTCGCGCCGTCGAGTGCTGCTTTCGCGGACTCGGCCGGGGTGACGGCCGCAATGCCACGCTCGGGCCAAGGGAAGCCGTAGGCCCGCACCTGAGCCCCCGTGGTGGCGGCGAGCCGGGCAATCTCCTGTTCGCGTTCGTCGCCGCCGACGACGGCGATGGCGAGGTGGGACAGGTCCATGAGCAGGCGGCCTTTCAGTTGGGTGCTGCCGATCCTGGCCGGACACGATCGAGCAGCTGCGCGATGGAGGACCCGGCGATTCCAAGCTGAGCTGCTCCCAGCCCGTTCCCCGCCAGATCACCCGGAACCAGGGCATTGGCGATATCGAACACGGCCTGGGCGATCGGCGTCGGAATCTCGCCCAGCCGTGCGAGGGCTAGGAACGGCAGGATCCCGAACGCGAAATCCTCCTGGTAGTAGCGGTGATCCAGCGAGTTGGGGGCCGCGATAGCGCGGTTGGCCTTGCCGCTCCGCACCGCGGTATAGAAGTCCCCGCGCGACACCGCATCGGCGTCATCGATCGTTCCGATGCTCGCCATCTCCTGCAGCAGGCCGGGAAGCTCGTGGCCGTACGCTGCGGCGACCGCCCGGCGTTCGGCGTCCAACTGCGTCATCACCCGCGCGACACCGGGGGTCATCCCCTCCACATAGAAGGTGAAGTCGCCACCGGTCGCCTCCACCCAGGACGCGCCCAGGATGGCCCCGGGAGGATGCAGCACCAGGTTCACATTGGACAGGCTGGACGCGAGCACATCCGGGACCGCAGTCGCGCCGGGGAACAGGGTCAGGGCCCGCTCCAGTGCGGCATCGCCTCCGGGTAGGGCGCCCGCGCGCACCTGTTTGGCCCGGCCGGTAATGTTCGCCACGCCGTCATAGACCCGCCCGACGTAGGTCAGGGTGGAGAACTCCGCGACCGGGGGCAATGGCACGCCGGCGGCCCTGAACACCTGCTGTAGGTGCAACGCTCCACCGGTGTGTCCCGGATTAAGCACGATCGGAGCCTGGCACGCCAACGCTGCCAGATCGCGGAACAGGATCGGGTGGACCGCCGAGGGCAGGCAGATGACGATTGTGTCAACGCCGTCGATCGCCGCGGCCAGATCGGTGCTGAAGCCACCGGCGGGCATGAGCGTGCCGTCCCCGAGAACACCCGTATGGCGCACGCCGGCCTGGTGCGGGTGCAGCCGGGCCGGATTGCGATTCCACAGGCGCACCTCGTGGCCCGCCTGAGTCAGCTCGACGGTGGCGGCGAGCCCACCGGCCCCGGCCCCCAGCACCGCAACGGTCATACCGAGTACTGCGCGATCTTCTCGCGGTCGACCTGGATTCCCAGCCCTGGGCCCGTCGGGGTGAAGACGCGCCCGTGGGAGAACGTGAACGGCGTCGTGATCAGATCATCCAGGTAGTACACCCCCGCGGTGTCCGGACCGTCGGAACCCGCAGGCTGGGAGACCGGGCACACGCTGGGCAGAGTGGTACTGCGGACGGCCGCACCCAGGTGCAGATTGGCCGCGTTGCCGATTCCGGTCTCGATCGAACCGCCGATGTCGTTGTACATACCCAGCTTCTCTACCAGATACCCGACCTGACGGGCGTGATAGAGACCGCCGGGCTTCGTGACGTACAGCGAAATGCATGCCGCCGCGTTCAGCCGGTCCAGTTCCATGACGTCATAGACGTTCCAGGCGGATTCGTCGGCCATCACCGGGGCATCGATCCGCTCGGCAACCCGGGCCAGTCCCACCGCCCCGACGACCGGCTCTTCGCACAGCAGAATGTCGAACTCTTCCTGAGCCTTGGTGACGCGGACCGCTTCGGCGACACTGGCGTAGCCTTCGTTGCCGTCGACGCGGATCTTCACCTCCGGGCCCAGCCGGCGACGGAGCTGGCGCACCAACGTGACGTCCCGCTCGGCATCCAGGCCGGTCTTGCACTTGATCGTCCTGGCCCCCTCCGCGACGGCTGCTTCGGCTTCGTCATAGCACCGCTCCAGGTCCATGATGCCCAGTGAATGGGCCACCTCGATGGAATCGCGATGAGCGCCGCCCAGCAGCGTGCTCACCGGCTGGCCGGTGGCTTTGCCCCACAGGTCATAGCAGGCGATGTCAATGGCGGCCTTGGCGTACGGATGGCCCTTGATCTGCTGGTCCATCAACCGGTGCACCACCGAGATCTGCGTCGGGTCCTGATCGACCAGCACTGGCGCCAGCAACGTCTCGATGACGACCTTCACCGTCTCCGGTGACTCGCCGAAGTACTTCCCGTGTGATCCACCCCAGGTGGCGCCGGCGGGTGACTCACCCCAGCCGACCAAGCCCTCATCGGTGACGATCTCGATGATCGCATGGTGACCTATCGGAGTCGCCATCTTGGACGCCCAGTTGTGGTCACGGCGCGGTGGCAGGCTGACGAGGTGGACGACGATGTCTGAAATACGCATGGATGCGACCCTTCGCCTGAGTGCTGATGGATACCGGAGAGGAATGTGGCTGGACTACTGGGCGTCGAATAGCTCGATCTCGTTGCCGTCAGGGTCGGCGATGTAGACCGTGTGCCCGTACGGGCCCGGGCCGGGACCGCGGATGATGCGGTGGCCGCCGGCCCGGGCACGTTCGGCTATGCGATCGATGCCCGTCGAGGAGAAGCAGATGTGCTCGATGCACTGTCCGTCGGTGGCCCGAGGAGTCGCGGCCTGCACCAGCGCCAGGCCTTGATGGGTGGCGACGAACGGACGACCATCGCGGAAGTCCTCCCGTTTGCGTTCGGTGAATCCGAGTGTGTCGAAGTAGAACGCCTCGGAGGCTGGCAGGTCACTGCACTCGAGCAGCAGGTGGTGCAGGGCTCGCGGGCCCGGCTGGGTAGCGGTTTGCAGCCAGCCGCTGACCTCCTGTTCGGAGGCGATGATGCCGAGATAGTGCGACCAGACCTCGTGGGCGGTCTTGGTCCACTCCGGGCGTACCGCGGCGATGCCCTCGGTGACGGCGACCACGTCATAGTCGCGCAGGTACGCCTCGCGGATCGTGGTCTCGACGCAGGCATTGGCAGTCACGCCGGTGACGAACAGGGTCTGCACCCCCAACATCCCTAGCAACTCCTCCAGGCGGGTCTGGAAGAAGGCGCCGAAGCGGTGCTTGACGATGATGTAGGTGGGGTCGTCGGCCAGATCGGCGACCTCGTCGACGAAGGCGGCGTCCCAGCTGCCGGCCAGTGCAGAGACCTGCTTGCGTTTGGCGGTGTGGGAGGCGAGCACCTTGCGGGCGCGGGAGGCATCGTGTTCGAGGTGTACCTGCTGGGTCCAGATGACCGGTAGCCCGGCCTCTTTGAACTGCAGCGCCAGCCGGCGGATCGAGGTCATGGCCGCCTGCGCCGGGGCGATATCGATGCCCGAGATGCCCAGTGTGCCTTCTGGGTGCACGAAGGCGTTCTGCGGGTCGATCACGAGCAAGGCCGCCGACTCCGCCGCCAGCTGGGACAAGGGTGAGGCCATGACCTAGACGTCCTTCCGGTCTACGCCCAGCACGCCCGCCCGGCTCCAGTTCTCGCGGGGGTACTCAGAGATCGCCACGTGCAGTCCGCTCGGGTCCGCATCGGCGTGCTCGACCATCGCGTCGGTCACGGCCTTGGTCAGTGCGCGCTTCTGCTCCACCGATCGGCCTTCCCAGATGTGGATCTGAACAAAGGGCATGGTTCCTCCTCCATTGGACGCCGTGCGCGGCTGCTGGCATGTGCCCCGCAAACCGCACCATCGTGCCAATGTTGACCGGTGTCGCCGGTGGTTGACGCGCTTGACATCGCGGGCGGTTCGATAGACGATGACAGGTAGGTGAACATATCACATGTCAGTCCAGTGACGCGTGGTCAATCACCGATGTGAAATCCAGCAGCGCAGCGGAAATCGATGGGAGTACGAAAATGGCCAGTTCGCACAGGAGTGCATGGAATACGGCGACCTTCGACCCGGCATCGCATCCGCTGCTGCTCGCCTCCGAGGCGCCACTGGAGAGCTTCGACCCGGCCACCGGGCAACTGGTGGGAGCTGTCGCGGTCGCCAGCATCTCCGACACCGACGACGGCATCGATCGCGCCAGCGCCACCGTGCGTAGCTCGGCCTGGCGTAGCGACGGTGCGCTGCGCGCCCGCGTGCTGGGCAGGTGGGCGGCGCGGATGCGCGAGAACACCGAACAACTGGCCGAGTTGCTCACGCGGGAACAGGGTAAGACGCTCGGCCAAGCGCGCGGTGAGGTCGCGAGCAGCATTGCGATGATCGACTACAACGCCGGGCTTGCCCGGGCTATCTACGGGCGGTCGCTGGCGTTGAGGGAGGGCGTCCACGGCGTGATGTTGCGTGAGCCGGTGGGTGTCGTGGCTGCCATCACCCCATGGAACTATCCGCTGAACCTGACGATTCGGGCGGTCGCGCCGGCGCTCGCCGCCGGCAATGCCGTCCTGGTCAAGCCAGCGAGCTTGACTCCAGCGATCGTGGTGGCTGCCATATCGCTACTCGACGACGACGAACTGCCACCGGGGATCGCGAGCGTCGTCGTCGGCTCGGGCAGGACCGTAGGAAACCGGCTGGTCACCCACCCGGATGTGGACATGATCGCGTTCACCGGAGACTCCAGCACCGGTGTCGACGTGATGAAGAACGCCGCTGACGGACTCAAGCGGGTATCGCTGGAACTCGGCGGCAAGTCGCCGAACATCGTGTTCGCCGACGCCGACATGGACAAGGCGCTAGCCGGTGCGGAGAACGCGATCTTCTCCGCGGCCGGTCAGATCTGCACCGCCGGTAGCCGGTTGTTGCTGCAGAGTTCGATACGTGAGGAGTTTCTCGGCCGCCTGGTTGAGCGAGCCGAGGCGATGCGCGTCGGTGATGGGCTGGACCCGGCCAGCGAGATGGGTCCGCTGGTCTCGCAGGATCAGAAGGACACGGTGCTGGAGTACGTCGCGATCGGGCGGGCGGAGGGCACGGTGCTGGCCGGCGGCGGTCCGCCCGAGGGTGCCGAGTATGCCGATGGCCATTTCGTACGGCCCACGATCGTCGCCGACTTGCCTGCGAATTCGCGCCTGGTGGCCGAAGAGGTCTTCGGGCCTGTACTGGCAGTCCAGTCATTCGAGGACGACGACGAAGCGATCGCGCTGGCCAATTCCACCGAGTTCGGGCTGGCCTGCGGTCTGTGGACCAACAACCTGAACCGCACCTGGCGGATGGGCCGGGCGATCGAGTCCGGCACCATCTGGATCAACACCTACCACCACTTCTACGGTGAGATGGAGGTCGGCGGGTTCAAGCGCTCAGGCATCGGACGTCAGCAAGGAATCGAAGGCATCCTGGAGTTCACCGAGACCAAGCATCTAAACTTCGACTCCAACGCCAGCCTCTGGTGAGCACGGTCCACGGGCCGCTGACGGTGGCTCGTGGACCGGCGTGCCCGGTCCTGTGACCGGGATTTCGCCCTTGGTCGGTAGGCCGGGTACACTCGGCCGCGGTGGTTTGCACACCATGCTGGTTGCTGCCCGGGTATCCGGGATGGCGCAGCTATGGTGGTGAGCCTCGCCTAGGGCAGTGGCGCAATTGGTAGCGCACCGGTCTCCAAAACCGGCGGTTGTGGGTTCGAGTCCCGCCTGCCCTGCCAGGATCGCAACCGGGCACCTGAGTCCGAGCGGCGATTCCGGCCCCAATCCGGCGGGTGTCGCCGCACCGAGTCAGTTAGGAAAGACGAGTGAGTAGGTCCGACAAGCAGTCGAAGGGTACGCCCGACGACGATGGTCGGCTTGATGACGCCACTGCCGATGACGTCGCTGACGCGACCGATGATCCCGGGGACGTGACCGACGACGCCACCGCTGACAGCGATGACGTGGCCGATGACGTTGAGTCGGGCCCGGATACCGACGAAACGGATGCCGACGAGGTCGCGGTAGCCGCCGCCAGGACTCGCGCCCAGTCGGGCAAGAGCCGGGCGGCCGCGAAGGTCGGCAAGTCCTCGTCGAGCAAGTCCGCAGCTCCGAAGAGCCGCACCAGCAAGGCGCGCTCGGGCAAGGGCAGCAAGTCCGCGAGCTCCCGACGATCAACGGCGCCGACCGGTACCGGCCGGGACCAACGCAGCACGGGTCCGATCGCCGCGATCGTGTTGTTCGTGCGTCAGGTGATCAATGAACTGCGCAAGGTCGTCACGCCGACCGGTAAGGAATTGGGGACCTACGTCGCCGTCGTGGTCGTATTCGTGCTGATCGTCATGGCCTACGTCGGCGTGCTCGACTACGCATTTGGTCGGCTGGTCCTGTGGGCGTTCGGCGGCTAGTGCCCGTTCGCCGAAGCAACTATCAAGAGCCAAGGAAGTAGGTCAACGTGTCCGATCAGTACCCCAGCGACGAGGCGACTGACGTCGACGTCGCCGAGGTCGAGGAGACCTCCAGCGACGTGGCGGAAGACGCCGTCGAGCAGCTGGACGACGCGAATCCAGACGACGTGCAGGTTGACGGTGACGGCGACCCGCAGTCCCAGGATGAAGAAGACCCGATTGAGGCTTTCCGGCGAGAGCTGCGGGCGATGCCGGGGGACTGGTACGTCGTGCACTCCTATGCCGGGTACGAGAACCGGGTCAAGGCGAACCTGGAGTCCCGGATCCAGTCGCTCAACATGGAGGACTACATCTTCCAGGTCGAGGTACCGATGGAAGAGGTCGTCGAGGTCAAGAACTCGGTCCGCAAGGTCGTCAAGCGGGTCCGGATCCCCAGCTATGTACTGGTCCGGATGGAGATGACCGACGAGTCCTGGGGTGCGGTCCGCCACACCCCCGGTGTCACGCAGTTCGTGGGTGCGTCGCACTCGCCGCCGCCGCTATCGCTGGACGATGTCATGAAGATGCTGGCTCCGACCATTGAGGCCAAAGCTCCGGTACAGCGCACTACTTCCGCCGAGGCAACCCCGGTGGAGGTCGACTTCGAGGTCGGGGAGTCGGTGACGGTGACCGATGGGCCGTTCGACACCCTGCCTGCAACGATCTCCGAGATCAACGCCGAGGGCCAGAAGCTCAAGGTGCTGGTGTCGATCTTCGGGCGCGAGACGCCGGTCGAGCTCTCGTTCAACCAGGTCGCCAAGATCTGAGCCACATAGTCGTCCGGCCCCTCGCGGCGGGAGTCCTGGGATCGCCTGTTGCCGTGCACCCGGGTCATCGCCCACGGCGTAGGCCCACCACCTAGGAGAAGCAATGCCCCCCAAGAAGAAGGCCGTTGGCCTCATCAAGCTCCAGATCCAGGCAGGCGCCGCGAACCCGGCACCTCCGATCGGCCCCGCGCTCGGTCAGCACGGTGTCAACATCATGGAGTTCTGCAAGGCCTACAACGCGGCCACCGAGTCGCAGCGCGGCAACGTGGTTCCGGTTGAGATCACCGTCTACGAAGACCGGTCGTTCACCTTCATCACCAAGACGCCGCCCGCGGCCGAGCTGATCAAGAAGGCGGCCGGTGTCCCGAAGGGTTCCTCGACCCCGCACACCGCCAAGGTCGGCTCACTGACCAGCGCGCAGGTGCGTGAGATCGCCGAGACCAAGATGGCTGACCTGAACGCACGCGACCTGGACGCAGCCTCCAAGATCATCGCCGGCACCGCCCGGTCGATGGGGATCACCGTCAGCGACTGATCCCCGGCGGCTCCGGCCTCCGCCGGAGCCGTTCACCCCAGTGGGAGGGCCGCGCGGGCCCGCACCACGACTGCTCACACAAGGAGAAGCAGATGACAACGCGCAGTAAGAGCTACCGCAAGGCCTCGGAGCCGATCGACCGCAGCCAGCACTACAGCCCGGCCGAGGCGATCGGGCTGGCCAAGAGCGGCGTCAACACCAAGTTCGACTCCACCGTCGAAGTGACCTTCCGCCTCGGCGTCGACCCTCGTAAGGCCGACCAGATGGTTCGCGGGACCGTCAACCTGCCGCACGGCACCGGCAAGAGTGCACGCGTGATCGTGTTCGCCAACGGCGAGCGCGCCGAACAGGCCATCGCAGCCGGGGCCGATGAGGTCGGTGGCGACGAGCTGATCGAGAAGGTCTCCGGTGGCTACACCGACTTCGACGCCGCCGTGGCCACTCCGGATCTGATGGGCAAGGTCGGCCGTCTGGGTCGTGTACTGGGCCCGCGTGGCTTGATGCCGAACCCGAAGACCGGCACCGTGACCATGGATGTGGCCAAGGCCGTCAACGACATCAAGGGCGGACGGATCGAGTTCCGCGTGGACAAGCACGCGAACCTGCACTTCATCATCGGGAAGGCGTCGTTCGACGAGGCCAAGCTGAACGAGAACTATGCCGCTGCCCTGGAGGAGATCCTGAGGTTGAAGCCGTCTTCGGCCAAGGGCCGTTACATCACCAAGGCGACGTTGTCGACCACGATGGGTCCGGGTATCCCGCTCGACCCCACCGCCACCAGCGAAGCCTGAGTTTATCGATTTGCACAGTGCCTGCACCTAGCAGGCTGAGCGACAACGGGGCCGCACCACGGTGCGGCCCCGTTCGGCGTCTCCGTCCCTACCTCCCCACATCCCCACCTCTTCCGCCGAACGCGGCCTGGCGGACGCTAAGAGCGGATTTGGCGCCCGCAAGGGCGCGTTCGAGTGCCTATAGCGACGACGATGCCGCGTTCGGAGTGCTTAGCGGAGCGGGCTGGGGCAGCGCAGACGGATCAGCGCAGACGGATAGGTCTGCGCGTGGTCGATGGCGCGACCTTCGCAACACCGATTTGGTGATCTGGACCCCGCTTCGTACACTGGCACCTGCCCAAGACCGCCGGTCACCCATCGCCCGATGGGGTGAAGTCCACCAACGTGGAGCCTGCGTAGGTAACAGTTCGACGTCACGCCCCGTGTGTGCCAACCGAGCCCGTGCCTATGCGCCGGGGCTTTTCGTTTGTGGTCGGTGGCTCACAACGATCAAGGAGGGGCCCATATGGCACGGCCTGACAAGGCGGCTGCAGTCGCCGAACTCACCGAGAAGTTCAAGAACTCCTCGGCTGCCGTCCTCACCGAGTACCGCGGGCTCACCGTGCACCAGCTCGCCGAGCTGCGCACCAGCCTGGGGGCCGACACGCAGTACGCGGTCGTCAAGAACACACTCACCGCCATCGCGGCCAAGGAAGCCGGCGTCGACGTCTTCTCCGGGGATCTGGCTCTCGCCGGTCCGTCGGCGATCGCGTTCATCTCCGGTGACCCGGTCGAGGCGGCCAAGGGTCTACGCGATTTCGCCAAGACCAACCCGAACCTCGTCATCAAGGGCGGTGTGCTCGATGGGCGCGCCGTCTCTGCCGACGAGGTGACCAAGCTCGCGGATCTCGAATCCCGCGAGGTGCTGCTGGCCAAGGCCGCTGGCGCGATGAAGGCCAAGCTGCACCAGGCGGCGTACGTCTTCACCGCCCCTGCCAGCAAGGCTGTCCGCACCATCGAAGCCCTGCGCGAGAAGCAGGCGTCCACCAGCGAAGCCGCCTGAGGCCTCGCACAACAACCCGCTTCCGCGCACCACGTAAGCGCAAGCACCCACAGGAAGGAACGCCATCATGGCGAAGCTCACCACCGACGAGCTCATCGACGCTTTCAAGGAGCTCACCCTGATCGAACTCTCCGAGTTCGTGAAGCAGTTTGAAGAGGTCTTCGAGGTCACCGCGGCCGCTCCGGCTGCTGTCGCCGTGGCCGCTGCCCCCGGTGCCGCCGGCGGCGGCGAGGCCGCTGCCGAGGAGAAGACCGAATTCGACGTCATCCTCGAGAGCATCGGCGACAAGAAGATCCAGGTCATCAAGGAGGTGCGTGCGCTCACCTCACTCGGCCTGAAGGAGGCCAAGGACCTCGTTGACGGCGCTCCCAAGCCCGTACTCGAGGGCGTTGCTCAGGAGGCTGCGGACAAGGCCAAGGAGCAGCTGGAGGCCGCTGGCGCCACCGTCAGCGTCAAGTGACTCCTGCCGCATAGGCATCGCGGGAATTCCCGCTGTACGCAACAGACCCGCACCGGATGGTGCGGGTCTGTTGTGCGTTCGGTGGTTGCGTCGAAGTTCCGCACGCTTTGCTTCGATCGCGGACTTGCTGCGGCTATCGACTGAGCGGACTTCACGTCCTATGCGATAGGGCTAGTTCAACCAAACTGCTCCGCCTTGGAATCCGAGGCCGCGTCTGCCAGGCCACATAGCGCGCACTAACACGCGTCGCCAACTCACGTAGGGCGTCATAGGTCATCGGGTCTGGTTCCGGTCGGGATCGTTGCGATCCGGCAGCTACTCTCCGCTGGCATCGGCTGGAAATGGGGCACGCACCGTGCTGCTGACCAGGCCAGCCGAGCAAGGATGCGCGGACATCCGGCGCCTGTCGGCGTTGATGAACGCAAGTTCCCTGATTCTCAGGTCGATTTCAGGCTATCAACCGGGTCCGCGAAGGGGCGCATGTGGTCCACAAGGCCGGGTTTGCGCGCCAAATGGGTACAGGCTGTGGCGCAGATCGAGTACAGTCTTGCCCAGTGTGGTGGATGCACCGGTGCCCACTGGACAACGAGCCCTGCGCGCCCTATAGTAGGTTTTCTGCTCTGTGCTCTCCGCCCTCGTCCCGCCCACTCCCGGCTTGGTGCCACGCGTCCGAATCGCCCATCTGATGGGCGATCGGAGTACCAAATCGGTCGGGCTTGACCGAGGCGGTTCCGCACGCGCACGCCACACGACGCCGGGAAGGACCCCTCTTGGCTGCCTCGCGCACCTCTAACGCTGCTACTGCAACTGATATCGCTAACCGGACTGCTTCGCGCCGAGTTTCGTTCGCGAAGATCCACGAACCCCTATCTGCCCCTGACCTGCTCGGGCTGCAGACCAATAGCTTCAACTGGCTATTGGGCAACGATGCCTGGAAGGCGCGGGTCGAAGATGCCGTCGCCTCTGGGAATGCTGCGGTTCCGACCACCTCCGGTCTGGAAGAGATCTTCGAAGAGATCTCGCCGATCGAGGACTTCGGTCAGACCATGTCGCTATCGTTCCGCGACCACCGGTTCGAACCGCCCAAGTACACCGCGCAGGAGTGCAAGGAGAAGGACTTCACCTACTCCGCGCCGCTGTTCGTGACGGCCGAGTTCGTCAACTACACCACCGGTGAGATCAAGTCCCAGACGGTCTTCATGGGCGAGTTCCCGCTGATGACCGAGCGCGGAACCTTCATCATCAACGGCACCGAGCGTGTCGTCGTCTCGCAGTTGGTGCGTTCCCCGGGTGTCTACTTCGAGCGCTCCACCGACAAGGCCAGTGACAAGGAGATCTTCACCGGTCGCGTGATCCCCTCGCGCGGCGCCTGGCTGGAGTTCGAGATCGACAAGCGTGACGCCGTCGGCGTGCGCGTGGACCGCAAGCGCAAGCAGTCGGTCACCGTCTTCCTGAAGGCGCTCGGCGTGACCGAAGGCGAGATCCGCGAGCAGTTCGCCGACTACCCGGTGGTCATCGAAACGCTGGAGAAGGACCACGTCAGCACCCAAGATGAGGCGCTGCTGGACATCTACCGCAAGATCCGCCCGGGCGAGCCGCCGACTGTGGAGGCTGCCACCGCGCTGCTGGACAACTTCTACTTCAATGGCAAGCGCTACGACCTGGCCAAGGTCGGTCGCTACAAGATCGACAAGAAGCTCGGTATCGACAAGCCGCTGAGCGACTCCACCCTGTCGGTCGAGGACATCGTCGCCACCATCAAGTACCTAGCGGCCCTGCATAAGGGGGATGCCGCCTTCGGTGGTGTGCGCGATGGCAAGAGCATCGAACTGCCGGTCGAGACCGACGACATCGACCACTTCGGCAACCGCCGGATCCGTGCGGTGGGTGAGCTGATCCAGAACCAGGTACGCACCGGCCTGTCCCGGATGGAGCGGGTGGTCCGCGAACGTATGACCACCCAGGACGTCGAGGCGATCACGCCGCAGACCCTGATCAACATCCGCCCGGTCGTGGCCAGCATCCGCGAGTTCTTCGGAACCAGCCAGCTGAGCCAGTTCATGGACCAGAACAACCCGCTCGCGGGCCTGACCCACAAGCGCCGCCTGTCCGCGCTGGGCCCGGGTGGTCTGTCCCGTGACCGTGCCGGCATGGAAGTGCGCGACGTGCACCCCTCGCACTACGGCCGCATGTGCCCGATCGAGACCCCGGAAGGCCCGAACATCGGCCTGATCGGTTCGCTGGCCACCTACGCCCGGATCAACCCGTTCGGCTTCGTCGAGACGCCGTATCGCAAGGTCGTCAAGGGCAAGGTCACCGACGACGTCGAGTACCTGACCGCCGACGACGAGGATCGTCACGTCATCGCCCAGGCCAACGCGGTGCTGGACGAGAAGGGACGCTTCGTCGAGGAGACCGTGCTGGTCCGTACCCGAGGTGGCGAGGCGATCGACGTCCCCGCCACCGAGGTGGACTACATGGACGTCTCGGCCCGGCAGATGGTCTCGGTGGCAACCGCGATGATCCCGTTCCTGGAGCACGACGACGCCAACCGCGCGCTCATGGGCGCCAATATGCAGCGCCAAGCCGTGCCGCTGGTCCGTTCCGAAGCCCCGCTGGTAGGAACCGGCATGGAGCGCCGCGCCGCAGTCGACGCCGGTGATGTCATCGTGGCCAGCAAGGCCGGCGTGGTGACCGAGGTCTCCGCCGACGCCATCGTCGTCGCCAATGACGACGCCACCACTCAGACCTACCGGGTCGCCAAGTTCCGTCGCTCCAACCAGGGCACCTCCTACAACCAGCGAGTGCTGGTCGATGAGGGTGCCCGGGTCGAGGTCGGGTCGGTATTGGCAGATGGTCCGGCGACCGACGAGGGTGAACTGGCATTGGGACGCAACCTGCTGGTGGCGTTCATGTCCTGGGAGGGTCACAACTACGAGGACGCGATCATCCTGAGCCAACGTCTGGTGCAGGACGACGTGCTCAGTTCGATCCACATCGAAGAGCACGAGGTCGATGCTCGCGACACCAAGCTTGGCCCGGAGGAGATCACCCGGGACATCCCGAACGTCTCCGACGAGGTGCTGGCTGACCTGGACGAGCGCGGCATCATCCGCATCGGTGCTGAGGTCGGTGCGGGTGACGTGCTGGTCGGCAAGGTCACGCCCAAGGGTGAAACCGAGCTGACCCCGGAAGAGCGCCTGCTGCGGGCGATCTTCGGTGAGAAGGCTCGCGAGGTGCGCGACACCTCGTTGAAGGTGCCCCACGGTGAATCCGGCACGGTCATCGCCGTCCGGGAATTCAATCGGGACGACGGCGATGAGCTGCCCCCGGGCGTGAACCAGCTGGTGCGGGTCTACATCGCCCAGCGCCGCAAGATCACCGACGGTGACAAGCTCGCTGGACGCCACGGCAACAAGGGCGTGATCTCCAAGATCCTGCCGGTGGAGGACATGCCGTTCCTGGAGGACGGCACGCCGGTCGACATCATCCTGAACCCGATGGGTGTGCCCGGCCGTATGAACGTCGGGCAGGTGCTGGAAACCCACCTGGGCTGGGTGGCCAAGCAGGGCTGGGACGCCGATCCCAAGGCCGACTGGGCGGCTAACCTCGCCAAGGAGGCGCTGACCGGTGACCCGAACACCCCAGTGGCGACACCGGTGTTCGACGGTCTGCACGAGGACGAGCTCAAGGGCCTGCTCGATGCCACCAACACCACCCGTGATGGCGACCGGCTGGTCGACGCATCCGGCAAGGCGAGGTTGTTCGACGGTCGTTCCGGCGAGCCGTACCCGGAGGACATCGCCGTCGGGTACATGTACATCCTCAAGTTGCACCACCTGGTCGACGACAAGATCCACGCCCGTTCGACCGGTCCGTACTCGATGATCACGCAGCAGCCGCTGGGCGGTAAGGCTCAGTTCGGTGGCCAGCGGTTCGGCGAGATGGAGGTGTGGGCACTGGAGGCGTACGGCGCTGCCTACGCGCTGCAGGAACTGCTGACGATCAAGTCCGATGACATCCCCGGCCGCGTCAAGGTCTACGAAGCCATCGTCAAGGGCGAGAACATCCCCGAGCCCGGCATCCCGGAGTCATTCAAGGTGCTGGTCAAGGAAATGCAGTCCCTGTGCCTGAACGTGGAGGTGCTGTCCTCGGATGGCACCCAAATCGAGATGCGCGACACCGACGAGGAGGTGTACCGGGCCGCTGAGGAGCTCGGTATCGACCTCTCCCGCCGCCCGGACGCGAGCAGCGTCGAAGAGATCTGAGCGATACCCGCCCCGGTGGCCGGCACCAACCGCGAACCGGGGCGGGCACGCCATCTCAACAACCACAAAGTTTGAACAGACCACTAGGTCGAAGGAAGTAGGGACATCCCGTGCTGGACGTCAACGTGTTCGACAAGCTTCGCATCGGTCTGGCCACCGCGGACGAGGTCCGCGCCTGGTCACACGGAGAGGTGAAGAAGCCGGAGACCATCAACTACCGCACCCTCAAGCCCGAGAAGGACGGACTCTTCTGCGAGAAGATCTTCGGCCCCACGCGGGACTGGGAGTGCTACTGCGGCAAGTACAAGCGCGTGCGCTTCAAGGGCATCATCTGCGAACGCTGCGGCGTCGAGGTCACCCGCTCCAAGGTGCGCCGTGAGCGCATGGGCCACATCGAGCTCGCGGCTCCGGTGACCCACATTTGGTACTTCAAGGGTGTGCCCTCCCGCCTGGGCTACCTGCTCGACCTGGCACCGAAGGACCTGGAGAAGGTCATCTACTTCGCCGCCTACATGATCACCAGCGTTGACACCGACGGTCGTCACGAGGATCTGCCCAGCCTGCAGAACGAGATCGACCTGGAGAAGAAGTCGATCACCGACCAGCGCGACCTGGATATCGCCAAGCGTGGCGAGCGGCTGGAGGCCGACCTGGCCGAGCTGGAGGCCGAGGGCGCCAAGGCCGACGCGCGCCGCAAGGTCAAGGACTCCGCCGAGCGTGAGATGGCACAGCTACGCAAGCGAGCCGATGCCGAGGTGGACCGACTGGAACTGGTGTGGGACCGGTTCGTCAACCTGAAGGTCGCTGACCTTGAGGGCGACGAGATGCTGTACCGCCAGTTGCAGGACCGCTACGGCAACTACTTCACCGGGGCCATGGGGGCCGAGGCGATTCAGAAGCGACTGGAGACCTTTGACCTGCAGGCTGAATCGGACTCGCTGCGCGAGACCATCCGCACCGGCAAGGGTCAGCGTAAGACCCGCGCTCTGAAGCGGCTCAAGGTCGTGAACGCGTTCATGACCACCAACAACAGCCCGCTGGGCATGGTGCTGGACTGCATTCCGGTGATTCCGCCGGACCTGCGCCCGATGGTGCAGCTGGACGGTGGCCGATTCGCCACCTCGGACCTGAACGACCTGTACCGCCGGGTCATCAACCGGAACAACCGCCTCAAGCGGCTGCTCGACCTGGGCGCGCCGGAGATCATCGTCAACAACGAGAAGCGGATGCTGCAGGAGGCCGTTGACTCGTTGTTCGACAACGGCCGCCGTGGGCGTCCGGTCACCGGACCGGGCAACCGGCCGCTGAAGTCGATCTCGGACATGCTCAAGGGCAAGCAGGGACGGTTCCGCCAGAACCTGCTCGGAAAGCGCGTGGACTACTCCGGTCGAAGCGTCATCGTGGTCGGCCCGCAGCTGAAGCTGCACCAGTGCGGCCTGCCCAAGCAGATGGCGTTGGAGCTGTTCAAGCCGTTCGTGATGAAGCGTCTGGTCGATCTGAACCACGCCCAGAACATCAAGTCAGCCAAGCGGATGGTCGAGCGTGCTCGCCCGGTGGTGTGGGACGTCCTGGAAGAGGTCATCACCGAGCACCCGGTGTTGCTCAACCGTGCGCCCACGCTGCACCGCCTCGGAATCCAGGCGTTCGAGCCGCAGCTGGTGGAAGGCAAGGCGATCCACCTGCACCCGT
>JBKDZO010000027.1:0-29039 GCA_047971285.1 Beutenbergiaceae bacterium | reverse complement strand
ATTTTGATGTTTGGCGACCGCAACACCGCGTTCGGCAGAGAATCCCACCCGCCATAGCGCGCTCGTTGCGCCATGGCAACGACCGGCGCATCAGGTCCGCTTCACCTACTCTGAGTGGCGGTGACAACGAAAGGGCGTTGGTGGGGGTCAAGAAGCAGCCTGGTCCGTTTCGACGCCACCTGCGGTGGGCTCTACCACTAGCACTCGGGGTCGCGACCCACCTCGCGCTCATTCCAGTGTTCGACAACATGGCCGAAAGGCTCGCGAAGAATCCTGACGATTCGGAGCTTGCGCAGCGCATGGTCGGCCTCCTCGCCGCCTGGGCCCTAGCCATGTTGACCGCCGCCATCGCGTCGCTCGTGGGCGCCCTTCGTACGCTCGGCCAGTGGTACCGACGACGACGACGCGCTGCTGGCCGCTTTACCGATGCGGAGGTAGCCCAACGCGCAGCGGAAGACACCGCCCAAGCCAACTGGGCTGGCGCCAAACGTCTTCGAAGCGATCTCTTGCGCGAGCAGATGCCAGCACCAATCAAGGTGTGGGACGTGGTGCCGCACAAGGGCGAGGAGTTCTACTTCGACACCTCGATCCAATATGCGCGCTACTACGGCCAGAATGTCAGCTACACCCAGTCAGGTGGGCTCTATGTGGGCTCGCCTGCGTTCGTACTCGCCGGCCTCGCACTGACAGCAGCGGCGAATTCGGCCCAGCGATCCGCCGCCGAACGCCAGGCCCGGGAGCAGTGGCGTGAGTTCCAGACTGTTCAGCTCCTCATTTCGGACCGGCGGCTGGTCTGCAAGGCAAATGGCCAGTGGCTGAGTTTCTACTTCTCCGGTATGACCGCGGTGTATCCGAAGGTTGAGCAGTGGGCGTTGGTATGCGAGTTTGAGTCGGCCGAGCCGCTGATGCTCCATGGGCTCTCTGGCCCGTTGGTGGCAGTGATGACGACGCACCTCACGCTCGGCTCTGATGCTCTCGACGAGCATCCGAGCCTTCTCCCACTGCGTCAACCAGCGCCCAGCTAGCCTTTTCGCTGACAGCGCGGGCAGAAGTGGCTCGAGCGGTTCATGAAGGCCGCACGACGGATCAATGCTCCGCATCGGCTGCAGCGCTGGCCCTCGCGGCCGTAGACCTCAAGCGACCGCTCAAAGTACCCGCTGGCACCGTTGACGTTGACGTACAGCGAATCGAAACTGGTGCCGCCCGCCGCGAGCGCCTCCGCCAGCACCTCGGTCGCACTGTCCAGCAGCCGCTGCACTCGCGCCCGGGTGATGCTGGCACCAGCTTGGGCATAGTGCACCCGCGCACGCCAGAGCGCCTCATCGGCATAGATGTTGCCGATGCCGGACACTAGGGTCTGATCCAGCAGCAGCGCCTTGATCCCCCGCCGCGAGCCTCGGATGCGCCGCACCAGCTCCTCCCGGCCGTCACTGCCGAGGGCCCGCAGGGGATCCAGAAGATCCCGGCCGATATGTGCGGCAGGGGCCGGCAGTTCCGGCGCGGGATCGCCATGTCCGCCGGCGCCACCATCGGCTGTGGGTTCGAGATCGGTCACGGTCAGGTAGCCGAAGGTGCGCTGATCATGGAAGTCGAGCACTCCCCCATCGGCGAACGTCGTCCGTACCCGCAACTGCCGGTGCTGCCCAGGTTGTTCGGGAAGCAGGAACTGCCCGCTCATGCCCAGGTGCGCCAGCAACGCCTCTCCGCAGGATTCGCCCTCCTGCAACAGCGGCAGCCACAAGAACTTGCCACGCCGCACCACCGCACCGAAGGCCCGGCCAAGCATCCGGCCGCGCAACTCATCGACGCCTCCGGCCTGATGCCGCAGGATCCGCTGTCCCAGTCCGGCACCGTGAACGTCGACGGCAACGATGCTCCGATGCAGGACGTGTCCGGCCAACCCCTCCCGGACCGTCTCTACTTCAGGAAGCTCCGGCATCGGCGTCCTTGGCGCGCAGCGCGCGATAGGCCTGCTCGGCCGCCTGCTGTTCGGCGATCTTCTTACTGCTGCCTTCGCCCCGGCCCCACACCTGATCAGCAAGCACGAGTTCAGCGGTGAAGTACCGCTCGTGATCGGGACCGGTGCCGTTGACCAGATACGACGGCGGGCCCAGTCCGCAGGTCGACGCCAGTTCCTGCACGCTGGTCTTCCAATCCAGCCCGGCACCCAATTCGGCCGCGGCGGCCAGCGTCGGCCCGACCAGCCGCAAGACCAGCTCCCGGCTGACTTCCAGCCCGTGGGCCAGGTACACCGCTCCGATCACCGCCTCGAAGGTGTCGCACAGGATGGAGTCCTTGTCGCGGCCCCCCGTGGCCAGCTCACCTTTGCCGAGCAGAACATAGTCACCCAGGCCCAGCGAGCGCGCCACCTGCGACAGCGCACGCTGGGACACCGAGGCCGCGCGCATCTTGGCCAGGTCTCCTTCCGGCCGGTCCGGGCAGCCTCGGTAGAGGTGCTCGGTGACCACCAGGCCCACCACGGCATCGCCGAGGAACTCCAGCCGCTCGTTGGTCGGGATGCCACCGGCTTCATGAGCGAAGCTGCGGTGCGTCAGGGCCAGCACCAGCGATTCCGGGTCCAGCACGATGCCTAGGCGCGCTATCAGGTCCTGCGCTGCAGCAGTCGGCTTCATGCGCCACTCGCCGTACTGTGGCCGGGCCGGTCCTCGTCGCCCGTCTCGGCCGGCCCCTGGTCATCGGTCAGCAGGGCCGCCAGGGCATCCCAACGGGGGTCGAGGAGTTCGTGGGCGTGACCCGGCTCCGCTTGAGCCATGGCAATACCGCACACCGAACACAGGCCCTGACAGTCGGGGGCACACAACGGCTGGAACGGCAAGACCGGGACCAGCGCATCGGTGACCGCGCCCTCCACATCGGCAAGGTCGCCGTCCAGAACCGGCAACTGTTCGGCGTCCTGATCGCTCGGCTCGTGCTGGTGCCGACGGTCCGGATAGCCGAACAGCTCGGTGAAGCCGGCGTCCACCTCCTGCCTGACCGGACCCAGACATCGCACGCACTCCCCGACGGCGAGCGCGTGAGCGCTACCGCTGATCAACACCCCTTCGCTCACCGCTTCCAGCCGCAACTCAAGCTCGATCGGGTCCCCTGCCGGAATGCCGATCACCTCATTACCGAGGCGTTCGGCGGCACGCGCCGTGGTCTGCAGTTCGCGCAGCGAGCCGGGACGGCGGTCCAGGTCGTGGGTGTTGATGGTGAATGTTGTCGGCATTTACGCTTCCTCGTTCTTGCGGACCCGATCGATGCGGCCGGCGCGGCGCGACGTGCGCGGCGGCTCGGGGGCATCATCTCCGGGCTCGGAGCGGCCACGCGCCCGCTCGACCAGCCGAGCCCGCCCGGCAGCCACCTGGGTACTGATGGCGGACAGGTCCACCTCGAAACGGGCCAGTTGCCTGTCGCAATACTCGTCGGCTTCCTTGGCGATCCGGCTGGCTTCGGCGCGTGCGTCTGCGACGATCTGGTCTGCTTGCTGCTTCGCCGTGGTCACCACAGCCTCCTGCGCCACCAAACGCTGCGCCCGGGCTTGGGCCTTCTCCAGGATCTTGCCCGCCTCGCGGCGTGCACGTTCGGCCACTGCATCGGCATCGGATATCACCACGTCCGCCTCGGAGAGCTGACCGGGAAGCACCGCCTTGGCTGAGTCGATCAGGGCCAGCACCTCGGCGCGATTGACCAGAGCTGTGGCCGACATCGGCATCGAGCGAGCCGACTCCACCAACTCGGCCAATTCGTCCAAGATCGCGACGAGCGAGTCGCCGCTGCTGGAATCTGTCACGGAGCATCCTCCTGTTCGGTTCCGCGTTGCACGGCCAGAGCCCGACGAACAGCATCGTCGACGCCGGCAGGCACCAGGTCCGCGATCGGGCCTCCGTGCCGGGCGACGTCCCGCACCATCGACGAGGCGATGTGCGCCAATTCCGGTTCCGCCGTCAGGAACACGGTATCGACCCCGAGGTGCCGGTTCATCAAAGCCATCGGATGCTCGGCGTCGAAGTCACCGCCGCCGCGTACCCCTTTGACGATCGCGCTGGCCCGCAGTTGCCGGCACAGATCGGCCAGCAGGCCCGGCAACGCCATCACTCGGACACCGTCGAGATCCGCCACGGCATCCTGGAACAGCGCGACGCGCTGATCGACGTCCAGCAGCGCCGATTTGGCCGCATTGCGGCCCACCACCACCACCACCTCGTCAAACAGGTGACGGGCCCGACGAACGATATCCACGTGTCCCAGAGTTACCGGATCGAACGATCCCGGACAGACGGCCAATCGCGTCATGCTTCTCAATCTATAGCGGCTAATGTGCGGCAATCGAACCTCAGCGATTGTTACACGAATTAGCCTAAACGCCATGACCGTCGTGTCGCTCACCGATGTCGCAGTGCTGTTGCGCCCCACCGACGACGTCGCGGTGGCCGCCGCCGAGCTGGCTGCAGGCACGGAACTGGCCCATGAGAGCCGGACGTTCACGCTGGTGAACACCGTCCCGCGCGGCCACAAGATTGCGGTGCAGGCAGTCGCGGCCAGCCGACCGGTGCACAAGTACGGGCAATCGATCGGACTCGCTCGAACCGACATCGCGATCGGTGAGCACGTGCACAGCCACAACCTGGCCATGGACACCGCCGAACGCGACTACGAGTTCGGTACCGCCCGGCTGCAACCGAGCATCCCGGAGGACCTGCCGCGTTCGTTCATGGGCTACCACCGAGCCGACGGCCGGGTCGGCACCCGGAACTACATCGGCGTCATCACCTCGGTCAACTGTTCTGCCAGCACGGCACGGTTCATCGCCGACCAGTTCCGCGGCCCGCATGCTCTGGACGGGTTCGACAACGTTGACGGGGTGATGGCCCTGGCCCACACCAGCGGCTGCGGGCTGATCTCCGGATCCGAAGGGGCACAGGTGCTCCTGCGTACCCTGCGCGGATACGCACGCCATCCCAACTTCGGTGGCCTGCTGGTGCTGGGACTGGGCTGCGAGATGGTGCCGGTCAACTCCCTGGTCGAGGGGCTGGACCTTCCCGAAGGCAGCTACGTGCAAACCATGACGATTCAGGACAGCGGTGGTATCCGGGCCACTGTGCGTGCGGGGGTGGACCGGATCCGCGAGATGCTGCCGCAGGTCAACCGGGCCCAGCGGCAACCGGCCGATGTCAGCAACCTGATCCTGGGGCTGGAATGCGGCGGTTCGGACGGCTATTCCGGAATCACCGCGAATCCGGCCTTGGGGGTGGCCTCCGATTTCCTGGTCGCTGCCGGCGGGACGTCGGTTCTGGCTGAGACACCCGAGGTCTACGGCGCCGAGCACCTGCTGACCCGCCGGGCGGTGAGCGCTGAGGTCGGGCGCAAGCTGCTGGATCGGCTGCAGTGGTGGCGGGAGTACACCGCCGCAGGTGGCGGCACCATGGACAACAACCCCTCCCCCGGCAACAAGGCGGGCGGCCTGACGACGATCCTGGAGAAGTCTCTGGGCGCGGTCGCCAAGGGCGGGTCAGCCGAATTGAGCGCGGTCTACCACTACGCCGAGCCGGTCACCGATCATGGCTTCTGTTTTATGGACACTCCCGGCTACGACCCGGTGTCGGTGACCGGACTGGTCGCCGGTGGCGCCACGGTGGTGTGCTTCACAACCGGCCGGGGCTCGGTTTTCGGCTGCAAGCCATCCCCGTCCATCAAGCTGGCGACGAATACCGCCATGTATCAGCGGATGAGCCAGGACATGGACATCAATGCCGGCCGGATCGTTGATGGCACCGCGTCATTGCTGGATGTGGGCCGGGAGATCTACCAGGAGCTGGTCGAGGTGGCCTCCGGGAAACGCACCGTCAGTGAGGAACTGGACGTCGGTCAAGAAGAGTTCATTCCCTGGCAGCTGGGGGCGGTCACCTGACCGCTCCGGTGCGCAGCCAATCCACCTCGCGGCACAGCAAGCGTGCGCGCGTAGGCCCGTAGGCGTCCACGTCGTGCCCGAAGGTGTCCACGACCACGCGAGCCGCACCGGCCTGATGCGTCCAGATGATGGGATGGTCCAGCCCGTCATGGCGGTGGCTGACCAGCGGCACGATGTCCTCGGTCAGGCTCAGATGGCTGTAGCGCTCGTCACGGACCTGAAAGTCGGACAGGCCCGAGGTGATCGGGTGCGCTACCGGCAGCACCCGCACGGTGGCCACATCCAGCGGCGGGTGCATCGACGTTCCCGGCACCCAGCGGCCACCGAGCGCCTGCGGCCAGCGGGGTTCGTCGTAGAAGGTATTGGTCGCGGTATGCAGAGCCAGCACCGGACCCCCGCCGTCCAGATGCGCCATCACCAGCACGCACCACCGGCTAGCAGCATCACCGGGGGTCCCCGGGTTCGCCTGGCCTCCCCCGCCGGCGTTGACCACGATGACCGCCTGTTCGGCCACCTGCGGCGGCTCGGAATCGGTACCGCACACGACGGGGTTCAGGCCGTGGTCACGCAGGATGTGCGCGACCGCGGTCGAGGTGCCCACGAAATCGTGCCAGGGGTCGCCATAGCGGCCCTCGCCGCTGATGACCAGGACGTCCGGGATCCGATCGGGATCGGCGGGGAGCACATGTGGTGCAGTTTCCGGATTCATGGCGCACTCCTGCCAGCGGTAAGCGGTTACCCACTAGGGTAGACACGTCCGGGATACGCCCTGCACAGGGGCGCCGCCCGCAGTCCCGAATTGGAGCAACCAGCAGCATGAGCACGACATTCGCCGTCGTCGGCATCCACGGATTCGGGGGGTATCACCTGGAAATGCTGGCGGGCCTCACCGCCGAAGGCCTCGCTGAGTTGGTGGCGGTGGCCGACCCTCGCGGCAGTGATGGCGTCGACCACCTACCGCAGCGGGTTCCCTGCTATCGGGATCTGCAGACATTGCTGCAGCACACCGTGCCCGACGTGGTGGTGCTGGCCACTCCGATCCACACCCATGCCGACCAGGCGATCACAGCGATGCGCGCGGGCGCACACGTGCTGCTGGAGAAGCCGACCACGGCGTCACTGGCCGAGTTCGACCGGGTCGTGGCAGTGGCGCACCAGACCGGGCGCCGCGTCCAGGTGGGGTTCCAGAGCTTTGGTTCACAGGTGCTGCCACGGATCGCCACGCTGATCGACAGTGGCGAACTCGGTGAGGTGACCGGCATCGCCGGTCTCGGAACCCTGACCCGTGACCGCGGGTACTACCAACGGTCCCGCTGGGCCGGGCACCGGGTGCTGGATGGCGTTCCGGTCGTCGATGGAGTGGTGACCAATCCGCTCTCGCACGCGGTCGCCACATCCCTGCTGATCGATGGATCCACCAGGACCCAGGACGTGGCCAGCGTCGAGGTCGATCTCTACCACGCCCACGACATCGAAGCCGATGACACCTCCACGGTGCGGGTCCGCACATCGCGGGGTACCACCATGACGTTCGCATTGACGCTGTGCGCACCCGGTCACAGCGAACCGGAGATCATCATCCAGGGCAGCCGGGCCAGCGCCAGGATCAGCTACACCCGGGACCGGCTGAGCGTGGCGGGTCCGGACGGCGAGCGCACCGAGCAGTATGGGCGGACCGGTCTGCTGCGCAATCTGATCGACCACCTGGCCGACCCCGGCATCGGGCTGCTCGCCAGCATCGAGGACACCGGTGCGTTCATGCGCGTGCTGGAGGCAGTGCGGACTGCGCCGGACCCAGCTCCGGTGAACCCAGCCCATGTGCAGTGGATCGGCGACGGCGATCAGGCCCATCCGGTGATCGATGACATTCGGCATTGGTGTCAAGCGGCGGTGACCGAACACAAGCTGTTCGGTGAACTGGCACCGCCGTGGGCCGCCCGGTAGCGCACTGCACAACCTTCGGCCCGCCGGCCGCAAAGCTCTCTCGGCGACGCCCGCCATAAGCAATGATGACACCCATCACGCAGAGAGGACACTTCTAGGATGACCGTACGGGTAGGCATTGTCGGGGCCGGATTCATGGGGCAGATCCACGCCCGCTCCCTCGCCGGAGTTGACGGAGCGCGACTGACCGCCGTCATTGAACTCAATTCCGAACTGGGTACCGCGGTGGCCGATGAGTTCGGAGCGACCAGCTATGCCGATATCGACTCGGCCCTGGCGGCAGATGCCGCCGACGCATACATTCTCGTGCTGCCGGACAAACTGCACCGCGATGCCACGATCCAGTTGCTGGAGGCGGGCAAGGCGGTGCTGGTGGAGAAGCCGATGGCACATACGCTGCCGGACGCCAAGGCGATGGCGTCGGCCGAACGTCACGGCGGGCGGATGATGGTGGGCCAGATCTTGCGTTTCGACCCGCGGTACATCGAGGCCGCCACCACGGTGGCGCAGGGCGGGATCGGCGAGCCGTTGCACGGCTCCTCGGGCCGGTACACCAACTCCGCGCAGGGAGAGCGGCTGGATGAGCGCTCCTCCCCCGCCTTCTACCAGGGCATTCACGATGTGGATGCCCTGCAGTGGATCAGCGGCCAGCAGGTCACCCGGGTGTATGCCCGCGCCGTATCGAAGCTGCTGCGCTCCAAAGGGCTGAAGTCCGACGACGCCTACTTCGCGACGTGCGAAATGACCAACGGCATGATCGGTCAGCTCTACTGCGGCTGGTCATTGCCCGCCGGGGTACCGACCAATATCTGGGCGCGGACAGAGATCATCGGCACCGAAGGGCTCATCGATCTGGACGTTCGTGACAATGGTCTGCGGATCCTGTCGTCGGCCAGCTGGTCGTTGCGGGATGTCATGCACTGGCCCACGGCCAACGGCCGGATCATGGGCGACCTGTATGAAGAGCAACGGCACTTCATCGAGGCCCTGCGCAAAGATCTCGAATTCGCCGTACCAACCTCGGAAGCACTGCGCGCGGTCGCGGTCAACGACGCAATACTGAAGTCGGCACAATCGGGACAACCCGAAGATGTCGCAGACTGGAGTATCTGACCGAGGAGAGGTGCATGACCGGCGTCCTGCAAGGTGTTCTACCCGTAGCCCCCACGATCTTCCATGACGATGAATCACTGGACCTGGCGGGACAGCGCCGGGTCACTGAATTCCTGATCGATGCGGGTTCGAGCGCGATCTGCGTGCTGGCCAATTACTCCGAGCAATTCTCCCTCAGCGATGAGGAGCGGTTGCAGGTACTGCAGGCCACACTGGAGCAAGCCGCCGGCCGGGTGCCGATCATCGCCACCACTAGTTCCTACAGTGCGGCCATCGCCCGGGAGCGAAGTCTGGATGCTCAGCGGCGCGGTGCGGCCATGGTGATGCTGATGCCCCCGTTCTTCGGGGCGACGATGACCGTCTCCCCCGCAGCCGTGTCGGCCTACTTCGCCCGGGTTGCCGACGGCTTGGACATCGACATGATGGTGCAGGATGCGCCGATGAGTCCCACCACGCTCACCGTCGACCAACTCGCCCAATTGGCCCGGGACATCGAGCAGATCCGGCACGTCAAGATCGAGATGCCTCGCACCGCCTCCAAGGTCCGGGCCCTCATCGCGGCAGCCGGAGCCGACCTGCCCGGCGTCTACGACGGCGAGGAGGCGATCACGTTGATACCGGACTTAGACGCTGGGATCAGGGCAACGATGAGTTCTGCGGTCATCCCGGAGGTGCTGGCCACCGTCGTCGCCGATCATCACGCCGGGCGGCATGCTCAGGCGGTCGCCGAGTGGGAGCGGATCCTGCCGCTGATCCACTATGAGAACCGGCAGTGCAACCTCACCGCAGCCAAGACGCTGCTGCACGCCGGTGGGGTGATCGGTTCGGCCCGGTGCCGGGCCCCGTTCCCGGAGTTGGCGCCGGTGGTGGCGCAGGAACTGATCGACCTGGCCCGGCGCAAGGATGCGCTGGCGCTGCGCTGGGCGGCATGACGCGAGGCGGGTACCGCACTCAGAACAACGTCGAGATCGCTCCGGTCACAACCGGGTCCTGATCGGTGGCGTCGCTGATCTCCACGATCGCCCGCCATTTGTCGAACGCGGTGCATGGGTGGGACAGGCCCAGGCGCACCACATCACCCACCCGCAGCGCCGCCGTGGCCGGACCCTCGACGAAGGCGTGCTGGTCGTTGACCCCGGTCACCACCACCTGCGGGGTCGTCAGCTCCGGACGGCCGAGCACCGCCTCGACGACGGGCAGATCGACGTCCACGGGCAGGTCACGCTTGCCCGCATCCAGCAGCACCAAACCGGGCTCGGGCGAGCCGATGACGCGGGCCCACACATGGATGGCGGCCTGCAGCGGAACATCGTCGGCACCGCTGCGAAACGGTGATACCCGTTCGTACAGACCCGAATCGTGCACCTGGAATGCACCGGAACGAAGGACCACGTCCGCAGTATCGGCAAAACGTCCCAGGTGCTCCACCACCAGGTCCGGGTAGGCACTGCCGCCAGCGCTGAGAATCGGGCGCCCTTGGAACGAGTGCTGGTCGTGCAGTCGTGAGAACAGCTCGGCGAGGCGGTCGAGGAAGGCACGGATGGCGCCGACGGTCTCGGTCGACCGGTCGTGTCCCAGCACACCCTCGTAACCGGCCACGCCACGCAGCTGTAGCAATGGCTGGGCACCGATCAGATCCGCCACCTCCAACGCGGCCGCCATCGAGCGCGCCCCGGTTCTGCCACCAGGAACACCGAGGTCCACCAACACATCCAGCGGCTCGGTGGCACCGGCAGCTGCCAAGCCCGCTGCCAGCAGCCCGACAGCTTGCGGAGAGTCTGCCCAGACCCACAGCCGCGCCTGTGGGTGGTCCGCCATCGCCGCCACCACCGAGGCGATGGCAACCGGATCGACCAGGTTGTTCGCCAGCATCACTCGTGGCACACCCGCGGCCAGGCCGGCACGCACCTGCCACGGTGTGGCGAAGGTGATGGCATGCGCACCGGCCGCCAGCACGGAGTCCCACAACGCCGGCGCCATGGTGGTCTTGCCGTGCGGTGCGAGCAGCACCCGGTGGCTGCGTGCCCAGTCGAGCATCCGCCGTTCGTTGTGACCCACGCGCCGAGGGTCGATGGTCATGACCGGGGTTTCTAGATCGGCCAACCGCAGGCCTGCTGCGCCGAGCTGCGACAGCCGCAGACCGGCCAGCCTCGCGGGAAGTCCCTTGAGGTCATCGCCGATGGCAAGGTCGGGGATCCGGATGGACACGTCAGTGGCCAAGAACCGCGAGTCCGTCGATCTCCACCAGCATGTCCGGGTGCGGCAGGGTGACGAAGACGGTGGTACGGGTCGGGTACACCCCGGACGGGCAGTGCTGGGTCACATAGTCGCCGTAGACCTGGTTCATTTCAGCGAAATGCTCTCGCTCGGTCAGGAATACCCGCAACGAGATGATGTCGTCGAATGCGCCACCGGCCGCCTCGACGATCGCCCTGATGTTCTCCAGCGTCCGGATGGTCTGGTTGGTGAGGTCTCCCTGATGGAGGAAGGCAGCGGTCGCAGGATCTTGCGGGCCCTGGCCGGAAATGCTGAGCAGGCCGCCTGCGCGGACCGCCTGTGAGAAGGGCGCGACGGGAGTCGGGGCGCCGGTGGTGGTCACGTTCTGCTTGGTCATGTCGATGATTCCTTCCGTGTGTGATTCAGTGGGCTACGCGGGGTCGGCGATGTCCGCGCCGAGGCGGCGGGAGATGGTCGCGGCCGCCGCAAGCACGACGCTACCCAGTTCCTCGATCCGCTCCGAGTCGAACCGCAACGTCGGTGTCGACACGCTGATCGCCCCGATCGGCTGACCTGCGGCATCGGTGATCGCCGCGCCTATGCAACAGATCCCTGGCTCGTTGCTTTCCAGATCCTCACTGAATCCCCGCTCACGGACCAGCTTGAGCATCGCCGTGAACTCCTCGGGAGATTCGGCGGGCCGGTACACCAGGTCGGAGCTGGCAATGGTCTGGTCAACCAGGTCGGGGTCACCGGCCGCCAGGATCGCCCGGCCCATCGCGGTGCGCAGTGCCGGATGAGTGGCCCCGACCCGGGAGACCATGCGGACGGTATTGGGGCTGTCGAGCTTCTCGATATAGACGATGTGGGGCCCGGAGAGCACGCCCAGATGCACCGTCTCGCCGGTCCTGTCCCGCAGCGCGGCCAGTACCGGAGCGGCCTCGGTGCGCAGGTCCAGCCCCTCAGCGAGCGCCGAGGCCAGGACTGCGGCAGCGACTCCGATCGCATAGCCATGAGCCGTTTCGCGCACCAGATCGTAGCTGCGCAGTATCGCCAGCAGCCGATGGATCGTCGGAACCGGTTCATCGAGCCGGTGAGCCAAGTCGGTCAGCGATATGCCCGCCGGAAATCGCGCCAGCTCCAGCAGCACCCGCGCGGTTCGCGCGATGGCCTTGGTTCCGGCTGGACCGCGCCCAGCCGGGGTGACCGCATCGTTGTTCAGCCGGTTCATCTGGCGCGCAATCAGGACCGCGCCGCGGTGCGGTGCAGTTGTCCGGCCGAGCGGGCATTCGGGCCATCGTCCTGTGCAGCCCACACCCGCTGCCCGTGCAGGAACACCTGTTCCAGGCCTGCGGTCAGCTGGCGCGGTGCCGCGAAATCGGCGCGGTCGGTGTAGCTGGCCGGGTCGATGAGCTGCATCGACGCCGGAGCTCCCGGCACGATCACGCCAGGACCGGCCGCGAATCGCTCGGCGGCCGCACCGGACATCCGATGAACCGCCTCATGCCGGCTGATCACTCCCGATGGCCCGGCATACCGGGCCAGCACCCGCGGAAAGGTGCCGAACAGGCGCGGGTGCACGTAGCCCTGCTCCCGCGGCAGGCCGTCCGATCCGACGAGCGTGTGCGGCCACTGCAGCGCCGCCTTCATGCCTTCGATGTCGGTCTGGAACAGCACGATCGTGATCTCGCCGCCTTCGTCGAGCATGAGATCGGCGAGGCACTGAGCCGGGTCCTGGTCGCGTTCGGCGGCGATGTCGGACAGTCGGGCGCCGTCGTAGCCGAGATTGGCCTCGGCAGTGAATCCCGCGAGCAGGATCTGGGCCGGACCCAGGGAGTGGAAGTAGTTCTCCAATCCACCGGTCCAGGCCTGGTGCATGTCCGCCAGCGCCCGGTCCCGTTGCGTCGGGTCGCGCAGGACCTGGAGCAATGAGTCGACGCCACGATCGGTCGCCCAGCTGGGGAACAACACCGCCGCTGTGGTGCTACCGGCGTCGTACGGGTAGATGTCAGCGCTCACATCCAGACCCTGCGCCCGCGCTGCGTCCAGTTTCTGGATCACCGCCGGCATGGTGCCGAAGTTGTTCCGGCCGGTCACCTTGAGGTGGCTGACGTGCAGCGAGCAGCCGGTGGCCCGGCCAAGGTCGAGGAACTCCTCCAGCGAGTCATCGAGCAGGTCGGCCTCGTTGCGCAGGTGCGCGACCAGCAGTCGTCCGGATCGCGCCACGGTCGCGGCAATGGCCTGGAGTTCATCGCGGGAGGCGGCATTGCCGGGCGCGTACATCAGGCCGTAGGACAGCCCGGCCGCTCCGGCGGTCAGGGCGTCGTCGAGCAGGCCCACGATCGTGTCCAGCTCCAGCGGTTCGGCGGGGCGGCGTTGCATCCCCATGACGGCTGAGCGCAGTGGCGCATGCGGCACCAGGGCAACCGTGTCCACCGGTAGTTCGGCGTGGTCGAGCGCATCGAGGTAGTCGTTGAAGCGTTCGTACCGCTGCGCCGGGAACGCCCCGAGGATCGGGGTCGAGTAGTCGCGTAGCGCGGCTCCGGCTCCGGACGGCGCGCATCCGTGCCCGCAGTTGCCCACCACCGTGGTGGTCACACCTTGGGACAGTTTGGGCAGCAGGCCCTCGGGGCGCAGCAACGCCGCATCATCGTGTGAATGCACATCGACGAAGCCCGGCAGCAACTCCCGGCCGGTGGCCTCGATGACCTGCTCGTCATCGGCGGCGGGCAGCCCCGGCGCCACCTCCACGATCTCGGTTCCCCGCACTCGGACGTCGGTGCGGACCGGCTCCGCTCCGGTCCCATCGATGACGCTCGCCCCACGGATCAACATGTCAACCATCTGCGGTCCAATCTCGGTCGGGCTAGTCGAACCATTGAGCGCTGGCGGCGATCGCCGCATCGGCATCGGCGGCGACAACGGGATCGATGTCGGGAGTCAACGGTCGTTTCATCCCGTTTCCAGTGATCAGGCATGCCACCTGTTCACCGGGCGCTAGCAGCCCGTCCGCGACGAGTGCGGGCAACGCCGCGACGCCGATCGACCCGGCCGGCTCGGCGTGTACGCCAGCCCGTGCTGCCAGTTCTGCCCGACCGGTGTCGGACACCTCGTCGGGGATAGCGATGGCCGCACCACCGCTGGCCCGGATCGCCTGCAACGTCCGAGTGCCATCGGCGGCGTAGCCTCGCAACGGGTCGTCGAGGCCGGACACGGTGGTGTCCACCTGCTCCCACTCGCGCACCTGCTCCTCGCCCTCGAGGAAGGCACGCGTGACCGGAGCGCAGCCCGCTGGTTGCGCCGCGATCACCCGGGGTCCGCGCGCAACCAATCCCCGGTCGACCAGATCGGCGTAGCCGGCGACCACGCCGTGCACCAGCGGTCCGGAACTGGTCGGCACCACCACCGCATCGGGCACCGTCGGCAGCTGGCGGAACAGGTCGTAGGCCACGCTCCGCAGTGCCGCCACCGCGTGCGGATTGACGTAGGTCGTGGTGACATTGACCAACTCGCGCGTGCGTGCGAGCTCTCGGGCCACGTGGTAGGAGACGCTGTAGTCGCCGTCCACCAGCAGCACGTGCGCGCCATAGGCGGCGCTGGCGCTGATCTTGCCCACCGGGGTGTGCGCCGGCATGACCAGGATCACCGGCACCCCGGCGCGAGCGCCGTAGGCGGCGGCCGAGGCTGCAGCGTTCCCGCTGGAGGCGCACACCAAGCCCCGGCGACCCTGCGCGATGGCGGCTGCGACTCCGCCGGCGACCGCTCGGTCCTTGAACGAGCCGGTCGGGCAGAGCGAGTCCAGCTTCAGCACTACCCGGCCCAGTTCCAGTGCCGAAGCCAGTCCCGCATCGTCCACCACCGGCGTCATCGACTCGCCCAGGCTCAGGTATGCCGACGCCGGATCGAGGCCGAGCAGCTGCGAGTACTGCCAGATCCCTGGGGCGCAGGTATCCACGGGGATTGCCGACCCGGTCGATGTGCGGGCATCGACCGGGCCCGGGCGGCTGTGGGTCACTGCAGGTAGTCGGCGAGCACGATCGGCTGCTGGGACGAGATCGAGGCCACGGCCGCCTCGACCATGGCGGTGTTGACCATGGCCTCACGGAAGGTGCACTCGGGGGTCTTGCCGTCGAGCACGCAGTCCACGAAGTACTTCATCGGGGCGTACATGTAGTGATCGAGCTTGCCCCAGCGGTCCGGCTTGCCCAGCGGCACCCACGGGTAGAAGAACTTGTCCTGCATCGCGAACGACAGCCCGGAGAAGTCCTGGTCGTACTCCACCTTGCCACTCTCGCCGTACAGCACCATGTGGCAGTCGGTGACGCTGGGGTTGGTGTTCGGAACCACCCACGAGGTCTCCACCACCACGTTCGCGCCCGATGGGAAGCTGACCATCGTCTGCATCGCGTCGTAGGTGTCCACGCCCTGGGAAGACAGGATGCCCTTGTGCCCGGTGGCGTAGATCCGTTCTGGCTCCTCGCCGACGATCCAGTTCATCAGGTCGAACAGGTGCGGGTACAGGAACCAGTGCGGGCCGGAGTTCCCGGCCCAGGAGAGCCAGTTTTGCGCCACATCGATGTGGTCCGAAAGCCGGATGTAGCCCATGTGCGGGTCCCCGATCTCACCGGTTTCCACCGTGTCCTTGATCAGCGACCACTGCGGGTCCCAGCGCAGGTGGAAGTCCACCATCGAGATCCCCGAGGAGGCCTCGGCCAGACGCACCAGCTCCTTGGCCTCCGCCAGGTCGGTGGTGAGCGGCTTCTCCACCAGCACGTTCTTGTTCGCCTTGAGCAGCGTGGAAACCGGAGCGAAGTGGGTGTGATCGGGCGTGGCCACGCTGAACGAGGTGATATCGCTGGCCGCCAGCTCATCCACGCTGGTGGTCCAGTCGCAGTTGTACTTGGCCGCAATCTCCTTGGCCCGGTCGGCGTTCATGTCGCAGACGACGGCGACCTCACTGCGGTGGTAGTCGTTGTAGACCAGCGGATGGTTCTGGCCCCAGATTCCCAGGCCAACGACTCCGACTTTCAACTTCTCAGACACTGGCACTTCTCCTCACTCGGTACGTATTCAGAACGAACGGACATCGAAGGTGATGGTCTTGATCTCGGTCATCTCCAGCAGCGTGTGCATGCCACCCAGCCGACCGACACCGGATTGGGTTCCGCTGCCGCCGCCGAACGGAATATGGATCTCCCACCAGGTGGAGGAATCGTTGATGTTGACGATTCCGGCCCGCAGGTTCTCGGCTACCTCGAACGCCCGCGAAGCACTGCTGGACCAGACCGAAGCCGACAAGCCGAACTGTGGCGCCTGCGCGATCCGGATGGCTTCCTGCGCAGAGTCGACCGGCACCAGCGGCACCACCGGGCCGAACGTCTCGTAGCTGACGATGTCGGCCTCCGGGTCGACCTCCGCGAGCACGGTGGCACCGAAATACAGGTCGCTGCCGTGCTCCGGCAGCCGTGACCCCCCCTCGAGGACGCTGGCGCCACGGTTGCGGGCATCGGCGATATGGTTCTCGGTCTTGACCGCGGTGGGCTGGTTGTTCAACGGGCCCATCGTGGTGTCCTGTGCTGCCGGCGAACCCAGCCGTACCTTCTTCGCTTCCTGCGTCACCAGGCGGGCGAGTTCATCGTGGACCGAACGTTCCACCAGCACCACTTCGGTCGCGGCGCAGGTCTGCCCGGCATTGAAGAACGCGCCAGCCGCGATCGCCTCGGCGGCCTTGCCCAGATCGGCGTCATCGAGCACGATCGTCGGGCCGTTCCCGCCCAGTTCCAGCAACAACGGCTTGCCTGCGGCACGGCGGGCGATGCTCAGACCCGTCGCGGTCGATCCTGTGAATCCGATCGCATCGACTCCGGGATGGGCCACCGCAGCATCACCCACGACCGCACCCGGACCGGTGACCAGGTTGAGGAACCCCGCCGGCACTCCGGCCGCGGTGATCGCCTGTGCGAACAGGACCGCTACATGGGAGGTGGTGGGAGCCGGTACCCAGACGACCGCATTGCCGGTGGCCAGTGCCGGGGCCAGGTATTCCGTGGGTATGTTCACCGGGAAGTTCCACGGCGTGATCACCGCGTAGACACCGCGCGGGTGACGACGACTGAGCACCCGCTTGTTCGGATCGGTGGCATGCGGGATCGTGCCGTCCAGATGGCGCACATGCCCGGCCGCATCCCGGAATCCCTTCGCGGCGGTCATCACCTCGCCGACCGCTTCGGCACCAACGGGCTTGCCCTGCTCGGCCGAGAGCGCGCCAGCGAGGTCGTCCACGCGTGCCTCGATCTGCTCGGCGACGGCTTCACACCACCCCGCGCGCTCCTCCACTCCGCTAGCGCGCAGCACGCCCGACGCAACACGCGCGGCGGCTACCGCGCGGTCGACGTCGGCGACATTGCCCTGTTGCAGGTGCGCAATGACCTCCCCGGTCGCGGGATTGGTGCTGGGGAACACCTCACCGCTGCTCGACTCAACCCATTCCCCCCCGACCAGCAACCTGTCGTGCCCGGTCATGACCTCAGCCCCTTCCTCGATTCACTTGACAGCACCAAATGTAAGGCCGGAGACGATGTGTTTGCGGAAGATGAAGAACAGCACCATCGGAACGATCATGCTGACCACGGCCGTGGCACCGATGTAGGTCCAGTTCACACCGCTGGTGGCATAGAAGCTGAGTGCCCGGACGGTCAGCGGCACATTGTCACCACTGGTCAGCGGCTGCACGAACAGCAGGTTGTTCCAGCCGAAACAGAACACGAAGATCCCGGCGACCAGCAGGCCCGGCCGGAGCACCGGGAGGAAGATCTGCACCAAGATCCGGCTGCGCGAGCAGCCATCGATCATCGCGGCTTCCTCGATCTCGACCGGGAGCTCCTCGAAGAAGCTCTTGAGCAGCAACACGGCCAGCGGGATCGAGAAGGTCTGGAACGCAATCACCGCCGCCCAGTTGGTACCGATGACGCCAATCTGCCCCAGCATGATGAACAGCGGAATGACGAAGATGACCGGCGGCGCCAGCATCAGGGTGAAGTACCACTGGCCCAGGAACGTGCGGCCTCGGTAACGCCACCTGGTCAATCCGTAGCAGGTCATGATCGCGATGGGTAGCGCGATCAGCGTGGCCAGTCCCGCCTGCACACTGCTCGCCACCAGGGAGGTTCCCCCACCGCCCTCGGTCATGAGATAGACGAACGGGCCGAAGTCGGGCATGAAAATGAACCGCAGCGGTTCGGTCGCCGTGATGTCTGTCGGGCGAATAGCCATGAGCAGCATCCACAGCACCGGAAAAAGGAAGAATACGGAGGTCAGGACCAATCCGACGTATAGAAAGAGGCGTCCGATCCTATGCATTGCGATCCGCCTTCCTGCCCGAGATGAAGAAGTAGATGTTGATGAATACCGCCGCAATGATCAACGCGAGAATGGTCAACGTGGAAGCCAGCCCGATGTTGTATTGGTTCAAACCGGCCATAAAGACCTCGAATCCGATGGTCGAAGTACTTCCGCCTGGGCCACCACGCGTCTGCACATAAATGATGTCGAAGACATTGAACGACTGGATGAACCGGAGCATGCCCACGGTGGCCAATGCCGTACCGATCAGCGGCAAGGTGATCGACCACAGGATTCGCCGGCCACCGGCGCCATCCATGCGTGCCGCCTCCACCACGTCCTCTGGAACGCCCTGCATGGCCGCGAGTGCGATCAGTGCGACGAAGGGTGTCCACTGCCACACGTCCGTCAGCATCAGGGCCGGCATGGCGGTGCCGGTGTCACCGAGGATTCCGGCCTCAGGCACCGACACTCCGATCCGCTCCAGGACCACGGCGATCAGGCCGGTGTCGTTGGCATACATGCTCCGGAACGCCAGGCCGGCCACGGCCGGAGCGATGGCGACCGGAAGGATGAGGATCGACCGGACGATATTGACGCCGACCAGTTTCTGCCGCAGCAGCAACGCGAGCAGAATCCCGAGGACGACTTCGACCACGGTCACGGTGATGCAGAAGATGAGCGTCTGCCCGATCGATTGCAGAATTGTCGGGTCGGACAATGCCCGGGCGTAGTTCCCGAAGCCGATGAAGTCTCCAGGGACGTTCGAGACGCCGAGGTTGTAGAACCGGAAGCTGTTGATCACAGCGAAGATGAACGGGTACATGCTGACCACCAGCAGCACCGCGATGCTGGGTATCAGCCAGGGAAAAGGTCCTGCCAGAAACGGCCGTTTCGCGCGGCGCCGGGCAGGGTGTACGGATACGGAGTCGGTCGCCATTGATTTCCTCTCGAGCGTACGGGCGAGCTTCTCAGGGAGAGCCGTTGGTGTGCTGGCCCGCCGATGACGGGCCAGCACACCACGGACCTATCCCCCGGACAGCTCGTTGAGCAACTCAACCGTCGCGTCGTAGGTATCGTCGTAGCTCTCGCCGTTCCAGGGCATGAAGCCCTCGTCCTCAAGCAGCGTGGTCACATCGGCATTGATCGTCTCGGCGGTTTCTTGTGCCGAGACATCGTTGACCAGCATGCGGTTCAGCGTGTTCCCGATCGACTCCTCGAGGGTGGCGTAGTTCTGGATCGGCGGGCGGACGATCTTGCCGTCTCCCTGGGCGATCACGTCCAGTTGCGCCGGCAGGAACGGGTAGGCCTCCAGCAGCTCAGAGTCCTCGTACAACGAACTGCGGCTGAAGTCGGCGAATTGCCGCATCTCCAGTAGGCCCATCGCCTTCTGCGTCTCGGCGCTGGCAGCCCACTTGACGAACTCCCAGGCGGCAGCCTTCTTGGTCGAGTTCGCACCCACACCGAACGCGAAGCCACCGATGCTGATCACCTGGTCCTCACCGGGCTGCTGCGGCAGCGGTGCCACCGCGTAGTCACCGACGATGGGCGACTCGGTGGTGCCCATGTACTCGGTGCGCTGAACCAGGTAGGAGTACGGGGTCCAGTGGTACATCATGCCGATGTCACCGGCACCGAATCGGGTTCCGGCATCGAACCAGAGATAGTTGATGGACTCGGCCGGAGAATTCGCGAACAACTCCTTGTAGTAGTCCAGCGATTCAATGCTCTGCGGCGAGTCGAACGTCGGCGCGAAGTCCCAAGGATCACCGCTGGGGAACTGGGTGAACCACTCGGTTCCCTTGCTCGCGGCGAGCTGGCTGTACATGTGGTTGATCGGCTGCGGTCCGGAACCGAGGACCACCGTGCCGTACATGTCCGTGCCGTTGACGTTCTGGCCCTGGATCTGCTGGACGATCTCCATGTACCGGTCCCAGGTCCAGTCCGGCGAGCTCTCGGTCGGCGGCGGCTCGATACCGAGTTCCTCGAAGACGCTGGGACGGTAGAGCACGTTCATGCCGTACGTGGCGATCGGAAGGGTGTAGAGCGACCCCTTCCATTCACTCAGGGTATAGACCGACGCCGGAATGAAATCCTCGATCTGGACTTCGGCGTTGTCGTCGACGATCCAGTCATTCAACGGCTCGAGCCAGCCCGACTCCGCGAAACGCGACAGCCACATGGAATCTGGCGCGATGACGTCGATATCACCCTGATCGGCCATGAATGAGTTGGTAGCCCGGGAGTTCAACGTGTCGTAGTCAACCCCCTCCAGGTTGACGATAATCCCGGTCTCTTCCTCAAACTGCGGGATCACCTCCTCCAGGGCATAGAAGAACGGGTCTTGCAACGTGAGGACGCTAATCTCTGTCCCCTCGAGGTTCCCGTCATCCAATTCCTCTGAGGTCGGGTCTTCACTTCCACTACCACTACACGCCGATAGAGCGAGTGCGCTAATGGCTAGCGCACTCACACCGGCGACAACGCGAGAGCGTCGCATTCGCATGGTGCCTCCTGGCAATCTGGGCTCGGCAACGAGCCACCCTTTGTACCAGTCACCGTAGCGGTAGTTTTGGAAGCAACGTCCAAAATTTAGACACAATTGTGCAACGCCCGTGGTGCGCCGCTCAGTGGCTCGGAATCGCGCGCGTCAGGAACCACAGCGTCGTCTCGCCATAGTCCTTGCTCGCCTCCACCTCCAGGCCCGCGGGCAACTGCGGCTGCGGGCTGCGACCCGACCGTTCCAGCACGACGACCGCCTCCGGCGCCAGCCAGCCAGCACGCAACAACAACTGCAGTGTGCGTTCCACGCTGAGCTGGTAGGGCGGGTCACAGAACACCAAGGTGGAGGTCCGCGTCGGGGCCGGACCCGCCAGCAATTGGTCCACCTTGCGGGCCAGCACCGTGACCCGGTCCGCGAAACCCAGCACCTGGGCATTGGAACGGCACACAGCAACCGCAGTGCGGGCCGAATCGACCAGGACGGCACTGCTGGCACCACGCGAGAGCGCCTCCAGCCCGAGCGCACCGGAGCCGGCGAACAGGTCCAGCACCCGAGCGTGGTCGAGCACACCCCGGTGCGCCAACCGGGTGAACAGCGCCTCGCGCACCCGGTCGCTGGTCGGCCGCGTGCCGGTGGCCGGCACCGCGAGCCTGCGCCCTCCGGCACTGCCGCCGATGATCCGCGTCATGACGTGCCGCGCTTCGGATTGGGCACATAGGCAGCGATCGCCAATGCCACCAGGGTCGCAGCCAGCTGCCACGGCAGCAACGTTCCCGGCTGCGCGACCGCGACGACACCCAGGATCACCGGGAGCAGGCAGATCACCACCACATCAGGTCCCCGCGAGATGGTGCCGACCAGACCCGGTGGGATCGGCGGGCCCATGGGGTTGGAGATCAGCGGCTGTGACCAGTCGGTCGGCTTGCGGTACGCCCCACGCACCGCGCCTGCGGCAAAGACCGGACCGGCGACGGTGGCCAGCGGCAACCATTGCCACGGCGACAGTCCGGACAGCACCGCCCAGCACCCCAAAACCAGCCCGGTCCAGAGCACCATCACCGCAGTCGGCCAGATCAGCCGGATCCGACGGACTATCCGGGCATCCACCGGGAACGCCCGGTCAAGGACCGGCGCGATTTCCGCCCGGCGCGCACCTTCAGCGGTACTCAGCGCCGCCGGATAGCCACCGGCCAGGATCGCGATCACAGTGGCCCAACTGGCCCACCCCGCGAGGGTCACCACGATGGGAATCAACGCGGTGGTCACGATGGCGATCACGTGACGCCGGGAACGCAACGTGACCAATGCGTCGCCGGTCACCAGTGCCGAAACCGGATTGCGCACCCAGGCGAAGGCGGCCGAACGGCGGCGGGAATCGGATTGCGCCGTCATGCTCAGCGCCCGGCCCAGTTCCCGGGTGTCCAGGGAGGTGGCAGCACCCGCAGCATGCGCCGTCACCGCCCCGCGGGCTCGCAGCACCGCCCCGGAAATGTCATTCAGGCGCCGGTCTGTCACCGCGAGCAGCACGACGCAGAGCACAGCCAGCACCACGGTCAATCCCAGCAGCACGGCGCCGCTGAGCCCACTGGGCGGAGCCGGGTCGAGCAACACGACCACCAGTGCCAGCACCGGCGTAGCCACCAGCAGCGCATCGCCGAGCGAGACCGCGGCCGGTAGCGATCGCCCGATGCCGGCCACCTGCAGCCACGCTGCCGACAGCATGGCGAATGCAGCCAGCGCGGCTCCGACCCCTGCGATCGCGACGGTATCGGCCGCTCCTGCGAGCGCACCGGCCAGGACGCCGAATCCACCTCCGACCCCGATCGCCGCGACCAGGCCGACCAGCAGCCGCGGGCGCATCAGCCCACGCCGATCGACGGGCGTCGGCAGCCACCACGCGGCCTGCCCGCCGGCCAGCCCCAACGGCCCGAGCCGGCCGGTCAGGCTGAGCAGGGCACCCATCGCCGCCAGCGACAGCACCAGGGCCAGCCACACCGGGTCCAGCGCAGCGTCGATGGTGCTGGGGCGCAGTTCGGCATTCAGTACCTGGGCGGCTCCGAGGGCCATCGATCCGGTGATCGCGATCGTCAGAACGATGCCGTACACCTCACCGATCAGTTCCGTGGCCGATCCCCCGCCGTGGGCCTCGGTCGCCGCACGGGTGAGCCGGCGCAAGTGGCGGCCGCTGATCGGCGTGACCGGATACGAGGTGGTCATAGCTGCTCGATGGCGGCGGCGGCCTCATCGGGGGTGGTCACGCGGATGCGATCCTCGTCGATGATCACCGCACTGGTAGCGGCCCCACGCACCAGGATCGGATCGTGGGTGGCCATCACCACCCCGCCTCCGGCGGCGCGTTCGGAGACCAGCCGCTGCGCCAGGCGATCCCGCATCCCGGCGTCCAGGCGCTGCTCGGGTTCGTCGAGGATCAGCAACGTGCGCGGCCGAACGAATGCCGCTGCCAGTAGCAGCCGTCTGCGCTGCCCCGAGGACAACGCGGTCGGTAGCGCATGCTGGCGGTCCAGCAGCCCGAACTCCGCAACCACATCGGTAACCAGGTCGCTGACCTGGACCTGGCCGTGCCCGCGGGCGGTCAGCAGCAGGTGTTCGCGCACCGTCAAGGCCGGAAGGTAGGAGTCCTCGTCCAGGACCGTGGCAACGGCGGCACGAAATTCCGCGGTCCGTTCGTCGACCGGCTTGCCGAGCACCTCAACGGTTCCGGAAAACGGCTCCAACAGACCCGCGACCGCGCGTAGGAACGTCGACTTGCCGGTGCCATTGGCGCCCACCACCGCCAGTGCCTTTCCCGCGGCGACCGAAACCGTGATCGGAGGGCAGACGGCGGACTCGGCGGTACTGCCGTAGCCCACGAGCACATTGGTGGCGCGCACCAGGTGGCGTCGAGCTTTAGACACGGTCCAGGAACTCCTCGTGGTCGGGATCGACGAGAGCGGTGATCGCCGTCATCAGCTCGGGGTGATGAATCAGGTTCGGATCGGCCGCTATCAACTCCCGAGCATCATCGCGGGCACCTTCAATCAGCGGCGCATCGGCGATCACCCGCAGCAGCCGCAACGAGCTGGCCCGGCCCGATTGGGCAGTTCCCAAGATGTCACCCTCTCGCCGTTGCTGCAGGTCTGCCTCGGCGAGCGCGAATCCGTCCACCGTGTCGGCCAGCACCTGCAACCGATCCGCAGCACCGGATCCCGGCTCGGACCAGGTCGTGACCAGGCAGGTGCCGGGCTTGCTACCGCGCCCGACCCGGCCGCGCAGCTGATGCAACTGCGACAGCCCGAACCGGTCCGCGTCCAGGATCACCATCATGGTGGCCTCCGGGATGTCGACACCGACCTCGATCACCGTGGTGGTCACCAGTACCGGAACGCTGCCGTCGGCGAAGGCCGCCATGACCGCGTCCTTAGAATCGGCCGCCAACCGGCCGTGCATGATCCCGATGGCACTTTCCGGCAGGTCGGTATGGGCGGGCAGCCAGGCCGCCACATCGGTGACATTGGCCGACGAATCCGGGCCACCGTCGACGGCTGCGTCGCTGGCGGCGGTTCCGGCTAGGTCGCTCAGTCCTGGGTCATCCTCAGCCAGGGTGGAGGAAATCCGGGGGGCAACGACGTAGGCGCGGCCGCCACCGGCGATCTCCTCGGCGACCTTCGCCCAGATCCGCTCCATCCACCGTGCGTTGCCCGCCGGCACCACGTGGGTACTGATCGGTGAACGTCCCGCTGGGATCTCCCGCAACGTGGACACGTCCACATCGCCGAAGAAGGTCATCGCCACCGACCGCGGGATCGGGGTAGCGGTCATGAACAACTGATGCGGGACCACGTGCCCCTTGGCCCGCAATGCGTCCCGTTGCTGCACCCCGAATCGGTGCTGCTCATCGACCACGACCAGGCCCAGATCGGCGAACTGCACCTGCTCGGCCAGCAGCGCATGCGTGCCGATCACGATTCCCGCCTCACCCGAGGCCGCCTGCAGCAGAGCCATCTTGCGCGCGGCGGCCCCCAGGGACCCGGTCAGCAGAGCCACCCGGGTCCCCTCGGCGGATCCGCCCAGCATCCCGGCCTCGGCCAGCGGTCCCAGCAAATTCGCGATGGTGCGGGCGTGCTGTGCCGCCAGCACTTCGGTGGGCGCGAGCAACGCGGCCTGCCCACCGGCGTCGACCACCTGCAACATGGCTAGCAGCGCAACGATGGTCTTGCCCGAACCAACCTCCCCTTGCAGCAATCGTTGCATCGGCGAGGCCGCCCCCAGGTCCGCACTGATCTGGGCCGCGACCTGTTGCTGGCCTGCGGTGAGGGTGAACGGCAGTCGATCCTCGAACGCGCCGACCAGGCCTCCGGACACCTGTGGGCGAGGCCGGGCATCCGCTGCTGCGATCTCAGCGCGACGCCGTGCCAGGGCGGTCTGCAGCAGGAATGCCTCGTCGTAGCGCAGCCGATCACGAGCACGCTGCCAGTCGCGGGTATCTGCCGGCATGTGAATGGCGCGCAGTGCCGCCAGCTGGGATGGCATCCCGTGGCGTTCGACCACCGGCGCCGGCACCGGATCGGTGACGTCGGCATCGGTGAGCGGGTCCAGCACGGTGCGGATGAACTTTCGCAGTTGCCAGCTCTGGATCCCGGAGCCGGCCGGATAGATCGGCACGGGCTTGGCCGCCTCCGCGATCGCCGTCTGCTCCTCGTCCCAACTATCCAGCGGCTCGTATTCGGGATGTGTCAGTTCCACGGCACCGCTGCGCCCGGCCTTGAGCGTGCCCGCGAACATGGCGACGGTGCCGACCTTGAGCTGTCGTTCCAGGTGCGTGGCCAGGTAGTTCTGGCGGGCGAAGAACGTCAGGTCCAGACTGCCTGCGCCATCGGAGATCGTGACCGAGATGATCTGCATGGCGCGGTTGCGCGCATAGCGCTTGCTGAACGCCGTGACCTCGGCCACATAGGTGGCGCTCTCTCCCGGCCGGCCAGCGTCCAGCGGCGTGAACGCGCCGCGCTCAACGTAGCGTCGGGGATAGTGGCGCAGCAGATCCTCGTCGGTCTCCAACCCGAGTTTGGCTAGCGCCGCACCGGCCTTCTTGCCGAACCGGCGCGTGAGCGGCGTGTGGCTCGGGGCGGGATGGGAGGTCACGCTGTGATGCTAATGGCGACCACCGGCATCCGGGGCTGGCGACCGGCGAGGGCAGCGCCCCGGTCCACGGCACGGGCCGAGCCGTGTAGACTGTCCCGGTTGCCCGTGGCCGCTACCGGCCCAGCAACCCCACTTGCCAGTTTGAGTACCTAGGAGACACCCGTGGCCTCTACGTGTGACGTGTGCGCCAAGTCGCCGAGCTTCGGCCACAGCATCTCGCATTCCCACCGCCGCACGAAGCGGCGCTGGAACCCGAACATCCAGACCGTCCGCGCGATGGTCGGCGGCACCAAGAAGCGTCTGAACGTGTGCACCTCGTGCCTGAAGGCGGGCAAGGTTCAGCGGGCTCTGTAGTTCAGCGGGCTCTGTAGTCGCCAGCGATCCAGCCATTCACGGGCCGCTCCGTCATGGGCGGCCTTTGGCATGTCTACCCCTGGACGTAGCCGACCAACTGGTCGCGCTCGTCTTGCAATTCATCCAGCCGGTTCTTGACGACGTCACCGATTGACACGATCGCGGTCAGTTTGCCGTCCACCACGACCGGCAGGTGACGAACCCGCAGGTCGGTCATGCGCCGGGCCAGCGACTCCAGCTCATCTTCGGGCACGCAGGTCTGCACATCGGAGGTCATGATGTCCGCGACCGTGAGTTCCATGGCAGCCGCACCGTCGGAGCATAGGTGAATCACCACGTCGCGCTCACTGACGATGCCCGCGACGGTGACGCCGTCGGCTGAGACTACCGCCGCCCCGATCTTCCGGTTGCCGAGCACGTCGACGAGCTCGGCCACCGTGGCGGTCGGGTCAACCGTGACCACATCCGCGCCCTTGCGCCGGATCACCTCTGAGATTCGCATGTTCCCAACCTACTCAGCACGCCGCTGTCAGTCACGGGTGCGGCGGAAGTGATCCCAGCCAACGGCCGATTCTGGCGGCAATACGCCATCGATCAAGACTGCCGGCTGACCACCACCCATCACTTCCCCGATGGCACGAAACTCCGCCGGGAGCGGCACCTGTGGCGGGAACGCGGCCAGCAGCCCGTGATCCTCGCCACCGGCCAGCAGCCAGTCGGTGGCCGATAGGTCCAATGATCGTGCGATGTCCGCCAGTGCGGGATCGGCCAGCGCGGCGGCAGCTATGTCGATCCTCACGCCAGATGCCGCCGCGATCCGCCCGGCGTCGGTGACCAGACCATCGGAGATGTCGATGAGGGCATGCGCACCCGCCGCGGCAGCCGCAGGCCCAGCGGACAGCGGCGGCTGCGGCCGCAGGAACGCCGCTGTTGCGGCCGGCCAGTCCCGGGCGCGACCGGCTATCGACGCGGCCAGCCCGGCGGCCGCCCACCCGAGGGTTCCCGCATGAGCCAGCACGTCGCCGGGCCGTGCACCATCACGACGGATAGCGGCGCGACCGTCCAGCGAACCCAGCACGGTGACGGCGATGGCCAATTCAGTGCCCGCGCTCAGGTCTCCCCCGACCACGCCGACCCCGAGCGGGTGGCAGGCCTGGGCCAGCCCGCGCGCCAGGTCGAGCACCCAGTCGACCGCAGTGCTTTCCGGCAGCACCAGCGCGACCACGATGCCGGTGGCACGCCCGCCCATGGCGGCGATATCGGCGAGATTCTGCATGGCAGCCCGGTACCCGACGTCGGTTGCAGTGCCCCACTCTGGGCGAAAATGACGGCCCGCGACCAGCACGTCGGTCGACACCAGCACCTGGCCGTCGGGACTGGCCAGTAGCGCGGCGTCGTCGCCAGGCCCGATCCTGGTGGCGGCGCCGAACGGCAGGATCGGGGCGAATCGGGCGATCAGCTCCGATTCGGTCAACTCACGAACACGCATAGCCGCCAGTCTGCCCGCTCGGCCAGGGCACAATGAGTACCGACAACGCGGCATGTGCAGCGAGGGGTATCGGAGAGGGGCAGATTGTGCGGATCCTGTTGGCCGGCGGTACTGGAATGATCGGAACCGTGGTGCAGCGCGCTGCGCAGCGAGCTGGGCATGAGGTGGCACTGCTAGTCCGCACCGATCCCCCCGGCGAGCGCCAATGGGCGTGGGATCCCATTGCCGGTCTGGTCCCAGCGGCGGCGATCGAATGGGCCGACGCGGTGGTCAACCTAGCCGGCGCATCGATCGGGAAGATGCCGTGGACGCGTCGCTATCGCGGCGAACTGGTTCACAGCCGCATCGACGCCACCGATACCCTGGCGCGCGCAATCACGCTGGCCCAGCAACCACCGCAGGTGCTGGTGAACGCCTCGGCGGTGGGGTACTACGGGAACCGCCCGGGCGAGCTCTTGGACGAGAGTTCCGATCCTGGGCAGGGGTTCCTGTCCTATCTGACGCGCCGGTGGGAAGCCACCGCCCAAACCGCTGCGACCAGTACCCGGGTGGTGATGCTGCGCACCGGCCTGGTTCTGGGTGGCACCGGTGCCCTCGCCCCGATGATGTTGACGACAAAGAACTTCTTGGGCGCACGGATCGGGCCCGGTACACAGCTCTGGCCGTGGATTGCGCTGGATGATGTGGTCGGCGCAATCCTGCACCTGATCGAGCAGCCGGTGGTGGGGCCGGTGAACCTCGTCGCCCCGGTCGCCACCAGCAGCGCCGAGGTGACCGGTGCACTGGCCCACGCCATGGCTCGCCCGCACGCGCTGAGGTTGCCGGCCGGCCTGCTCAGACTGGCACTGGGCCCTGCCGCCGACGAGATGCTGTTGCTGAGCCAGCAGATCACCCCGGCAGCACTGAACGATTCCGGATACCGGTTCCAGTTCCTGGATGTGCGCGACGCCGTGGAGGTTGCCGTGACCGGCCGCGCCGGAACGCTGTATCTCCCGCCTGAGCCCCAGGTCCCCGAACCACCAGCCCCC
>JBKDZO010000026.1:0-18559 GCA_047971285.1 Beutenbergiaceae bacterium | reverse complement strand
ATCAGTGACCGGGTCACCAGCAGGATCATCCCCGCTCACAGTCGCCGTGTTCTCCACCCCACCAGCAACCACATCAGCAGTCTGAATCTCATACGAGGCAGTGAACGTCGTCGAATCAACCCCACCCACAGCCAGATCAACCGGCCCACCAACAACAGTGACCAACGGATCAGTCACCACCACATCCGTCAGTGGACGTGAGCCGGTATTGGTGACAACAAAGGAGTAGTTGATGACGTCGCCTGCGTCGGTCAGGCCATTCCCATTGGTGTCGGTGATACCCGAGACAGATTTCACGAGGTCGATTCCGACGGTGCCGAACGGCATCACAACATCAGCGGGCGCGGATACCGCTCCGGCGGCGTCAACAGTGGAATAGGTGAATTCGACACTCACCTCGCCGTCGTCGGGATCGACAGTCAGCAAGGTCGGGTCGTAGTTATCGATCTGCTGCCCTGCCGAGACTGCGGTCCCGTTGTAGTACAAGGTGCCCTCAGTCGGAAGGGTGTCGATGATGACGGTGGTCAGCGTGCCATCCTCCGGGTCGGAGGGCAGCAGGGTGGGAACAGTCACCTGAGTGGTCCCACCCGGGTTGAGCTGGTCCGCAGCGCTCACGTCGACGACCACCGGCGGGCGCTGCAGACCGAAGTCGACCGCATTGGTGCCCGGCACCACGGCGATGGTCTGTTGACCATCGGGCGTACCGTCGTCACCAGTACCACCTCCGGTGTGTTCACCGGTGTTATAGAAGCCTGTCGGGGTGGTCGGCGGATCGGCCGGATGACCCACGGAGCCAGTGGTATCGACCGTCCCCACCTGGACCGTGTAGTTGCCTGGCATCAGCCGGTCGAATGCGTAGGTTCCATCGGCGTTCACCGGCACGCTGGCGACGATGTCACCGGATTCGCCGATCACGGTGGCATACATCTGGACGCCTCCGGGGGCTCCGGTGGCCTCACCGTTGGCGGTGCCTGCATTGACGGTGCTGTCGGCCAAGCCGTTGGCGTCGATGTAGACCGTTCCGTTCAGACCGGCGTAAGGGCAGGCATCGAAAGCAATGTACGGGTCATCGAAATCGAGCGGCCCGGTCACGTTATAGAAGTAGTACCGCACCGTGTACGTGGTGTTGTGCGCGAGCGCGTAGGGTTCGATGTCCTCGTTCTCTTTGCCCGCGGTGGTGTGCCCATCATTCAGTGCCTCGTTGAACGTGGCCAAGTCGATGAAGGGCTCGCTGCCAACCTGGATGCTGACGGTGACGTCAAACGCCTCCTGGTCGATGCGGTTCAGGAATCCGACCCAGTCGATGTATGCCATCGCGAAGTCGCCATCGGTGGTGAAGGTGTACCCGACGTAGGAGTCTTGGTCCTTGGCCTGCTGCAGCGTGGTGGTCGCCGTGTTGACGGTGATCTGGTGGGACGCCGGGCCAACCTGGTGCGCCAGGTTCAACGCCGGACCCGGTGCAATGTCGCTTACCGCTGAGACGCCGGCGCCGATCCGAGCGAAGTTCGAGGTGTTGCGGGGCTTGAACGCGTCCGCGGGCAGTGCAGGTGAGCCATTGGGCTGAGAGGAGCCCGAGTGCATGATCATGGTGCGGTCACCAGTCGGGAGCACACCATCGCCGGCGAACTCGATGTCCCAGCAGGTCCCGGGTACCGCGTCAGAGATGTCCGGCTCGCCATCGCGATCGGTATCCAGGGTTCGCACGCCGAAGTTCACCGTGCCGGAAGCGTTCAGGGTGACCACGCCATCCGGGGTCCCGTCGCCACCAGAGGTGATCCCTTCACCCACGAACTCCCAATCGGCAGGGATCGATGCCCCAGCCCTCGGGGTTGAACCGACCTGTGCCGACTCGTCATACCGGCTCAGCACCAGGTCATAGCTGCCATCGGGCAGTCCGGAAATCGCATAGCTGCCGCCGGCATCGACGGGCACCGAGTCCACAACGGCGCCACCGGCCAGTGCGGTGACGTAGAGCTGCCCCCAAGCACCGAGCGCACCGACGCCGGTACCGCCGATCGTGGAATCGGTCAGACCGTTCGGGTCGTTGTAGACCGTCCCGTCGATGTCCACGATGGCGTGCGCATTGGGGGCGGCGGAAACCGCCGCCACCGCCAGGAGAGCGGTAGCGGCGATGGCTGCGCCGGCACGCTTGGCGGCGCAGCTCGGTCCAAGCTGGGCGTGGGAGAACATGGCTGGAGGGCCCCTCGATAAAGTCACGACATAGACAGCGTGATGGCGCAACGTCCATACTGAACATTACGAGCCCTAGCTAGCGCCTGACCCCCCAGGCATCACACACGTAGCTAGATTTTACTCCAAACTTGAACAGACAGTCAAACTAGCTTTTATACCAGGGTGTAGCCGCCATCGATCATGAAGGTCTGGCCCACCACGTAGCTGGATCGCTCGCTGGCCAGGTAAACGACCAGGTCTCCCAGTTCTGCAGGTTCGCCCATACGACCCATCGGTATCCTGGAGATCCAGTCCTTGGTCATCTCAGGATGATCCCGTACAAAGTCTCGCGTCATGTCTGAGGCGAAGTAGCCGGGACCGATCGCGTTTACCCGAATGCCGTACGGAAGCCATTCGATGGCCAGACTTTGGGTCATCATCGACACGGCCGCCTTGCTGGTGTTGTATGCGGCCTGCGTCTGCGGGACATTCACGATGAAACCTGACATGGAGGAGATGTTCACGACGGTGGCGTCCATCTCCTGCGCGACCACACGTCGGGCGAATGCCTGTGACGGCAGGAACGTGCCGTTGACATTCACGTCGAAGATCTTTCGCCACTCCTGGGGGGTGATCTCTAGTGCGGAACTGCCGGCGGAGATTCCCGCCGCGTTCACCAGGATGGTGGGGGTGCGACCAGCCGCCGAGATCGCCTCGAACGCGACATCCACCGCTACCGCATCGGTGACGTCGACCTGCTGGTAGCCCACCTGGCGGCCGGTCTGACTCGCCAAGCTCGACGCCGACTCCGCCACGCGGTCGAGGAGGTCAACCAGCACGATATCCGCGCCATGGTTGGCCAGCGCGGTCGCCATCGCATAGCCCAAACCACGGGCCCCACCCGTGACCACGGCGGTCCGGCCCTCGAAGATCTGCGCATCGGTCATCTGTCGTCCTCCTCGACTAGTTGCGGTTGCACGACCGCCTTGATGGCGTCGCTATGGGTTCGTCCGGCAAGCAGCGCCTGCTCGGTTTGTTCCAGCGAGTACCGGTGGGTCACCAGCGAGGCCACCTCCACGCGACCGCTACCGACCAGCGCAATACCGGTCGGCCAGGTGTGCGCGTAGCGGTTGACCATCACGATCGACAGTTCCTTGGGCATCAAGGTGTCCAGGGAGAGTTCCTGCGCCTTCTTGGCGATCCCGACGGCGGCTGCCCGCCCGCCCAGGCCGAGGTGATGCATGGCCTCATCGAGTACGCCATCGGCGCCGGAGCATTCCAGCAGCACATCGAATCGGTCACCCACATCATCCAGCAACGTCGCGCCGTGACACCCCCGCGACCGGGCTCTGTCCACGCGGGCGGGGTTCACGTCGACCACGGTGGCGCTTGCCGCGCCGAAGGCTAGCGCCACCGAAGCCGCCAGCAGGCCCACCGGACCACCGCCAGTGACCAGCACCTCATCCCCTGGCGCAAGCTGGGCCCGGCGCGCGGCCCAGATGCCGACCGAGAGCGGTTCGATCAGCGCACCTTCCTCGTAGCTCATCGAATCCGGCATCACGAACAGGTTCCGTTCGTCGATGAGCAGGAACTCGGCCAAGGCACCGTCGTAGGGCGGCGTTGCCAAGAATTCCAGCCGGGAGCACAGATGGTACGAGCCGCGGTGACAAGCCTGGCAGTCCCGGCATGGGGTCCCAGGTTCGATAGCGACGCGCGCGCCCACGGCAATGGTCTGGACGTCCTCGCCGACCGCCACCACCTGACCGGCAACTTCGTGCCCGAGCACCAGCGGCCCATCGACGACGTAGTCGCCGATTCGTCCCACCGTGTAGTAGGCGGTGTCCGACCCGCAGATGCCCACGGCCTCGATCCGCACCAGCGCCTGACGCCCGCTCGGCCGTGCCACCTCGAGCTGTTGCACTTCGATCGTGCCCGGAACCGTCATGACGGCGGTCCGGTTCAGTTCGATATGGGGGGTGTTCACTTGACCGCTCCGAAGGACAGCCCGGCCACCAGTTGCCGTTGCATCAGCAAGGTCACCGCCACCACCGGCGCCACGTACAGCATGCATGCGGCCGCCATCAGGCCGTAGTCGATGAACGTGGTGCCGTTGAACGTGGTCAGGTAGACCGGGAATGGCTGGCTCTCCTGGTTGGCGAGTACCAGCGAGAACGGCAGCTCGTTCCAGGCGAAGATGAACACGAATCCCAGGACGGTCAAGACGCCGGTTCGGGCCAGCGGCAGTGCGACCCGTAGGAAGACCTGATAGTGCCCCAGGCCATCAAGCCTCGCGGCCTCTTCGACCTCGACCGGCACCTCATCGAAGAACGTGGTGCACAGCCATACGGCGAAGGCGCCGTTGGCCATGGTGAGCATGCAGATGATGGCCAGGCGGGTACCGGTCAGATCCAGTAGTGAGAAGTAGACGTACACCGGCACCACCATCGCCAGGGGCGGGATCATCCGCATGGACACGATCCAGAACTGCAGGTCCCGGGTGCGGGAGGTCTTGAATCGGGACAGCCCGTAGGCGGCCGGGATTGCCAGCACGATGACCAGCACGACCGTGGTGGCGCTGATCATGGCCGAATTGAGGAAGTAGTCAACCCGAGGCCCCTTGAGGACTTCGACGTAGTTGGCCAAGTTCCATCCCGGAAACCACACCGGCGGTATCGCCTGGGTCTGGATGTAGGTCTTGAACGACGCACTGGCCAGCCAGAGCAACGGCAACAGTGAGGGCAGCACCATCACCACAGCGAGCAACCACCACAGCACCGGTTTGATCGGGCTGGGCTTCCTCGAGGCCTGGGCTGTTGCGGGTGCTACCGATGTCGTGGTGGCGCTCACTTGTCCTCCTTGAAGACGAACCTCACCAGTACCTGGCTTAGCACGATCACGACGATCAGGGTGACGATTGCCAGCGCCGATGCCGAGCCGGTGTTGAAGAACACGAAACCACGCCGGTACAACTCCAGCGCCACCAATCTGGTGGCGGTACCCGGCCCACCTTGCGTTGTCATATAAACGGCGGGAAAGGTTCCCACCAGTTGCACGCCGACCAGCAGTGCGATCAACCCGATGATCCGGCGCAACATGGGTAGTTCGATCTCGGTGAGCGTGCGCATGCTGCCGGCGCCATCGACGGCGGCGGCCTCCCGGGTCTCTGGCGGGATGCCCAGCAAACCGCCGAAGAACAGGATCCCGGCCAGCGGTACCCACTGCCAGATCACGATCATCAGGATCGAGGTGAAGGCCACGATCGGGGTCGCGAACCAGTCCACTCTGGGCAGTCCCAGTTCACCCAGCAGGTAGTTCCCGATCCCGATCCTGGGGTCCAGCATGTAAGCGAACAGCAGCGCGACCACGATTTCCGGCAACATCACCGGCAGCAGGTAGATCGTGCGCAACGCCCCGGCGCCAGGTAGGTCCCGGACCCGGAATAGGATTTTCGCGGCCAACAGGCCGAGCAGGAGTTGGATGGGTAGCGCGATGGCGACCAGCATCAACGTGCGGGTGATCGCCGCCACCACATCGGAGTCGGTCAGCAGGTCGGCGTAGTTGGAAATCCCGACGAATGCCACCTCGGCGCCGGTGCCGAGCTGGAAGTCGGTGAAGCTCATGATCAGACCGAACGCCGTCGGGAAAACGCTGATCGCAATCAGGAATGTCACGAACGGGGCGACGAAGATCCGCCTCGCGCTGCGCTCTTTCTGGTGAAGAGTCGTCACGTGAATGCCCTCCGGTAGAGGATCCGGCGCCGGGAGCGGACTCCCGGCGCCGGATCGAGGACTACTGATCGACGGTGTATCCGGCGCCGACCAGCAGGTCGGTCAGCTCTGTCTGGGCCCCTTCGAGAGCCTCATCCAGCGATACCTCGTCGGCGTAGTACTTGCCGAGGTTGTTGCCGATGATGGTCATCAGCTCGAAGGCTTCCGGAACCTGCGGCCGGAATGCCGGGAAGGCAGCGTCGACAATCTCAGCCTGCACCTCTAGCCACGGGTACTTGGCCTGGAGGTCGGCATTCTCGGTGGCCGAGTACCGGGCTGGGAATCCACCGCCGTCGACGAACGCGGCATTGACGGCTGGGCTGGAGAACCAGGTGATGAAGTCGAACGCGAAGTCCTTCTGCGTCGAGGCGGTGTTGATGCCCAGCTCCCAGCCACCCACCGAGGTAACCCGATCCACGCCATCGGCAACCGGGACCGGAGTCACGACGTAGTTGTCGACGACGGCGGAGGTCTCGGAGTCATTCAGCGGCGGAATGTCGTAGTTCCACGGGGCGATCATCCCGGCCTGACCGGTAGCGAAGGAGGAGTAGCGCTCGGGCCAGGTGATGTTCACCGCACCCTCGGGCTGACAGGACAGCAGGTCCTTGAGCATTTCAGCGGTCGCACGAGCTTCGGGGGTGTCGAACCGCGGGGTCATGTTCTCGTAGTAGTCACCCTCGGTGGTGGGGTGCATCGACTCGAACGCCCGGCCGCCCATGTTGTAGACGAACTCGAACCAGGCCTGGCCTGCCGCCATTCCGGTCTGGTTGTTGATCGCCGTACCGGCGATTCCGGTGGCATCGGTGATGGTGTGGCAGGACTCGACGAACTCATCCATGGTCTGCGGCGGCGCGTCGATTCCAGCCTGCTCCAGCAGTGAGGTGTTGGAGATGTTCATGATGAAGTACGGCGCAAACGGAATCCCGTAGCGCTGGTCATTCCAGGTGGAGCCTTCCCGCATCACCTGGTAGAGGTCGTCGTACATCATCAGTTCCGGATCGACAGCGTCGATGTAGCTGTCCAGCGGCTCCACCAGACCGGTCTCCACGAACTGGCCCACCCAGGGCAGGTCGTACATCACCAGGTCCACCGAGGAATCTTGCTCGGTGCCGACCAGGACTTCCCGGGAATAGGTGTCGTCGTAGGAGAAGCCCTGGAAGTTCACCGTAGAGCCGGTGAGTTCCTCGAACTGCGACACCATCTCGGAGAAGGAGTCGAGCCATGGGTCGTTGACGCCCATGATGTTCAACGTCTCCCCGGCATACTTCTGGTCCAGTTCCTCCTCGAACGCCACAAACGCGTCCCGATTGGCATCGGTGGGCGCATAGTCGGCGATACTGGAAGCCAGCGGCTCGTCATCACCCCCGCCCCCGCTGGTCTCGCCGCCGCCGGAATCCCCGCACCCCGCGAGCGAAACCAGTACCGCAACACCTACGCCCGCCACGAGCGGTGAGCGCAGCGATTTTGAACGCAACATCATCGTTTCCCTTCTTTGGATACTGCTCACTAGAATTGTTGAATCGTCATGCGATCGTGCAATGCCCCGCTAGTGCATGCGGGTCGTTTGAGCGGCGCGATAGTGTGCGCGAATGAACTGGTTAGCGCGCAACGCCAGATCCTCTGAGTCCTCCCACAGATTGCGCCACACGGCAAGCATGCGGCTCAGATCCTCGTGGATGATCGCGGTGGAGAAGGTCTCGAACGTTATCGGTCCGTCGTAGTTGATCCGATCGAGAGCATGGAAAAAGTTCATATAGTCGACCGTGCCGCTGCCCAGATACCCGCGGTGGCTCTCACCGACGTGGACGTATCCGAGGCGATCTCCGCAGTCCAGAACCGGCTGCGCCATATCGCTTTCCTCGATATTCATGTGGTAGGTATCGAGGTGTACCTTGACATTGGGCCGATCGACTCTGTCAATGAAGTCAAGTGCCTGCCGACCGGTGTTCAGGTGATTCGATTCGTACCGATTCACCACTTCCAGGCCGAGTTCGATTCCACGCTCTCCGGCGTCGTCGGCGATCCGGCGCACGAAGTCGACCACGTCGGCACGCTGGGCATCGGTGATCGGCTCGGTGTACTTGCGCAACTCGCCATAGAGCACCCCCACCAGGTATGGAGCACCCAGTGCCTGCACAATCTCCAGCGCGCGGCCGATCTTGGCCAGCCCGGCTTGGAAGGACTCCGGATCCCCCAGGCTCGGATCGGAATCGCGTGATTGGCCCAAAGACGCCGCGACGACCTTCACCGGCGCCGCTTCGATGACCTCCAGGGCGCCATCGAGATCGAAGGCCGCCGGATTCATCAGCGGTAGTTCGAAGGCATCGAAGCCAGCTGCGTGCGTACGTGACAGCGCGCTGGCCAGCGCCTCCCGCTCGAACGAACCGGCCCACACCAGTCCATGACATCCGATCTGCATAGGTAATCTCTCCCCTTCGCTTCGTTGCGCTTGACACGAGTCAGACAAGTCCCTGAGACTATAAGTGTCCCTCTGACACGAGTCAACCCGTGTCATCGAATCGTGACTTTCAATGAAGCAAGGTGAGGACTGGACCCATGAATACCGTCATCGACCGTTTCGACATGACCGGCAGGAAGACCATCGTGACCGGGGGTAGCCGCGGGATCGGCTACGCATGCGCTCAGGCGTTGCTCGAAGCCGGAGCCAGCGTGATCATCACCTCGCGCAATGCCGACGCCAACGCTGCGGCGATCGCGTCACTGGCATCGGCGGGGCCCGGGCGGGTACATGCCTACACCGGAGACGTCAGCGCGGACGATGAGCCGCAGCGACTGATGGACTTTGCGCAGGAGCGTCTGGGCGGGCTGGACGTCTTGGTCAACAACGCGGGAACCGCGACCCACCACGAGACGCTGACGGCACCGGCATCGATCTGGGAGCGCACCTACGCCGTGAACGTCAAGGCGGTCTACGACACCTCGGTCGCGGCTGCTCGCCTCATGCGCGACCAGGGCAGCGGGAATATCGTCAATATGGGCTCCATCAGCGCGTTGATCGTCAATCGGCCACAGATTCAGGCCGCCTACAACTCCTCCAAGGCAGCGGTTCATCAGTTGACGAAATCTCTTGCCGCAGAATGGGCACCCTATGGCATTAGGGTCAACGCTATCGCGCCGGGATATGTCAAGACCGAATTGACGCCGGTCGATACTCCAGAATTCCGGCGCCAGTGGATCGAGGACGCGCCCCAACAACGGTACGCCACCCCTGATGAAATCGCTCCCACATTGATTTATCTGGCGTCTGATGCCTCGTCATTCGTTACCGGTTCGGTGCTGGTGATTGATGGCGGATATACGGTTTACTGAGCTGATAGCAAGGATTCGGTGACGCTGGGCTGACCAGGTGCGATGACGGACAATAGTTCGAACGGACTGCACGCTGACGTGAGCATGAAAGATGTCGAGCGTGTGGCGGGCGTATCGCATGGCGCGGTATCGAATTTCTTCAATCATCCTGAACGTGTGTCGGAAAGCACCCGGCGCAGGATCGCTGCGGCCGTGGCGGACTTGGGGTACGTGAGGGATGAGACCGCACGTCAGTTGCGGGCTGGAACAAGTGCCACGGTCGGGTTGTCGCTGCTGGATGGCTGGAATCCGTTCTTCAACACCGTGACCACCAGCATTGAAGGGGTGATACGCGACGGCGGATACGAACTCTTCGTGGTGAACAGTTCCGGGTATTCCGAACGGGAATCACGGAATCTTCAGGCCTTCGCTTCCCGGCGGATGGCAGGAATCCTGGCAGTGACGCACAGCCCGTCGGTGGTGGATCAGCTGGTGGTGATGCAACGGCGAGGGATTCCAACGGTGCTGGTCGATCAGGGAAGCCGCATACTGCGGCTGCCATCGGTATCGGTCGACAACCTGCTCATAGGCAGACTCGCCGGGGAGCACCTCGCGGGTCTGGATCGCCGTCGCGTCTGGTACGTCGGGATCGACGATCCGCACGACGACGCGCGGCTGCAGGGTTGCGCCCACGGATTGCGGAAGAACCAGATGCTGCAGCGGATTCAGGTTCCCGATCATTCGATTGGCACCGGCGAGGCAGTTGGCAACAGCATCGGAGCACTCGCCAGCGCCGAGCGTCCGGACGCCATCTTCGCCGCCACGGACCTGTTGGCGCTTGGAATGATGGGCGCACTGATCCGGCAGGGCCTCAGGGTGCCGGAGGACGTGGCGATCATCGGTGTCGACGACATCGCGTTCGCCCGGCACTCGATGATCCCGCTGACCACGATCCGCCAGCCGGCGACCGAGATGGGCCGCACGGCCGCCGCCATGCTGCTGCAGTACATCCGGAGCGGCGTGCCCGCCGATCCCAGATCTGTGACATTGGCACCCGAACTGATCGTGCGCAACTCGGCCTGAACGAGCCTGAGGCTCCGGTGACTGCCAGTCGCTACCGCTTGGGAACGGCGGGCAGTCGCAGCGTCGCACTGGTTCCTTGCCCCGGCCGTGAACGCAGCGAGATGTCACCACCGTGGCGGCTGGCGATCACCCGGACCAGCGACAGGCCCAGGCCGGAGCCTGGAATTCCACGGGCCTGCGATCCACGTGCCAGTTCATCGAAGACCTGGGCGCGCTCGGCTTCCGGGATGCCCATTCCGGAGTCGGCGACCTCCACCACCACTTCACCATCCTCATCCCGCGCCCGGACTTCCAGCGGCGAATCCAACGGTGAGAACTTCGCGGCGTTGGAGAGCAGGTTGTACACCGCGAGGTAGAGCAGATCCTGGTCTCCCAGCACCGTAGACAGTGGCCACGGAACGGTGGGAATGGTCAGGCCGATCGACCGCTCACCCACGCCGGACTGCACCATCTGCTGTTTCAGGTCGGCCACCACATCACCGAGGACCACGGTCATGTCCACCGGGACGCGTTCGATCTCGCGGGTCTCCAGGTCGGCCAGTTTGCGCAGGTCCGCTACCAACGCCGCCAGACGCGCGGCTTGAGTATCGATGCTCAGCAACAACGCTTGCCGTTCGGTGTCCGAGCTGACGCCCGCTCGCAGAGCCCCGAGCGCGGCACGCACCGCAGTCACCGGATTCTTGAGCTCATGGTCCAATCGGGCCAGAAACCGGCGGTGCTCCTCGCGCGCTTCCCCCCGAGCCTGCTGGTAGGCCTGGCCCGCGACCCGGCCACGCCGATCCCGGGCCCGAGCCAGGACCATCCACAGCACGCTCGCACCGATGCCCGCGACCGCGACCACCGCTGGAAGGGCCGCCGACACCGTCACATACCGCAGGTCCAGCAGCAACAGCGCGCCAATGCCCAGCCCGAGGACCGCTGGTGCCGCCGTCAACCATCGCCTGGCCGCCATCATGCCCGGTCCACCTTTGCGATGAACCGGTACCCCAGTGCCTGGGCCGTTTCGATCCAGGTCGGCGCGGCCGGGTCATCCCCCAGCGCCCGGCGGATCTCGGCGATGCGGTGATCCACGGCGCGGCTGGAGACCGGGAAGTCGAAACCCCACAGCGCCTCCAGCAGGTGCTCGCGGGTATGAAGTTCGTCCGGGTGGGTCATGAGGTAGTCCAGCAGCATTGCTGCCTTCGGTGTCAGCACCACCTCCTGATCACCCACCCAGCACCGGCGGGCCGCACGATCCAGCACCAGGCCAGCGGCACTGAGCTTGCGCGCATCGGTCAGGGGACGCGCGGATCCGGCCGAGCGCCGCAGTACCGCCCGAACCCGGGCGAGCAGTTCACCCGGGTCGAACGGCTTGTTCAGGTAGTCATCGGCCCCTTCCTCCAGCGCAAGCGATCGCTCGATGGACTCCCCCACCTGGGTCAGCAACACGATGGGGATCCAATCGTCGGCCGCACGCAGCCGGCGTACCACCGAACGTCCGTCCAGCTTCGGCATCAGCACGTCCAACACGATGACATCTGGACGGGTGCGCTCGACCGCCTCCAGCGCCTGCTCGCCGTCGGCAGCGAGCATCACCTCGAAATCGGAGCGCTGCAAGAACGACCCTAGTGAGGTGCGGATGTCCTCCTCGTCGTCCACCAGCAGGATCGTGGGCCGGGCGTTCACTGGTTGAGGCCCCAGATCGTCAACCCGGCAGCGGCGAGTAGCACAATGACGACCGCAACGATCTGCAGGTATCCCAGCACTATGCCGATGACGGCCAGGACCTGCCCGCCCTGACCGGAACCCCGGATCTGGATCAGTGCGATGTGGCCGCAGATCACCGGCGGGATGACCAGCCCGCACAGTGCGGTCACCAGAGCTGCTATCGCCCATCCATTGGTGCGCGGCACTGCGCGGCTCGGTACCGCGTAGCTCATGGAAGTTCTCCTTCGTCGAACGGTGGCGGCATGCCATAGCGGATGCTCACGCCATCTTCGGAAACACTCGGGGCGTCTCCTTGGCTCCAGTAGACCTGCAGGCTGGACCCCTCAAGGATCAGTTCGGAAATCGAGGTCACCAGCACCACGATGCTCACCCCGTTAACCTCCAGCGTTTCCACCTGCTCAGCGACCACAGCGATCGAGGACCCGGAGACCACCAGGCGGTCACACGGGCCGGTGACCACGATCGTGGTGCTCAGATCGTCGATATGTAGCGTCCCGCCGTCACAGTTCATCGTCTGTGTCGCCCGGTCGGTCACGGCTTGCCGCCACTGGTCGGCATTGCCGTTGACCTGCGGGTCAGCCGCTCCTGCTGAATCGGACTCGGACGGGGCGGGCCCATCGGCCGTCGAACTTGCCGGCCCATCTGCGCCACCGCCGGGCACGTCATCCAGGCTCACGGAACAACCGGCCATCCCCAACAGGATCAGCCCGCACCCGAGGGCCTTGTGGTAGCGCCGCATCAGAACGCCGGGATGAAGATCTCGACCCGGCGGTTGAGCTGACGCCCGGCCGAATCTGGGACGCCATTGACGATATTCGGGGCGATCGGGCGAGTCTCGCCGTACCCCACCGCGGTCAACGATGCCGCCACCCCTCGTTGCTCGAGTGCTCGCACCACCGCGGCCGCACGGTTCTCCGAAAGAGTCTGGTTCCACGCCTCGTCACGCACATCATCAGTGTGGCCCGCGATCTCAGCGGCCGGGACTTCGAGCTCGGTCAATGCCTGGGCCAGGGAATCGAGCACTTCGGCGGAATCCGGCCGAATCGCGTACTGGTCGATGTCGAAGAGCACTCCGGAGTCCAGGCTGATCGTGGTGCCGCAGGAGGTGATCGGGCTGAGCACACCCATTGGCGGGAAGGAACCTAGCACCGCTAGAACCGGTATTGGCTCAAGGTCGACAGGTTCCCCGTCGACCATCCCGGTACCGTCACCGAAATTCTGGATCGTGATCGTCTCGTCGCTGTACATGCCGGATCCGTCGCCGTAGTTCTGGATCGTCACCCCGGTTTCGGAATTGGTGTACATACCGGAGCCATCACCGTAGTTCTGGTTCGACATGGTCAGGTCGTTGTAGGTGCCAGAGCCATCACCATAGATCTGGACATCGACGCCGGTCTCGTCGTCGGCGTAGACCCCGGAACCATCACCGTAGTTCTGGATGGATGTAGTGCCGTCGTCATACAGGCCGGAACCATCGCCGAATACCTGCACCGTGACACCATTGATGGTGTAGGTGCCCGAACCATCGCCATAGTTGATCGAGGTGCCATCGGGGCCGGTGTGGATCCCCGAGCCATCCCCATAGAGCAGGAGTGAGCCGTTCTGCGTCTGCACGCTTCCGGCCTCATCGCATCTGGCTGGGCCGATGGTCAGGCCCGGGTAGTTCCCGGTGACCTCCTTCACCTGTACCGAGAAGCCGTTGACCGAATCATCCAACAGCGCCAGGTCTGGCAACAAGATCGGCGGGATCGCGGGCATTTCTCCCCACGGGTAGCCTGCGACCCAAGCGGTTGGCCCGTCGGTGGTCTCGGTGGAGTCCGTGGTGGGTTCGGTGGAGTCCGTGGGTGCGGGCGTGGGCGCAGACGTGGCAGACGCTGCCGACGTCGGCTCGCTCACCTCCGTTGGGCCGGTACATCCCGCCAGTGTGGCCGCAACCCCCACGGCGATCGTAGTCGCAGCAACCAGCGACCGATTCGCATTTTGCGTCCTGTGTGTTGTCATGGATAGGACACTATTAAGCACAGTTGGGCGCAAGGTGGCCAACCTGTCGTAATCCTGTCGCAGGGCTGCGACATTGCGCTGTCGCGGTGGCGGCTAGGAGGTCGTGTCACTGTCCCCGGCGACGATCCAGTAGTTTTCACCGTCCCAGTACACGGCCATTCCAAAGTTCGGATAGCTGCGTTCACCCTGAACCCGGGTTGTGTCTCCATCGGAGACCACGACCAGCGGAATCGTCAGTCGATAGTGAACGATGTAGTTCGGGTCTTCAGCAACCGGGGGAAGCACAGCGGTGACCTCCATCGCCGCCGCATCCTGCTCCGCCCAACCGCCATTGGCGTGCAACGTCTCGATCTGCGTACGTTCTGCTGCGCAGTAGCTGCACTCCGGGGCGACCAGCTGCTGCAGCGGCGCCACATCGCCGGTGGCCCGGCCGTAGGCGACCAACTGCCAGTAGTAGCCCACCGCCGCCACCGCACCGGCCTCACTATCGGTGGCCATTTCTGGCGGGGGCGCCGGCGGTTGCAATTGTGGTCGGCCGGTGGGTTCTGCTCCAACATCGGGGCTCGCCGAGCTGGTCGTGGTCACGTCGGCGGATCGCGTCGCCTCCTCGTCAGGAGCGCTGCAACCGCCGAGCATCAGCCCGGCGGCAAGGACCCCACCCGTCAGGCCTAGAGACGATCTGTTCCCCATCTCGCGACGGTAGTCCGATTCGATGCCGCACCGTGGACCCCCTGTGGATAACCACGAGCCGCCGATTTCCTCGCCCGCCTACCTGCGGACACCGCCACCTGTGCTCCACACTGTTGCGGTGAGCACGATTCTGTCGATCCAGTCCGCCGTCGCCTACGGCCACGTGGGCAACTCCGCCGCCGTCTTTCCGTTGCAACGCCTGGGAGTGGAGGTGTGGCCGGTCAATACCGTGAACTTCTCCAATCACACCGGCTACGGGCAATGGCGTGGACCGCTGATGGACCCGGAGGACGTGCGCGAGGTGATCGCCGGGGTTGGTGAGCGTGGCGCCTTCGGCGACATCGACGCCGTGTTGTCCGGTTACCAGGGCGGGGAGGCCATCGGCACTGTGATCCTGGATGCGGTGGCGCAGATCAAGGCGGCCAACCCGGCCGCCATCTATGCCTGCGACCCTGTGATGGGCAATGCTGACTCCGGCTGCTTCGTTCACCCGAACATTCCGATCCTGCTCCGGGAGCAGGTGGTGCCCCGCGCAGATCTGGTCACGCCCAACCAGTTCGAGTTGGGCTACCTCACCGACACCGAGCCGGGTGATCTGTCCAGCACTCTGGCCTCGGTGGATGAACTGCACGCCATGGGTCCGCGCACCATCCTGGTGACCTCCGTCATGCGCCCGGATCGCCCCGAAGGCACCATGGAAATGCTGGCAGCCCGGGATGGCGAGGCCTGGATCGTGCAGACGCCGCACCTGCCATTCCATGCCAATGGTTCGGGTGATGTGACGGCTGCCTTGTTTACCGCTCACCTGCTGGAGACCGATGATCCAGCCGTTGCGCTAGCGCGGACGGCGTCGTCGGTATTCGCCTTGCTGAAACGAACCTATGACAGTGGCAAGCGGGAGTTGCAGTTGATCCAGTCACAGGCCGAGATCGCTGCACCGGCATGCGAGTTCGAGGTCGTCAAGGCCCGCTAGCCGTTGGGGCACGGTGTCACAGGCAGGGCGTCGTATCCCAGTCGGCATGCCCGCGGCCGGGCTGGCAGCGGAACTCCCGCAAGCCAGCGACCAACCGGAATACCCCCGAAGCGCCTCCGGTGACCGCGCCGTCAACGAACGTCAGCAGGTAGCGGGTCGCGGCCACCGAGTCGTCATCGTCGTGCTCGATCGTGATCCGAACGTCGACCTCGCCCGATCCCGCACTCGGCCCGTACTCGAGGCGGAATTCCGGCTGCGGCGCACTGCCGACCGGATCCATACCCAGTAGCGCCTGGGCCACCGATTCCGGATAGTGCTGGTAGCAGGGTGTCTCGGCATCCAGGAAGGTGTTGGCCTCGGAGACGTTGGTCATCATGCCGTCGGCAGACCACTGTGGCTCACCGGCCCACAACACACTGCCGCCGGTGCAACACGGCTTTCGCCGACGACGGCATATCCAGGCGAAGAGCGCTGCCCCGACACCAGCGCCAGCGGCGATACGTGCTGCGTTGCTCGTCTCCATCACCCGACGCTAGTCAATGCTGGCGATATGCACCAGGGCATCACCCCGGTTGACCAAGGGCGCGTGAGTGCGCCCGATGATGATGCCGTCCCGGTCTGCCCGGACCGCACGCAGCGTCTTACCGTAGGAGTCGAACAGCGAACCGAGCCGATCGCCGTCGGACACGTGCTGTCCAAGGTCGAAGTCGAGGTCCAGGATTCCGGTACGGCGGGCACGCACCCAGCCGCTGGTCCGGGACTGCAAGCTCTGGTCCGGCACTTCTTCGACGATGGGATCGATCATGTCCAGGTGCGCGAGCACGCGTTGAATGCCGACGACGGCGGGCTTGATCGCGTAGGAATCGAACCGGCGGTTCTCGCCGCCTTCATACAGCAGCACAGTCGCGCCCTTCTCGCCCGCCGCTGACCGCAACGAGCCATCCCGGAGTTTGGCGTGCAACATCACTGGAGCGGCAAACGCCTGCGCGAGTTCCAGCGTGGCGGGGTCATCGAGATTGGCGCGGATCTGCGGCAGGTTCGAACGCTGGTCGGAGCCGGTGTGCAGATCGATCCCGACGCTGCATTTGCTGACCACCTCACTCATCAGCAGGTGGGCGATGCGGCTGGCCAGCGACCCCCGCGCCGACCCGGGGAACGATCGGTTCAGGTCGCGCCGGTCGGGCAGGTAGCGGTCACCGGTCATGAAACCCAGCACGTTGACGATCGGGACGGCGATCACCGTACCTCGCAGAGTGCGAGCGTTCAGGGTGCGCAGCACTTCCCGGATCACCTCGACGCCGACGACCTCGTCTCCGTGGATCGCGGCATCCAGCCAGATCACCGGACCGTCATGACGCCCGTGAATGACCCGCACCGGAAGCGTCACGTCACCACCGGTCACCAACCGGGTGATCGGCAGGCCGACCTCGGCTGCCGTGCCTGCACGCACACGCATCGAACCGATCGGGAAGGACTCCCGCGCCGTACCAGCCATTACCGCCCCCTGTTCCGACGCCGCATGTCGCGTGGTGGCCTGCCACCGATGTATGAGCGGCCGGAATCGACAACAATCCGGCCGCGTAGTGCCTCGCGGCCGATCAGCAGCCGGAACCCCATCTGATCACGGTTGGACAAGGTCACCTCCGTGACCAGGTCCTGCTGCAGCAACCGCAACGTCATCGGCACCACCAACCGCTCTTCGGCCTGGCCGTTGGACGAACGCACCACCCGCCGGTCCAGTACCGGCACCCGCACCGTGACCGGATCGGCTTCACTGCCCTGCCATGGATGCACGACAAACCGCACCGACGGGACCCCACCGTCGTCGAATTCACTGATCTGGCTGGCATGAATCGCGCTGGAACGCGCCCCGGTATCCAGTTTCGCCTTGATCCAGGCGACTTCCAGCTCCGGTAGGCACACCCATTCGCGCCACCCGGCTAGGGTGCTGGGATTCGCAAGCTCGACCACGTCGCACATCATGGCAGGAAGCTCACGTGAAGATCGCCATCCTTTCCCGCGCACCGCGCAGCTACAGCACCCAACGCCTCCGGGCCGCCGCCGCCGATCGCGGCCACCAGGTCAAGGTGCTCAACACCCTGAAGTTCGCCATCGACCTCTCCGGCGACGAACCCGACCTGTTGTTCCGAGGCAAACCGCTGTCCAGCTACGACGCGATCCTGCCCCGGATCGGCAACTCCATCACCTACTTCGGAACGGCCGTCGTGCGCCAGTTCGAGCAGATGGACGTGTACACCCCCAACACCGCGAACGGCATCAGTTCCTCCCGGGACAAGCTGCGCGCCACCCAGGTCCTGTCGCGGCACCAGATCGGCATGCCCGCGACGGCGTTCGTCCGCGAACGGGCCGACGTGCGCCCAGCCATCGAACGGGTCGGCGGCGCGCCGGTGGTGATCAAACTGCTGGAAGGAACCCAGGGCATCGGCGTCATCCTGGCCCCGGACGCCAAGGTCGCCGAGGCGATCATCGAAACCCTGCAGAGTGCGCAGCAGAACGTGCTGATCCAGAGCTTCGTCTCCGAATCCAAGGGCCGCGATATCCGGGCGCTGGTGGTGGGCGACCGGGTGGTTGCCGCAATGCGGCGCACCGCCCAGGGCGATGAGTTCCGTTCCAACGTGCACCGTGGCGGCAGCGTGGAAGCCGTCGAGCTGGATCAGGAATTCCGCGACACCGCCGTGCGCGCCGCCCAGATCATGGGGCTGCGGGTCGCGGGCGTGGACATGCTCGAAGGCGCGGACGGGCCGCTGGTGATGGAGGTCAACTCGTCCCCTGGGCTGGAGGGGATTGAAGCCGCCACCAAGCTGGATGTGGCCGGGTCCATCATCGACTACATCGA
>JBKDZO010000025.1:0-3374 GCA_047971285.1 Beutenbergiaceae bacterium | reverse complement strand
GATGGGTACGCCGCCGAGCACCTGGAGATCCAGACGGCGGATGCTGCCGCCGTCGCCGACCGGATCCGCAACGCGGGAGCGATCTTCATCGGCCCGTACTCGCCGGTGCCGCTGGGCGACTACATCGCCGGGTCCAACCACGTGCTCCCCACCGGGGGCACGGCCCGCTACGCCTCCGGCCTGAACGTGCATGCGTACCTCAAGTCGATCCAGGTGGTCCAGTACACGCAGACTGCGCTCGCGCAGGTGACGGACGCGCTGGTGGCGCTCGCCGACGCCGAGAACCTGCCCGCTCACGGGACCGCGGCCACGGTTCGGTCGGCCGGGGGATAGCCCCCGATGCCCATGCGGGGTGCGCTCGCCATCGCGCTGGAGGCCGGTGCGCAGCTGGAAGTGGCGTATGTGCCGACGCGGAGGCTGAGGCGGTGGTCCTGGTGACCGCTGCCGGGATTGCGTCACGGCGGGAGGTCGAATCCCGAACGTCGGTACAAAGTTCGCCTCCGAGCGCTACGGTATGCGCAGGTCGATCACAGGTGCGTAACGACGCGGACCCGGTCGGCCGGGTGGGAGATCCAGATGTCTGACCAGATGTATCTGTACCTTGCACTGGCGATTTACTTCGCGGGCATGCTGCTGATCGGGTACTTCGCGGCCCGTCGAACCAAGGACCACGAGGACTACATGCTCGCGGGCCGCAACCTGCCACCCTGGGCGGCGGCACTGAGCGCGGGTGCCTCCGACATGTCCGGCTGGCTGGTGATGGGCCTGCCGGGCGCGATCTACGCCGCTGGGCTGATCGAGGCCTGGATCGCCGTCGGCCTGATGATCGGTGCATACCTGAACTGGCTGCTCGTGGCCCCGAGACTGCGGGCGTACACCGAGGTGAGCAACAACTCGATCACGGTGCCGAGCTTCCTGGAGAACCGGCTGAAGGACACCTCGCACGTCATCCGGATCCTGTCCGCCGTGATCATCCTGATCTTCTTCACCCTCTACATCTCCTCCGGCATGGTCGCCGGCGGCGTGTTCTTCGAGAGCTCATTCAACGGCGCCTACATCTCCGGCATGCTGCTGGTCACCGTGGTCACGCTCACCTACACCATGTTCGGCGGGTTCCTGGGTGCCTCGCTGACCGATGTGGCCCAGGGCATCATGATGCTCACCGCCCTCATCGTGGTCCCGATCGTCGCGGTCTCCACGCTCGGCGGGTTCGGCGAGGTCGGCCAGATCCTGGACGAGATGGGACCGACGCACCTGTCGTTGACCGAAGGCAAAGGCCTGACCGGTGCGACATTCATCGCGATCGTCTCGGCGATGGCGTGGGGACTGGGGTACTTCGGGCAGCCGCACATCGTCGTCCGGTTCATGGCGCTGCCCAGCCCCGCCGCGGCGCGCCCGGCACGCCGGATCGGGATGACCTGGATGATCGCGTCCATGATCGGCGCGCTCGCCGCGGGCCTCGTCGGATTCGCCTACTTCAACGGGTCCGGCAACCCGTTGGCCAACCCCGAGACCGTGGTGCTGCAGATGTCGCAGATTCTGCTCCACCCGATCGTCGCCGGCTTCGTGCTGGCGGCGGTGCTGGCCGCGATCATGAGCACGATCTCCTCGCAGCTGGTGGTCTGTTCCTCCGCGCTGGTGGAGGACCTGTACCGGGTGCTGCAGAAGGAGCCGCCGCCGCCGGCGCGTCTGACGATGCTCGGACGGGTCTGCACACTCGCGGTGGCGGTCGTGGCAGCGGTGCTTGCGATCAGCCCCAACGACTCGATCCTCGGGCTGGTCTCCTTTGCGTGGGCCGGGTTCGGTTCCTCGTTCGGTCCGATCATCCTGCTCAGCCTGTTCTGGAGGGGTCTGACCAGAGCCGGTGCGCTCGCCGGGATGGCGACCGGGGCGATCATCGTGTTCACCTGGGGTTTGCTGGGCACGGGTATCTACGAGTTGCTCCCAGGTTTCATCGGTGCCTTCGCTGTCGCCGTGATCGTCAGCAGGATCACCGCCCGGGCCAACCCCGAGATCGACCGGGAGTTCAGCGAGACCGCAGAGTTCGTGGCAGGCAGGGTCCCGACTGCGGGCTGACACACCGCCCAGTACCGCCCTGTGCTGTCTGGGGTGGCGAGCGCCCCGGTGCCGCCGTTCGACATCCAGCGGCTCAATCGCGCCGGGTCGATCTTCCTGACGCGACCCTCGATGTTCGCCTACGTCACCGTGGCCGCAGAACGTGCCCGGCGGTGGAGCCGGGTCGGGGCGTGGGTCGCCGGCGTCGGGGTGTGGGGTCGCCGGCGACGTGCTTGCAACAGATTCGTGGCCAGATCGCCTGAAGCCGCCTCTGCGGCCGGGTCTGGCCATCTGGCCACGAATCTGTTGCACGCACGGGTGGGGTTGTCCACAGGGTCGCTGCGAGGGCAGGTGGTCAGCGGCTATCGTCGCTGGCCATGGGGACACTGGGAACAGGGACCAGCACTGTGTTCGCGCTGGCGGTCGCGGCCGCATTGGTCCTGAGCGGATGCGACCCCGAACCCGCACCCAGCCCGGCCACCACAACCACCCCGGCGACAACGGCGGCCGAAACCGGCAGCGCTCCCTCACCCGAGCCGACCGTCCCGCCACCACCCGACCTCGACCCACCCGCACAACCGGACGGCATGGACGTCGACGGCCCCGACGAAGCACTCGTCGCCATCGGCTACTTCTTCGACCTGTACAGCTACATGCGCGTCACCGGAGACACCGCCGCCTTCGACGCCATGTCCGGCCCCGACTGTCGGTTCTGCGCAAGTGCACGAGAAGGCGCACTTGCCGATACCGTCGGCGACAGCTGGACCGACGGTGGCGAGCTGACGTTCGCGATGGACACAGTCCAAGCCGAACTACCGACCTCAGAACATCCGAACTACCTCTTCGAGTTGACGCTGACCCAGGCCCCCCTCACCATCTATCGCAGCGACGGCACGAGAGAGGTCCATCCTGAGCCAACCGTCCATCCGCGCACTGTGGTCGCGATCGAACGGACCGCCGGTGGGTTCATCATCAATGGCGTGAACCTGCCGTGAGCAACAGACGAGCACGGTACATGATCCTCGGCCTGGCGATCCTCTTTCAACTGAACGGTTCGCACGCAGCGGCCAGCGCGATGCCACTGCCTCGGCCATACGTGGTGGGTATAGCCGAGGACGACGGATTTCTACTCGAAGACCGGCACAACCGAAGCAATTGGAACCCAAGTACGCCACCGACGTTTGCGAACATGGAGCTATCACCGCAGGAGCGGCAGGCGATCATCGATGCCTGGCGGGTCTGGTCGCAGTACTGCACCGGCACCACCTCAGCACTAGCGAATGGGCAAGCAGCAGACCCCGCCTGCGTCATCACCCCCA
>JBKDZO010000024.1:0-39468 GCA_047971285.1 Beutenbergiaceae bacterium | reverse complement strand
CTGGGACGAACCCGGATGGGAGTGTGGTTCCTGATCCGGGCGGTGAGGAGACTGATAACCCGTTGGATCGCAATCCCAACGATCCTTCTGATGCTGGTGATGACCCGACCACGGTGATCTTCGCGCCGCCGCCCCCGGTCGTTCCGCCGGCCGATACCGATCAGCCCAAGCCCGAGCTAGGCGACACCGGCTTCGACGATCTGTGGCTGGCCCTCCTGGCGGGTGTGCTCATGTTCGCAGGAGCGGTCGCGGTTGTACTCCGCCGCCGCAGTAGCCACTAGTGCGCTAGCTGAAGTCCTGACGCCGCCTCATGCTAGGTATCCAGTGTGGGGCGGCGTCGTCTCTTGGGTGCCCACCCAGGGGCTATACCTCGAAAGGGCCTAGAACACGCCGTCCCAGGCGGCCGTAGCGCCTAGGTGCCCGGCTAACGCGATGGCCACGATAAGGGCGATCGCAACCGCGATGGTCAGACCGGCGGTGACCTGCCGCACCACCGGATTGAGCCGTAGCCCGGACTTCGCCTCGCTTTGCCCGGGGTGTGGTCCTGCCGGTAGAACGAACCACACGGCAGCGATCGTCACCACCATGAACGCGATCCCCAAGGCGGCAGCAACCTTCCCGGCCTGGGCGTGGTCGTTGATGTTCTGCAGCAGCTCACCGGCAGCGCCGTTGGCGATCATCTGCTGCTGCAGAGCCTCGCCGGATTGACCGGTCACGAAGGCTGCGATCCCGGCGATGACGGCCAGCATCAACGTCGGCCACTTCAGGTACCAACGCCAGGTTGGCCGCACCGAGTATGCGATCGCGCTGATCGCGGCGATCGGTCCCAGGACGACAACGGCGTGCAGCACCAGGATGTGCATGGGGAGTCCAAGCACTTGATCGAACACAGGGCCCTCCAACGCTGGTCGGGTCGACGTCCCGCCACACTATTGAGAACGCCTGAGAGTTGCCTGAGAGCAGGTCATCTCTTGAGCGGCCCGGACATTGGCGTGAAGTCCGAGTCCCACAGAGCCCGGTGCAGGAAGGGCGCCGGGCCGCCCGCTGCATCAATGTCAGCGGTGAGCTCGACGAGCGCAACATCCAGGTCACGCATCCTGGTCGCCGTCTGAGACCAGAACGTTGCCAAGGCTTGGTCGACTGCGGCACGGATCCGTGCACGGAATAGCCACAACGGCAAGCGTGCCAATCCCCTGCCCTGCAGCGTTGCCCGGGTGTCCACCGACCATTGCTCCAATTGCGGATGGACATCCACGGTGAGGGAAGCCGAGGACCGTCCCATGGTGAGGGTGCCGGTCACCGCCTGGAGGTCCTGCTCGACCGCACCCAGGTCGGCTCTGAATCCACCCGCGAGGGTCTTTCCGAACACCCTGACGATCCAGGCCGGGATGTCCTGCTCCAGGTGGGCCTCCACCGGCGTACTGCCGCTGAATTCAATGATCGGCAGCCGGGTGCGGCGGATCGTGAGGTCGCCGGTCCAGGTGCCGCTCGGGTCCCGTAGCGCAAACGTCAGAGCCTGAGCGGTGTCGGCGCGCAAAGTCGCTTCCACGGTGTGAGACCGGATGACCACTTGGGGCGGGGCCGTCCCGGGGGGTTGGCCTGCTGGGAATTCCTCTCCCTGCGTGACGACGGTGAACCGGTAGCATGCACCGGGCCGCCGGTGCTGCCCTTCGACCAGCGTTGGCATCTCCAGCACCGTCCCGGTCAACGGATTGACCAGGCCGCCCGTGCGATCGAACTTCAGGTTCGCCCACTCGGTCCATAGCGGTGGAATCAGGGCCAGCACTGGCGACAGGTCGACCTTTGCCAATGCCCCCGACGTCCTGAACTGCATGCCACGACCATACGGACTTCCGGTTGCGGTATGGGGCGTTCCGGACGGCGGACTAGATTGCGGCGTCTGCCCTGAGCAACGCGGCGTCAATGATGTCGATCCCGCGTAGCAGATCGTCCTCCTCGATCACCAGTGGCGGGGCGATGTGCACCCGGTTGAAGTGGGTGAACGGCCACAACCCTGCGCGCTTGCAGGCACCTGCCACCTCGCCCATCACGGCCGCGTCCGGGCCAGTCGCGTTGAACGGGACCAGCGGCTCCCGGGTGATGCGATCCGTGACCAGCTCGATCGCCCAGAACAAGCCGCGCCCGCGCACCTCGCCGACGCTGGGATGGGCATCGGCCAGCTGAGCCAGTCGTGGTGCCACCACACGCTCGCCCAGGTCGCGCACGCGCTGCAGGATCCCGTCCCGCTCGAACACCTCGAACGTCGCAACCCCGGCAGCGCACGCCAGTGGGTGGCCGGAATACGTCAGCCCGCCCGGGAACGCCACCGTGTCGAAGTGTTCAGCGATACGGTCGCTGATCACCACGCCGCCCAGAGGCACATACCCGGAGTTGACGCCCTTGGCGAAGGTGATCAGGTCCGGTGCCACGTCGAAGGCATCGACGGCGAACCACTCTCCGACCCGGCCGAACCCGACCATCACTTCGTCGGCGATGTAGACGATTCCGTACTTGTCGCAAAGAGCGCGCACCCCGGCCAGGTACCCCGGCGGTGGAATGAGTACCCCGTTGGTGCCCACGATCGTCTCAATGATGAGTGCGCCGATGGTGCTTGCGCCCTCCAGCACGATGGTCTGCTCCAGATGCTCCAGTGCCCGTTGTGTCTCCTGCTCGGGGGAGTCGGAGTGGAACGGCGAGCGATACGGATATGGTCCGAAGAAGTGGGCCACGGAACCGTCGGAGGGCTCGTTGGGCCACCGGCGTGGATCGCCGGTCAGGGTGATCGCCGTCGAGGTGTTGCCGTGGTAGCTGCGGTACATCGAAAGGACCTTGCGCTTGCCGGTCACAATCCGCGCCATCCGCACCGCGTTCTCGTTGGCATCGGCCCCGCCATTGGTGAAGAACACCTTGGACAGGCCTTCCGGCGCCACCTGGGCGATCCGCCGAGCGAGTTCTCCGCGAACATCGTTGGCGACCGCTGGCTGGATCGTCGCCAGTTTGCCCGCCTGGTGCTGGATCGCAGCCACCAGATCAGGGTGCTGGTGACCCAGGTTCAGGTTCACCAGTTGTGAGGCGAAGTCCAGATATCGGTTGTCCTGGTAGTCCCAGAAGCTGGCTCCACTGCCGCCGGCCACGGGCACAGGATCAATCAGTGCCTGTGCGCTCCAGGAGTGGAACACGTGGCTGCGGTCATCGCGGCGTACCTGAGCTTCAGGGGTGGTCAGTGTTTCGGTGCTCATCGTCTACTCAGTGGTTGCTGGGGAAGCCGAGGTCGATCTGCGACGGCGTGTGGCCGGGCCACCGGGTGGTAACCACCTTGGAACGGGTGTAGAAGTGGATCGACTCCGGGCCGTAGATGTGGGTGTCGCCGAACAGCGAGTCACGCCAGCCGCCGAAGGAGAACACTCCGACCGGAACCGGGATCGGCACATTGATCCCGACCATGCCCACCTCGATATCGAACTCGAACTGGCGGGCCGTGCCGCCGTCGCGGGTGAATACCGCGACGCCATTGGCGAATCGACTGGCGTTGATCAGCTCCACTGCCTCGTCGTAGCTGTCCACCCGCACCACCGATAGCACCGGGCCGAAGATCTCGTCCTCATACACCTTCATCCCGGGGCGGACATTGTCGATCAGAGATACCCCGGTGAAGAACCCACCGCCCTGGAACTGCTTGGCGGTGCCGTCGACGACGATGGTTGCGCCCTCCTCAGCGGCGCTGGTGATGTAGGAGTTCACCTTGTCGCGGTGCTCGCCAGTGATCAGCGGGCCCATCTCGCTGGCCGGGTTGGTGCCATCGCCGATCACCAGGCCGCCGACCCGCTCGCCCACGGCTCGCACCATGGCGTCCGCGGTTTCGTCGCCCACGCACACCAGCACGGAGACCGCCATGCAACGTTCACCAGCGCTGCCGTACGCCGCCGAGACCGCAGCGTTGGCCGCACCCTCGAGGTCGGCGTCGGGCATGACCACCATGTGGTTCTTCGCACCACCCAAGGCCTGCACCCGCTTGCCGTTTTCGGCGGCGCGGGTGTAGATCGACTTGGCGATCGGCGTCGAACCGACGAAGCTGACCGCGGACACGTCGGGAGAATCCAGGATGGTGTCGACAGCGACCTTGTCGCCCTGGACCACGTTGAGCACCCCGGCGGGTAGGCCTGCCTGCTCGAACAGCTTGGCCAGGAATACCGACGCCGACGGGTCCTTCTCGCTCGGCTTGAGCACCACGGTGTTGCCGCAGGCAATCGCGGAAGCCATCATCCACAACGGCACCATGACGGGAAAGTTGAACGGGGTGATGCACCCGACCACGCCGACCGGCTGCTTCACCGAGTGCACGTCGACGCCGCGGGAGACCTGCTCGGCGTGCTCACCCTTGAGCAGGTGAACCAGCCCCGCGGCGAACTCCACGTTCTCGATTCCACGGCTGATCTCACCCTTGGCGTCCGATAGCACCTTGCCGTGCTCGCTGGTAATGATTGCGGCCAGTTCATCCTGACGCTCCACCAGCAACTGGCGCAGACGGAAGAACACATCGGCCCGCTTTATCAACGAGGTGGCCCGCCACGCCGGCAGAGCCGCTCTTGCCGCGGCGATCGCTGCCTCGGTCTCGGCGGCGCTAGCCATCAGTACCTGGTGCTGCGCCTCGCCGGTGGCGGGGTTGAACACCTGACCGGTGCGTTCGGCGGTGCCGGTCTCGGCGCCATTGATGTAGTGCGAGATGACGGCCATGCGCGATCACTCCTTGGGTGGGGGCTGTCAGACAAATCGACTGGCTATTGGTTAGCCTTGCAATAGAGCCACCTTGGCAGAGGTTGAGGGAGATATCAGATGGCGGACCGTCGTGAATCTGCTAGCGATCGGACAGATCGTCCGGAAGGCCTTTCGCCGCTGACCGTGCGGGATGTCCTCGCGCTGGAAGCGGTTACCGCCGGGCGGCCGCAGCTGTTGGCCGGGGAGTCCCGGCTCGATACGCCGATTCGTTGGGTGCACGTCTCCGACAGCCCAGGAGTCGCCAGGTTGCTCGATGGTGGTGAACTGCTGTTGTCGACCGGGTCGGGCTGGCCCGAGGATCCTGCCGACCTGCGCAGCTTCATCGACGAGCTCACCGATGCCGGGCTGGCAGGCCTGGTGCTGGAACTGGGCACGCACTACCAGTACCCACCGGCGGTGCTGGTGGCAGCGGCTCTGGCACGCAACCTCCCGTTGGTCGCGCTACACCGGGAGGTCAAGTTCGTCACGATCACCGAGGCCGTTCACCGCCGTGTCATCGCCGAACAGACTGCGGCGCTGCAAGCGCGAGATGAGGTGCAGGCCCGGTTTACCGCCATGGCTCTGCGTGGTTCACCGGCCGACTTCATCGTGCGGCAGCTGGCACAAACGCTGCAGGCGCCGGTGGTACTGGAGGACTTGGCTCACGACGTGGTCTTCGCCCAGGTGCCCGGCGGGCCGGCCGGCGAAGTGCTCGGGGAGTGGCAGGTCCGCTCCCGGAGGGCGCACGGTGCCAGTCTGGGCGGATCCAGCCCGGGTGAGGACTGGTTGCTGGTACCGGTACAAGCACGTGGGGTGCGCTGGGGGTATCTCATTGCACTGCCGGGCCCGGCGCACCGCGCTGGGCGTGCCGCAGTGGTGGAGCAGGGAGCGATCGCACTCGCGGTGAGCCGGTTGGCCGATGACGGCGACGAATGGGCCGAGTTGGGCCGGCGCGGGCTGCTGGACAGCCTTATGGGCGGCGCGTTCGTCGGTGAGGAGTCGATGACGGCGCGCGTCGAAGCTGCTGGTATCGACGTCCGGGGAGCACAACTGTGCGGGATGGTGCTCAATACCGCGGTCACGGCGACAGCGGCCGATACGGCGGCACAGCAGCTCGGTGGCCGCGCCTTGGCTGCACCCGGACCGACGGTTGGTGCAACCACGGTCCTGTTGTCGGCTTCGGGCGGTTTTGATGATCGCCGCATCCGGCAGTTCAGCGCTGCCGTTGGTTCCCAGGCGGATCGGCTGGTGGTTTCGGTCGGCACCGTTGCCCGCGATCTGCACGGGGCCCTCGCCTCGGTGCACGAAGCGATCGACCTCTCGCACGCGTTCATCGCTACCGACGGACCTGGCCCGCATATCCGGCGGGTGGCCCAGCACCCGTTGGCACAGCTGGCGACCGCGCTCCGTGATGACCGGCGGGTACTGGAGCATGGGGAGCGGATGCTCGCGCCACTGATCGAGCACGACATGACGCACCGTGGTGACCTGTTGCAGGTACTGGCTGCCCTGCTCGCGTTCCCGGGCAATCGCACGGCCGCGGCGGCTGCCTCGCACCTATCCCGGTCGGTCTTCTATCAGCGTCTGGCGCTGATCGGTGACCTGTTGGGTGTGGACTTGGACGACGGCGAGGTGCAGGCGTCGCTGCATTTGGCACTGTTGGTAGGGCGTTCTACGCGCGCGGCGGCCTGGTCACGTTAGCCGACAACTTGTAGCAGCAGCAGGGCCGACCCGGATATCGCTGTCCGGGTGAGAGTTGGGTGGGCGGTGCGAACGCGGCATTGCGGACGGTATCCATCACCGAACGCGCAGATCCGGTCGCCAAACGGCGCCGTAGCGTCCGAGATCACGCGTTCGGCGTTATGGTTGCGGTACCTCGAAGATCGACTCATCGACCGCGCCGATCCCCAGCTGGCTGATTGCGACTGAGACTCCTCGAAGAATCGCCTCGTCTTCGGTCATCTCACCGTCCGCGACGACCATGGGGACCACTTCGTTCGGCATGGCGAGCTCCTCGAGACAGTCGATCGTCCACTCCGATCCCACTCGCACGAACTGCATGTCATCACCTGTTGGCTCTGACTCGAACACGATCTCCGCATAGCCAAGGTCGCCGTCGAGGCTGACCGACGTCACGGAGTCGCCGGTGACCGGGACCATGCCGAGCCCGACGTCCAGCATCGTGATCGTCTGGGCCGCACCGAAGGCGAATGCGCCATCGGTTTGCGCGAGTTGCTCATAGGTCAACAGGGCCCGCATGGTGATGATCACCGTTCGCTGGCTGATCTCAAGTTCCGCGATCTCGGCTGGGCCAGCGGTATGAGCCAGACTCGCGACCTCGTCGAAATAGGCGACGGTGTCCGGACTGAACAAGGCGTAGATCTGGTAAAGCGGCGCGCCGTCCGGCGCTGCGCTCACTGTCGCTGCGAAGTACTCGGCAGCCACAGCTTCGATGGCCTCTTTGTCGGCGGCGGGGTCTGGGGCGGGCGTGGTCTGTGCGCTCGGCGTTGGATCCGGCGTCGGTTCTGGTGCCGGATCCGGGGCGCAGCCGCCCAAGATCGTGGCCGCTGCGAGCAATGCTGCGCCGAGGACTTTTGCTCTCATCGTGCCCACCCTAGGTCGCACCCTCGCCGAACGCGCTGCACCGGGCGCCATTTCGTGCTGAAGCGCCCGCGATGCCGCGTTCGGCGAGAGGGTGCGGGGGTGCGGGGCTGGCTTCTTAGCCGAAGGCTGCGCGTACCTCGTCGTGAGGTAGGGCGTAGCTCACGTGGTCTGCGCGGCCGCGCAGATCCTCGGCGCCTACCAAGGCGTTGAGCACCGACTCCTCCACCGCCTCGACGGTGGCTGTGTAGAACGGGTCGATGCGGCCCCAAGGCACGAACGAGAGCGAATCCAGACCCCGGTCGTCCCCCATCTGGGAGCGCAGCGCGCCGGGGTTCGCCGTCGAGAACGCCAGGAAGATGTCGCCGGAGAAATGGCTGCCTGCGGTCCCGGTCCGGGCCAGCCCCAGCGGCACTCGGCGGGCAAGGGCCTCGCACTGCTTGGGCAGCAGGGGCGCATCGGTTGCCACGATGACGATCACGCTGCCGGCGCCGCCCGCCGCGCGAGCGCCGGCGAGTTCCCGGCCGAACCAGATGCCGTCCTCGATGGGGGATGGCACGGCGGACGCCGGTCCCAGTGCCTTGCCACCGGTGGTGAACTCACTACGGGAACCGAAGTTGGCTTGGGTGAACACACCCACGGTGTACTGGTCCTCGTCGTAGTCGACGACCCGCGATGCGGTTCCCGATCCGCCCTTGAATCCATAGCAGTTCATCCCGGTGCCGCCACCGCAGTTGCCTTCGGCGAGCGGGCCGGAGGTTGCTGTATCCAAGGCGGCGCGTACATGCTCGGAGGTGACGTGTTGAGCGTTGATCTGGTTCAGATATCCGTCCCAGGTCTCACCGACCACCGGCAGCATCCACTGGGCTGAGGCCTCCGGATGATGGTCGTGCATCCACTGGTCGATGCCGCGGTGCACTGCACCGACCGAATGCGAGTTGGTGATCCCGATCGGGGTGGAGAACATGCCGGATTCGGTGATCCAGGTGCGCCCGGTCAACTCGCCGTTGCCGTTGAGTGAGTAGGTGCCCGCAGCCACCGGGGTACCAGCGCCGTCGCGGCCACGCGGCAGGATCGCGGTGACGCCGGTACGGGCCACGACGTCCGCACCGGGCTCACCCTCGATCAGGGTGGTGTAGCCGACCTCGATGCCGGGTACGTCGGTAATGGCGTTCCACCGCCCAGGACGTCCGTTCAAACCGATCCCGAGGTCTCGTGCGCGGTCCTTAGCCATGGAAATGCTCCTCTTTGAACAAGCGTATAGATTTGTTGCCCGCAATCTACTACAGTTGGCATGCCGTCGCTTGAGACTATTTGAATAACTGTTCAAGGTTGAACACTGGAAGGAACCTCATGTCACAGCAGACATCGGACGCGCCGAGCGTCCAGACTGCATCCGGAAGCCTGGCGACCGGGCGCCTCAAGGTGTGGGACATCGTGTTCTTCGTGATGTCGGCAGCGGCTCCGCTGACCGTGGTGGTCAGTGCCGCACCGATGGCCTTCCGTCTGGGGGGTATCGGAGCGCCGGCCGCCATGCTGGTGTGCGCGGTGATCTTGATCCTGTTCGCCGTCGGCTTCACCGCGATGTCCACCCACGTCCGCAACGCCGGAGCGTTCTACGCCTACGTCGGTAAGGGGTTGGGCAAGCCCGCCGGTATCGGTATCGCGCTGGTGACCGTGTTGTCCTACTCGATCCTGGCCGTCGCCTTCTATGCCTTCATCGGGTTCTTCGGTGCGCTCACGGTGGAAGGGCTGTGGGGAGTCGCCATCCCGTGGTGGGTCTATTCGGGTTTGTCGGTACTCGCGGTCGCCTTCCTGGGCTTCAACAAGATCGACGTCGGCGCGAAGGTGCTGGCCGTGCTGTTGACCGCCGAGGTTGCGATCCTGCTGATCCTGTCGGTGGCGGTCCTGGCCCAGGGTGGCCCGGAACCGATGAGCATCGAACCGCTCACCCCCGGGGCGATGTTCGCCGGAGCGGGCGTCAGCGCACTGTTCGTGATCGGATTCGGTGCCTTCCTCGGTTTCGAGGGTACGGCCATCTACGCCGAGGAAGCGGTGAACCCCAAGCGGACGATTCCACTGGCGACGTACATCGCCGTCGGATTCCTGGGAGTCTTCTACGCGTTCACGTTCTGGGTCGTCACGGTGGCGTTCGGCGTCGAAGGCGTCATCCAGATGGCGCTCTCTGACGAGTTCGAATTCATGGTTCCTGCCGCTGGCGCGCAGTACATCGGAGCATGGGCCGGCACGGTGATCCAGATCCTGATCGTCACCAGCTTCTTCGCCTGCGTGCTGGCGTTCCACAACGCCTGTACCCGGTACCTGTTCGCGCTTGGCCGTGAGGGGATCCTGCCCCGGATGCTTGCCCGGACCCGCACCGGCACCGGCGCCCCGTACCTGGCCAGCACCGTGCTGAGCATCATCGCGGCGATCATCGTCATCTACGCCGCCATCGTGCAGGCCGACCCGTACCTGCAGCTGGCGGTGTGGACCTACGCCGTCGGTGTCGCCGGCTTGGTGTTCGCGCAAGCGGTCGCGGCGATCTCCGTGGTGGGGTTCTTCGCCAAGGATCGGCGTGGCCATGGATTGTGGCGGGTGCTGATAGCGCCCGCTCTGGGTGCGCTTGGCTTGATCACGGGTTTCACCCTGATCGCGCTGAACTTCCAGGTGGTCACCGGTATGGAGGGATCGATCAACTGGATCCTGCTACTGCCGACCCCGGTGCTGTTCATTGGCGGTATCGTTGCTGGGTTCGTGATGAAGGGCAACAACCCGACTAAGTACGCGAGCCTGATGCAGTCCATTCCGGACGACAACGATGCCAAGGAATCCGTTAGCCCGTGAGTCAACCCTCTGCCCGTCACCCGCAGCGCCGTGCGCGCTTGATTGCCGCCGCGCAGCGGGTGGCGGCAGAGCAGGGACTGGCCAAGACCAACGTTCGTGCCGTTGCCGCTGAGGCCGATGTCAGCCCCGGCAGCGTGCTGTACTACTTCCCCAAGTTCGAACACCTGATCTACGAGAGCGTCGAGGGCGTGATCGAGGATCTGGTGGAACGGCGGCGCCAGATCGCCGAGGCGCTGCCCAGCCCGACCGAGCGAATCCGTGCCTTGATCACCGCAGGTATCCCGGAGAGCATCAACGATGAGCTGCGGATCCTGTACGAGAGCGTCGGAATGCTGCGGGTCAGGCCTGAATACCGGCCGTTGATGCGCTCGGTGGTCGACCGGCAGGTGATGCTCTACCTCACCACCATTGACCTGGGGGTCGCGCTCGGCGAGTTTCAGTTGAGGCGCCCGGCCTCTGAAATCGCCCGCAATATCGTGGCGTTGGAGGATGCCTACGACCTGTACCCGCTAGTGGGTGTCGAACTGGATCGGGAGTCGGTCCGCCGTGGCGTGATGGGGTATGCCTCGGGGGCACTCGGTATCGATCTGGATTCGGAGACCTCCTAGCCGGCCGGGGTAGCAGCAGTTCAGTACGGCTCGGTGTAGATGTACTGGGCCCCGCGATGCAGCAGCACTCGTGTGGCGTCGGCAACCATCGCCGAGGAGCCGCATAGGTAGAAGTCGGTATCGGCGACATCCAGCGGGGCCTCGGCCAGCGCCTGCGTCACTCGGCCGGGGAATCCGCCACTGGGTGGCTGTGCGCGGCTGGTGCAGACGGTGACCTTCTCGGGAACCGCATCCAGGACACTGGTGATGTCCTCGGCTCCGGTACGACAGCCGAAGAACAGCTCCGCGTCGGCCAGTTCGTCCGCCTCGACCAGATCGGTGAAGATCGCGGCGAAGGGGGCCAGGCCGGTACCGGTTGCGCAGAAGACCCGCCTACGGGGGCTGGGAACAGCGGTGAACTGCCCCAGTGGCAGTTCCACCTCGGTGGCCCGGCCAGGCTGGGACGCCAGGATGAATCTGGACCCGTGACCGCCGGTGCTGGTGCTGATCAGCAGTTCCAGACGGCGACCGGTGGCGCCAGCGATCGAGTAGTCGCGCCATTCGTCGCCCCCGACATGAAGCCGGGCGTACTGCCCGCCGGCGTATTCGCCGACGTTGCCGTCCAGGTCGTAGACAACCTGCCAAATCGTGTCGGTCAGCTGCCGTTTGGAATGCAACACGGCGCGGCGCTTATCGCCCCGCTGGTCTGGAGGGCGGGGAGTTCGTGGGGAGCGCATCCTCGCGATCAGCTTGGGGAACGCCGCTGGGAGAATCCGCGTCGCCGCTGCGATGCCACCCATCATCGCCCCGGCAATGCCCAGGGAACCGGCATCCTGGCCGCTGAGGTACAGGTTCTCAATGGGAGTGCCCGGGCCCAACGGCCGGTCCTGGTAGCGCCTGGGGGTTGCCGGCACCCCGTAGAACGCGCCGCCGGGGTGCCGGGTGTAGTGCTCGACCGACAGTGGCGTCGAGAGCTCCGAGTACTGCACCAGATCGGCGAACCCGGGTACGGCGGCCTCGACGGCCCGGATCAGTCCATCGCTGATGGTCTGCTTCACCTGGGCATAGGCGGCACCGCGGTTGTGAACCGGTCGTCCGCGCCATTCTTCGAATGCGCTCGCCTCCACCGCGGCGATGATCTCGGCGGTATGGCGCACCGTGGACTCGGGCGCTGTGGGATGTGCCTTCAGGGATGGAAACGACAGGTACAACTGTTCCGGTTCGCCGCGCAGCAGTGCGGCGGTACGACGGCGGTCGTTGTTGTGATCGAGGCTGGTGGAGATCCAGTGGTTCTCGCCCCGGACCCCGATCGTGGTGGGGCTTTGACTCAGCGTGAGATAGAGCACTACCGCCGAGAGCCCGGGCGCGGTGGCCATCACCCGCTTTCGCTCGCCAGCGGTCAGGCGCCCGGTTTCGCTGTCGCGGGGCAGCAGCCGGCCATAGGTATTGCGGGCACCGACCGCCGACACCACGATCGGAGCGTGGTAGCTGACCTCGCGGCTCGGTGCGCGGCGCCGATCGCGGACCCGGACGCCGACCGCGACCCCGTTCTCGACCAGGATCTCCTGCACTTCCTGCGACACGCGCACGCAGCCACCGTGATGTTCGATCCCCTTCTCAAAGGTGCGCGCCAGCCGTGCGCTGCCACCATCGGGAAACCAGCCACCGTGGAAGTAGTGCGAAACGATCAGGGCATGGATCGCGAATGCGCTCCGGGCGGGTGGGAGTCCATAGTCCAGCCACTGGCTCACCAGCAGGGCGCGAAGTGGCTCCGAGTCGATGTTCTCCTCCAGATACTGCTGAGTGGTCTGGACGAACCGCTTGCCGGTCGCCTTCAGAACGGCCTGGGTCAGCCGATCCAGCGTGGCTGGCAGTGCTCCTTGGGTCAGCGTGACCGTGGCCCAGCGCCCCGCAGCCCGCACGTCCTTGAAGTACCGGCGGATTTGCCGGGCCTGCTGCGGAAACTGGGCGATCAACCGTTCGCGGTAGCCGTCCGGATCATTCGGCACCCGGAAGTCCATGCCTGGGTATACGAAGCGCTCGAACTCGGGAACCATACGGTTCCACCTCAGTTCCCCGCCGGAGAGGAAGTCCAACAGCGGGCGTAGCACAGAACCGGTGCCGAGGTCACCGACGTAGTGCAGCCCGACGTCCCAAGCCGCGCCGTCTCGGCGGAAGGTGTGGGTCAGCCCGCCTGGCTCGCTGTGTTGCTCCAGTACCAGGACGCGCTTGCCGCCAACCGCGGCCAAGGTGCCGGCCGTGGCGAGTCCACCCACTCCCGAACCGATCACGATCACATCCCACACGTGCTTCCCCTCGAAAACTAGACACTGTCAAGTCAGACGCTAGAACCATCGGCTAGACGGTGTCAAGTACCCTGGTGCGGTGAGAGCGTCCGAATCCGGAGTCGATACTCGAACCACGATCCTGGCCACTGCCCGGAAACTCCTGGATGAGGACGGGCACTCGTCGCTGAGCATGCGTGAAGTGGCCCGGCGGGCGGGCGTGACCCATCAGGCGCCCTATCACCATTTCGCAGACCGCGAATCGATCCTGGCGGAAGTGATCGCCCAGGGATTCCGGGACCTAGCCGCCGCCCTCGGCCGAGCCAATGACCAGCCCGCTGCCAGTGCCCGCCAGGTGGCGGGAGAATCGGGCCAGGCCTACGTCGGGTTCGCCCTTCGCCATCCGGGCTTGTTCCGGGCGATGTTCCGAACCGACCTGTGTGATCCGGTGCGGTTCCCGGCGGTGCAGCAGGCGGGGGCGCTGGCATTCGCCGAACTGGAACGGATGGTGGCGATCGTTCACGGTGAGCAGGCCGATGCCGCGTTGGCGGGGTTGTACTGGTCCGTGGTGCACGGGATGGCAACGTTGGCTGTCGACGGTCCACTCACCGAGCAGGTTGATGATCCCGACCAGGACGGTTTGGCACAAGCCGGTGTGTTGCGTGCGGTTCAGCAGCGATTCCTCGACTTGGTGTGCCCGTGATTCCAGGCTGCTGACCTCAGGGTCTGGGCTTGCCGCGAACCGGCTTCCACACCACGTCGTTGACCCGCCCCTGCACCCCCGGTTTGCCGGCGCCCAGCCGGATCACCTCGCGCCTGCCCGGGCCTCCGGGTACATCGCGGGGCAGCGAATCCGAGGAGACCAGCCAGGTCGGTAGCTTGAGGAGCCGCAGCAATGCCAGCAGCCGTTCGGACTCGTTGGTGCTCTCGCCGAGGTCCTCATCCAGCAACTCCAGCAGGTGCTGCTCGGGATCATCGACGTCGAGCAGCCCCAGCAGTTCCCGCGCCACGCCGTCGCAGTCGGTATCGGTGGATCCGCCCGGCATGACCGGATTGCCGAAATCGTCGAGGGTGATCTCGGCGTCATCGGGCTCGGGTGGATCGCTGTCGTAGCGGGGTAGTTCGCGCTCAGCGTCGAACGCCGCGATCAGCAACCGGCGCTCACGCGCCACCTCGATGCTGATGGCGGCGCTCGCCAGGGTGCTGGCGAGGTCACGGGCGACGTCGTCGAACCGTCGTTTGTTCCGCGCGACCTTTCCCAGCGGATTGCCGGTCACGGCCAGCACCCACTGACCTTCCTGCGGCCCGACCCAACCGGTAAAGCGCAGCTCCCCCAATGCGGCCAGCATGGGACCGCGTTCGGTGCGGACATAGATCCCGCTGTAGCTGAGATTGGATTCGTCGTCGTGCTGATAGCGCCCAGGCGCCGGGCCAAACATGACTCCATTGTCGCTGATGCTCCCACCCCGCCACCACCGCCCACCCGCCACCACCGCTCAGGTAGTACGCCGCAGCTGAGGTAGTACCGTCGGGCGTACTACCTCGACGCGCGCGTACTACCTCAGTGGGTGGGGCGGTGGAAGCTACAGGCCGAGCAGGATGCGGCGACGCAGCACTAGCAAACCGCCCATGGCCGCCGTCGATACCGCGAGAGTGCCCACCAGGACCGGCGTGGGAACCAGTTCGGTGGACTCGACGGTAGCGGTGGCGCCTGTGGGGACATTGTCCGGCGGTGTGACCTGGACGAAATCGTCGGACACCGGGTCGGTGGGCAGCAGCGGCGTAGCGGGGGCGCTGGGCGTCGGAGTGGGCGTTGGTGTCGGTGCGGTCGCCGCGGCGACCGCAGCGCTGATGGCCTGGCTGGTTTGCGGCCCGACCTGGCCATCGACCGTCAGGTTCGAGTCTGCCTGAAACTGCTCGACAGCTTCCTTGGTTTGTGGCCCGAAGTTCCCGTCGGCCTGCACCTGGTACCCCAGGGTTTCCAGGTTCTGCTGCAATTCCAGCACCGCCGGGCCGGTGGAGCCGCTGGACAACGTACCCGCGCTACCGGTGCCATCGTCGGTCGGGTCCGCTGCCGGGGCCGGGGCCGATGTGGTGGGAGCAGGCGCAGGCGGCGATCCCTCGACCAACCCGCCCGGATAGCGGGCGAACACCTCAACCAGCCAGCCGCCGCCGCTGGAATCGGTGGCATAGCCCACCCCGAGGTGAGTGAAGTTGCCCAGGATGTTGGCCCGATGACCGCTGGAGTCCATCAACTGCTGGTGCATCGCGGCCGCGGTGGGATTGGAGTGGTACGCGACGTTCTCGGCGGCAGCCGCCCAGCCGCCGGGAATCTGGGACGAGTAGTTCGGATTGTGAGATAGCGAGCCTGCCCTAGCCAGCTGTTCGGCCCACGCCTGCGCCACGCTGTTCATTGACGTCGACGAGGTCAGCGCCGACCGGCCTTGTGCCCCGCGAGAGTCGTTGATCAGTCCCGCGATGTCCGTGCGGAAGCTCGCCCAGGCAGGCGCCAGCGCGAGCAACAGCATTGCCAGCGCGCACGCCAAAGTAGCGGGTAGCCGGAGTCGGGTCGGCATCGACTCAGCGTAACGGTTTGATAACCGGCGGTGAGGCGAATCCGTTCCGTACTTTGCGTCCTGGCCTCGGCTGACCTAGGAGTCGGCCGAGGACGGTTCGATGACACCGTCGGTGGAAACCTCCGGGGCGCCCACCTGTACCTCGACCTCCTCGTGACCACCCAGGAACTGCGTCATGTACAGGTCGTAGTAGGCGCCTCGGGCGGTGAACAACTGGTCGTGGCTACCCCGTTCCACGATCCTGCCGTCGGCCATCATCAAGATGGTGTCCGCGTCCCGAATGGTGCTCAGCCGGTGGGCGATCACGAAGCTGGTGCGGTCGGTCCGCAGTGCATTCATGGCCTGCTGCACCAGCAGCTCGGTGCGCGTATCCACGCTTGAGGTTGCCTCGTCCAGGATCAGCAGGCTGGGATTGGCCAGGAAGGCCCGCGCGATCGTGATCAGCTGGCGCTCGCCAGCCGAAATCGACCCACCATCGGTGCTGACCACGGTGTCGTAGCCGTCGGGCAACTGCCGCACGAACCGGTCCACCATGGTGGCTTCCGCTGCCGCGACCACCTCATCGTAGGTGGCGTCGAGCTTGCCGTACCGGATGTTCTCGGCGATGGTGCCATCGAACAGCCACGTGTCCTGCAACACCATGCCGACTTGGCTACGCAATTCGGCCCGGCTCAAGCTGCGCACATCGATGCCATCGAGCAAGATCTGGCCGCCATCCAGTTCATAGAACCGCATGACCAGGTTGACCAAGGTCGTCTTGCCCGCGCCGGTGGGTCCCACGATCGCTACCGTGTGGCCGGGGTCGGCCGCGAACGACAGCCCTTCGATCAGCGGTGCCTGAGGGTCGTAGGAGAACGCGACGTCGCGGAACTCCACGTGACCGTCACTGCGTTTGGGGAGTGCGGCGCTGGCGCTGTCGGGTTCCTGTTCCTGGGCATCCAGCAACTCGAACGTCCGCTCGGCCGAGGCCACACCCGAGATCAGCATGTTCGCCATGCCCGCGATCTGCCCCAAAGGCTGGGAGAACTCCCGCGAATACTGGATGAACGCCGTCGCGTCTCCGATGGTCAGCGTGCCGGATGCCACCCGCAACGCACCGGCCACGGCGATCAGGACATATTGCAGGTAGTTCACGAACTGCATGGCGGGCATGATGATGCCGCTGACGAACTGGGCCCCGAACGAGGAGGAGAACAATTTGGCGTTGCGTTCGTCGAACTCCTCCAGCATCTGCTCGTCGCGTCCGAACACCCGCACCAGCTCCATGCCGGAGTACGACTCCTCGATGTGGCCGTTCAGGTGGCCGGTGCTTTTCCACTGCTGGGTGAACAGCTTCTGAGACTTGGAGCCGACGACGCCGGCGATGATCCCCGACAGTGGCAGCGCGACCAGCGCGATCAGGGCCAGCTGCCAGCTGACGACGAACATCATGATGGCGATGCCGATGACCTGCAACGCTGACTGCACCAGCTGGCTGAATGCCTGCTGCATCGCCTGTTGCATATTGTCGACGTCGTTGGTCACCCGCGACATCAGGTCACCGCGCTGCCGGGTGTCGAAGTACTTCAGCGGAAGCCGGTTGATCTTCTCCTCGATCCGGGTGCGGAGGTCATAGACAACCTTCATCACGATGCGGTTCAGGATGTAGCCCTGCGCCCACATCAGCACCGATGCCAAGACGTACATGCCCAGCACCATCAGGATGAGCCGGCCCAGCAGCGAAAAGTCGATCCCGACGCCGGGGATGATGCTCGCCGAACCCGCCAACACGTCAGCGAAGTCATCCTGACCGGCCGCCCGCAACGCCTCGACGATCTCCGCCAGCGACATGCCGGGGAAGGTCTGTGGCAACTGCGAGCCGATGGCGCCGTCGAAGATCACATCCATGGCCTGGCCCAGCACCTTGGGGGCGAGGACCGTCAACACCACCGAGACGCTGACCAGGGCCACCACCAGGATGAACCTGGACCGTTCGGGTGCGAACAGCCCGAATAGCCTGCGGGCCGAGGGCCAGAAGTTCTTCGGTTTGCGCGCGGGTGCGCCTTCGCCGAACATGCCCTGGTCGTCTTCGCCGGGGATGAACTCGGGCTCCAGGTCCTCTGCCTGGTCGACAGCCTCTTCGGGAGCGCTCATCGGCCTGCTCCTTCGGTGCTCATCTGCGATTCGACGATCTCGCGATAGGTCTCGCATGTTTCCAGCAACTGTTCGTGCCGGCCCTGCCCGACCACCGCTCCGTCGTCGAGCACGACAATCTGATCGGCATCCCGGACCGTGGCGATGCGCTGGGCGACGATGATGACCGTGGCCTCGCCGGTTTCGGCGGCCAACGCCGCACGCAGCCGAGCATCGGTGGCCACATCCAGTGCGGAGAAGGAATCGTCGAAGACGTAAATCTGCGGCCGGGCGACCAGCGCACGAGCGATACACAGACGCTGACGCTGGCCACCGGAGACGTTCGTACCGCCCTGAGCGACGCCCGAAGCCAGCTGTCCGGGTCGGCTGCGAACGAAGTCATCGCCCTGCGCAACGGTTAGCGCGTACCACAACTGCTCGTCGCTGGCCTGGGTGTCCCCAAACCGCAGATTGGACGCGATGGTTCCCGAGAACAGATACGGCTGTTGCGGCACCATGCCAACCAGATCCGCAATCTGGTGCCGCGACAACGATGACACCGCCACCCCGTCGATACGCACGCTGCCCGACTGCGGATCGAACAGCCGTGGAATCAACTTGACCAATGTGGTCTTGCCCGATCCGGTCGACCCCACGATCGCCGTCGTGGTACCGGGACGCGCGACGAAGGTGACATCATCCAGCACCGGCCGCTCCGCACCCGGATAGCCGAACGTGACATGGTCGAACTCCACCAGGCCTTCGCCGCTGGGCGGTGTCGCGCCTGCCGAGGCCGGCCTCATGGTCGAGGTGGTCCCGAGCACCTCGCCGATCCGTTCGGCACACACGATCGCCCGCGGCACCATCATCACCATGAAGGTGCCCATCATCACGGCCATCAAGATCTGGAGCAGGTACTGCAGGAATGCACTCAGATGACCGACCTCGGTGACGCCGGCGTCGACCCGGTGACCACCGAACCACAGCACCGCAGCGGTCGCCAGGTGCAGGATCATCATGATCAGCGGGAACATCAGGACGAAGACGTTCCCCACCTGCACCGAGGTGCGCGCGAGCGCCGCATTGGCCTTGTCGTACCGGTCTCGTTCGAACGGCTCCCGGACGAACGCCCGAATCACGCGCAAGCCCACGATCTGCTCTCGGGTGATCGAGTTGATGGAGTCGATCCGATCCTGCATGGTGCGAAACAGCGGCAGCAGCGTGCGTACCAAGAAGCCCACGATGACGAAGAGCACCGGTACCGAGACCCACACCAGCCAGGACAGGCCAGCGTCCTCCCGTAGCGCCATGATCACGCCGCCCACGCACATGATCGGCGTGGACACCATGAAGTTGAGTGTCATCAGAACCAGCATCTGGACCTGCTGGACGTCGTTGGTATTGCGCGTGATCAGGCTGCCAGTGCCGATCGCGGAGATGTCCAAGGCTCCCAGGCTGTCCACCGTGCGGTAGATGTCGCGGCGGATGTCGCGGCCGACCGCCATGGCAGTCCGCGCGCCGAAGTAGACGCCGGCGATCGCGGTCGCGGCCTGTACCGCACACCAGATCAGCATCTCGGCGCCGATATCCCAGATGAGATCGACGTTGCCAGTGGCTAGGCCCTCGTCGATGATCCGGCCGTTGAGGCTGGGCAAATACAGTGCGGCGATGGTGGCAACCAATTGCAGTACCACCACGGCGGCCACCCACAGCCGGTATGGCGCGGCATACTTCAGTGATAGTCGGAGCAAGGTCATGCGCGCGGCCATTCTGTGCAAGGGGGGAGGATGAACCGGCTCAGATTAGACCAGCTATCTGACACCACGCATTCTCAATTTTAGAGCGGCTGGTCCTCAACCGCCGCAACGATAGCGCCGCTGCTGCCTGCTTTCGTAGGCTGGAGCAATGGCGACCCGACGCATCAGTGCGCTGTTGGCGATGGTCGGGATCGTGCTGGTCGTTGGTGCCTGTAGTCCGGGACCCGATCCCGAGCCGATAGCCGAAGCGTTTGCCGCCGATCTGCAGGATGGGGAGTTTGACCAGGTTCCGATTGCCGCGCCCGACGCAGCCGCGGAGCAACTTTCGGCGATCCTGGGTGACCTGGAGACGGTCGAGCATTCGGTGCAGGTCAGCGGCCTGACCGAACCCGGCGATGAACCCGACGTCCGGTACCTCGCGCTGACGTGGACCTTCCGGATCACCGACGATGCCGAGCTCTCCTTCGACGGCCAGGCCCGGTTGGACTTGATCGACGAGCAGTGGACGCCGGCGTGGAGCCCAGCGGCGGTGCATGCCGATGCCACATCCGGCTCCACCTTCGTTATCGAGCGCACCACTGGCGAGCGGGGTGTGATCACTGGATTCGATGGTGAGCCGCTGGTGCAGGAACGCTCGGTGCTACATATCGGGATCGATAAGCAGAACTTCCCGGACGAGGCGGATTTCGTACCCGCCGCGCAGGCGCTGGCGCAAGCCCTTGCGCTGGCCGATGCCGAGGAGTTCGTTCAGCGGGTCCGAGATGCGGGGCCGAAGGCGTATGTGGTGGCACTGACTATTCGGGCCTCGGAACAGGAGACGTACGGCGTGGATGAGCTGCGCCTGATGCCGGCGGTGTTGCTGGTGGAGGATGTGATGCCGTTGCCTCCCACGCCGATGTTCGCCCGGCCGCTGTTGGGCGCCGCCGGCGAGGCGACAGCTGAGCTCATTGAGGATTCCGGAGGTTCGATCCGGCCTGGTGACGTCGTCGGCTTGACCGGCCTGCAGCGCAGCTATGACGACCTCCTGCGCGGCATGCCAGGAATGCGGATCACGCTGACGGCAACACCAGGTGGTGACGCCGTGGTGTACGACGAGGCGGCAGTCGACGGCGAGCCCCTGGCCACCACCTTCGAGACGACGCTGCAGGCGTATGCCGAGGACAGACTGGCCTCCCAGGAAACCCCGTCGGCGCTGGTGGCGATACAGGCTTCCACCGGTGAGGTGTTGGTTGCGGCGAGCGGTCCTGGCGGTGGTGGCGTGAACACCGCCACCGTGGCTCAGTACCCACCCGGGTCCACCTTCAAGCTGGTGACCGCGCTGGCCTTGATTCGAGCTGGCATGACGCCGGACAGCCAGGTCTCGTGCACCGAGACGGTCAACGTCGATGGCCGGGAGTTCGCCAACTACCCGGGCTATCCGCCTGAATCACTCGGCAGCATCACCCTGCGGGAGGCGATAGCGCAGTCCTGCAATACCGCGCTGATCGCTCAGCATGCTGAACTGGACTCGGAGGAACTGGCCGACGCCGCCGCCAGCCTGGGGCTTGGCGCCAAACCGGAGGCGGGCAAGGTGTGGTCGTTTCCCTACTACTCCGGCAATGTTCCCGACAATGCCGTCGGTACCACCCACGCCATCGATCTGATCGGGCAGGGCGAGGTGCTGGTCTCGCCGATGGCGATGGCCGGGGTCGCCGCCTCCATAGCCGCTGGCCAGACCACCATCCCGGTTCTGGTCACCGATCCGCAGCCCGCTGCCATCGAAGCACCGCCAACGCCGCTGACGCAGGATGAGGCGCAGATGCTACGAGAATTGATGTTCTCCGTGGTCACCGAGGGGACCGGGGACTTCTTGCAGGACGTACCGGGAGACCCGGTCGGGGCAAAGTCGGGCACGGCACAATTCGGACAGCAGATCCCACCCCAGACCCATGCCTGGATGATCGGTTTCGCAGGGGATCTCGCGGTAGCCGTGTTTGTCGCCGAAGGTGATTTCGGTACCGCCACTGCCGGACCGATCCTGTACGACTTCCTGGTCGTAGCCAACGAGGTGGACTGGTCTGGCAGTTGACCTTCAACCGCTCGATGCCGTCCCGGATCGCGGGCAGCACACAACCCGACTTGCATGCGCAAACGTTTTTTTTTACTGTTCCGGACAGCCGGCATCCACTGTCGGTGAGGGTCCGGACCTTTCAACCCCCCGAGGGGTTCGGACCCGCCCTGCACTTATAGCTGCTGCTTCGACGCGCCGAGCGCAGGTGATGGAGGTTCCGAACGGCTTCGCTGATGATCGAAGTCGTTATACGGTCAGCCAGTCAGCAGGGGGGAAATTTGCGTGACTAGTAACGTGAACCAATCATCCGGGGCGCGGAACAATGCGGCGGCCGCTCCGCCTGGCCGGGTCCGGCTACGTGACGTTGCCGACGTTGCCGAGGTTTCGGTCTCGGTCGTCTCGCGCGTCCTGAACGAGGACCCGACGCTACGGATCCGCGAGGAGAAGCGCGAACGTGTCCGTGAGGTGGCACATGAACTGGGCTACCGGCCCAATGCTGCCGGGCGGTCGCTGCGAACCCACACCACCGGAGCCATCGGGGTCATGCTGCCCAAACTCACTCAACCGTTCTTCGCCGATGTGATCCAAGGAGTCGAAGATGAGTGCGATCGGTCGGATCTGACCCCAATCCTGGGGCGCTCCGAACGGCTGTTGTCGGGTAGCGCGCTGCTGGAGCGCATGGTCGGAGAGGGTCGGGTGGATGGATTCGTACTCCAGTTGCCCGAAGAACTGGCCGATGGGGACATCAACCGGCTGCTTGACCCAGCCGTTCCGCGGGTACTGATCCAGAACCACGCCATGGGCTATCCGGGCTCGGTGACCCTCGACGTCGAAGAGGCGATCCAGGTTGGGGCTGACCACCTCCTGCGCCTTGGGCATCGCGATATCGCGCTCGCCACCGGTCACCCGAACCTGGACCTCGCTCGTACCTGTGAGGCAGCGTTTCGCCGGGCGATGGCCAGTGCCGGCCTGGCGGTGGATGAAGCCTGGATCTCTCGAACGGGATTCGATTTCGAAGCCGGGCAACGCGCATTCGACAGCATATGGAATTCCGGCCGCCACCCCACCGCGATCCTGGCAGCCGACGTCAACCTCGGGCTGGGCGTCATGAAGTCAGCACTCCTGGCGCAGATTAGCGTTCCGGATCAGGTCTCCGTCCTTGCCGTGCACGACTGCGAATGCGCGCTGCAAACCTCGCCCGCGCTGAGCGTGGTCCGGTTGCCGCTGTACCGGCTCGGCCGGGTGGCGGTGCGCCACCTGCGCGAGTTGCTGCAGGGAGGTCAGCCCCGCGTCATCGCGGTCACGGATCCGGCGCCGCAGCTGGTGGTGCGGCAGTCCACCTGCCCCCCAGCCCAGACAGCGGCTGACTAGCCACTCTGGCGAGCGAGGGTGGATTTCGCCTTCGCCAGGCGTCGCTGTTCCTTGCTGACGGCTGCCTGGGCCGCCAGGTCCAATGCCTCGGCTTCGGCAGTTGCGCTCTGAGCGGCTGCGAGTTGATCTGTCAGCGGCTGCAGCTGTTGTTCTAGCGTGCTGGCCGCGCGCAGCAATTCATCCAGTTCGGCCCGTATCTGGAGCACGTCTGCCTGGAGGCCGCGCACCTTGTGTTTGTGGGCCCGCACTGCCTTCTCGGTCTGGGCTGCCACAGCCTGCGCGACGCCAAGCGCCGCCTTGGCCTGCGCGGCCTGCCTGGCTGCGGTCGCTGCGGCACTGGCACGTCGCGCCGCTAGATCGGCTGGCGCCTGCCCGCAGCCACTGCCGGTTGTTGCCGGTGTGGTGAGAGCGACAGCGGTCTGGACCTCCTGTTCCAGTCCGGTGGCCGGCAGCGCCGCTAACAGCATGCCGCTGCGCACGGCCGCTGCCGCCTGCTCGTCGGTCATCGCTGCATGCAATGTGGACTGCACCGCGTCGATGGTGCCCTGGCTGACGGGTACCAGCTCCGCCGCCACCTGCGCCACCTGCGCCGCCACGGCAGCGGTGAGCGCCCGGCGCTGCTTGGTCAGGCTGCGCAACTGTGCCGCATCCAGTTGTGCGGCGGCTGCGCGCAACTGCTCTCCCAAGGCGAGCAGTTCGCCAAAGCGTTCGGGCAGTTGCCGCACCATCAGGTTCACTACCCAGGCCGCGGCGGTGGGTTTGCGCAACGATCTGACGGCGGCGGCCAGTTCCGGGTCACCTTCGGATTTGGCACGGGCCGCGCGAGCGTTGCGCGCAGCGGTGAACTGTGGTGGCGGTAGCCCGTACAGGTCGTACGCGATGTCGACCAGATCGCCGCCCATGCCTCAGCCGTTGGAGTTGTTCAGCAAGCCGTCGTCGGCGAAGTCCTGGACCACCTTGCGCACTCCCAAGGCGTTCACGATCAGAGCCACTCCGAACGTGAGCACCGTGAGCCCGATGAGCCAGATCAAGGTAGCGCTGCCGTACCCCGGGTTGATCACCAGGGCCAGGCCGAACAGAGCCGCCAGGATGCCTGCGGTCAGCGCCCAGCCCCAACCGCGGGCACCGAGTTTGCGCAGTTCGAACGCACCCCAGATCCGGACGAAACCGATCATCAGCGCCCAGAACGCGATCAGCAGGGTGAAGGCGATCGCTGTGGTGCTCGGATAGCGCAGCGCCAACACTCCGATCGCCAGCCCGGCAATGCCCTGGAACACCAGCCAGCCCCAGCCCTCCTCCCGGTTCCGGATACCGCCGTACAGGGCCAGCACCCCGTCCAGGATCGAGTAGGCGCCGAATAGCACCATCATCGTCACCAGCGTCGCCCCGGTGAAGACCAGGGCAACCACGCCGAAGGCGACAGCCACGATGCCCTGCACCAGGACCAGCCACCAGAGGGTGGTGGCGAGTCGGCGTGCCGGTGTTGGTGCGGGTTGGCCGGTTCCAGGCGAACTCATGTTCGCTGACGCTACACCCCGAGCTCCGCCCGCATTCGAACCTCCGTGCCGGTTTCGAACAGTGCACGGTTCGGTTTCGGTGCGGGAGTTCGAAAGTGGCGGTGGGTGTCAGGGCGGTGGGTGTCAGGATGTGCGGGTGGACCCAGTTGAGGCGTTGCGCCGCATCGCGTTCCTGCTGGAGCGGCAATTGGCGCAGTCGCACCGCATCAAGGCGTACCGCAAGGCCGCCGATCGGTTGGAGCAGGTCGGAGCCCAGCGGGTGGCACAGCTGGCCGAGAGCGGCAAACTCACCTCGCTGCCCGACGTCGGGCCCAAGACGGCGCTGATCGCCACCCAAGCGCTGGCAGGGCAGCCGGACTACCTGGCACAGCTCGAGAGCGAAGCCATCGCCCTGGTGCCGGGGGTGGAGCAGGTGCGCGCCTGGATCCGGGGTGACCTGCACACTCATTCCAGCGCTTCCGACGGCGGGTCGCCGATCGAGCACATGGCCACCGCCGCGATCGGTACCGGCCTGGAGTATCTAGCACTGACCGATCATTCCCCGCGGCTGACAGTCGCGAACGGGCTGACCGCGCAACGGCTTCGCGGCCAGCTGGACCAGATCGCCGCGCTCAATGCCGCGTTGGCGCCGTTCCGGATTCTCACCGGGATCGAAGTCGACATCCTCGACGACGGCAGCCTGGACCAGGACGCCGACCTGCTCGCGGAGCTGGACGTCGTCGTGGCATCGGTTCACTCCAAACTGCGGCTGGACGCCGATTCCATGACCCGCCGGATGGTGCAGGCGATCGCCAACCCCGCCGTCGATGTGTTGGGTCACTGCACCGGCCGGCTGATCGCGGGGGACCGGGGCACCCGAGAGCAGTCGAGCTTCGACGCAGAACTGATATTCGAGGCCTGCCGTCGGTTTGGAGTCGCAGTCGAGATCAACTGCCGGCCCGAACGGCGCGACCCGCCGACCGCGCTGCTACGGCTCGCCCACGACATGGGATGTGAGTTCGCCCTCAATACCGATGCCCACGCTCCAGGACAGTTGGACTTCCTCGACTACGGCTGTGCCCGGGTCGCCGAGCTGAGTATCGCTCGCGACCGCATCATTAACACCAAGACCGTCGAGGACCTGCTGGAATGGGCTGCCTAGGCGTGGCCCTCACACAACCGGCCAGCCCCACGGTGGCTGGAAACCTACGCTGAGACAGTGGAGCGCACATCCTGGTCCAATCCCCGGATCACCGAACCAGCGCTGGGGATTGTTGCGGTGGCGGAAGCCATGCGGTGGATCGCGGGCGGCCTGCTCATAGCCGCGGCGACTGCGCTTTTGCCAGCCGCAGTCACGGCTACCGCGGTGGAGGTGCTGTCCATGCCGGGCCTGGGCCCACTCGCCGGTGCCGTCGCCGGGGCCGCGGTCGTGGTCGGGCTGCCGGCGGTGCTGCTGCTGGCGGCGATGGGTACGCTCTGGCCGGTGCTGTCATTGCCGAAGCTGGAGCAGCTCATGGCTGCCGATCGCACGGCGGCCCCCAGCCTGATAGGTCTGCGGCTGACCGATCCGTCAGTAAATTTCGCGTTCTGGGGCGTTGGTGCCGCGGTGCTGGCCATCGTGGCCCTGGTCGGGGTGCTGGCAGTTCCGATCGCGCCCATGTTCGCATTGCTGCTGCTGGCGATGACGTTGACCTGGACCTCCTTTCGCGCCGTCGGGCGTCATGAGCGGACCTGGCCCAGGCGGTTGTCGGTGGCGCGGACCGAGCGGGACCGACGGTTGGCCCGTGCGGAGACAGTGGCTGCGGACGCGCGCGCGCAGCTACCGGTGGGGGCTGGGCCGACCCGGTTGGGGTGGCGTGCGGCCCGCTGGCTGGACCGCATCGTCAAGGTGTTGCTGGCCACGACCGTGGCCGGGTTCGCGGCCGGGGTGTTCGGCAGCTTCGTCATTCGTGAGCAAGTGGAGAACACCGGAGTCCCGGCGACCGGGGCCGACGTCGCTGTGACGGTGCTGCTGGTGCTGGTTCCCGCCGCACTGACGCTGCCCGTGTTCGGCGCCGCGGTGGTGGTCAAGATGGTGGCTGAACGTCGGGTGATGGCTTGGGCGCAGGGTGCCCAGGAACAGGTTCGTGACGACCGGGCCGTCGTGCATGCGCTGGTGGGTCCACGGGCCAGCCGGTACGGCTCGATGGCGCTGGCCATCGTGGCGGGGATATTGCTGGTGACGGCCCTCGCGTCCGCGCCGGACTTCCTGGGTGGCGCCCTGGCCTGGTCGCCGGGTCGGACCTGGGCGTTGCCGGTGGGGTTGCTCTGCCTAGCGGTGGCGGTGGCCTGGGTGATACTCGACATCCCGTTCGCGCGCTGGGAACGTGCCGATCTACGGGCTGCGTGCTACCCGGGTGAGGTCACCCTGCCTCAGAAGGGCTCCGGAGGTTAGGCCGGTTCGGTGGCCTCATCGTCGACCCGCAACTCCACCAGCAGCTCGTTGCTGAGGTTCTCCAACGCGGTTCGAACCTGCGCGTGGGCGACGTCGGCGGGCACGGCCGCGACCGCGCGCAGCACGAACAGTTGCCCACCCGACATCGGAGCCGGCCGAGTACTGGTCTCCAGCCGCCCGATCCCCACACCGAGGTGCGCGAGCGTGGTTGAGATCTCTTTCACCAGGCCGGGCCGGTCGTCGGCGATGAGTTCGATGTGCAGGGTGGAGGTGACCGTGGTGGTCGGTTCGTCGGCCGGACGAACCCGAACCTCGAGGTCGGCGTCGAGCCTGGACAGGTCGGCGATGAACGCATCCGCCTGTGCGGCTGGCACGGCGACCTGCACCACACCGGCGAAGGTGCCAGCCAACTCGGCCATCTCGGAGAACTCCCAGGTGCCGCCGTGGGACTGCACCTGCTCCGCGAGCGCGGAGACCAGTCCGGCGCGGTCACGACCGATGGCGGTCAGGATCAGTTGCCTCATTGGAACATCCTGCCAGCCCGGCTGTGACCGCGGGTGAACGAGGGTCACGCTCGCCGCCGCTTTCCGCGTAAAGTTCGTTCGGTGTCACAACCGTTGAGCAAAGCGCATGTGCTGGTAACCGGAGTCACCGGTTTCGTAGGCCAGGCCGTCCTGGAAAAACTGCTCTCCAGCTACCCCGATGCCCGGGTCACCGTGCTGGTGCGCCCCCGGGGTGCCCTCACTGGCCAGATGCGCGTTGCCAAGCTACTGCGCAAGCCGGTCTTCGCGGCCTGGCGTGAGCGCGTCGGTGCCAAGGCCGCCGACAAGCAGGCGAAGGAGCGGATCACCGTGCTGGAAGGTGATCTCGGTAACGTCCCAGAGGTACCCGGTGATCTCGACGTGGTCATTCACTCCGCATCCTCGGTTTCCTTCGACCTGCCGATCGATGAGGCATTCGCCGCCAACGTGCAAGGCCCGGTGAGTCTGTACCAAGCGCTGCTGCGTTCGGGTTCGGACCCGCACGTGGTCCATGTCTCCACCTGTTACGTCGCCGGTCTGCGCAAGGGCGTGGCCGAGGAACGCTCGCTGGACCACAGCGTCGACCGCGTGGCCGAAACGGAACTGGCGCTCGCTGCCCGGGAACGCACCGAGGCGGCCTCCCGGCGTCCGGACGTGCTGGCGCCGCTGCTGAAGGCCGCCCGTGCCAGCCACCGCCGGGCCGGGGCTCAGGCGGTTTCAACCGCCGCCGAGGCCGCCCGCAAGCAATGGGTCAACGACCGGCTGGTCGACGCTGGCCGCACTCGGGCGCTATCCCTGGGCTGGCCGGATGTCTACACGTTCACCAAAGCCCTCGGCGAGCGGGTTGCCGAACAGCTGTGGGGCACCGGGCATCGGCTATCGATCGTGCGTCCCACGATCATCGAGTCCTCGCTGAAACACCCCTACCCGGGCTGGATCGACGGTTTCAAGGTGGCCGATCCACTCATCGCGGCCTATGGCCGCGGCATGCTGCCGGAGTTCCCGGCTCTGCACGACACCATCCTGGACGTGATCCCGGTCGACCATGTGGTCAATGCCACCCTGGCTGCGGCGGCAGCACCGCCGCCGGCGAGCGAGCCGCAGTACTTCCAAGTTGGCTCCGGTCTACGCAATCCCCTCCGGTTCGGCCGGCTGGTCCGGCTGGTGCGCGCCTACTTCAAGGAACACCCGCTGCTGGACGACGAAGGCAGCAGCGTGCAGGTGCCCAATTGGACCTTCCCCAATGGGCCTGCGGTGCAGCGCAGCCTGCGACGCCGGGAAATGGCGGTTCAGGCTGCTGACAAGGTGGTGGGCAGGCTCCCGGCGAGCGAACTCACCCGGAAATGGATATCCGGCGTCTACAAGGCCAAGCGGGACCTGGGGACGCTGCGCAAGTTCACCGACCTGTACCAGCCCTACACCCAGACCGAGGTGGTTTTCGACGACGCCCGCACCCGGGCGCTGCACGAGAGCCTGCCTGCTGATCGGGTTGCCGAACACGGCTTCGACGTCACCGAGATCAACTGGCCGCACTACCTGCAAGAGATCCACATCCCGAATGTGCCCGGGCTGATGCGAGCCCGTGAGCATCGCCCTCGAACCGGTGGCACCAGCACTCGTTCGCTACCTCAGCGCACGGACGTGCTCGCCGTCTTCGACCTGCACGGCACGGTCGCCGCAGCGAACCTGCTGGAGCATTACGTCTGGGTGGAACTGGCACAGGGACCGCACAAGGCCCTGGGGGATCTCGCGGCGATGGTGGGCCGTTCGGGCCGCTATATCCAAGCCGAGATGCGCGATCGCGGCGACTTCATCCGTACCTTCATGCGCCAGTACGCGACCCAGGACGCCCAGCAGCTGCGGGAGTTGGTGCAGACCAAGGTTGCGCCGCTGCTGCGGTCACGGCTGCACGCCGAGGCGCTGGCCCAGATCAAGGCGCACCGGGCCGCCGGTCATCGGACCGTGCTGGTGACCGGTCAGATCGATGTGTTCGTTGAGCCGATCGCGGACCTGTTCGATGAGGTGATCGCCGGGTCGATGGAGGTCGACGACGCCGGTCGGTGGACCGGGCACCTGGCCACCTCGCCCCTGGTGGATGAAGCCCGTGCCACCTGGCTGGGTCGGTACGCCCGCGAACACGACATGGACCTGACCGGTTCCTACGGCTACGGCGACACCTACGCCGACCGTCCGTGGCTGGAACTGCTGGGCCACCCCACGGTGGTCAACCCGGACGCCAACCTGTACCGCTACGCCCGGGAGGTTCGCTGGCCGGTGCAGACCTGGACCGGAGTCAAGGACAGCCGGTTCGGTTCCATCGCCCGCAGCGTCGTCGATGGTGTCTCCGGTGCGATTCCGGGCCGGTCACGGGAGGCGGGATGACCTCGCCGCTGCATGGTCGTGCGCTGGTCACCGGCGGTACCGCCGGGATCGGCTACGCGTTCGCGACCGCGCTCGCCAAGCGTGGTTGCTCGCTGCTGCTGGTCGCCCGCAATGCCGAGCGGTTGGAGGCCGTCGCGCAGCAGTTCAACACCCAATACGGTGTTGATGTGCAGGTGCTGGCAGCCGACCTCAGCGAGCGGGATCAGGTGGACCTGGTCGCCCAGCGGCTGCTGGACGATGCGGACCCCATCGAGATCCTGATCAACAATGCCGGGTCGGGTCTGCATGACAAGCTGGCAGAACCCGATCTCGACGCCCACCTGACCGCTTTGGACCTGATGGTGCGCGCAGTGCTGGTGCTCGGTTCCCGTGCGGCGCACGCCATGAAACAACGCGGTAGCGGCGTCATCGTCAATGTCGGATCGGTCGCCGGCCTCATTCCGCTGAACCACTATTCGGCCATCAAGGCCTGGGTGAACACGTTCTCCGAAGCGATGGCCCTGGAACTGGAAGGTACCGGCGTGCGGGTGGTCACGCTGGTCCCGGGATGGGTGCGCACGGAGTTCCATGAGCGCGCCAGCATCAGGACCAGCGCCATCCCGGACCGGCTCTGGCTGGAGGCCGACCGGCTGATCGCGGATGCGCTGGCCGCGGCCGAGAAGGGTCACAGCTGGGAAGTGCCCGCCAAACGTTACAAACTCATTGCATTCCTGACCCGGGTGATGCCACGGGCCGCGGTGCGGCAAGCTTGTCGCATGATCCAACGGACTCGACGATGAGCTCCAAGCCGACCGATCGGTACCACTGGGCCTGGCATCGGGCAGTCCGGCGGTTTTGCCAGCGCGTCATTCTCAAGGGCGTGGTCGACTTCGAGGTGTCGGTCAGCGTTGAGGGCGAGCGCAATGTTGACGGCCTGAGCGGACCGTTCATTGTCGTAGCGAACCACTCCAGCCACCTGGACGCGTCCACGATCGTGACCCAGTTGCCGTATCGCCTGACCAAGAATCTGGCAGTCGCCGTCGCCGGCGACTACTTCTACAACAACTTCTGGCGCCGCACGCTGACCTCGTTCTTCTTCAACTCCTACCCAGTCGATCGCGGGCGGGCCAAGTCCAAGAACGCCGGCTTGAGTGTCTCGCTGCTGCGGCAGGGTGTGCCGCTGCTGATCTTCCCGGAGGGCACCCGGTCCAAGGACGGCGTGATGCGCTCGTTCAAGCCCGGGGCCGCCGCGCTGGCCCGGGCCCTGCGAGTGCCGGTGGTGCCGGTGGCCATCGTCGGGGCATACGACGCGATGCCCAAGGGGCGCAACTGGCCCAAGCCCGGGCGGCCACCGATCAAGTTGCTGATCGGCAAGCCGGTCCGGGTTCGCACCGGCGAAGCGCTCGGTGAGTTGAACGACCGGATCGAGAGCCGGGTCGGTGCGATGCACTCAACCCAGACCGCGACCGTGTTGGTGCGTGATGACGCTCCGAAACCGGGCCAATACAACAATGCGCAGGAGGACGCTTCGTGACCAACGTGACGCACCAGAAGTGGTGGGGCTGGGGCGTGGAGGGCATCGCCTTCCACCATGAGGACAAACCCAACTTCGCGCCTTTCGTGCTGGACAAGATCGGCATCGACCTATCCGAGCCGGGTACCCCACCGCCGGACTTCGGCGACATCGATGTCCCCGCCTCACGGCTGGGCGATGAACTGCGGTCAGCGCTGCGCTCCGCCGTCGGTGATCACAACGTGGCCGAAGCCGACATGGACCGGGTGGTCCACACCTACGGCAAAGGTATGCGCGACCTGGTGCGGGTGCGCGCCGGTGACCTGCCCCGGATTCCCGACGCCGTGGTGTACCCCGCCAACGAGGAACAGGTGCAGGCGGTCGTGGATGCCACGGTCGCGGCCGACGCGGTCCTGATCCCGTTCGGCGGTGGCTCCAATATCTCCGGCAGTCTCACCCCGCAACCGGAGGAGCAGCGGCAGATCGTCTCGCTGGACCTGGGCCGGTTGAACCGGGTGCTGGAGATCGATGAGGGCTCCGGGCTGGCACGCATCCAGGCCGGGGTGCTCGGACCGGACATGGAGGAGCAGCTCAATGCCCGTGGCTGGACCATGGGGCACCAGCCGGACTCGTTCAAGCACTCCACCCTCGGTGGCTGGATCGCGACGCGTTCCTCGGGAATGCAGTCGGACAAGTACGGCGATATCGCCGAGATCACCCGTGGGCTACGGCTGGTACAGCCGGGCAAGGTGCTGGTGTTGCGGCCGCTGCCATCCACCTCCACCGGGCCCAGCGTGCGCGAGATGATCCTGGGCTCCGAGGGGCGCCTGGGCGTGATTACCGAAGCCTGGGTGCATGTCCACCGGCTTCCGGAGAACCGCGAGGTCATCGCCTACCTGTACCCCAACTGGGCAGCTGGGCTGGGAGCCATGCGCGACATCTCCACCTCGGACGCCTCACCTACCATCACCCGGGTCTCGGACGCCAACGAGACCGCGTTCTCGCTCGCCACCCGCAAGGAGTCGACCTCGCTGAGCTCCAAGGTCGGGCCTGCGCTGTTCGAACTGTTGCGCCGTCGAGGCTGGGACCTGGAGAAGGTGTGCATCTCCTACATCGGGTATGAGGGCGGGTCTGCCAAGGTCCGCTCGGACAAGGCCACCGTGGGCAAGATCGTCGCGAATCACGGCGGCATCAAGCTCGGCAAGGGTCCGGGCGCGCTGTATGACCAGAAGAAGTTCGACACCCCTTACATCCGCGACTTCCTGCTTGACCGGGGAGCGGTGGGGGACGTCAGCGAAACCGCCGCCCCGTGGGAGAGGCTGGGCGAGGTCTACCACCGGGCCATCAGGAAGACCCAGGCGGCCTTCGCCGAGATCGGCGTCAAGGGCTTCGTCATGTGCCACCTGTCGCACAGCTATCACTCCGGGGCCTGCCTGTACTTCACGTTCGGGTTCCCGCCCAACCCCGACGGCGACTTCCTGGCCCAGTACGACGTGGTCAAGAGCGCTATCCAGCAGTCGTTCATCGACGGCGGCGGCACCCTGAGCCACCACCATGGCGTCGGTACCGACCACGCCCCGTGGATGGAGGCCGATATCTCGGTGGCCGGTGTGGACATGATGACCGGGCTGTTGCGCTCGATCGACCCCAGCCGCAACCTCAACCCAGGCACGCTGCTCCCGCCGAACCGGGAGTGGTGAGGGCAGGCTCGAAGTTCTGCACCGGACCCCGTGCGCCTGCACCGGACCCCGCGCGCGACTTAGTGATTCGGCGACGGTTGAGTGAGCTGCAGCTCACTAACTGGTCGCCGAGTCACTAACTGGCCGGATACGCACGGTGCGGACCCCGAACGGGCGCATGGTGAACTCGAGGTGACCGCCGCCCCCCGGGGCGGTGCTCCGGGGCTGCGCATCCTGCTCGGCCAGTTCGCGTTCCAGCAGGTCGGTCAGCACGATTGCGGTGTGGTCGAACCCGACCTGTAGCCGGGCCGTGGTGCGTGCACCATGGGCCTCGTACAGCCGCACGACCACATCGCCACTGCGGTCCTCGGCGAGTTTGACCGACTCGATCAGCACCCCTGGCCCGGTGACCGCGACCAGCGGGGCCACCGGGGTTGTGCCCATGAACGTGCGGGCGGGCAGGTTGGTGCGGTAACCCAGTTCGACGGCGTCGCCGATGGTGGCGCTGGGACGGACCCGCGTCACGAACCGGTGAGCGCCCTGATCGGCCTCCGGGTCCGGGAACAGCGGCGCTCGCAGCAGCGTCACCCCCACCCGGGTGCTGGTGCGGCAACCATCGGAGGTGCGGGCGATGTCGTGGCCGTAGCTCGCATCGTTGGCGATGGCCACGCCGAAGCCCGGTTCGCCCACGTGCACCCACCGGTGGGCGCAGATCTCGAACTTGGCCGCATCCCAGGAGGTGTTGGCGTGGGTGTTGCGGAACACGTGCCCGAACTGCGTCTCAGCGGCGGATCGATCGGCGTGCACGTCTACCTCGAAGACCAGTTTCAGCAACTGTTGCCGCTCATGCCAGTCCACCTCGGTGGCGATGGCCAGGTCGGTTGCCTCGCCCCGCAGCGTCAGCGTCTGGGTGATGCTGGAACGCCCGATCCGGCGGTGCACACGGACGTGGGCGCCGTCGTCGTCGGCGAACGCCGCCAGCTCGGCGACCTCGGTGAGGTCGATGATGTGACGGCGGTACTCGACGTCGATATCCCAGGCATCCCACTGCTTGGGGGTATCGCGCGCCAGCTGCAGCAGATTCGCCCGCCCGCCCGGAGTGATTGCCTCGCGCCCATCCGCTCCGATGAGTGAATCGATGGTTCCGTCGGCCAGGACGTGGACTCTCAGAGCATCGTTGACCAGGGTGATCCCGCCCTCATCGCGCACGATACGGGCCGCCTGCTGCGACGGTTGCACCGGTGAGATCCCCAGCGCCGCAACGCCCTGACGTGGGTACGGGCAGGCGTTGGCGAGCGTCGCCGTCGTCCCGGTGCCCAGCGCATTCAGGGCGTGGGCGATGATCGCCTCCAGGTCTTCTTCGATGCGCGCGTACTCGGCTTCCGCCTGCCGGTACACCCAGCCGATCGATGAGCCGGGCAGGATGTCGTGGAACTGGTTCAGCAGGACCGTGCGCCAGATCTGCTCGAGCTGGTCGTACGGGTAGGCGGCACCGGTGCGGATCGCCGCAGTCGCACACCACAGTTCCGCCTCCCGCAGCAGGTGTTCACTGCGCCGGTTGCCGCGCTTGGTGCGCGCCTGTGAACTGTAGGTGCCGCGGTGGTACTCCAGGTACATCTCACCCACCCAGAGCGCCGGATCGGTGAGTTCGGCGCGGGCATCGTCGAAGAATGCCCGGGGCGAGGTCATGCGGACGCTGGGCACACCCTCGGTATCGGCGTAGCGGTGTGCGGCCGCGATCATCTCCCGGGTCGGGCCACCCCCGCCGTCACCGTGGCCGAACGGCACCAGTGAACCGGACGCCGCCGCCTTGTCCTCGAAGTTCGACTCCGCATAGCTCAGCTCGGTGGCGGATAGGTCGCTGTTGTAGGTCTCCACCGGCGGGAAATGGGTGAACACCTGAGATCCGTCGATGCCCTCCCAGAGGAAGGTGTGGTGGGGCATCTTGTCGATCTCGTTCCAGCACAGCTTCTGGGTGAGGAAGTAGTCGGCCCCGGCGCCACGCGCGAGCTGCGGCAGCGCCCCGGAATAGCCGAACGAATCCGGCAGCCACACCTCGGTGGTCTCGACGCCGAGCTGTTCGGCGAAGTACCGCTTGCCGTGCAGCAGTTGCCGGACGACGGCTTCACCGCCCGGCATGTTGGTATCGGACTCAACCCACATGCTGCCCACCGGGATGAACCGGCCCTCGTGGATCCGTGCCAGCATGCGCTGGAATAGCGCCGGATAGTGCTGCTGCATCCAGGCGTACTGCTGGGCAGACGACGCCGCGAACACGAAGTCCGGATCCTCGTCCATGCGTGCCAGCACGTTGGCGAAGGTGCGGGCGACCTTGCGCACGGTCTCGCGGACCGGCCATAGCCAGGCGGAATCGATATGGGCGTGGCCGACGGCGTAGGCCTGGTGCGCCGAGGCGTGCGCCGGCTGTGCTAGCAGCGGCGCCAGAACCTGCCTGCCGATGGCTGCGGTGCCGCAGACGTCACCGGGGTCGATCGCGTCGACCAGCCGGTCTAGGCCATGGAGGACCTTGGCCCGCCGTGGTGAGGAGGGGGACAGGACCGCGACGATGCCACGCAAGGCCACCACGTCCTGCAGCAGGTGCCACACGGTCAGGTCACGGATGGCGAGGTCCGCGCCCGCGAAGGTGTACATCGGCCCGAAGTCGCTGGCCTCCGGCACCCCGTACGGCGTTGGCGCCCAGAATTCCGTGCCTCCGGTGACATCCGGATTGCCGGCCGCCTCCAGGTAGACCTCGATGCGTGAGGCTGGGTCCAGCGCGATGGTGCGGTTGCGCGGGGAGAGACCCTCGATGATCGAGCCGTCCGGGCGGTATGCCAGGCCCTCGGCCTGGAACCCGGGCTGTGCTGTGTTAAAGCCGAGGTCGAGCTCGATCTCCAGGACATCCGATCCGAGCTGCCACTGTTCGGGGACCGAGCCGGTCAGATGGAACCAGGTGGTCGTCCACGGCGCTCCCCAGCGTTGCCCGACGGCGAACGGCCGGTAGGCCTGCGCCGTCGCGTGTGCGAATGGCACCGGCTCGCCGGGTACATCCCACGCGGTGACGGTCAACGGGTGCCGGGCCCGGTAGACCGCCGGTTCCAGCCGTTCCCGTACGAACCGCTCGATCCGGCGGAGTTTGAGCTGGTCGGCATCCTGCGTCATACGTCGAATCCTGCCAATTCCGGGCGGGGTCGGTCGAATCGCCCGGCGGTTGATTGTGGCTGATGGACCGGCGTGGCTGAGCTAGGTTCGGAGTCGTGACACAGAACCGGTGGTTGCAGGTGGTGGCGGCGAATCCCGGGCACTCGGCCCGCTATATCGAACGGTTTCGCATCATGGCCGCCCAAGGCGTCGATCTGGACGGCGAAGCCAGGATGATCGACGCCATGGTTCAGCGGGGCGCCACGATCCTGGATGCCGGCTGCGGGCCTGGGCGGGTGGGTGGCAGACTCGCGGACCTGGGTCATCGGGTCGTCGGGGTCGATATCGACCCGGAGCTGATCGCGGCCGCTGCCACCGAACATCCTGGAGCGACCTGGCTGGTCGGTGATCTGGCCGAACTGGATCTGGCCGGGCAAGGGGTCGCGGCGGAGTTCGATGCGATCGTGTGCGCCGGGAACGTCATGACCTTCCTCGATCCGGCCACACGCCGGCAGGTCCTGGCTGCGATGGCGGCGCACCTGGGGGACGGGGGCCGGCTGGTGGTCGGCTTCGGCGCCGGGAGGGGCTATGAGTTCCAGGAGTTCTTCGCCGATGCGGTCGCCGTGGGTCTGCGCGATGAGGTGCTGCTGTCGACCTGGGATCTGCGACCGCTGACGACCACGTCGGACTTCGTGGTGGCGGTCCTGGCCCGCTGAGTCGCCCCTGCAGGGCAGTTCTGCCCCTGGGCAGCGACGGCGATGTCCGGCATGGTACGTCCATGAAACGGAACCTGCTGATGATCCCGATTGCAGCACTGGCCCTCGCCGGCGGGCTGACTGCCTGCACCACGACGTCCTACTCCTGCTCGGGCAACCAGTGCACCGTCAATCTCTCCGGTGACGGCGCCAGCACGGAGATCTTCGACGACTCGGCCGAGGTATCGCTCCTGGGCATCGACGGCGGCGTCGCCGAATTCGCCGTCAACGGTCAGACCGCCACCTGTGAACAGGGTGGCTCCGGCCAGATCGGACAGTTCTCGATCACCTGCACCGAGGTGTCCGAGCAGAAGCTCTCCCTGACCATAGTCAGCGGCTAGCCCGCTCCCCACGCGGTATCGACCGTTTTGGCGTTCTGTGGATAGCCACCGCACGCCAGGAGTTACGCACAGGCTTTTCCACATATGGTCCCGGCGCACCCACAACACGCCGATTTCAGTGCACAGCGACACGCCGCGGGGTGTGGATGACACGCATGGGTGCGACACGCCAAACACAACCACTAGTGGTATCGCGCAATGTCGGCCACTAGGTGTAGTGTTGAGGTCGTTGGGCGGAGCACAGTCGCCCACGAATGACATGACTGTAGTTACATCACGGTCACTTCCGATCTGGGAATGGCTGATGTGGCGATAGACAGAGCAGTAGATGCCGTTGCCGGGGCACGGCAGGAAAGAGGTAATCCGATGACGATCACCGTCTTCAGTAAGCCAGCGTGTGTGCAGTGCGATGCGACCTACCGGGCGCTGAACAAGCACGGCTTGGAGTACACCATCGTGGATATCAGCACCGATCCGCAGGCGCTGGAGGAGGTCAAGGCGCTGGGCTACCAGCAGGCGCCCGTGGTTTTCGCTGATGGCGACCACTGGTCGGGTTTCCGGCCGGACCGTATCAAGGCGCTGGTCGCTCCCGCGCAGACCCGCGCAGCCATCGCCTGAGTCGTCGCCTGCCGGCAGGCAGGTCTCGGACGACGAAGGTGTCGATCCGAAAACCCACATTCGCTCGTACCGGTGTCCGTGTCCAACCCGGACACCGGTACGCAGCACCACAATCGCCTCGGCCACCGGGCGTCAGGAAGGAGTGGCCATGAGCACCAGCCCATCGATCGTCTACTTCTCCTCGGTCTCGGAGAACACCAAGCGCTTCGTCGACCGGCTGCACCTGCCTGCCCAGCGGATTCCGTTGCGCGCAAGTGAGCCGCACCTGCAGGTCAGCAATCCCTATGTCCTGATCGTGCCCACCTACGGCGGCGGTAACGATCGGGGAGCGGTGCCCAAGCAGGTCATCAAGTTCCTCAACGATTCCTCGAATCGTTCGCTCATGCGTGGGGTGGTCGCCGGAGGGAACACCAACTTCGGCACCGCGTACTGCCTGGCCGGAGCCATCATCTCCGCCAAGTGTGCGGTGCCATGGCTCTACAACTTTGAACTTTTGGGTACGAAAGAGGACGTGGTCAGCGTCCAGGATGGAATGGAACAACTGTGGCTGCAACGATGACCGAACCCACGATTGAGCAAACCAGTCCGGCGCCTGCGGGCTCGTCGTCGGAGATGGACTATCACGCGCTCAATGCGTTGCTCAATCTCTACGGCCCCAATGGCGAGATCCAGTTCGACAAGGACCGCGAGGCTGCGCGGGAGTACTTCCTGCAGCACGTCAACCAGAACACGGTGTTCTTCCACAACCTGCGGGAGAAGCTGACCTACCTGATCGAGCACGGCTATTACGAGCCGGAAGTGCTGGACCGCTACCCATTCGAGTTCCTGCAGCAGATCTTCGACCACGCCTACGCCCAGAAGTTCCGGTTCCAGACCTTCCTGGGTGCGTTCAAGTACTACACCTCCTACACCTTGAAGACGTTTGACGGTAAGCGGTACCTGGAGCGGTTCGAGGACCGGGTGGTGATGGTCGCGCTCACGCTGGCCGACGGCGACCAGGACTTCGCGCTGAAGATGGTTGACGAGATCATCTCTGGCCGGTTCCAGCCCGCCACCCCAACCTTCCTGAACTCCGGCAAGAAGCAGCGTGGCGAACCGGTCTCCTGCTTCCTGCTGCGCATCGAGGACAACATGGAGTCGATCGCGCGCGCGATCAACTCCGCGCTGCAGTTGTCCAAGCGTGGCGGAGGCGTGGCCCTGCTGCTGACCAACATCCGTGAGCACGGTGCCCCGATCAAGAAGATCGAGAACCAGTCCTCCGGCGTCATCCCGGTGATGAAACTGCTGGAGGACTCCTTCTCCTACGCCAACCAACTGGGTGCCCGTCAGGGCGCGGGCGCGGTGTACCTGCACGCGCACCACCCCGACATCATGCGGTTCCTGGACACCAAGCGAGAGAACGCGGATGAGAAGATCCGCATCAAGACCCTGTCGCTGGGGGTGGTCATCCCGGACATCACGTTCGAGTTGGCGAAGAAGAACGAGGACATGTACTTGTTCAGCCCCTACGACGTCGAACGCGTCTACGGGGTGCCGTTCGCCGAGATCAACGTCACCGAGAAGTACCACGAGATGGTCGACGACGGCCGGATCAAGAAGAAGAAGGTCAACGCCCGCGAGTTCTTCCAGACCCTGGCCGAGATCCAGTTCGAATCCGGTTACCCGTACATC
>JBKDZO010000023.1:0-15285 GCA_047971285.1 Beutenbergiaceae bacterium | reverse complement strand
CATCCTTCAGGTGCAGGTGAGTGACCCGGGATCCAAGCCGCGTCAGCAGGTCGGCAGGGTCGACCCCGCCGACCTGAGCCCAATAGGTGTCAACCTCCAACACCACGTCGTCATCGAGTTCGTCGATGAACGTCCACAGCGCCGGCCGGCCACTGATCTGCTGTTCCAGTTCCCACCAATGGTTGTGATAGCCGACCCGGAGGCCCCGCTGACGACCGAGCTCGGCCAGCGCGTTGATTTCGGCCGCGATCTGCTGCACCGAGTCCTTGGTTCGCCACCGCTCCTCCGGAATGAACGGGTGGATCAGCGTAGTCATGCCCAGCGCAGCCGCGGCATCCACCGCAGAGGCGGCATTGGCAGCATCGACCACCGCATGCCCCGACAATGCCGTCAGGCCATGCTTGGCCAGCGCTGACGCCACCTCGTTGCTGTTGTCGGCGAACTGATACGGCTCAACATTCGTGAACCCGATCTTCGCAATGCGCTCCAGGGTGGCATCGAGGTTCTCGCTGATCGCGGATCGTACGGTGTACAGCTGGACGGATACGGGCGGGTTCGGCATTCGCAGTCCTTTCGGTCGGGTGTGATCGTGCGGCGGTGGCCTATCGGGTGGCGCTGACGGGTGCCGGCACCTCCACCCACGCGCCCGATGCCTCGGATCTGAGCACGGCGTCGGTGAGGTGGGCTGCCCGCAGCCCATCGGCGAAGGTCGGCATGCCTTCGAACGTGGCTCCCTGAGCGGTGGCGTAGACGTCGGCGACGAAGGCGTTGAAGCAATCCTGGTACCCCTGCGGGTGACCGGCCGGCAGCACCGAGAGCCGGGTGGCATCGGCTCCGAGTTGGCCCACGCCGCGTTTGAGCACCTCCACCGTGTGACGCCCACCAACCCACAGTTCGTCGGGTGATTCCTGCTGGAAGGCGTAGGACCGTTCCGCTCCGTCGATCAGGAATCGCAACTCGTTCTTTCGTCCCTGCGAGATCTGACTGACGACGGCGGAGCCGATCGCCCCGGCGTCGGTGCGGAACAGCAGCGCGGCGGCGTCCTCGGTGTCGCGATTCGGCAGCGCCGTCTTCATCTGCGCGGTCACTGCCACGATCCGATGCCCGGTCACGAACTCCACAAGATCACACCAATGGACTCCGATGTCGGCGAACGTGCGCGAGGCACCGCCACGATCGGGGTCGACCCGCCAGCTGGTGTCCTCGGGCAACGACATCCAGTCCTGCAGGTATGAACCGGAAATGATGTTGATCTCGTCACCGCGAACTCGCTCACGCACCTCGCGCACCAATGGGTAGTACCGGTAGGCGAACGGGACCGCGGCGACCAGGCCCGCCTGTTCGGCGAGCATGGCCAGATCCTGGGCGTCGGCAAGGGTAGTGGCCAACGGCTTCTCGCAGATCACGTGCTTCCCGGCCGCCAACGCCGCCTTGGCGAGTTCGGCGTGCACATCGTTGGGTGTGCAGATGTGCACCACGTCGACGTCGGGTGAGTCGATCAACTGCTCCGCGCTGGCCATTGCGCTGGCGGCTCCGAGTTGGTCGGCGCGCTGGCCGATGCCCTGCGCGGAGCTGCCTGCCACCGCAGCGAGGGTGCCCCCTGCCGCGGTGACGGCTCGCGCATGGACCTCGCCGATGAACCCCAGTCCGATGATCCCCGAGCGCAATCCTCGCGTCCTAACCGTGTCCATTCCCCCGAAGGTCACCGAGCCGCGCGTGGAATCGGTGCTCACTTGATCGCCCCCGCCGACATGCCTCGCTCGAAATGTCGCTGCAGTGCTATGTAGGCGATCATGGTCGGCAATGCGGCCAGCACCGCACCGGCCAGGATCTTGGTCTGATCGTCGGTGTACATGGCCTTGAACGAGTTGGGCAGCTGCGTCACGACCATGTCACCGGTGCCCTGGCCCAGCAGGATCAACGGCAGCAGGTAGCTGTTCCACGAGTTGATCAGCACCAGCACCACGATCGCGATACCCATGGGCTTGGCCAACGGCACGATCACGTTCCAGAACTGCCGGATGGTGCCCGCGCCGTCGATGCGCGCCGCTTCCAGCAGTTCGTCCGGGATGCCATCGATGTAGCTGCGGGTCAGCAGGACCGTGAACGGAACCTGCATGGCCGCCAACGGGATGATCACCGCCCACAGCGAACCGGCCATTCCGGTCTCAGCGACGATCACCACCAGCGGAGCCAGCAGCACGACCTCTGGCATCGTGAGCACGCCCATGAGAATCCAGAAGAAGACCTCCTTGCTGCGGATGCGCAGCTTGGAGAAGCCGAACGCCGATGCCATGGTCAGCACGTAGACGATGGCAATGGTGGCGATGGCGATCAGAGCCGAGTTGCGGAAGTAGGACCAGAATCCCGGCAGCGCTATCACCGTTTGGTAGTTGCCCCAACCGGTGCCCTGCAACGACCCGTAGACCATGGTGTAGACCGGAATGATCAGCGGGATGACCATCACCGCCAGTACCAGGGTCACCGCTATCCGCATCCTGGTGGTTCGTAGCTCAAACATTGCTCACCGCCTTCTTCTTGATCCGCCGGGGCCGGGGATTGCGTTCCCGTGCGGAACGGCTCATGGCGATGGCCACCCCCAGCGAGAGCGCGAACAGCAGGACCGACAGCGCTGAGGCGTAGCCGTAGTTGTTGGAGATCCCGAACAGCTGGTTGTAGATGTGCGTGCCCAGGAACTCGGAGGAGTTCGCCGGGCCGCCGGCTGTGATCAGGTACGGATACTCGAACAGCTTCAGTGAGGTGATCGCGTGCAGGATCGCCAGCGACAGGATCGTCGGCCGGACTGCCGGTACCACGATCGACCACAGGGTGCGGACGTTCCCGGCCCCGTCGATGCGGGCAGCCTCCAGCGTCGATGGGTCGACCTGACCCATGGCGGCGTAGAACAGGATGAACGAGATCCCGACGGAACTGAACAGCTGGGCCGCCACGATCACCCACAACGAGGTCGTTGGCTGGATCCAGTTGGGTGTCAGCTCCTCCAGCCCGATCGCATTGAGCACACTGGCCAGCCACCCGGTCCATTCCCGGGTGCCGGTGCCGGTGACATTGACCAGGCCGATCCACTCCAGCACCGCGTTGACTGGGCCATCGACGGCCCACACCCGCCGGTGCACCGGCGCCATGATCGCCGGCGCGATCACCACCGGGGTGAAGATGATGATCTTGAACAACGTGGGTAGGTACACCTTGGAATGCAGCATGGCGGCGAAGATGATCCCGACGGCGACCAGCACCACGAACGACCCGATGAAGAAGACCACCGTGTGGCTCAGACTCATCCAGAAGATACGGTCCTCAAAGGCACGCACATAGTTGTCGAGCCCCTCGATGACCGGGGGCAAGATCGGGCGCCAGTCCCAGGCCAGCAGTGACACCCAGGCGACATACACCACGCAGGCGTAGATCAATCCGGCCGAGACGACGAAGCCCGGGAGCATCCACCCCATGCCCCCGGGCGTCCGGTGACGGCGCTTGCGGGCACCGTCACCGGACTGCGGGGCATCGGCAATGGAACTCCCTGGAGCGGGCGCTGCAGAGGTTGCCATTAGTCCGTCCTAGCTCTTCGCGGTGTTGGGCTACTCGCCCGAGTCCACGGCATCGGCTTCAACCTGGGCCGCAATCTCCGCTGTGCTCATGGACGGCTCCGCCAGCGCCTGCTGCACCGCGATGACCAGCGCGTTGTTGGTCTCCGGTGTCAGGTTCATATTGCGCGTTTCCGCCGGGTCGGCCGCATCCTCGAACAACTGTGAAAAGACTGGGATCTGCACCTCCGGATCCACCAGGCCCAGGTCCTCCCACTGCGGCTGCACACCCTTTAGGGCTGGAAGCAGGTCAATGGCATTGGAAACCTGCTGCTGACCGGTCTCGGTACCGGTGAGCCAGGTAATGAACGTGGCAGCAGCGGCATTGTCGGCAGACTCGGCACTGATGGCCATGCCGTAGTCGGTCTCACCGAACAGCTGCGACGGATTGCCATCGCCGGCGAAGTCCGGGCTGGGAATCGGCATCATCACGAACGGCTCCGGATTGGCCACGCCGGCACCCTCCATCGATGCCGTCATGGTCTCGATCTTGGCGTACTGGGTGTACCAGGTGCCCATCTGCACGATCGCCGCACTGCCGGAGAGGAAGTTGTTGTTCGCCTCCGGGTACTGCCGGATCGAGGTGGCGTCCTGGGCGATGATCCCGTCGGCCTGCATCTGCCGGATCATGTCCAGACCGGCAATCAGCGCCGGGTCATCCCAGCTGGTCTCACCGGTCATGGCCCGTTGGTAGAAACCGGGATCGTAGGAGTTGACGATGGTGCGCAGAGTCTCAGCGACGAATCCCTGCATGTCCGAAGCACCCATGGTCCAGCAGGTGACCCCGGCGGCCGCGAAGGTGTCACAGGCGTTCTTCAGATCGTCATAGGTATTGAGCTCGGTGGACACGCCGTGCTCATCGAACAAGTTCTTGTTGATCCACAGCACCCCGGCGGCCACGCCACCCAGCGGCAGGCCGACCACGCGGTCTTCATAGGTCATGGCATCGACATAGCCGGTGGCGAAGTTGTCCTGCCAGCCGGAGCCGAAGGCTTCCTCGGCTATGTCGCTCAGGTCCATGGCGTACGGCCCGAGTACAGGTCGGCCGCTATTCCCCCCGGGTGCCAAGGCGAAGATGTCCGGGCCCTGGCCGGTCTGCATGGCGGTCTGCATCGCCGGCACGTAGTCGACGTTCTCATAGTTCGTGTACTCGATGCTGATGTCCGGGTACTCCTCGTTGAATGCCGCGATATAGGCATCCGCCACGTAGGTGTCCGGCGTCCAGCTCCACCAGACGATGCTGCCGCTCTCGGGGTCTCCACCACCATCGCCGCCGCCGCCGTCGCCACCGTCCGATCCGCCGTTGCAGGCGGCCAACAAAGCGAGTGCGCTGGCCGCTCCGACCAGGCTCACCCATCTCCGATTTCGTATCATCGTCGATCCTTCCGTGACTACTGCGTCATGTCGGTTTCCGGATGTCGTTGCCGCATCCAGCTGGTACCCGGTGAGTCACCACGTCGTCACCCACCCAGCCCACTCGCCCACATTTGGAACGTGGTTGGTCAAACTAGATCAGTTCTGGTGTGGAGTCTAGCCTCTTTCGTTGCTTGTGACTCAAAAGTTACGAAACGTCCCGGGGAGATCGCCCTGGCGATGCCAGATTTCGTGATCCGGCTCACCGAGCACCGCGCATGTGGCGCGTGCCGACGGGCGCACCGGTAAACCGCTCTTCCCAGGGTGCATGCGGCGCGGTAGGCTTTCGCCGTTCATTGAACAAATCTCGAAGTCGCAAGATCGAAAGATTGATGTCTTGCACTGGCCTACTGACAAAGGAGTCCAACGTGAAGCATCCTGTTCCCCTCGATGGGTTCATCCAGATCGCCCTGATCGTCGAAGACCTGGAGCGGGCGATCGAGGGATGGTGCACAGTTCTGGGGGTTCCCCGATCGGACGTGATCGAGATGGACATGCCCGCCAAGCCCAATCCCAACGAGAAGTACCGCGGTGAAGAGGCCAACTATGGCCTGAAGCTAGGCATCATCCACTCCAAGGAACGCGGGTTCATCATCGAGTTGCATGAGCCGGACCAGAATCCATCAACCTTCCGGGAGTTCTTAACCAAACATGGCAACGGATTGCACCACCTCGGGTTCGCCGTCGGCGATGCCCGCGACGACGTCGTCGCCGACCTGGAGGCCAACGGCTTTCCGATCCGCAATGTCGGCATCTACCCCGAGGGCTCCTGGACCATCCTGGAAGGCGAAGACACCCTCGGCGTCAATCTCAACATCAAACCCGAACTGGGTCTGTGACTGTGGCGTCACCCGCCGGGGAGGCGGCCGCCGATGCCATCCCGCTGGACGCCTTTGCGCAACTGTGCCTGGTCGTCGAGGATGTCGAAGCCGCGATCGCCTCGTGGTGCACGGTGCTGGATGTGCCGCGCTCAGACCTGATTGAACTGACCACGCCGGCGCAGCTCGATCCACATGAGCAGTACCGCGGCGAGAACGCCAACTATGGCCTCAAGATCGCGGTGATCCAGTGCGCCGAGCGTGGATTCATCCTGGAGTTGATCGAACCGGACCAGAACCCGTCCACGTTCCGGGAGTTCTTGGACAAGCACGGCAACGGTCTGCACCACATCGGGTTCGTCGTCGGTGACGCACGCGACGCGATCGTGGCCCAGCTGGAAACCAGCGGCTATCCGATCCGCAACCTCGGGGTTCAGTCCGCAGGATCCTGGACGGTATTGGAGGGTGAGGATATCCTGGGTACCAACATCAACATCAAGCCAACCTTGGGGTTGTAGCAGGTGGGTGGACGCTCGGGCGCGCCAGCCACTGCGGCCAGATTCGTGGTTGTCGGAAGTGGCTGGCGCGCCGAGTTTTACTTGCGCGCGGCCGCCGCTATTCCGCAGTGGCTGACCGCCTGTTCGGTGGTGACGCGAAGCCCCGAACGGGGCTCGCAGGTGCAGGACTCCTGGGGAATTCCGACATACCGCTCCATTGCGCAGGCGGTCGCCGCCACCGATCCCGACTTCGTCGTGATCGCCGTTCCGTGGGACGCTTCCGCCGATGCCATCGAGGCGGCCGTGCAACTCTCGGTGCCGGTATTGGCAGAGACACCACCCGCGCCTGACGCCGATGGCCTGGCGACGCTATGGGACGAAGTCGGTAGCAGCGGCCTGGTGCAGGTGGCCGAGCAGTATCCGCGCTATCCCGGGCACGCTGCTCGCCTGACGCTGATTCGCAGCGGCCTGCTGGGCAGCATCAGCAATGTGCAGGTGTGCTCCACCCACCACTACCACGCCATGGCCTTGATCCGCGGCATGCTCGGCGTCGGCGTAGAGCAGGCCCGGGTCAGCACCATCCGCACCGAATTCGCGTTGGCGGACCCGATGAGCCGCGAAGGCTGGAATGAGCATGCGAGGCCACAAGCGGCATGGAACCTGCTCACACATCTGGATTTCGGCGATGGCCGCAGCGGGTTGTTCGACTTCACCGACAACCAGTGGCACAACCCCTTGCGCAGCCGCCGGATCGTGATCCGCGGCAGCCTCGGCGAAGTGGTGGACGATCAGGTGGTCCGGCTGAGCGATCCGCACACCGTGGTCACCGACACATTGCACCGACGACAGACGGGGATCGACATGAACCTGGAGGGGTTCGACCTGGACCACATCACCCATGAAGGGAAGGTGCTGTACCGCAATCGGTGGCACGGTTCGCGATTCAGCGACGAGGAGCTCGCCATCGCCGACCTGCTCGTCACCATGGCCGACTTCGCGCGCAATGAAGGCCCGGCACCGTACCCACTGGCACAAGCCTGCCAGGACCACCTGCTGGGCCTGGCAATCGATGAGTCTGCCCGCCTCGGCACACCCGTCACGACCAAGGCCGGGCCATGGGCCATGGCAGGTGCACGATGAGCGCTCCGACCCTCGCCGGTCGACCGTGGATGCGCGGCTTCGGCGCCGATGGTCCGCAGGTCTCGGCCATCTGCATGGGCGGGGCGCAACTGGGCAGCATGCCGGACTTCTTCGGCCAGGAGGTCACCGAAGCCGACGCCATCGACATCGTGCACCGGGTCTTCCAGAGCCCGATCCGATTCCTGGATACCTCCAACGGCTACGGTCACGGGCGCAGCGAGGTCCGCATCGGCAAGGCCATCGAACAGGCCGGCGGCCTGCCGCCGGACTTCGTCATCTCCACCAAGGTCGACGCCAAGGATGGCGACTATTCCGGGCGCAGGGTCCGCACCTCGGTCGCCGAGAGCATGGAACGGCTGCGGATCGGGCGGTTGCCCGTCGTCTTCCTGCACGACCCGGAGTACTTCGACTATGAGGAGATCATGGGCGGCGGCGCCATCGACACCTTGGCTGCGATGAAGGCCGGTGGCGAGATCGGCCTGCTGGGGCTGGCCGGCGGGGATACCCGGGAGCTGCGCCGCTATTTCGATCTCGGAGTCTTCGACGCACTGCTGGTCCACAACCGCTGGACCCTGGTTGATCGCAGCGCAGACCAGCTGATCAACGACGCTGCTCGCCAGGGGCTGGCCGTCATGAACGCAGCTGCCCTCGGGGGTGGACTGCTGACCGGTGACGGCCGATCGCGCACGACCTATGCCTATCGGCCGGCGGCCGCGGCGGTACTACAGTCGGCACCGCGGATGGCGGCCTTGTGCGCCGACTACGGCACCGACCTGCAGACGGCGGCGCTGCAGTTCTCGTTGCGGGATCCACGGATCAGCTCGACCGTCGTCGGATTCACCCATGCGGCCACGCTGGCGCGCACCCTCGCCTCAGCCCAGGCCGATCTGCCCGACGCATTCTGGAACGAGCTGGAAGACCTGGTACCCGACCCGAAGTACTGGCTCGACGCTGAGCCTGCATCGCAATAGCCGGAAGGAAGGAAGCACCGATGGCAGAACCCGGATTCACCTCACTATTCGACGGCGCCACCCTGGCGGGCTGGCACTCCAGCCCACGACACTATGGCGCGGTCTATCCCGGTGGCCCGCAGATCCTGGAAGCACTTGACCGCTTCCCGGCCGACTACCAGGAGCATGCCGATGCCCACCCCGCAGTGTGGGCCGTGGAGGATGCGGTGATCGTCGGCCGCCAAGAACCGCCCGGCACCGGCTATGGCGGCTACTTGATCAGCGATCGGGAGTACGGCGATTTCGAGTTGCGGTTGGAGGCCAATCCCGACTGGCCCGCCGACACCGGGGTGATGCTGCGGCGCCGAGACACCTGGGAGGGCTTGCAGGTGTTGATCGACCACCGCCAGTCCGGCTCCATCGGGGGGTTCTTCGGCAATGGCCTGGGAAGTTTCCACGCGGTTCCGTTCGCGCTGGACGCCGTGCGCGACGAGGCCGGCAACGCCATCGGGCTACGGGCCGATGACCCGGCCACCAGTGTGGAGCCGTTCTCCCAGGCGAAGCGGGACATGCTCATCCAGGCGGCCGACGTCGATGAGTTCTTGGCGGTGTGGAACTGGGGGGACTGGAACGAGTTCCGAATCCGCTGCGTCGGGGAGCTTCCGCATACGACGGTCTGGATCAATGATCTGCTGGTGGCCGAGATCGACCTGGCCAGCTTGCAGGCGCCCAACTTCGACGCGGCGGCTGTGCTGGCGACCCTAGGGCGCCAAGGTCATATCGCATTCGAGGTACATGACAACGACCCGATGCTGGGCAAGGATCGGTGGGCTCCGGAGGCTCGGTGCCGCTGGCGCAACGTCCGCATCAAGGAGCTGTGACCGGCCCCGACCTCACCCCGCCCCGCCCCGCCGCTACCCCGGCCCCGCCCCGCCGTCTAGTGATTGGGCGGCCACTTAGTGAGTTGCAACTCACTAAACCGCTCCCCAATCACTAAATCGCGGGCGGCTCGGCGATATGCCCGTCGCCGGAGGTGAGTGGGCGCCGGGCCACCAGCGCCACACCGCACAGGTGGTCCGCGTGACGGCGGAATGTCGCCTGCATGTGCAGCACCCGGGCGCGGGCCTTGGAGTTGAACAACGCCCGCCCGATGATCCGGAGTGTGCCCACCAAACCTTCGTCAGCCAGATTGCGGCGCAGTTGCAGCAATGCCATCGGTGCGGTCTGGGTCCACTCGACCTCCAGTCCCGCCTGCTCCAGCAGCTGCGACCATTCAGGCACGGTCAACGGACGGGCATTCACGCGTATTGCCTGAGCGAGGTCGCGCTTGATCTCATCCTTGACCGACGCCGGTGCGTCATCGGGCATCAGCCCCAATTCGTGAATGGCGTATCGGCCGCCGGGCCGGAGCAAACGTGCCGCCTCCGCGATGATCTCCCGCTTGGCCCGGTCGCCCTGCATGGTGAGCATGGCCTCGCCGATCACCAGGTCGGCTGACTCCGGATCCAGTCCGGTCGCATGCGCGTCCGCCTGGATACACCTCCCACGCGGGGCGACGACCTCGGTCACCAGCCGGACCGCATCGGCATCGTTGTCCACGCCCACGTAGCTAGCCGGTGCGGTGTCCATGACCATGGCCGCGGTCCGGCCGATACCGGGGGCGAACTCGACCACGTCGGCACCCCTCGGGTCGGCTTGGCGCAACATTGACGTGGTCAATTCCAGCCCACCTGGTCGCAGCACCCGTTTGCCAAGGCGGGCCAGCAGCCAATGGCCTTGGACCGATTCGATGGGCCGGTTGGATTGCGGGATGCCATGAGCTTCCTGATCCATGGATGCGCCTTCTCCAATATTTACGCTAGCTGGACATTGCGTAAACACCGTAGCGATCGTACGCAGGTCCCGCTAGAGGATTGGCAGAGCCGCTAGGCCGTTGATCCGGGCAACAAGTGGCGATCGCCGAGGGTCGTGCCACTGCTCAGGAGGCAGCAGGTTCGGCTGGAGTGCCGAAACGCTTGGCGTTGCGAGCGCGAGCTTTGGCCCGTTCGACTTCCCGATCCTTGGGTGGAGCATTGGTGACCAGTTCGGACAGCATGTGCTCGGTGGCATGCGCGATCTGTGCGACCGCACGCTCGAACGCTTCGGCATTGGCCTTGGACGGCTTGTTCATGCCGGAGATCTTGCGCACGTACTGCAGTGCAGCCTCGTGCACCTCGGCGGAGGTGGCGTGGGGTTCGAAGTTGTGCAGGGGACGGATGTTGCGGCACATGCGGCTCAGGCTGACATGGGGAGCCCGCTCAGGCAACCACCGACGTCCCTCGCCCCCGCCCCGCCGCGGTTTAGTGATCGGGCGGCGGTTTAGTGAGCCGCAACTCACTAAATCGACGCCGCATCACTAAACGGACTTGAGGGACGTGTCGGGCGCATCACTCGACGGCGGTGTCGGTGCACATGGCGCCCGCCCGAATGCGACCCGGTACCCTGGATGTGCACCTCGACGTGCTGATACCGATCTGGCCGAAGCCCCGGTACACCGTCTCCACCGTCAGCCAACTCTCGGAGCATCATGGCCGCCGTCACGCCTGCGACCGACCCAGCCGCCCACCCCCCGACCGACCGCTACCGGATAGAGCCAACCGTCCGGCAGGCGCTGACCAACCCGCGGCTGCTGACCCGGGAGGTGCTGGCCGGCCTGGTGGTGGCCATTGCCCTCATCCCGGAAGCCATCGCGTTCTCGATCATCGCCGGGGTGGACCCCCGCCTGGGCCTGTTCTCCTCGTTCGTGATGGCGGTTGCCATCGCGTTCCTGGGTGGCCGCCCGGCCATGATCACCGCCGCGACGGGGGCGATCGCCCTGGTGATCGCGCCGGTGGCGCGCGAATACGGGATGGACTACTTCATCGCGACCGTACTGCTGGCGGGCCTGTTCCAGATCGTGCTGGCGCTGCTGGGAGCACCCCGGCTGATGCGGTTCATCCCGCGCAGCGTGATGGTCGGCTTCGTCAACGCCCTGGCGATCCTGATCTTCATCTCCCAGCTACCGCACCTACTGGGGGTTCCCTGGCTGGTCTATCCCCTGGTCGCCGTCGGGCTGGTGATCATGTACCTGATGCCACGGCTGACCAAGGTGGTGCCGCCGCCCCTGGTAGCAATCGTGCTACTCACCGGGGCAGCAGTGGTGTTCGGCATGACGGTGCCCACGGTCGGCGATCAGGGCGAATTGCCTCAGAGCTTGCCGGAGCTGTTCATCCCGAACGTGCCGCTGACATTCGAAACGCTGGCCATCATCGCCCCGTATGCCGCGGGCATGGCGGTGGTAGGACTGCTGGAGTCGCTGATGACGGCGAAGCTCGTGGATGACATCACCGATACCCATTCCCGCAAAGATCGGGAAGCCTTGGGCCAAGGGGCGGCAAACATCCTGTCCGGACTGTTCGGCGGCATGGGCGGCTGCGCCATGATCGGCCAGACCATGATCAACGTGAAAGCCTCCGGTGCCCGCACGCGCATTTCCACCTTCCTGGCAGGGGTGTTCCTGCTGATCCTGGTGGTGGTGCTGACCGACGTGGTAGCGGTGATCCCGATGGCCGCTCTGGTCGCGGTCATGATCATGGTGTCGGTGGCGACATTCGACTGGCACAGCATCAAACCGAGCACCCTGCGCCGGATGCCGCGAGCGGAAACCGCGGTTATGGTCACCACCGTCGTGGTCACAGTGTGGACGCACAACCTCGCGATCGGGGTCGGCGCCGGGGTGATCGCTGCGGCGATCCTGTTCGTCCGGCGGGTGGCACACTTCGTCACCGTCAGCCGGGCTGTGACGACGGTGGACGGCATCGAGACGGCACGCTACGTCGTCGACGGCGAACTGTTCTTTGCCTCATCCAATGATCTGACCACCATGTTCGAGTACAGCCACGACCCCGACCGGGTCATTGTCGACATGTCGGCCTCGCACGTCTGGGACGCCTCAACCGTGGCGGCATTGGACGCCATCACGACCAAGTACGAACGGCTAGGCAAGCAGGTGGAGCTGGTGGGCATGAACACCGTGACCGCCCGGCTGCACGGTCGGCTCAGCGGCGGAATGGGCACCGGGCACTAACGGTTCGGAACAGTTCCAGCCGCATCGTGTATCCCCCGATCACGCGTGCAACGATGGAGAAGGCGGCCTCGGCATCATCGACTGACACGGAGGCATCGTGGATGCACGCGATCGGGTCCGGACGTTGCGCTACGGGCACCGGATTCTGCTGAGCGCCATTGCGCTGGTGGGGCTGGTGCTGGTGGCAGCGGCCTTGGCCGGGTTCACACAGGGCGCCACGGACCTGGTGTCGCGGCTGATCTTCGCCCTGACAGGCGCCATTGGTGCTGGGCTGGCCTGGTTCGCGCTCCGGATCTACCGGCGCCGGGTGGTGCTGCTCGATCCGGTCGGCCGCCGGATCGGCGTCGGCTCGCCGTACCGGCCTGGTATCCGCTGGCTGGACATCGACGACATCGTATTGGCCACCATGGCGACCACGCGCGGGGGCGGTCTGGCAGCAGTGCTTTCATTCAATTCACTGGTGCTGTGGAACACCTCGATCGGCAGTACGTGGCGGGGTTTCGCAGTGCCGACGAGCTCGGTCGAAGCTGCCGCGATCGAAGCGCAGCGGCAGGCGCATCCGGGCTTGCGCCGGTTGGAGATTCAGCTATCCGGGCTACGGGGCGACGCCGTCGGGCAGATCGTCCATGCGGTGCCGCAGCGGGCGTGGCCGGGCAATGCTGAGCCGTGACCGGTCCCGCTACTCGGCGCATGTCTATCACTAGAGCTGGCGCGCAACACGAACCGAGCATCCAGGTATTGGATAGGTTCGAATCACGTACGTCCACGAACAGCTTGAGGCCGAGGTGAACAATGGGCGCGATCGAAATCCCGAAGACGTTGCCACTCAACGATGCTCTTGAGAGATTCGATCTGGACTTCATTCCCAGCTATCTGGTCGAGCATCATGACAACGCCGCCCTGGTCGCCGTCTTCGAGGACGATGCTCACCTTGACGACCTATACATCGACCAGAGTTTCGATTCCCACGATCTCGTCGGAGCTGTTTTTTGCAAGAATCTGTCAGCATCCGGAATATCATCCAAGAAGCCATGGACTACGGGCCCTTGTTCATCGTCCTGGGTGACGTTCACGCCAAGAACGTTTATGTCAGCGGTGGCGATGCTTTCTTTCGAGGCAACGTAACCGCCGAGCAACCCTGGTCTGCGGGATATACAACCACGGAGAAACACACATCCGCGGCAACCTTCGCGCTGAGGTTGTGGTCACGATCGACCACATGTTCAACTTCGAGCCTCGCAACGCCGAACGGGGTGTGCGGGTCACTGACGAGCTGGTCCGCAACGGTGCCTTCGAGCGGTTCAACCCGAAACTGTGTGCGCCCGGTGAAGACCGGTTCGATACCGATGTCCTGCTCGACTTGGTGAAAGCGAAGCGTTCACTGCTACGGGAGGTCACCTCGACCAAACCTCACTCGTCAAACGTCCCCCTGGAGCAACGGCTGGATCGGATCGCGGAGCGCTTCGCGGCGAAGCCCACAACATCCCAGCTTTCGTTCGCGATGGCGTGCCCGTCGACCGGATTTACGTGGGCGTACGGCGATACGGACCCGTACTTCATCGCCAGCGTCACCAAGCTCTACACCGCCGCCCTGATCATGCAACTGCGTAGCGAGAATGCGTTCACTGGCGACACCACGGCCGGTGAGCTCCTCGGCGAGGACATCATGCATGACCTGAACATCTTCGAGGGCCGCGACCACAGCCCGGATATCACGGTGGACGACCTGTTGGCGCACACCTCGGGCATTGCCGACTACTTCGAGGAGCCTCGCGCGGACGGCGACAGCCTGCGAGAGCGCATGCTCAGGACCGACCTCTCCTGGACCTTTGATAATGCCATTGCCGCAGCGCGAGCCCGTCCCGGACACTTTGCCCCAGGTACCTACGGCAAGGCCTGCTACTCAGACACCAACTACCAATTCCTGGGGCGCATCATCGAAGTGCTCACCGGCACCGACTACGAGGAAGCCCTGCGTCGTCGCATCCTGCAGCCGCTGGGCCTTTCTGAGACCTACCTGTTCACTCAGCGCGGAATCAGGACCCACGTCGGGGTGGATCGGTGGCGGCCCGGGCGACGCTGACGCCGCACCCGTCGCGGCTTGCAGATATTCTAGTTAGCGTCGTTGAGTTGACACTCTCCGAGTTCGCCATCCTGGGATTGCTCATCGAGCGCCCCTCGCATGGCTACGACCTGTAACACGTGATCGAACAGCGCCGTACTCCACTGCGGCGGGGTCCCTCACCCCAACGCGTGAGGAACACCTGGAGGAGGGTGATCTCGCGATGGGTGCGTTCCATCGCACCTCGTAACGGTGCTGTGAGCCCGAGCAGGCCACTACCGGCTCCTCTACGACCGCGTCGACACCAACGCACACATGGGCATGCGCCACGCGGGCCGCATGCACCACCTCGGCATAGGGACCGCCCACCTCGGCACCCGCATCCTCGCCCTCATCGACGAGACCACCGTCACGATCACCCACCTCGACACCGGCGAGATCCTCAGCACCCACCACATCGACCCGACCCGTGGATACTGGCGCAACCAGCAAAGAGAGCCCGGCCGATGGCCGGGCCCTCGAACGTGACGCATGTCCCGACTCAGATGTGACCTATGTCGCGACTCATCACAGGGTGGACGCGGGCGGACTCAAACCGAACACCTGGCAGAGGTTCGAGCGGCTCGGTTCCGCGTGGCAGCAGGCGAAACTCGGTATCGAGGACGAGCCGTACGGTGACGCCGAGGGTGATCCGG
>JBKDZO010000022.1:0-1836 GCA_047971285.1 Beutenbergiaceae bacterium | reverse complement strand
CGGTAGCGGCCATCAACTTGTCGAGCATCTCGTCATCGAAGAACTCCCGCCGCAACCGGCGCGCCTCGGGCTCCTGCACCCGCTCGTGAGCGTCCTTGCTCTGCTTGGTCATCGTCACAGTCAATCTCCTTCAGGTGGCAGACCCTCACTTACACAGAACATCTGACGTTGAGACTGGTAGGGCTCCGCCCGGGGTGTGACTCCTCCTCTGACTGGCCCATGTCGTGGTGCCTTTGACGTGATCTGTCCACTGCCGGGCGGGGCGGTTCACAGGTGCGCCGACCAGGCGGACATGACTTCATAGGAGCCTGGCTCAGAGGCCCCACCAACGTCTTGTCTGCCCGCCTGGCCGGTGCTGCCACCTCCGTCAGTAGTGGAAGGGCATCACCATCATGACAAGTCAACGTCTCGTTGTCGCTGGGGCCGACACTCATGCTGCGACTCATCACGTCGCCGTCCTGGACGCCGCGACCGGACACCTGCTCGATGATCGGCAGTTCCCGGCGTCAACCGCGGGCTATCGCGCGGCATTGGCATTCGTTGCCGCCCTCGGGCAACTGCTGCGGTTCGGGGTCGAGGGCACCAACTCCTACGGTGCCGGCCTGAGCCGTCACCTCAACGCCGCCGGAATCGAAGTCCGCGAAGTGATCCGGCCGAACCGGGCCAGCCGGCGGTTGCAGGGCAAGTCCGACCCGTTGGACGCGATCACCGCCGCGCAGGTCGCGCTCGCCGACGACGACCTCCCGATACCGAAGTCCAGCGACGGCCCGGTCGAGTCGATCCGGGTGCTGGCCATCACCAGGGACTCGGCGATCAAGGCCCGCGCCAACGTGCTACGCCAGATCGCCATGATCACGGTCTCCGCACCCGCCTCACAGCGAGAGCAGCTGCAGAACCTGGGGCAATCGGCGCTGTTGAAAACTCTGCGACGATCCCGACCCGGCACACCCCTGGAGGGCGTGGCCCAGGCCACCATGACCAGCCTGCGTCACCTCGCCCGACGCCATCAGCACCTGAGCCAGGAGATCGAGGAAGTCACCGACCAGCTCCGTGCCCTAGTCGAGCACACCAACCCCGGCCTACTCGCCACCAAGGGCGTCGGCGTCGCCACCGCCGCACAGTTGCTGATCACCGCCGGCGACAACCCCCACCGGATCACCAGCAAGGCAGCGTTCGCCGCGATCACCGGGACCAGCCCGATCCCCGCCTCCTCCGGCAAGACCACCCGACACCGCCTCAACCGCGGCGGCGACCGCCGGGCGAACAACGCCATCCACACCATCGCCCTGGTCCGCATCAGCTGCGAGCCACGCAGCAAGGCCTACATCGCCAAGAAGACCGCCGAGGGCAAGACCAAGCTCGAAGCGATCCGCTGCCTCATACGCCACATCGCCAACGTGATCTACACCCTGCTCACGAACCCGCCAGAGCCCCCCGATATCACCGACCTCCGACCAGCCCGCCTCGCCCGCGGACTAACCCTGCAGACCGTCGCCAACCACTTCAGCGTCTGGCCACACCACATCTCCACCATCGAACGCGGCGAACGACGCGACGACGACCTGACCCACCGCTACCGCCAGTGGCTCAACACGGCTTGACAACCCATAGGAGCATCATCGGCACGCCACGGCGATAATCGAGGCATGGTCATCCCCGACGTCCTTCCCATCGACGAGGACGCGATCTGGTGGTCGGTCCCGCCCAGCGACCGACCACAGGCCCTACAGGACCGCCCTCTGGTGGTGATGCTGCACGGCTTCGGAGCCGACGAGCTCGACCTCGTGAGTCTGGTGCACGGGCTGCCGCCGGACTGTGTCTACGCCAGTGTGCGGG
>JBKDZO010000021.1:0-100717 GCA_047971285.1 Beutenbergiaceae bacterium | reverse complement strand
GGTGGCTGCTGATGCGTCCTGGCGGTGGCTGGGCACCCCGACCACCTGGCCCGAGGGATGGCTAGACCCCACCTACGACGACACCGCCTGGGCATCGGGCCCAGCACCCCTGGGCTTCGGTTCGAGGATCGTGACCGATACCCAGGCTTCAGCAGGTAGCGCCGAACAGCCGGTGTCCACGATCTACCGGCGCACCTTCACCATTGAGGACCCCGCAGAGTTCACCGACGTGGTGCTGACCACCCACGCCGACGACGGCATCGTGATCTACCTCAACGGCACCGAGATCAACCGCACCAACATGCCCAACGGCACCCTCACCGCCACCAGCTACGCCACCGCGTCGCCGTCATCCCATTCCGCGCTGGCCGCGCCGGTCACGATGAGTGTCCCCGTAAGCCTGCTGCGGCCCGGTACCAATGTGATCACCGCCTCGGTCCATCTCAACTATCTCGATACCGCGGACAGTAGTTTCGTCGTCTCGCTCACCGGCGTCACACCTCGCTGAGGCCGGGGCACCCGCGCGAGGCGGATTCGTACTTCGCGCGGAGTACGCGAGGTTTACCCTCCCGGGACGACGACGATCCGCGCTGTAGTGGGAGACGCTGCTGGTCAGTCACACAAGCCCTGACCACGACGGGAGTATCACATGTCCCAGCCCACCGATCACGAGGTGCGCCCCGAGCGGACGTCCGCCCGCCGACGGCCCCGCCGCCGCGCACTCCTGGTTGGCGCGGGAGCCGGCGTTGCTGGCCTAGCTGCCGGTATCTACGCGGGCAGCCGCGCACCGGAGGTCACCTTCCCGCAGTCCAGCTACGGCTCCGCCGGGCCACGGCTGCTGGTCGCCTACGACAGCCAGTTCGGCTCCACTGCAGGTATAGCCCAGGCCATCGGGCAGCAACTGGGCACCGCAGCGCGAGTCGACGTGTCACCGATATGGCAGGTCGATGCCATCAGCGACTATGCGGCGATGGTGTTCGGTGCGCCGGTGCAGACGGATGCGATGAAGAGGTCTGCCACAGACTGGCTCCGTGAGCGAGCCGTCGAGATCAACCGGATCCCGCATGCCTACTTCATGCCGTCGGCGACCTTCGGCCTCGATCCCGACCGAGAATCACAGACGGCCCTGAAGCTGGGCCTGATGCAGGACGCTGCAGCACTCACCGGCACGGCTCCGCTGGCGCTGCTGCCCATGGGTGGCGTCGTCGACTTCTCGAAGATGGCGTTCTTCACCAGTGTGGTGTACCAGCTTCTGTCCGGCAGCAGCACTCAGGGCGACTTCCGGGACTTCGATGTCCTGGCGACCTGGGTGGACCAGATCCAGGCCCAGTTGCTGCCCTGATCGTGACCTGGCGCGGGATCGGCGATGATGGCGGCATGAATGACGCCGCCACGCCTCGGCGTTCGAGCCGGTTCTGGGACCGGGCCGTACCGTTGCTGTTCGCCACGTTGCTGATACTGCGCCTGGTCAGCGTGCCGCCGGAGTCCTCCTCGCTGCTGACCGGGCGTGACACGGGCATCCGAATCGCATTGCTCACGGCGGCGGTACTGACCGCGTTCGTCCAGCAGCAGCGGCGGCCCCTGCTCGGCCTTACCGCGGCAACTATGACCGGGCTCGCCTGCACGCTGCTTGGCTACACCGGTCCTGGCGCATTGCTTCCGGCCGCGTGGTCGCTATTCGTGATCGCCCGCGAGCGCGTCGTCAGGACCGTTGTGGTGACCACCGCATCGGTTCTGGCGTTGATCGCGGCGGCGAGCACTGTCGCGCTCGGACGCGGTGACTCACCACCGGAGATGATAGTGGCGGCATTGTCACTGTGCCTGGCGGCGTCCCTGGGTGTGGTGGTGCGCAGCCGCCGGCAACTGGTGGTGAGCATCCGGGAACGAGCCGAACGGGCCGAGGCTTCACGGGAGGAGGAGGCGCGCCGGAGAGTGGCCGAAGACCGGGTCCGGATCGCCCGCGAGTTGCACGATGTGATCGCCCACCACATGGCGATCATCAACGTGCAGACTTCGGTGGCACGTCATCACCTCACCTCCGATCTAACCCAAGCCGACGCCGCTCTGCACCATGTGCGCCGTTCGAGCCAGCTGGTGCTGGACGAGCTCGGAACCGTTCTCAGCGTGCTGCGCGCCGGTGATGCCCCGCTCGCACCGACGACCGGATCTGCCTCTCTGCCCGGGCTGGCCGACCTCATCGAGACCTTCGGAGCCAGCGGCGCGGCGATCACCACCGACCTGCACACCACCGGCGTCGGCGCCTCTCCCGAAAGCGAGCAGGCCATCTACCGGGTGGTGCAGGAATCGCTCACCAACGCTCACCGGCATGCGCCGGATTCGGACATCCACGTGCAGGTTCATACCGACTCCCACCAGCTCCAGGTCCGGGTCGAGAACGGTCCCGGCACCAGCACCGCGCAGCCCACCGACAAGGGATCGGGATTCGGTCTGCTCGGTCTGCGGGAACGGGTGGAGTCGGTGGGCGGCACCTTCGCAGCTGAACCCACCGCGCACGGCGGATTCCTGGTGACCGCCACCGTACCCACATCCTCACCACTGGCCACTCAACCGGTACGGGAGCACACATGATCCGGATTCTCATCGCCGATGACCAGGCGCTGATCAGAGCAGGCTTCAGCGTGCTGCTGGATGCCGAACCGGACCTCTCGGTGGTGGGCGAAGCATCCACCGCTGACGACGCGGTCCAGCTGGTCCGGCAGCTACGCCCGGATCTGGTCCTGATGGATATCCGGATGCCCGGCGGAGACGGGCTGAGCGCCACACAGCAGATCACCTCCGACCCGGATCTAGCGGGCACCCGGGTGGTCATGCTGACGACATTCGAACTGGACGAGTACGTATTCACCGCCCTGAAGGCCGGAGCGAGCGGCTTTCTGGGCAAGTCGATCGAACCGGACGCGTTGGCGCAGGCCATCCGCACCGTCCATACCGGCGAGTCGTTGTTGTCACCGAGCGCAACCACGGCCCTGATCCGGCATTTCCACGCCAGTCCGCAGGTTGCCGATCCCACCCGCCCGGACCTGGTGGCGGTGCTCACCGAGCGTGAGACCGAAGTCGTGGCGCTGGTGGCCACGGGGCTGAGCAACGACGAGATCGCAGCCAAGCTCTACATCTCCCCGCTGACGGCGAAGACACACGTGACCCGAGCCATGACCAAGCTGCACGCCCGGGATCGGGCACAACTGGTGGTGCTGGCCTACCAGTCCGGCTTGGTATCCCCCTAAACGGAACGTTCGGGGATCCTTGCCTCTAGCCGCACGAGTTCGTTGATCCCTCATCGGCCGGCACGAGAGACGGTTCCGTCGCTGCGAGCGATACCGTCATCCGGTGAGACGCGGCGCAACCCTCGGGCTAGTGCTGGCGTTGGCCTCGGCACTCACCTTCGGTACTGCCGGAACCCTGGCAGCAGGCCTGATCGACTCCGGCTGGTCACCCGCAGGTGCCGTGACCTGGCGCCTGACTATTGCCACGGTGCTGCTCGCTGTTCCAGCGATCGTCGGGCTACGAGGCCGCTGGTCACTGCTACGGTCCGGGTGGCGCTCTATCCTCGCATTCGGTGTGGTCGGGGTCAGCATGACCCAGCTGGCCTACTTCCAGGCGGTGCAACGCCTGGACGTGGGGATCGCGCTGCTGCTGGAGTATCTGGGCATCGTCTTGGTGGTGGGCTGGCTGTGGCTACGACATGGGCAGCGTCCGCGCCGGCTGAGCATCCTGGGTTCGGCCTTGGCGATCCTCGGCCTGATCGGGGTGCTGGACCCGACCGGCAGCAGCACCCTGGACCCCATCGGTGTGATGTGGGGGCTGATCGCCGCCGTTGGGCTCGCCAGCTACTTCGTCATGTCCGCCGACACCAGCACCGGGGTACCCCCGGTGGCATTCGCCGCCGCCGGCATGTTCGTCGCCGCATTGTTCATGTGGATCATCGCCGCCGCCGGCATCACTGAGGTGACCACGACGCGGGAACCGGTTGATCTTGCCGGTCTGCAGACCCCGTGGTGGTTCGCCATCGGCGCTCTGGGCCTGATTGCGACCGCCCTGGCCTATGCACTGGGGATCGCGGCCAACCGCATCCTGGGCTCCAAGGTGGCCTCATTCGTGGGCCTGACCGAGGTGATCTTCGCGGTGCTGTTGGCCTGGTTGCTGTTGGCGCAGCTACCCGCCACGGCTCAGTTGCTCGGCGGGGCGGCCATCGTGGCCGGCGTGGTAGCGGTCAAGCTCGACGAACGCCCGCAGGGGTAGGCGGCGGCGTGGTCGTGCGGGAGGCTGGCCTAGCAGCCCCGGGTGCGCAAGAGTAGGGCGATGGCCCCTCCACAGGCACGATCCGATGGTGAGGCTGCCCGCTCGGCGGTCTTCGCCGAACTCGCGGCCGCGATGGATGAGGCCGACCGGCCCCAGTTGCACCCCGTGATCGAACGGGTGCTGGAACATGTGGCCACCGAGGACTTGAGCGCCCGGCAACCGCGCGAACTGGTGGGTGCGGTCACCAGCCTGTACCGGCTGGCACGCCGGCGCACACCGGAGCAGACGCTGATCCAGGTGTTCTCCCCGACGCTGCGGGCCGATGGGTGGACGTCACGGCGGTCGGTGATTCAGATCTGCACGTCCGACGCCCCGTTTCTGGTGGACTCGGTCACTGCTGCCATCGCGGCCGGTGGGCTGGCCACCCATCTGATCGTGCACCCGTTGATGGTGGTACGGCGGACGCCCGACGGCGTGCTGCAACAGGTTCGCCAGGAGCGACCCCCGACGACCGCCGGCCTGACCGAATCATGGATGTACATCGAGGTGGACCGGATCGGCTCGACCAACGATGAGCAGGTGGTGGCGGCACGCCTGACCGCCGTGCTGGCGGAGGTGCGAGCCGCCTACGACGATTGGCTGCCGATGCGCCACGCCTGCGAGGCGATCGCGCGCGACCTCGACCGTGGCGTACCCCGCACCGTCGAGGTTGAGCAGGTCGAGCCAGCGAAGCAATTCCTGCGATGGCTGGCCGACGAGCATTTCACCTTCATCGGCTACCGCGAATACACCGTGGATGAGGTCGAGATCGACGGCAGCAGTGAACTCGTCCTGCGCCCGGTGCCCGGCTCCGGGCTAGGCGTGCAGCGCCGCAGTTCGCAGGAATACTCACGGCTACGCCCGGAGGCGCAGCGCACCGCCCGCGAACCCCGGCTGCTGACCATCACCAAAGCCAACTCCCGCAGCACCGTGCACCGCCCGGTCTACCTGGACTACATCGGGATTCGCATGTTCGACGCCGATGGCATCGTCACCGGCGAGAAGCGGTTCCTGGGTCTGTTCACCTCCTCGACCTACGCCGATTCGGTGACCCGGCTGCCCATTGCCGCCGACAAGGTGAAGGCGGTGATCGACCGCTCCGGTTTCGCCGTAGGAAGCCATTCCGGCAAGGACCTGGCGCAGATCTTGGAGACCTACCCACGCGATGAGTTGTTCTCCGCCGACGTCGACACACTGGCGGCGACCGCGCAGGAAGTTGCCTATGCCGCCGAGCGACGACACCCGGCGATGTTCGTCCGCAAGGACGAGTTCGGCAGGTACGCCTCGGTGCTGGTGTACGTGCCCAGGGAGCGCTACACAACCGCGGTGCGGCTGCGGATCGAGGCGGTGCTACGGGCGGCCTACCAGGCCCGCGATATCGAGTACTCCACCCAGATCTCGCAGTCACCGCTGGCGCAGTTGCACTTCGTGGTGCGGGTTGGCAATGGCGAGTCGATTCCGGACATCGAGGCCGAGGCGTTGGAACAGCGGGTGCTGCAGGCCATCCGCACCTGGGATGAGCAACTGGCCGAACTGGTTCATGAACGAGCCGCCGACGCCGAACAGTCCGAAGCGGCGGGGGCACTCTTGGCGCGCTACGCCTTCCCCGAGGCCTACAAGGAAGACATCGAACCGGCCAGTGCCGTCGCCGACCTGTTCCGGCTGGCCGCGCTGACGGCGACCGGGGACGGCTCGGTACACCTGGTGGCTGGCAGCTCGAGCGCGGAACGTCGTTTCAAGGTGGTCTCGGCAACCTCCCTGTCATTGACTCAGGTGCTACCGGTGCTGACCGACCTCGGGGTCGAGGTGACCGACGAACGCCCCTACCGGATCAGCGGACCGGCGGGCGACGTGCACATCTACGATTTCGGGCTGGCTGCCGATCCTGGCTTGTGGCACGCCGACGGTGCTGGCTTCGAGGAAGCCTTCACCGCCGCGTGGTCCGGAGCCGCAGAGTCCGACGCCCTGAACGCACTGGTCCTGGTGGGACAGCTGACCTGGCGTCAGATCGTGGTGCTGCGGGCCATCGGCCGCTATCTGCGCCAGATCGGATCGGCGTTCTCGATGGAGTACATCGAGGAGGCGCTGCTCGCCAATCCGGTATTGGCCGCCGGGGTGGTGCGGCTATTCGAGATCCGGTTCGATCCCGAGTTCCCCGATTCCGACCGCGCTGGCGCGATCGACGACCAGGAACGGGCGCTGCTGGCTGGCCTGGATCAGGTGGCCAGCCTGGATGCCGACCGGATTCTGCGGGCCTTCATCGGGATCGTGCAGGCAATGGTGCGCACCAACGTCTTCCAGACCGGCGCCGACGGCGCAGCCAAACCACACGTGGCGATGAAGCTCGACTGTCACCGGGTGCCGGACCTACCGCTGCCGCATCCGATGGTGGAGATCTGGGTGTACGCGCCGCAACTGGAGGGGGTACACCTGCGGTTCGGGCCCGTGGCCCGTGGTGGGCTGCGCTGGAGCGACCGGCGCGAGGACTTCCGCACCGAGGTGCTGGGCCTGGTCAAGGCGCAGATGGTCAAGAACGCCGTGATCGTTCCGACCGGCTCCAAGGGCGGGTTCGTCGCCAAGCAATTGCCTGACCCCACCGTTGATCGACAAGCCTGGCTGCAGGCCGGGCAACAGGCGTACCGGACGTTCATCCGCGGCTTGCTGGACCTTACTGACAACCGCGTCGGCAGCCAGGTCATCGGACCCGATCGCGTGGTCCGGCACGATGGCGACGACCCCTATCTGGTCGTGGCCGCGGACAAGGGCACCGCGTCGTTCTCCGATATCGCCAACGAGATCTCGCGCGACTATGGCTACTGGCTCGACGATGCCTTTGCCTCCGGCGGAAGTACCGGCTACGACCACAAGGCGATGGGCATCACCGCACGTGGCGCGTGGGAGTCGGTCAAGCGACACTTCCGGGAGCTGGGAACGGATTGTCAGCACGAGGACATCACCGTGGCCGGGATCGGCGACATGAGTGGGGACGTGTTCGGCAACGGGATGCTGCACAGCGAGCACATCGCTCTAGTGGCGGCGTTCGACCACCGGCACGTCTTCCTGGATCCGGATCCGGACGTCGCGGCCTCCCTCCAGGAGCGGCGCCGGCTGTACGAACTACCGGCCTCCTCCTGGGCCGACTATGACACGGAGCGGATCAGCGCTGGCGGTGGGGTGTACCCGCGCTCAGCCAAGTCGATTCCGATTTCTGCCCAGGTTCGTGGACGGCTGGGCATCGCGGACGAGGTAGCACACCTGACTCCGGCCGAGCTGATTCACCGGATCCTGCAGGCACCGGTCGACCTGTTGTGGAACGGCGGCATCGGCACGTATGTGAAGGCAACCTCCGAGACCCACGCCGATGTCGGGGACCGGGCCAACGACACGATCCGGGTCGACGGCGATCAGCTACGGGCACGGGTCGCGGGCGAAGGTGGCAACCTGGGGGTCACGCAGCTCGGCCGGGTCGAGGCGGCGCGCTGCGGCGTCCAGATCAATACCGACGCGATCGACAACTCCGCCGGTGTGGGCACGTCGGATAAGGAGGTCAACATTAAGATCCTGCTGGCGCAGCCGGTGCGCACGGGCACGTTGCGCCTGGAGGAACGCAACGAGTTGCTGGCGTCCATGACCGATCAGGTCGCCGCGCAGGTACTGCGGGACAACTACGAGCAGAATGTGCTGCTGGGCAACAGCCGCGCCAACAGTGCGAGCATGCTGCCGGTTCACCGTCGGCTGATCCAATGGCTGGAGCAGCGCGGCGAACTTGACCGGGAGCTGGAGTTTCTGCCGGTCGAGGCGGAGATCGATCGCCGCATCGAGGCCGGGGAAGGATTGACCCGGCCAGAGTTCGCCGTGTTGATCGCCTACGCCAAGCTGGCGCTGAAGGCGGATCTGACCGACACCGGGCTGGCCACCGATCCATGGTTCACCGGCACCCACACCGAGTACTTCCCGGAGCCGGTGCGCGAGCGGTTCGCGCAATCACTGGCCGATCATCCGCTACGGACACAGATCATCGTCAACTCCGTGGTGAATTCCATGGTGAACCGGGGCGGTATCACCTTCGCCTACCGGGCCGCTGACGAGACCGGCGCGTCCGCCGAACAGATCGCGCGAGCGTATGTGGCCGCCCGGGAGATCTTCGGCCTGCGCAGCTTCGTGCAGGCGGTCGAAGCCACCGACAACCGGGTCAGCACGACGTCCCAGACCGAGCTGTACCTGACGTTCCGCCGGATCATGGATCGTGCTTCTCGCTGGCTGGTGACCAACCAGCCGGACCAGCTGGATATCGCGGCTGCCGTAGACCGGTTCAAACCCGCCGTCGACCACTGGCGGGATCGGATGGCTCAACTGCACCAGGGGGCGGACAGCGAGGTGCACCAGCAGGCGGTCACACACCTGGAACAAGCCGGGTTCGAGCCGGCGTTCGCCCAGCGCGGCGCAGGCCTGCTGGCAACCCTGTCGCTGCTGGACATCGTGGAACTGGCAGACGCCGATCCCACCGCCGTCGAAGAGGTCGCTCGGCTGTACTACGCACTATCGCCGGTGATCGGATTCGGTCACCTGATGCAACGCGTGACCGAACTGCCACAGGAAGATCGGTGGGATTCGATGGCGCGGGCGGCCATGCGCGACGACCTGGTGGCGATACTGATCGCCCTGACCCGGACGGTGCGCGAGACCACCGGGCCGGATGACCCCCAGGTGCGGATCAATACCTGGCTGGACGCGGCAGGCACGGGCGGGCGGCGCGCCATGGAGGTGCTGGCGGCCGTTCGCGCCGTCGAGAACCCGGGTGTGGCCACCCTGAGCGTGGCGCTACGCACGCTGAGGTCGCTGGCAGGTTGACCCGATCGGGCCCAGCGCCGCAGCGGGCCCGGGATAGCCGCCGGGCTGAGCCACGCGGTTCGGGCACGATTTTGCAGAACTATTGGGGGAAACTCCTCTATATCTAGTGTCGGCGTGTCGGACCAACGCTAGATCTAGCGTCGGCCATACCATCGATCGTGTTCAGCACATAAATGCGAGGAGTGTCAGCATGTCAACGATCGACGTCGAATCAACCATCGAGGAGTACCTGCACCAGCTGGACTGGCGGGTCAATGCGAATGCCAACCAGGGTTACAGCCTGGGCGGCATGACGCTGAACACCTCCGGCAAGGTGGTGGCCAACTACTGGCTGGACAAGGTCTACGATCCGGCGGCCGGGCGTGCCCACCGTGAAGGTGACATTCACGTCCACGACCTGGACATGCTTGCCGGGTACTGCGCCGGATGGAGCCTGCGCACCCTCATCACCGAGGGTTTCGGCGGGGTACCCGGGGCGATCTCCTCCCAGCCGCCCCGGCACCTGTCCAGCGCCTGCGGACAGGTGGTGAACTTCCTGGGCACGCTACAGAACGAGTGGGCCGGAGCCCAGGCCTTCAGTTCATTCGACACCTACCTGGCACCGTTCGTCCGGCTGGATGAGATGACCTATGAGCAGGTCTACCAGTGCCTGCAGGAGATGATCCACAACCTGAACGTCCCCTCCCGCTGGGGCACCCAGACGCCGTTCACCAACCTCACCTTCGATTGGAACCCGCCAGCCGACCTGGCGCCGCAGCATCCGGTGATCGCTGGCGAGGAGGCCCCATTCACCTATGGCGAACTCCAGGCCGAGATGGACATGATCAACCGGGCCTTCATCGCGGTCATGACCGACGGCGACGCCGATGGCCGGGTGTTTACGTTCCCGATTCCGACGTACAACATCACCGAGGATTTCGACTGGGACAGCGACAATGCCGAGCGGCTCTTCGCCATGACCGCCAAGTACGGCCTGCCGTACTTCCAGAACTTCATCAACTCCGAACTGGACCCGGGCATGATCCGCTCGATGTGCTGCCGGCTGCAACTGGACCTGCGAGAACTGCTCAAGCGCGGCAACGGTCTGTTCGGTTCCGCCGAGCAGACCGGATCCATCGGCGTGGTGACGGTCAACTGCGCCCGGCTGGGGTACCTGTACGCCCACGACGAAGCGGGCTTGATCGCCCGACTGGACGAGTTGCTGGAACTGGGTCGCGACAGCCTGGAAGTCAAGCGCGAGCTGGTACAGCGGCTGATCGATGGTGGCCTGTACCCGTGGACGAAGCGGTACCTGGGCTCCCTGGACAATCACTTCGCCACCCTCGGCGTGAATGGCATGAACGAGATGGTGCGGAACTTCTCGCTGGGCGAGTACGACATCACCGACCCGCGCGGGCACGCCCTGGTGATCCGGATCCTTGACCACATCCGCGCGTCCATGGTGGCCTTCCAGGAACAGACCGGCCATCTGTACAACCTGGAGGCCAGTCCGGCAGAGGGCGCGACCTACCGGTTCGCCAAGTCCGACCGGGAGCGGTACCCGGGAATCCTGCACGCCGGCACCGACACCAACCCCTACTACACCAATTCCTCGCAGCTGCCGGTGGGCTTGACCGATGACCCGTTCGAGGCGCTGGAACGGCAGGACGAACTACAGGGCAAGTACACCGGCGGCACCGTGCTGCACCTGTATCTGAACGAACGTCTCAGCAGCGCCAACGCGTGCAAGGAATTGGTGCGCCGGTCGCTGAGCCGGTTCTCGCTGCCGTACCTGACGGTGACTCCGACGTTCTCCATCTGCCCCGCGCACGGGTATCTCAAGGGTGAGCAGCCAACCTGTCCGACCTGCGCGGCCGATGGGGTCGAGACGGTCTGCGAGGTATGGACCCGGGTGATGGGCTATCACCGGCCGGTGAGTTCGTTCAACATCGGCAAGAAGGGTGAGCACGCCGAGCGCACCCACTTCGTTGAGCCTGCGCTGGTCGGATGACGCCGCCTGCGACCCTGGCATCGGCCAGCGACCTGGATTCGCTCCAGATCGCTGGCCTGGTGCCGTTCTCCACGGTCGACTGGCCGGGCCAGATGGTGGCCACCGTGTTTCTGCAGGGATGCCCGTGGACCTGCCACTACTGTCACAATCCCGGCCTGCAGCCGAGTACCGTGCCGGGCACCCTGGCCTGGGAGAACGTGTGGGAGCTGTTGTGCAGTCGGCGCGGGCTGCTGGACGGGGTGGTGCTGACCGGGGGTGAACCGACCCGTCAGCCAGCCGCCCTGACGGCGGTACGGGCTGCTCGTTCGCTGGGCTACCGGGTGGGGCTACACACTGCTGGCGCCTATCCCGAACGATTGGCGGCCTTGCTGCCCGAACTCGATTGGGTGGGCCTGGACATCAAGGCCTCGCGCAAGGCATACCGCACGCTGGCGGGTTCGCCGGTCGCGGCCGAACGCACCTGGTCATCACTGGCGTTGATACAGGCCTCGGGCGTGGAGTTCGAGGTGCGGAGCACCGTGGCCCCTGGGATGGCGCAGGATGTCCTGCTGGCGGCCCAGGAAGTACGCGAAGCAGGCGTTCAGCGATACGCCATCCAGCAGGCACGGGCTGAGGGAACGACCACCATTGTCGATGCCCACCCGCCCGGGTGGGACGAGGAGTTCACCGACATGGCGCAGGCTATCGAGGCGCTGGGTTTTGACGACTTCGTGCTCCGGTGAGCATGGGGAAGCACCGCAAGTCTTGGTGCCGGTAAGAGGCGAGCCACCTTCGCCCGCGCTACTGCTCAAGCATCTGCTGGGCTCGCTCGGACACGACGTCGAAAAGGGCCATCGTGTCGATGTCGATCGTGCCGAATTCCTGCGATCCCACCAGCAGGACATAGTCATCATTCATCCGCTGCATGAGCAGAACCGTGTATCCGAACCTATCGTCATCGAAGGTCTGCTCCCACCCGATGGTGTCATTGGGTAGGTTCGCTAGCACCTGCGGTTCGCACCGCAGAATCCTGTCCTCCCATTCGGATATGAACTGATCACTACCACGGTCGGTCAAGACCAATGCCGCCGATATCGACGTCGGAAACGCCTCGCGCCACTCATCGGCCGCGATATCTTCCGCTGATTCCACCGCATACGCCGCCACGCGCCCACCCGATGGGTACGTTCCCTCGCCCAGTCCCAGATTGTCGCAGGAACCGAACTGTGGGATACGCGCGTATTCATCAGGATGCGCATCCTCCGGATAGACCCGCACCTCCACCTGGTACGGAAAGTCCTCCTCCCGCAACAACGCGTCCGACTCCCGTGAGCATCCCGCCATGACCACCAGCATGAGAGCTATCACCATTGCTAGCAGTCGACGATTCCGTGTTGGTTCTCGATTGTCACAGGCCATTGAAACTCCGAGATTCAGAACGAGCTGGGATCAATACCACCTTCCTTCGCATATTCATTCATAATGTCACTCATGTCGACCGAAACCCCTTCAGCTAGAAAGCTGGGGTTGTTCATCCAGGCCTGGGAGTCACGCATCATTTGTTCGAGTTGCTCGCGGCTCGCGTCTGCAAGAGTGCCACCATCTAATATTACGTCCCAGTGGTCACCCATGACGGTCGGGTTGACTGCTTCCATCTGAATGAGCGGGAGAACCGAATTTATCGCCACCGCGTAGGCCTCATCAGCGGATTGGAGCACCTCGGCCGTCCGCGCCGCCGCTTCGGAACCGCCGACCTCGCTCGTGAGGTGGCTGGCGGGAAGCCCGTAAATCTCCTTGATTGCATTCTTGTATAGATTTTCGACGAAATCGTTTGCCGCATCGCCCACCATATCCGCTCCCGGAACCGGAATGCTGGACGTCACGACCCCGACTGCGGTAGTGAATCCCGCAATCATCTGGTCCCTCTGCCCACCGCGCGCTGCCGCTGCATCGGTAATCGCATCACGGAAGAACCCTTCGATTTGAGCCGAGGTTTCCAGCAATCCTTGATAGCCAGGGGTATCAGACGTGAGATTTTCGTATGCAAGCGTGGCAACCCTATCGGCAGCGACCGCGCTTGCCAACTGCATCCGGCCTTCTTCGGAAGAAAGGGCCACCGCAGCGAGCGCGTCAAGTTCTCCGCGCTCAAAGAATGGCTGGTCGTCGATGTCGGGATATCCCGATCTGCCCAACATGTCGGCTGTGTGTTCGGATAGGTCGGTCCCCGCGACCGTTCCCAGCATCGCCTCCCGCCCCGATGGCATAGTCAACGAGAGCAGGCGTGCCATGCTCGACGAGGCCGGTTGCGCAGATTGAACATCAAAAGCCTCATTGTCGGGTATGTAGCCGGCGAAGGCCCCTACAAGACTAGATACCTCTGGATTCGGTGCAGTGATTTCTTCGCGCTCCCAGAGCGCCAATACCGAGTCGGTCACACCGACGAATCCGTCATCGCTCCAATCACGTTGCTCGAAATAATACTGCTGGCGCTCATCGCCCAACTCTCGATCGGTCCAGAAGTCCTGCACAGTATCGGGATAGTCGGCTGTGCGGCCGAGCGCTGCTGCCATGGGATCGGCGGTACGCGGTCCGGTAGCGGAGTCGAGACCGATCCCATTGAGCGGAAACTGACCATTGGGGTAGTTCCACATAGGCGCGCCCTCACTCTGCCGTTCGAACTCATCCAGTTCATCAAGGGCGGCGCCGAAGAAGTCGTCGCTGTAGTCTCCCTCGCGCAGGTAGAACTCCAGAATGGATGCGCCATTACCCCACTGCTGGTACTCGGAGGTAAAGCTGCCCTGGGCATCAGGGTCGAGCACCGAAAGCACCGAATACCTGACGAGATCGCGGGCGAAACTACTCGGTAGATCACCGCTCCGGCTTGCTGCCGCCAGGCCCTCCCGCATTTCGGTGAGCAGTTCTGCGGTAGCCTCCAAATTTGAACCATGCCCAAGCCAGTATTCCAAGACCGTCGTCGTTCCGACCGTCCCCTCAGCACCGAGTTCGTTGTACATGGCCGCCATCGCGACCGGATCGTCGCCGAAGGCGATCGAACCAGATGTTGAACTCAGCAATCACGGCAGGGTCTTCGACCCAACCAGTTTGACCCAGGTCGTTGAGCCGTTCACCCAGCTGCTGCCCCCACGCCTGCCGGTCCTGCTCGGACAGGAATGACAGGATCTCGCGCGCGGCTTCCGGGTTGTTCAACAGGTGGTCCAGGCGGTCCGCCTGATTCATGGCGTAGCACTCGCCCAGAAGATCGTTGGAGCCGGCGGTCGTGAACGCCAGGGTCAGTGCCTGATCCGCCGCTACGGCACGCTCAATGGCGCCGTTCAGCCCATTCACCACTCTGGCAATGTCATCTTCGACGGCGGCGACCTCATCGTCAGCCACCGGTTGGGCACTCTGCACGAATCCGGTGGTCATGTCCACGGTCAATCCGTTTGCTCCCGCATACCGCAGCGACCCGTGGAGCGCGGACTTGGCCATCGAAAATTCATCGGCCGCATCGTCCAGCGCGTTGATCACCGGCAGTATTTCACCGGCCTGGACCTCCAGCTCACTCTCCAGGTTCTGATAGACCACGCCCGCCGCCGCATCGCTGCCCTCCCAATCCGCCGGCGGAGCGCCGTCGGTAAGCGACTCGAAATCCAGCAATTGGCACCGGATCGTGGCTGGCGCACGTCCTCAGGCGTCATCGCAGGTTCCTACCGGGTCGTCCGTGAATAGCGCAACCTTCACTGGTAGAGATTGAGAAAGCTGGACGAAGACTCGGCATCGGCTCGATCCCAGTCGTCAGCGGCAGCGCGATAGTTGGCGGCCAGGCCATCGGTCCGAGACTGCAAGCCTTCATAGGCCGACTTCCAGGTGCCATTCAAGCTCTCAGCACTCGCTCCACTGGTACCACCAGGGATGGCCTCGGCGATGCCGGACAGAACGGGAACATTGTTCCCGATGTGCGTCGCAGCATCATCAAGGTGATCCGCAGACGTACGCAGACTCTTGGTATCGACGTAGTTCTGACTCGCCATCCCCACCCCTTGGACCTCAACGGACAACCATCCCTACCTTCACCCTGCGTCGCCGGAGCTAGCCCTACCTCGCGGATGCGCCATTTAGTGATGCGGCAGCGACTTAGTGAGTTGCAGCTCACTAAGTGGCCGCCCAGTCACTAAATCGTGGGCAGGATCGAGCCGGGTAGACGCGCGCAGGATCGAGCCGGGTAGACGCGGTCGAGGCACGGCCGACCGGCGTAGGCGGGCGGAGGGCTATTCGGCCAGTACCGCGCACCCGCCCGCGGACACCGTGACCGGGTCCACCTGCGCCCCGGTGAGCAGGTCCGTGCCGCTCAGGCCGAGCATCACATCGGCGTCGGTGTGGTTGATGACGACGACGAAACTCCGATCGTCGGCGCTGCGGCGCACCAATTCCACACCGGCTGGGGCCGCCACCACCGGCTCTACACCAGCCTCAGCGATCAGCGCATCGACCAACGCCGCCGTACCCGCCTCATCCTGACGGGTGGCGATGTACCAGGCGGCTCCCTGCCCGGCCACGCGCCGGGTGATCGCCGCGCCACCGGCCATGGGCCCGTCGACGAAGGTCCGGACCGCATCCGCCTCAGTCAGCTGCAACCGCTCGGTCCACACGTCGGCGGTGCTGCCGTCGTCGATGCGCACACGCTCATCAGCCAGCAGCGGGAAGAACTCGTCGCTACGTACGCCCAGTAGTTCCCGGAAGGCTCCGGGGTAGCCACCGAGCCGGACCCGGTCGTCGGCGTCGACGATGCCGGAGAAGTAGGTGATCGCCACGCTCGCGCCGCGTTCGGCAGCAGCGGCGATGTTCGCTGCACCGGCGTCGGTGACCAGGTAAAGCGTGGGCACCACGATCAGGTCGTAGCCGTCCAGGTCCGCTTCCGGATGAACGATGTCCACGGTGATACCCCGGCGCCACAGGGCGGTGTACAACGCGCGGCAGGCACCGGTATAGCTGACATCGACGCTGGGGTGGGAGTCGAGTTCTGTGGCCCACCAAGCCTGGTAGTCCCACACCAGCGCTGCGCGGGCCTGCACTCGGCTGCCGACCAGCGGCGCCAGCCGTTGCAGCGCCCCGCCCAGCGCGACGCTGTCGCGGAAGATCTCACTGTCAGGCCCGGCGTGCGGTACCAGGCCCGAGTGGTACTTCTCAGCACCCGCAGCCGCCGCCCGCCACTGAAAGAACATCGCGGCGTCCGCGCCACGCGCGACATGGGTCAGCGAATTCCGCAGCATCTCCCCCGGGCCCTTGGCCCGGTTACGCGGCTGCCAGTTGACCGCCCCGGTGGAATGTTCCATCAACAGCCACGGCCGCCCGCCCGCGACGCCACGGGTCAGGTCGGCGGCAAACGCCAGGTCGATGTGCCGCTCCGGGTCCGCTGAGGTGGTGTAGTGATCGTTGGCGACGATGTCCACCTCCTGGGCCCAGCGGAAGTAGTCCAGCCACTTGGCCGTGCCGCACATGAAGTTGGTGGTGATGGGCACGTGGGGGGTGATCGGGCGGATGGTGTCGCGCAGCAGCACGAAGTAGGAGAGCAGTTCGTCCGAGCTGTAGCGGGCGAAGTCCAGCTGTTGGGTGGGGTTGGCGAAGGTGGGGGCGGTACGCGGCGGCTGCACTTGCTCGAACTCGCTATAGCGCTGCGACCAGAACGCCGTCCCCCAGGCATGGTTCAGCCCGTCGATCGTGCCGTACCGGGCGGCGAGCCAGAGGCGGAATCCGGCAGCTGCGCTATCGGAGAAGTCGTGCGGGTTGTGGCAGCCAATCTCGTTGTCGACATGCCACAGCGCGAGCGCCGGATGGTCGGAGTAGCGCTGCGCTACCCGGGCGGTGATCCCGACGGCGTACTCGCGCCAGGTCGGCGAGGCTGCGGCGTAGTGCTGGCGCCCGCCCGGGGAGAGCACGACGCCGTCGGCCGTCTGCGGCAGGATCTCCGGGTGGGCATGGGCCAGCCACGGTGGCGGTGACGCGGTCATCGTCGCCAGCGCTACCCGCACCCCGGCGCCGTGCAACCGGTCCATGGTGGCGTCCAGCCAGTCCCACTCGAACTCGCCCTCGCGCGGCTCGATACTCGCCCAGGAGAAGATGGCCAGGCAGACGATGTCCACGCCTGCCTGCTGCATCAGATCGATATCGGCGAGCCGAACCTCATCCGGCCACTGTTCCGGGTTGTAGTCACCGCCGAAGCCGATTCCGGTCAAGCCATGAATAGTCGCGCTCACAACCATCAAGCCTAGCCACCGACGGGCTGCGGGGATAGGCCCCTGACCACCCTGCGCCCGTGCCACACCCGCTGCGGCCTGCGCTTAGTCCAGTAGTTGCCGCAGGCAGGCGCGGGCGCCGGAACCGCGCAGGGTGGTCAGGGCCTTCAGGTACGGCTCGGTGAACGCCGGCTGGCCTGCCAGATCACCGAACAACGCCGGTTCCCGGACGAACGCGAGCGGGTCGCGCTCTTGTGCCAGGGCCGCGGCGTGCCGGGAATCCCAGCGATTGTCCACGGCATCGATGGGCTGGCCCTCCTCGTCGACGCCCTCGGCGTACCGCGCCCAGCTCGCAACGATCGCCGCCGCAGTCTCGACTGGCCGCCCGGCAGCGAGGTTCTGCCGGATCACCGGCACCAGCCATTGCGGAATCCGGTCGGAGCTGAACGCGGCCAACCGGGCCACGGTGTCGCCGATAGCGGCATTGGCGAACCGCGGCAACAGCTCGTCGCGGAATCCGGGGATGTCCATTCCCGGCGCGGTCGGCACCGCCGGGGTCGCCTCCTGCAGCAGATACCGCCGCACCAGTGCGGCGATGTCCGGGTCGGTGGCGGCTTGATCGGCGTACCGGTAGCCCAGCAGGTGGCCGAAGTAGGCGAGCGCCTGATGTGAGGAGTTCAGCATCCATAGCTTCATCAGCTCGAACGGCCGGACGTCGTCGGCAACAACAGCCCCGGCGTCCTGCCATGGTGGACGACCGGCGGCGAACCGGTCCTGGATCACCCACATGCGAAACGGCTCGCACACGGCGGGCTTCCGGTCGGCGATACCAAACTCCAGGGCCAGTTGATCGATGTCGGCAGCAGTCGTCGCCGGAGCGATCCGGTCGACCATGGTGTTGGGGAAGGCCACCTGCTCACCCATCCAGGCCGCCAGTTCCGGGTCGACCCGGTCGGCGAAGGAGCAGAACGCCAGCCGGGCCAGGTCCCCATTGCCGGGCAAGTTGTCGCAGCTCATCACCGTCAATGGCCCGGCTCCGCTCTGCCACCGGCGGCGCAGGCCCGCTATCAGCAGCCCGAACGCCGTGGCTGGAACCGCGCCCGGCAGGGCATCGGCCAGCACCTGCGGGCCGGGATCGAAAGCGCCGGTTGCCTCGTTGACGTCATACCCGCCCTCGGTAATGGTCAGCGACACGACCTTGATGTGCGGGTCGGCGATCTTGGCGATCACCGCCTCGGGGTCATGCGGTGCGAACAGGTAGTCCACGATCGAGCCGATGACCCGGGCCTGCAGCCCGCCTGCCGCCGATTTGGTCATGACCGTGTACAGCAGGTCCTGTTCGCCCAGCGCACGCGCCATCTCGGCATCCGCTGGCAGCACCCCGACGCCGCAGATCCCCCAGTCCGTGTGCCCGGCTGCAAGCAGATCATCGGTGTACAGCGCCTGGTGCACCCGGTGGAATGCGCCGACGCCGATGTGCACGATGCCCGCCCGGACCGCAGCGCGGTCATACTGCGGAACCGTGATCCCCCGTGCGGCGATCTGGTCCAGGTGCTGCGCCCGGACCGGAATCGGCGACTGGCTCACCCCACTGCCTCCCATCACCGATCCGAGACTACGCCTCCGGCGTCCGAATGTGCGCTGCTCAATCGCTGCGAGTGGGCACCGCCGTCGGCGATAGCCTGAGGAGATGTCCGGAAGCCACGTTGCTGCACGCCTCGAGGATTCCTTTCACCGACGCCTGATCCCGCTGTTGCGCGCTCGCGGTTGGCGTCCGCGCACCACACCGTATGTCGGCTACGGCAGCACCGGCTTCGTGCGGGTGCTGGGCAGGGTGATCCTCGGGCGGCACGTCCAGGCCGAGGCCAAGGCCGACTCTGCGGCCAGCGCGCAGGAACTGGCCGAAGCGGTGCTGTTCCAGCGTGGTTGGCGCTCCTACGTCACTGCCCCGGTGGCGTACCTGCCGGTGACCGTGAGGGTCGGCGACCGCGAGTACCGCACCAAGACCGACCGCACCGGCTACCTGGACTTCGAGATCCAGGATCACGGGCTGGCACCCGGCTGGCATGAGGTCGTCATCGCAGCCAAAGCGGCACGTCCGGAGAGCGCACAGGTCCTGATTATTGCCGATGACGCCCCGGTCGGGTTGATCAGCGATATCGATGACACCGTGATGGTGACCTCGGTCCCCCGGCCGCTGATCGCGATCTGGAACACGTTCGTACGGCACGGCAGCGCCCGCAGGGTGGTGCCGGGAATGGCCAGGATGTACCGCGAGTTCGTCGCGCAGCATCCGGACGCACCCGTGTTCTACATCTCCACCGGCGCCTGGAACATCGCCCCGACCCTGATTCAGGTCATGCGCACACCGGGGTATCCCGGCGGAGCCCTGCTGATGACCGACTGGGGGCCGACCAATACCGGCTGGTTCCGTTCCGGTATCGACCACAAACGGCATACGCTCCGCCGCCTCAGCGCGGAGTTCCCGAACATGCGCTGGGTGCTGGTCGGTGACGACGGCCAGCACGATCCGATGATCTACCGGGAGTTTGCCACCGAACATCCCGACCGGGTGCTGGCGATCGCGATCCGTCAGCTGACCCCGGGCGAGCAGGTGCTGGCGCACGGAACCCCGACCACCACCAAAGACACGCTCTGGACCCCCTTGTCGCGGCAGACGCCGGAGGTCATGGGAGCCGACGGCGACCAGCTCGGGCCGCTGCTGCGGGCGATCCTGCAGCGCCGACGCGCGAACCGCTGACCGGCCGCTCGCATTGGGCCCTTCCCATGCAGCCGGTGTGCACCTAGTGGGTGGAGACCCCGAACAGCGCACCCAGAGCGTACGTGGCTGCTGCCGCACCCCAGCCGATGGCGAGCTGACGCAGCGCGCGTGCCATCGGTGGCGCCCCGGAGAGCAGCCCGACGGTGGCTCCGGTCAGCAGGAGCGCGATACCGACCAGACCGGCCGACAGCGCCACCGCCGTCCAGCCGCTCAAGCCGATCAGATAGGGCAGCACCGGGATGACGGCACCGGAGGCGAAGAACGCGAAGCTGGAGATCGCAGCACCCCACGCCGATCCGATCTCCTCGTGGTCGGGAACCTCGTGCACCTCGCGCTCGGCTCCTGCGCGAACCGCGGCAATGCGGTCCTCCGCGCGCCGGGTCGCGTCGTCGGCGGACATGCCACGAGCCCGGTAGACCAGGGCGAGCTCGTTGGCGTCCACGTCCAGATCCGCCATCGCGTCGTGCGTATTGGGGTTCGGTGTGGACGCGGCCAGCAGTTCCCGCTGCGAGCGCACCGAGACGTACTCACCAGCCCCCATCGACAACGCACCCGCCAGCAGCCCCGCCAGACCGGTCAGCAGAATGACCGGATTGGTGGCACCGGAGGCCCCGATTCCGAGCACCAAAGCCAGGTTGGAGACCAGTCCGTCGTTCATTCCGAAGACGGCGGCCCGGAAGGTTCCGGACATGCGCGCCCGGCCACGTTGGGCCAGCGAGCGCACCACCTCTTCGTGAATCTGCTCATCGGCCGCCATGGCCGGGGTGGCGTCGTCGTCGGTGCTGTAGGCCGAGCGTGACTCCGCACGCTGGGCGAGTGCCAGCACGAACACCGATCCGAACCTACCGGCGAGCCAGGTCAGTAACCGGGATCGCAGCGCGGGCTGTCGCGGCAGGCCCACCTGGGCTCCCAGCAGGTCCTCCCAATGGTCCGCATGACGGCGCTCGGCTTCGGCGAGCTCATTGAGGATGTCCCGTTCCTCTCCCTGACGCCGTTGCGCCAGGGACCGGTAGACGGCGGCTTCGGCGCGCTCTTCGGCGAGATAGCGCCGCCAGCGCCGGACTTGCGATGGGGATGGGGTATTCACAGCTGTGGCGACTCTCTCGGTTTTGGACGCAACGCTAGGACAGCCTAGTGGTGGGAAACAATCGCGCACGAACCGCACCGGCAGCACTATCCACGCAGGCCGTCACCGGCGATGATTGCCGGTGATGGATTGGTTCACGCAGGTTGTGACGGCGCTGACGCACGTCTGGACGATGCAGGCGCCGCAGGCGTTGTTGAGCACCGACGGAGCCCTCAGCGTGGCGCTGGGAATCGTGGTGCTGGCATCCGCATCGTGGGTGCTGGGGCATGCGGTGATCTTCGGAATCAACCGCGTGACCGGACTGAGGATGGTGGCAGCGGTGACCATCGGAATCGGGTACGTAGCCCTGGCCCGGGGATTGATGGCACTGACGGTCGCCATCATCGTCTCGCTGTTGGCTGGGCCCGCCATCGGGGCGAGTGCCGGACTGGCGTACCTGTTCGCGCTGGCGCCGTTGGCACTGAGCGTGCTGGTGTTCATTCCGCACTTGGGCCTCGGTGTCGGGCGGCTGCTGGAGGTGTGGTCGGTACTGGCCCTGGCCGCGATCCTGGCCCAAGCGGTCCCGATCGGTAGCTGGGCGGGGCTGGCGATCGCCGGCGGGGCGTGGCTGCTGGGCTACCTGGCGAGCCGATTGGCCGCCCGCCCGGTCGCACGCGTCACCGCCTGGATCTGGACTCTGGCAACGGGAACACCGACCTTCGTGACCGCCCGTGACGTCCTGACCGGGGCACCCTTCATCCCGGTGCAACGGGAGGCGGCGCGGTGATCGCGCTGATCGTGGGCGGGCTGGCCCTGCTGGCGGTGTTCGCGATGCTGGCACCGTTGGACACGCTGCGATGGTGGGCCGCCAGGCCGGACGGCGGTGGCCTGGAATCTCTGGTCGCTCCGCCGTCGGAGGCGACCGGGACCCGTGGCAGAGGTCAGCCGGATAGATTCGCGGTCTATCTCTCCGGCGTCGGGGCCGTGGACGGCACCACCGATTCACACCATGAGCGCGCCACGCTGGCGCAATTGCAGCAGTCGCTGCCGCAGGTGAAACTGGTGGCGGACGTGTTTCCGTACGCGGTGGAGAACCGGGGCCTGACCCAGCGGGCCAGCACGTGGTTCTGGGGTCGGCTGATCGCGCTGCGCCGAACTCCGCTGGCACCGTTGTCCTACCTGATCCAGCTCCGCAACGTGATGCGCGTGCTGGTCTCAGCGGACTCCCGGTACGGCCCCACGTTCAATCTTGCGGTGACCGAGCAGATCGTGGACTCACTGACCAGGCATGGCTACGACTGGCGGGTCCGGCCACCGGTCACCATCATCGGCTACAGCGGTGGCGGCCAGGTGGCCCTCGGTGCCACTTGGTACCTGACCACCCTCGGCGTCGAGGTGTCGGTGGTCTCCATCGGTGGTGTGTTCGGCTCCGACCCCGGCTTGGAACGAGTGAGCCACCTGTGGCACCTGTACGGCGCCAAGGACCTGCTCCATCGGCTCGGCCCGCTGGCATTTCCGGGCCGCTGGCCGACGGCGCCGCGATCGGCCTGGCACCGGGCGGTAGCACGGCAACGGGTGACCATCCGCTGCTTGGGGCCGATGAAGCACGATCATGGGCGCGACTACTTCGACCACCGGGCAAACACCGCCGACGGTGTCAGCTACCGCCAGGTCACGGTGGATGCCCTGGTGCAGATTCTGACCGGCGCATCCACAGCCGGGGACCCGGATACCGCGCCATCCACAACGCCGCACAGCTAGCCGATGCGCCGGTGAGCACCCCGGCGAACCTGGAGGCATGGAATGGACTGCTCGGGCGCGACGGCAGGCGGTGGTGACCAGCCTGGTCATCCTGCTGTTGCTGTCCGGGATCAGCCTGCTGGTGCCGGCGTGGTGGTCCCGAGTCCGACCGGTGCCACCGACGCCGGTGGATCCGGCGCAGGTCGCCGCCGCCACCACCGGCCTGGAGCACCTGCGGGTGACCGAGCCACTGCCGCTGGAGGGGTACGACCGGGGGATCTTCGGCGACCCGTGGGCCGATACCGACGGCAACGGTTGTGACACCCGCAACGACGTGCTGGCAGCCTGGCTGTCCGAACCCGTCCTCGACCCGGCCCGGCCGTGCCTGGTGGTCTCGGGCACCCTGCGCGATCCCTACACCGGCGACCTGCTCACATTCCGACGCGGTCCGGACACCAGTGCGGAGATTCAGATCGACCATGTCGTCGCGTTGGCCGACGCCTGGAGCAAGGGCGGAGCGTCCTGGAGCGCCGAGCAGTCCGTGCAGTTCGCCAACGACCCGGCGAATCTGGTGCCCACCGGTGCCGCGACCAACAGCGACAAGGGGGCACTCGACGCCGCACGCTGGTTGCCACCCAACACCGGGTACCACTGCGCCTACGGGGTGCAGCAGGTATCGGTCAAGCAGGCCTACCGGCTCGGGGTGACCAACGACGAGGCGGCTGCGCTGCGGCAGGTGCTGACCTCATGTCAGCAGATGCAGGCAGCGACCGTAGGTGGCGGGCACCCGTTCGAGCTTGCTGCCGCTACCGGTCAGCCCGCACCAGCCAGTCCGGTACCGGACCGGCACCAGCCGATGTCGGCGCAGCCGGATAGCCTCACTGCATTCCCAGCCCGCAGCTACACGGTCAGGAGGTGGCATGTTCGTTCTCGACGACGCCGTCGTGTTCTCGGTTTCCGACCTGAAGACGGCGATGCGGTGCGAGTTCGGGCTGCTGCATCGACTGGACGTAGCCATGGGCCTGGCCGAACCGGCCCCGGCGGCCGACCCCATGCGCGAACGCGTGGCCCACCTGAACGCCGAGCATGCCCAGCGCGTCCTCGCCGAGTTCCAGGCCAGCTACGGCACCATCGCCACGGGTGAGCCGATCTCACAATGGGACCGTCAGGGACTGGTCCGGCAGCACGAGCACACGCTGGCCACCGTGCGGGACCACGCTCCGGTTCTCGCCGGTGCCGGACTCTTCGATGGCCGGTGCTACGGGCGAGCAGACTTCCTGGTGTCCGAGGCGGACTCCTCCCGGTACACCGTCATCACGGCAACCATCGCGCGCCGGGCACAGCCGACAGCGGTGCTGCAGGCCGCGGCCTACGCCGATCAGCTGGACCGTGCCGGCGTCGCGCTTTCCGCCCATATCCGGCTGCATCTGGGTACCGGGAAGATCAGCAGTCACCCGTTGCGGCCGGCCCTGGCCGTGCTGCGCGAACACCGCAGCCGCGCCGAGCGACTGCTCGATATCCACGCCGGTTCCGAACAGGCCCAGCCCTGGGGCGACCCGCAGGTGCAGGCCTGCGGCCGGTGCCCGGCGTGCCAGGCAGCGATGGAGCAGGCCCGGGATGTGCGGCTGGTATGGGGTCTGCGCCGATCACACCAGCAGGCCCTCAGCCGTGCCGGGATCACCACGGTCGACCAGTTGGCGGCTGGCGACCAGCCGGTGCCCCAGGTCCACCCGAACATCTTGCACCGCCTGCGCACCCAAGCCCGGATGCAGGTGGAGGCCGAGCGGTCCGAGGCCGCCGGTGGGCGGACGATATCCGCCCGTGTGCATAGTGTGGCGGTGCTGGATCGGATCCCCGCACCGGACCAAGGCGACGTCTTCTTCGACTTCGAAGGCGATCCGATGTGGACCGATGCGGACCGCAGCCACTGGGGCCTGGAGTACCTATTCGGGCTGATGGAGGCACCGACCTCGACCTCCACTGGCCAGTACCGCGCATTCTGGGCCCATGATCGCGCCGGCGAGAAGCAGGCGCTGGTCGACTTCCTCGACTATCTGCGCCAGCGTCGAGCCCAGCACCCGAACATGCACGTCTACCACTACGCCTTCTACGAGCCGGCGACGTTGCGCAAGCTCGCCGACCGCCATCGGATTGGCCAGCAGCACGTGGCGGACCTCCTCGACGACGGGGTGTTCGTCGACCTGTACGAGATCGTCAAGCACGGCGTGCACGTATCGCAGCGGTCGTACTCGATCAAGAAGCTGGAGCCGTTGTACATGGGCGATCGGTTACGCGATGCCACCGGCGTCACCAGCGGCGGGGATTCCGTCCTGGCCTACTCCCAGGCCTGTGCGCAACGCGATGCCGGGGACCAGCAGGCGTGGCTGGCGCGGTTGGCCGACCTCGCCGAATACAACGCCTACGACTGCCTATCCACCCTGGGCCTGCGGGATTGGTTGCTGCAGCAGCGCAGTGCGGTGCACGCACGGCAACTGGACTCGGCCCTCGCCGATGCCGCGGCAGCATTGGGAGGTCGGCCCGTCGAGCCGGCACAGGCCGTCGCATCGGACGCCGATTCGGACATGCCCGCGCCTGGGGCTGATTCGGGCGCCGGCGCACCGGCTCCGGCAGGTTTGCTCGATCACGACCGGCCAACGCCGGAACATCGGCGACTTGCCGGGGAACTCCTCGCACGTTCCGATCTGGCCAGCGATCCGGCCGCTGCGGCGGTGGCGGCGGCACTCGGATATCACGATGCCGAGGCCGACACCTACTGGCGGGCACACTACGAGCGCCTGGACGCCCTGGCCACCCTGGGCGCCGAACGGCGCGACGTGTTCCAGGTTCATCGGGCCCAGCCCGGAGCGTGGCAGGTCAGCGAACGAGGCAAGCTGCGCCGCATGCTCCGCGTCGAAGGGCGCCTGGGGGCCGGTAGCACCATCGCTGAGGACGCCACCGTGTTCTGCGTATACGACACCCCGCTACCGTTCGGCATGAGATCGCCGGTGGCCGGTGGCCGCGCCGCGAGCTACGGCACGCTGAAACGGCGGGGGAGCACCCCGGACGGCGAGGACTGGTTGGAGCTGTGGGAGCGACCCGGCCCGGGAGTGAATGAACATGCACACGTTCCGGTGCTGGTCACCGCCGGACCGCCACCACCTGCTGGGCCGCTGATCGGAGCACTCTGCGATGTGGCCCAGTCCCTACTGGGCCAGCACCCACCCTCCGGTCGGGCCGGACTGGCTCTGGCCCGCAGGAGCCGACCGAGTGTGGTGCCGCGAGCATCCGACGCCACAGACCAGGCCCAGGCAGTCCTCGCGGCAGTCCTGGCCTCGGATTCCTACGTCGCCGTGCAGGGTCCGCCAGGAACCGGCAAGACCACCCTGGCGGCGCGTGTGATCAGCGACCTGGTACGCATCCATGGCTGGCGAGTTGGCATCGTGGCCCAGTCCCACGCCGTGGTGGAACAGTTGCTGCACCGGGTCATCGATGCGGGGGTGCCGCCCAGGCAGGTCGGCAAGCGCGGATGCCACCACAGCACCGATCCGGACTGGCAGGTACTCAATGGCTACGGTCCGGCCGCATTCCTCGCTGCTGCAGGTGGTAGCGCCGATGCTTCAGTACCCGGTGGGCAAGGCAACGAACCGAGCCACCCACGACCCGGTTGCGTTCTGGGTGGCACGGCGTGGGATTTCTGCAACACCGGACGGGTGGCGCGCGATGCTCTCGATCTGCTGGTCATCGAAGAGGCCGGGCAGTTCTCGCTGGCGAACACCATCGCGGTCAGCGTAAGCACCAGCAGGCTGCTGCTGATCGGCGACCCGCAGCAACTGCCGCAGGTCAGTCAGGGTGCGCACCCGGTGCGGGTGGACCGTTCAGCGCTGGCGTGGCTGGCCGAAGGTGAGTCCCTGCTGCCGCCGGAGCTGGGCCTGGTACTGCCACGCAGCTGGCGGCTCCATCCAGCCCTGTGCACGGCCGTATCCACGCTGTCCTACAACGGCACCCTGACCAGCAGCGAGGTGGCCGCTGCCAGAAACCTGGCCGACCTGGCCCCGGGGGTGCATGTGGTCGACGTGGATCATCACGGCAATTCGGTTGTCAGCGGCGAGGAATCGGCGGAAGTCCTCGCCCAGGTAACCGCACTGCTTGGAAGGGCCTGGACCGATGGCGGCACAGAACGCCCGCTGACAGCCGCCGACATCATGGTGGTGGCCGCCTACAACGCACAGGTACAGCGCATCCGTGCCGATCTGGATCGGGTCGGCCTGGCGCAGGTCAGGGTCGGCACCGTCGACAAGTTCCAAGGCGCGCAGGCAGCGGTGGCGCTGATCTCACTAGCAGCCTCTACCGCCGCCGATGCGCCGCGCGGCGCCCGTTTCCTGCTCTCCCGCAACCGCATCAACGTCGCTATCTCCCGGGCCCAATGGGCAGCGATCATCGTCCGCTCCCCCGCCCTGGTCAGGCACGTACCTGCCGATGATGGCGCGCTAGCCGAATTGGGTGCGTTCATCGACCTGACCCACGCCGCCCACGAACTACCGGCCATGACCGGCAGACCCCTGCCCGCCGAGGATCAGCCGACTAGAACGACCTGAAACCGGCCGTGCCGGATACCCGGTAACCGGTCAGCGGCTAGGCGTGTCCCACCCGGGCGCACCCGAATCCGGACCCGCCTGCTCGGGATCGGTTGTCGGATCGGCGCCGGCCCGGGAACTGCCGTGGAACCGGTCCTTCACCAGGTTCGCGACCCGATCCGTCATCTGAGCTCCCTGCTCGCGGACGGTGTCGGAAATAGCCGATTCCGCCTGGGCCACCCGGTCCTTGACCGCTGGGTGTTGCAGCGCCGACATCGCGCCGGCCTTGAGCTTGTCGTACTGCTCCCGGCCAGCACGGGTTCCCAGGACGTACCCCAGTCCGGCCCCAATGATGAACGCGACCTTGCCCTTCATGCTGCTCTCCCTGCTGCTGTTGCCTGTGGTGCGATGCTGACCCAATCCTCACATGCATCGGCGCCCGCAGGCGAGGCGCAACCCGCACGGTCACGCCTACCGGGCAGTCACCATGGCGCCTGGCCTCCAAACCAGGAATCGGCACTTCGACGGCGCATTACTTGCGCGTTGCACAAATCACGTGTGTAAACTTCCTCGCGGGGGGCCGTGACGCGAATCCAAGTACAGGCCAAGCATCCTCAGGGGGGGTGTCTGGGTACGCAGCACATACGCGCTGGGGTCTTCGACCAATGTTCATCGTGGTTTGGAGCAAAAGTGAGTATGAGACGTGTCCGCATAGCTGCGGCCGCCCTGCTAGCGGCCGTACTGGCCATCGCGGGTGTGCTGATCCCGAGCGCGGCATCGGCCGATAACGGCACATCAGCCGACATCAGTGCCGAGATCGTCAAGTCGGTCACCATCAAGACCGTTTGGCGTGACGACATCAGGGTCTACGACGCCCTATCTGTCGAGGTTGAACTGAGCACGAAAGGCAATCGCTCTCCGAGCGTGAACGAGGGCGACACTTTCTCGATCGAGTTCCCCAGCCAACTCAACCTGCCCAACGGGTCGTTGGAGCTGAACGGCACGGATGCGGACGGAAATCCGGCCGTACTCGCCACCTGCGAAGCTGACAGCGATACCGAAACCCTGACCTGCACGCTCAACGCAACCGCCGCTGCCAAGACCTATGTCGAAGGGTCGATCAGCGCGCGGGTGCAGGCGTGGGAGGAAGTCACTGCCGAGGAACTGACCTTCAACATCGGCAGCAGTGCCACGATCGGCGCCCGGCTGCCCGGTGGCAAGATCGGCCCTTACCAGGCCGGCACCTACCCGACCACGCTGGACAAGTGGGCTTGGCAGGATTCCCACGAACCCGGCGTGATCCTGTGGACGCTGGTCATCCCGGCTTCGATCGTCGAGCAGGGCGAGACGATCACGATCAGCGATGAGCAGTTGGGAGACCAAGCCTTCTCCGATCCAGCGCGATTCTGGCTGCGCAGCTACAGCGGGCCCGGTGACTGGGAGGCCAGCTACGACGAAGCGCGAGTTCCCACCGGCACCAACTCCTTGGAGTACGTCGATGGCTCTCCTGCCGATGTCACGCTCAACGTGACCTCGGACAAGACCTTCGAGATGTCGTTCCCGAACCTGCTGTCCAGCGATGGCCTGTACATGATCAAGTACACGACCGAAGTCCCGGTGAACACCGTGACCGGGCAGTCCTTCACCAACACCGCCGAGATCAATGGCCAGGAGATCGACAACACCTTCGGCTACATCAATCGGCTCAGCGGCGATCTCAACGGTCCGGGCACCGGTGGCCTGACCGTCACCAAGGTCGTCTCCGGCGATGGTGCAGACCTCGCCAACGGCCAGGAGTTCAAGGTCCAGGCCGAATGGACCGTGGACGGCCAGGACTTCCAGGAAATCCTGACTCCGATTGCCGGTGGGGCCGCCGACAGCCTGCTCCAGCTGCCGATCGGCACCGTCGTGACGCTCACTGAGGTGTCGAACATCTCGATCCCCGGGATGGACTCCTACACACCGGTGTTCTCCAGCACGTCGGACGGTGTGGTGATTTCCGACGACGCACTGTCTGCCGAGGTGACGATCGTCGAAGGCACCACGGCGGCGGTGCTGCTCAACAACACCATCACCCGTACCAGCACCCCGTCGGTGAGCGTGGGTGACTACGTGTGGCACGACGTGAACCGGGATGGACTGCAAGACGACTCGGACAAGCCCCTGGAGAACGTCACCCTGACGCTCACCGGACCCAACGGCGAAGACGTCCGGGACATCAACGGTGAACTGGTCCCACCGACCAGCACCAACGACAAGGGCCAATACGAATTCTTCAACCTGCCCGTCCTGCAGCCCGGCGAGTCCTACCGGGTCACCGTCACCCCACCCCAGGGGTACGAACCCACCAACCCGGGCACCGGCGACGACCGGGCCAAGGACTCCTCCACCGGCTTCGCCGAGTCCGGCAACCTGACCAACGACGGAGACTCCGACCCAACCCTGGACTTCGGATTCATCACCCCGCCGGAGCCGCCACGTGGTGAAACGTCACCGCCGCCCAATGGCCAGACCCCGCCGCCCAATGGCCAGACCCCGCCGCCTCCTGGCACGCAAACCCCGCCACTGGCTGACACCGGAGCCGACATCAGCGGCTGGGTTGCGCTAGCCGTGCTGGCTTTGCTGGCGACCGGTGGCGCACTGGTGCTGATCCGGCGCCGTAGCGCCTAGGTTCGCCGCACCACCAAGGACGGGGGTGTCTGGACTTCGGTCCAGACACCCCTTTGGTCGACCTAGCGGCTCAGTTCACCTGGCCGGGCTGCAACCAGATCAGCCGCATTCAACAGATCGAGAGCTGCACGGGAGGAGTTGAAGGTGTAGATGTGCAGACCGGGAGCACCCAACTCGAGCACCCGATGCACCAGGTCCACACTCGCGGACAGCCCTCGCCGGTACCGCTCGTCCGGATCCGCCGCACTCTCTAGCTCGGCCAACAACGCGGGCGGCACCGGGACACCGGTCAGTGCCTCCAGCCGCAGCAGCCGGTTCGGGTCGGTAAGCGGGATGATTCCTGGCACGATCGGAATGCGGACTCCGGCAGCCCGGGCGTCATCGACGAACGCCTGGTAGTGCCCTGCGTCGAAGAAGACCTGCGTGATGGCATAGTCGGCTCCGGCGTCCTGCTTGGTCAGCAGCGCTTCGACCGCACCCGGGTCGGTGATCGGCCGGCCGTGCACATCTGTGGCACCACCGGGATAGGCAGCGACCGAGATCGACAACCGATCCGAACCCCCTCGGCATTCACGCTCCTCGATCCGCCGGAGCAACGCCACGAGTTCGCTCGCGGAACGTAGCCCTTGGGGGTGTGGCCGCCAATCCGGTTCCCCCGCAGGTGGGTCACCACGCAGGGCGAGGATGTCCCGGATTCCGGTCCGGAGCAGGCCGGTCACCAGTTCGTCGATCTGGGCCGCTGAGGCTCCCACGCAGGTCAGATGCGCAATCGGGAGAACACTGGTGTGGTCCAGGATGTGCTGCAGCAGCGCTCCGGACGCCTCACGGGTCCGGCCATTGGCGCCATAGGTCACGGAGAAGAAGTCCGGGGCGACCTCGGCCAACGCCGCCACTGTGGCCGGTAGTTCCTGCTCACCTTTGGTGGTTCGTGGCGGGTACAACTCGAACGAGATCCGCGGGCGATCGCTCGATCGTGTCGCTTCGCTGGCGAGAGTGTCGCTGTAGCTGGTGGTACTCAAGGTTGCCGTGCCTCCATCGCACCTGGCGGTAGCACCCTTCCCTCGGCAGGCCTGCCACTGGGGGTTGCTGCGGTGTCGTCAAGCCAGGACTCTCGACCGCTCTGGATGGTCGTATTCAGGATAGAACGGCGATCGAATCGAGTCAGCACGTCTCACGATGCGGAAGCGGGCGACGGGGAGCTTGCCCTACTCTGAAACATCGGACGAGCAGGAGGATTGTTGATGCCGCAGACCGTTCAGGGAGTCATCGCCCGCAGCAAAGGCGCACCGGTCGAGGTGGTGCCGGTGGTCATCCCCGATCCAGGCCCGCACGATGTCATCGTCTCGGTGGCTGCCTGCGGCGTATGCCATACCGACCTGCACTACCGCGACGGCGGCATCAACGACGAATTCCCGTTCCTGCTCGGCCACGAGGCCGCAGGCACGGTTGACCAGGTCGGCGAGGCGGTGACGCAGGTGGCGCCCGGTGACTACGTCATCCTCAATTGGCGTGCCGTGTGCGGTGACTGCCGGGCCTGCCGTCGCGGCCGGCCGTGGTACTGCTTCTCCACCCACAATGCCTCCCAGAAGATGACTCTGACCGACGGGACCGAACTGTCCCCCGCGTTGGGCATCGGGGCATTCATCGACAAGACGCTGGTTCATGAAGGCCAATGCACCAAGGTCGATCCGGCCGCCGCTCCGGAGGCTGCCGGGCTACTCGGCTGCGGGGTCATGGCTGGTATCGGCGCCGCCATCAACACCGGCGGTGTCGGGCGCGGCGACTCGGTCGCGGTGTTCGGCTGCGGCGGGGTGGGCGACGCCGCCATCATGGGCTCGCGGCTGGCGGGCGCGGCCACGATCATCGCGGTAGACCTGGACGACGCCAAGCTGGAATGGGCCACGCAGGTAGGAGCCACCCATACCGTCAACGCCAGCACCTCGGACCCGGTGGAAGCGATCCGAGCCCTGACCGGTGGTTTCGGGGCCGACGTCACCATCGAAGCGGTTGGCCGCCCCGAGACCTACGAACAAGCCTTCTACGCTCGCGACCTGGCCGGCACCGTCGTCTTGGTCGGTGTGCCCAACCCGACCATGAGCATCGAGCTACCGTTGATCGAGGTGTTCGGCCGCGGCGGGGCGCTGAAGTCCTCCTGGTACGGCGACTGCCTCCCCAGTCGAGATTTCCCCATGTTAATCGACCTGTACCTGCAGGGCCGACTCGACCTGGATGCCTTCGTCAGCGAGAAGGTCGGCATCGGCGACATCGAGGCTGCGTTCGCCAGGATGCATGATGGCACCGTATTGCGCTCTGTGGTGATGCTCTGATGACCCTGACCATTGACCGGGTGCTCACCTCAGGCACCTTCTCGCTCGACGGCGGCACCTGGGACGTCGAGAATAATGTTTGGTTGGTCGGCGACGACAACGAATGCGTCGTCATCGACGCCGCCCATGACCCATCGGCGATCCTGGCAGCCATCGGCTCGCGCGATGTGGTGGCGATACTGCTCACCCACGCCCACGACGATCACATCGGTGCGGCCATCGACCTGGCCCAGGCCACCGACGCCCCCGTGTGGCTGCATCCGGGCGACCGCATGCTCTGGGACACCGTTCACGATCGCGCACCCGATGCCGACCTGATCGATGCTCAGCGGATTGCGGTGGCCGGTTCGGAGCTGGTGGCGCTACATACTCCTGGTCACAGTCCAGGCTCCTGCTGCTTCTGGGCGCCGGCTCAGGGTGTGGTGTTCGCCGGCGACACCTTGTTCCAGGGCGGGCCGGGCGCGACCGGCCGCTCCTACTCCGACTTCCCAACCATCATCGCCTCCATCACCGAGAAATTGCTGACCTTGCCTGCCTCGACTGTGGTGCACACCGGCCACGGCCCGGACACCACCATCGGGGCTGAAGCTCCGCATCGCAGCGCATGGATCGACCGGGGAGAGTAATTCGAATATTCTCGGTACAGGCGTACCGTTGTTGATTGATGGAGGAAGTACCCGGTCGCAGGGGGGCGCGAGATTCCGGAGGAAGGCATGGTGGTAACAACTTCGGATTCGGCATCGCCCGCGGCGCAGCCCGCCAACCGGCGAGCCGAATTGGCGTTCGACGCCTGTCCGGACGGAATCCTGGTGATCGATGCCGACACCAACATCTTGGCGGCGAACCGCGCCATCGAGCGAATTCTGGGGTATCGGGTCAGCGAGGTGATCGGCACCAACGCCGGTAGTCTGATCGACCGCAGCGAGTCACTGCGTGAGGCCGCAACCCAGACCGAACAACGATGGCGCGGGTCCAGCGAACCGGTCGATCTGGGACTGCAGACCTTCACCCGAGCCGATGACTCCGCCGTACACGTGAACGTCAGCATCGTCCGGACGCAGGCCGGCGAGCATCCTGAGTTCACCGTATTCCTGGTCGACGTCACCGAGTTGGAACGGGAGCGGGCGCACAACTTCGCCGTCGCCGACTACTACCGGGCAATTTCCAAGCACTCGGTGGGCGCGTTGATCCTGCACGCCAACAACCCGAAGGACAGCTTGATCGTTTCCAGCGGTGCGGCGCTCGGCTATCCCGCACTTACCCCGCTACCGGGCGGTCTACCCAGCCTCACCCACCCGCAAGACGGCATCGGCGTCACCGACTTCCTGCAAGCGATCGACGCTCGCGGGGCAGCCAGCGCCGAAGTACGGCTCCGCGCTGCGGATGGCCGCTGGCTCACCTGTGAGTTGATCGCCGAGAACCGCAGTGACGACCCAACGCTGGCAGGTGCCACGATCTGGGCGGTCGACGTCACCGCACAGCGAGCACGTCAACGACGGGTGGAGACAAACCTGGTGCGCCTGCGCCTGCTGATCGACAATCTGGGCGCGGCGGTCCTGATGGAAGACCAGAGCCGTCACGTGCTGGTGATCAACGACGAGTTCGCCTCGATGTTCGACAGCCCGGTGCCGGCGGAGGAGATCGTGGGCACCGACTGCGCCGGAGCTGCCGAAAGCGTCAAGGACATGTTCGCCGACCCGGATGGTTTCACGTCCGGAGTGTCGCAGCGGGTGACCGAGCAGGTGCCCGTGCTGGGTGAACGCCTGGAGTTGGCAAACGGGGAGGTGCTGGAGCGCGACTACCTCCCGATCACCGGTGAGTCCGGTCCAGCCGGTCATATCTGGCGGTACCGCAACGTCACTCGTCAGATCCAGGAGACCCTGCTGCTGGCCGACCAGAACCGGTCGCTAGCGGAGCTATCACGACTCAAGACCGAGTTCGTGGCTCGCGTTTCACACGAACTGCGTAGTCCGTTGACCTCGGTGGTGAGCTTCGCCGAATTGCTCGCCGATTCTCCGGCCGAGCAACTGGGCTCCGAACAGGCAGCACACCTGGAGATCATCGTCCGGAACAGCCGCAGGTTGTTGCGCTTGATCGAAGACCTGCTGCTGGTGGCCAAGCTGGAATCGCGCACCCTGCCGCTGACGTTGGAAGCGGTCGATATTCCGACGGTCGTGCACCAGGTGGTCGATGAACTCCGGCCCCGCGCGCACGCCAAAGCCATCGAGCTCGAGGTCGCGATCGAATCCGGCCCGCACATTCAGGCCGATGCACTGCGGCTACAGCAGGTCATGGTCAATCTGCTCGGCAATGCCATCGGCTACACACCGGAGGGCGGCAGCGTCACCGTCACGGCCCGGCCCGAACGCCAGCAGCCCGAATGGGTGGTCAAGGTGATCGACACCGGAGTCGGGATTCCGAGCGAGGATCTCCCGAAACTGTTCATCCCGTTCTTCCGCTCCGGCTCGGGCCATTCGCAACGGGCCGGTGGTACCGGACTGGGGCTGCCGATCGTGCGCCTGATCGTCGAGCAGCATGGCGGCACGATCACCGCCGAGAGCACCAGCGGTTTCGGCACGACTGTGACGGTTCGATTGCCGTTCGAGGAGGCATGATGGCCCGGATCCTGATCGTCGAGGATGAACCCGACATCGCGCTGGCATTGCAGGTCCTGCTGCACCGCAGTGGACACAAGGTCACGCACGTCACGGACGGGGCGACTGCGCTGCGGGCGGCACACGAGATCCGGCCGCATCTGATCGTCCTCGATATCGGCTTGCCGGTCATGGACGGCTGGGAAGTGCTGGACCGGCTTCGCGACATCAGCGACCTCCCGGTCCTGCTGCTGACGGCTGCTGGGCGCGACGAAGACAAAGTCCGCGGATTGCGTTCCGGTGCCGACGACTACCTCACCAAGCCATTCAGCAACCCCGAGCTGGTGGCCCGCGTGGAAGCCCTGCTACGCCGCAGCGGCGAGATGGACTGGGACAGCGCAGACATCGCATACAAGTCGGTGGTGGCATCCACCAGCTCCCACACCGTCACCGTCGACGGCCGGTTGATCGCGATCACGCCACAAGAGTTCCGGCTGCTGATGATGTTCCTGCGCAACCGCGGCCAGGTGCTCTCCACCGCTCAATTGCTATCCCATGTGTGGGGCGATACCTCCGGTTCGGGCGGAGATCGGGTGAAGTTCGCCGTCCTGCGCCTTCGCCGCAAACTCGGCTGGGACGATACCGCGACCACACCCTTGGCCGCGGTCCGCGGCATCGGCTACCGGCTGGAAGCCGACTAGTCAACATGCACCCGTTCTGCAACCACCCCGCAACCATTGCCGCAACGGTCGCACGCCACAGTAGTCACATCGCCTAAGGCAATCGCTGAAGGTGGTGAAAGCAAGATCCTCCTCAAAATGTTCCTGGACGGCCCCCCTTCCGTCTTGGATATCTATGGCGGCTCCCCTCCGCCATAGCGGGTCGCAAAGCTCCAAACCCGTCGTAGATCCCCCCCCCCCCCCCCCCGCGATGTGGCAATGGCAGCGAACCCTGAGCCCGCTCCCGCCGCTATTCAGTAGTGGCGGGAGCGGAGCCGACCCCGCTCAACTCTGGCTGCGCAGATAGCGGCCGAAGTGGGGCACGGTGAACGCGATCTGGCCACGTTCGGCGGAGTAGATCAGCCCCTTCTTCAGCAACGCATCGCGTGCTGGTGACAGCGATTGCGCCGTCCGGCCCAACTGACTGGCGACCGCCGAGGTGGGGACCGAGTCCTCGGAACCGACGTCGATGTCCGCCATCGCCCGCAGGTACTCGCGCTCGGCAGGGGTGGCTCGTTCGAAGCGAGAACCGAAGAACCCGACCGCCAGCTCGGACTCGGCTTCCGGCGCCGCCATCCGGATGTCGTCCGCGGCGATAGGGCTACGCGGAGCGAGATCCCATGCGACCTTGCCGTATGCCTGGACGAAATAGGGGTAGCCGTTGGTGGCCTGGTACATGGCGTCCAGCGCCTCAGCGTCGAACCCGGCTCCCTCCTGCGCCGCCGGGGCGGTCAGCGCCAGGTCAGCGGCGTCCCGATCCAACCGGTCGATGCGGGAGTACCGAAACAGTCGCTCGCTGTAGGACTTGGACGCCGAGAGCACGGCGGGAAGATGCGGTAGCCCCGCTCCCACGATCAGCACCGGCAGGCCGGACTGAGAGATCTCGTGGCAGGCCGCGCACAACGCCGAGACGTCATCGGGTCCCAGGTCCTGCATCTCGTCAATGAAGATGGCAACGCCCTTGCCGGTGTCTGCGGCCAGTCCACCGATATCGGTGAATAACTCAACCAGATCGATCTCGATGTCGCCGGAATCTGCACGACCCCTGGTCGCGGGCACGTCGATACCGGGATTCCAGCGATCACGCAGAGCCGTCTTGGCTGGTGCCGCCCGCAGCACGAATGCCTTGATCGTCCCCAGCACGTCGGTCGCTGCGGGGCGGCCGAGTTCCCGGATGGCGGTGTGCAGTGCCGCCGCCAGCGGTCGGCGCAGACCTTGGTCCGGACGAGCCTCCAGTTTCCCGGTTCCCCAGCCCGCCCGCACCGCCGCAGACCGCAGCGCGTTCAGCAGCACGGTCTTGCCGACGCCACGAAGCCCGGTCAGCACCATCGACCGCTCGGGTCTGCCGCGCGCCACTCGTTCCAACACGATCTCGAAGGAATCGAGTTCGCCATCTCGGCCGGCGAGCTCTGGTGGTCGCTGGCCGGCACCGGGCGCGTACGGGTTCCGTATGGGGTCCACGATTCGACTGTATCCCGCTCTCTAGCGTTCTTCGCAGATTTAGCCAGATTGCGGTAGCCACGCACCCGCGTTCGTGGTCCAGGGCACCGCCGCACCATCGGCGCAGCCTGAGAGCGGGTTCTCAGACGGGCAGCAACCTGGCCAGCACCGCACGATGATCGCCGGCATCTGGCGCTTCCAGTACCCGAGCCGCCGCCGGACGCCACACACCCGGATCCACCAGCACATGGTCGATGGGGGCACCCAACCAGGGGCTGCGGCCGGCCGGCCACGTGCCGCGGCCTCCCACGCCAATGGAAGCATCCACACAACCGGCATCCCTGATCACCGCGTGATCGACGGTGGCATTGAAGTCTCCGGCCATGATCATTCCCGGCACCCGGTCGCACATCTGCGTCAGGCTGGTCAGTTCGGCAGCCCAGGTCTCGACCAGCTCCGGAATCGGCGGCACCAGGTGAACGCTCAGCAGGTCCGGGCCCTCACCCGTAACCGGTACCGCCCACACGCCTCCGAACGTGGTCGCCGGCGCCTCGGTCTGCCGGTAGTCCCCCAGGTCCACGCTTACCAGCAACGCCGTGCCCTGCACCGGCTGCGGGCCGGTGGTATGCGTGAACACCTGATAGTCACCCAGGACATCGGCAGCAATGCTCTCCGCCTGCTCCGGCATGGTCTCCTGCAGCGCGACCACATCGGGATTCAGCTCATCGATCAGCCCGACCAACCCGTCGGTTCCCCCGGCGGTACCCAACGTGTTCACCGTCAGCACATCGATGGCACCGTCCGGCTTGGTAGCAAACGCCTCATCGGCCACACCTCGCTCGATCAACACCCCCAGGTGGCCGCCTCCGACGATTCCGGCGAGCGCCGCGAGGCCCCACAGCTGCGGCACGGCGGTGCCCGCGAGCCGGAGCACCACCGCCGATATCAGCGCCAGCGCTGCGAGCCCGAGTGTGCCGGCCGCGAGCAGGCCGCGCAGCGAGATCGCCTGCAGCACCGGTGTGGTGTGAGACAGCCCGACGATCGCCGGATCCAGGGATAGCAGTCCTGCCAGCCCGGCGAACGCGACCAGGCCCCAGCCGAGCACCCTCACCAGCTGGAGATCGCTCGCGGGTCGTCGCTGCTGGCGATTTCCTTGCCCAAGGGGTTGATCGCCACTGCAGCCAACCGGAAGTTCGGTATGGCCAGCGGGATCCCGACGATCGTGATGGCCAGCGCCACACCGGTCAGCAGATGCAGCAGCACCAGCTCCCACCCGACCAGCAGGAACCACAGCACGTTCGCGATGGCGCTGAGCACGCCCGCCCGCGGTTTGGGCACCACCGCGCGCCCGAACGGCCAGATCACGAAACCCGCCATCCGGAACGACGCAATGGCAAACGGGATGGTGATGATGGGTATCAGCATGGCGATCCCGGCGAGCACATACCCGATGAACAGCCAGAAGCCAGCCAGCACCACCCAGATCAAGTTCAGCAGAAGCCGCATGCCACCATTGAACCTCGCGACGGCGCGTGTGACGAGCAGGCCCGGCCTTGCCGGAGAATTGACACCCGTGACCTCACCAGCCCAACCACCTCGCCGCCGGCCGCGCCGCCGGGGCCGTTCGGGCGCCCGCAAGCACTGGAGTGCACCGTCGTCAACGACCGTCCAGCGCCGCCGAGCGGCGGTTCCAGCGATCGGCTATCCGCCGCAGTTGCCGGTCTCAGCACGCCGGGCGGATATCACCGCCGCGATCGCTGACCATCAGGTGGTGATCGTCGCCGGTGAGACCGGCAGCGGCAAGACGACTCAGATCCCCAAGATCTGCCTGGAACTCGGATACGGCATCGACGGCACGATCGGGCACACCCAGCCCCGCCGGATCGCCGCCCGCAGCGTCGCCGAACGCATCGCCGAAGAACTCGGCGTGCCGCTGGGCGGGCCGGTCGGGTATCAGGTGAGGTTCACCGATGCGGTCAGCGACCTGACCCTGGTCAAGCTGATGACCGACGGGATTCTGCTGGCCGAGATACAACGGGACCCGCTGCTACGCCAGTATCAGGTCATCATCGTCGATGAGGCGCACGAGCGATCGCTGAATATCGACTTCATCCTCGGCTACCTCCATCAGCTGCTGCCGCAGCGGCCCGACCTCAAGGTCATCATCACCTCCGCCACTATCGACTCGGAGAGGTTCGCCGAGCACTTCGCCCGCGATGGGGTTCCGGCCCCGGTCATCGAGGTTTCCGGGCGCACCTACCCCGTGCAGGTGCGCTACCGCCCGTTGGTGCCGGACCTCGACCCCAACAGAGCCGACTCCGATCCGGTTGCGGGTGAAGCCATTGACCAGGCCACCGGAATCTGCCGCGCCTGCGACGAGCTGCTGGGCGAGGGCGACGGCGACATTCTGGTGTTCTGCTCCGGGGAGCGGGAGATCGCCGATGCATCTGAGGCATTGGCCGAACACCTCGGGGACCGCTACACCCGCCCAGGTCAGCGCACCAGCGTGCCGGGAGCGATCGAGGTGTTGCCGTTGTTCGGACGCCTGTCGGCTGCCGAACAGCACCGGGTCTTCGAGTCGCATTCGCACCGTCGGATCGTGCTCGCCACCAACGTCGCCGAGACCTCACTGACCGTGCCCGGCATCCGCTACGTGGTGGACCCCGGCACCGCCCGGATATCCCGCTACTCGACCCGTACCAAGGTGCAACGCCTTCCGATCGAACCGGTCTCGCAGGCCAGCGCGAACCAACGGGCAGGTCGCTGCGGGCGAGTCGCCGACGGCGTGTGCATCCGGCTCTATTCCGAACGTGACTTCACCGCCCGTCCGCAGTTCACCGAGCCTGAGATCCTGCGGACCTCGCTGGCCAGCGTGATTCTGCAGATGACCGCGTTGGGGCTGGGCGACGTAGCGAAGTTCGGCTTCGTCGATCCGCCTGACTCACGGGCGATCCGGGACGGCATGCAACTGCTGACCGAACTGCACGCATTGGAGACCACAGCGGCGGCCCGCCGAGGTGGCGATGCGTCCGGGAACCGGCTGACCGGCGTCGGGAAGAAGCTGGCGCAACTGCCGATCGATCCCAGGTTGGGTCGCATGCTGCTGGAAGCGGGCCGGTTGGGATGCGTACGGGAAGTGATGGTGATCGTCGCCGCGCTGAGCGTGCAGGACGTACGGGAACGGCCTGCAGACGCCCGCCAGGCGGCGGACACCCACCACCGCCGGTTCGCCGATCCCACCAGCGACTTCCTGGCCTTGCTGAACCTGTGGGACTACCTGCGCGAGCAGCAGCGCGACCTATCGTCAAGCGCCTTTCGGCGGCTGTGCCGCCGCGAGTACCTGCACTATCTGCGGATCCGGGAATGGCAGGACGTGCATGCCCAACTGCGGCAGCTGGCCAAGCCGTTGGGACTGGCGGTCCAACCGGCCCACGGCGGGGCCACCGATCCCGACTCGATCCATCAGGCCTTACTCTCCGGCCTGCTCTCCCACGTCGGTAGTTGGGATGAGCGCAAGCGCGACTACATCGGCGCCCGTGGCACCCGCTTCGTGATCTTTCCCGGCTCGGCATTGGCCAAGAAACCACCCGCCTGGGTGATGGCCGGAGAGCTGGTGGAAACCTCACGGTTGTTCGCCCGCACGGCAGCGCGGATCCAGCCCCAATGGCTCGAACCATTGGCCGAACATCTGGTCAAACGCAGCTACGCCGAGCCGCACTGGTCCTCCAAGCAGGGGGCGGCCATGGTCAGGGAGAAGGTGCTGCTGTACGGGATCACCATCGTTGCGGCTCGCAGCGTTCCTCTGGCTCGGGTCGACCCGGACCTGGCGCGTGAGCTATTCCTGCGTCATGCGCTGGTCGAAGGGGACTGGCGCGGGCGGCACCCCTTCATCGAGCACAACGATGCGGTACGAGCCAAGGCTGAACAGGTGGAGGCGAAGTCCCGGCGGCGCGACCTCGTCGACGACGAGGCGCTGCTGGCTTTCTACCAGGCCCGGGTGCCGGCATCGGTGACCGGCGCTCGGAGCTTTGACGCCTGGTGGAAGCGGGCTCGGAATGAGACACCGGACCTGCTGAATCTCAGCTTGGAGGCGCTGGTCGGCGACGCCGCCCAGGCCACCGATCCCACCTTGTTCCCGCCGACCTGGCGACAGGGCGATCTGGAGCTACCGCTGACCTACCAGTTTTCGCCCGGTGAGGACGCAGATGGTGTCACCGTGCATATACCGATCGCCGTGCTACCGCGCCTGCGTCCGGCAGGATTTGACTGGTTGGTCCCGGGGCTGGCCGATGAGCTGGCCATTGCCACCATCCGCGCTCTGCCGAAACCGGTCCGCGTGCAGCTCGTGCCAGCCCCCGACACCGCGGCCGTGATCCAGGATCGACTGCCGGCGTGGGCCAGTGTGGCTCCGGCTCCCGAGGGTGCGCCGTCGTATGCGCAGGCGTTCACCGAGGTGGCACGCCGCCTGCGCGAGGTGGATATCCCCGCTGATGCCTGGGCCGGAATAGACCTGCCCGCACACCTGCGCATGACCTTCCGGGTGCATGCCGAGCGCGGCGCGGTGCTGGGTGAGGGCCAGGACCTGGAGGTACTTCAACGCCGGTTCGCACGGCACAGCGGACAAGCCGTGCAACAGGCGGTTCGAGCGGCCGTTCGTGGCGCTCGGCAGGCGGCACCGCAGGCCCGGCAGGCTGCCCCGGCGGCCCAGCCGGTTGCCGGCGATTGGACTGTGCCTGACCGGGTACAGGCCACGGTGGATGGCCATGACGTCGTGGGCTACCCGGCTCTGGTCGCCGCTGGTGCGGAGGTGACGATCCAGGTGCTGCCCACTCCGGATGAGCAGGTGAGCGAACATCGCCGCGGGGTGGTGCACCTGCTCACTGCTGCGCTGGCATTGCCGGTAGGCCGGGTGACCAGCCGATGGTCGACGGCGGATACCCTCGCCTTGGCCGCCAGCCCGTATCGGAGCACCGAGGCACTGGTCGGGGATCTCCAACGTGCAGCAGCGATGGCGCTGATCGAACGGAACGACCTGCACCAGGTGCGCAGTCGGTCCGGCCTGGATGCCCTGGAGGCCGCTGTCCGGGACAGGTTCGAGGATGCGGTCTTGCAGGTCGCGCAATCTGCGGCCGCGGCACTGGCCGCCTCCCGGGAGTTGGATGCGCAGGTGCGCCGGTCGACGTCGATGGCGCTGCTGTCGACCTTGGAGGACGTCCGCAGCCACCAGGCATCCCTGATCCACGATGGTTTCATCGCTGCTACCCCACCCTCCCAGCTGGCGGAAATGGCCCGGTATCTGCGCGCCGACGTCATCCGCATTTCCAAGGCGGAGGACAATCCCGCCCGGGATGAGGCGCTGGCATGGCAGGTCCGGGAGTTGGCCGACGCCTGGTGGGCGGCGACATCGGCTGCCCAGGACGGACCCCTGCAGCGCCGCGAACGGTTGGCCGAGATCCGGTGGCTCATCGAAGAACTCCGGGTGGGTCTGTTCGCCCAACAGCTAGGCACTGCGGTGAAAGTCAGCGACAAGCGCATCCGCAACGCACTAGCCCAGGCCTAGCCTCACCCCGGCTCACCCCCCTCCAGCTCACCCCCCTCCAGCTCGCCCCCCTCCAGCTCGCCCCCTCCGGCGCCGAACGCGGCCTTAGGGTCGCCAAAAGCAGGAATAGCGACTGCAACGCCGCGTTCGGCGGGAGATGGCGACCGCAAGGCCGCGTTCGACCGGAAGGAGACCACGCCTGAGCCGCACGCCTGAGCCGCACTTCTGAGCCGCACTTCTGGCAGGCGCCCTCCCGGCCAGGCTCAGGAGACCGCGCTGAAGGGATGGGCCATGGCTGACCACGAACAGGTACCGCCCCAGGACGAGGAGCCGCTACCAACCTCGACCCGCACCGCACTGACCAACGACGAGGTGATGCTGGCCACCGCCTACGGCCTGGGCGGGGTCGTGATGATCGTCGCCGTATCCGATCTGATTCCAGCCATCAAGGCGCTGACCTCGGCGGTGATCGGCATTGCGGCAAGCCTGTTTCTCTTGGATGGGGCTCGTCGGTTGTGGCACCGGCGCCCGCGAACCCTGATCCGGATGCTCGGCCTGATCGTCGGCGTACTGCTCTTGCTCGTGAGCGCGGCCGAGACCTGGCGGCACCATCGACACCGTCGTGCGGCAGGCACGGTCGAGCGGGAGCTGTCTGTTCCGGCTGTGCTGTTCGGTCTAGCCGGGATCGCCGTGCTCATCTCCCCCGGGCTGGTCATCACGGTGGTAGTCGCCGCATTGGGGTTGGCAATAGCCGGGTGGCTCCTGCTTCAGGGAGCGATCTATGCCGGCTTGCTGGACCTGGGTGACTCCGCCCGGGGCGCCAGCCCGGTCAGCCTGATCTTTCTGAGGGCCGCCACCACGGCACCATCGACACCGACCGCCGCGAACTGACACGTGCCCTGTTCATGGAAGGCCCGACGGCGCGCACCCAGTTGGTGCAGTACGCCACCCCTGATGCTGTTCGCGTCCGGGATCGCATCGATGGGAGTCATCACCGACTCCACCGCCGTGGTGATCGGTGCCATGCTGGTTGCACCGCTGATGAACCCGATCATGGGCATGGGGTACGCACTCACCATGGGCTGGCCCCGGCGCCTGGCAACCTCAGGTTTGATCGTGCTGCTGGGGGTCGGAATCGCGATCTCGGTGAGCGTGCTGTTGTCCGCATCGGTGAACCTCTCCGTTGATATCGCCTCCAACACTCAGATCACCTCCCGGTCACAACCGACCACCGCCGATCTGGTGATCGCGATCATTGCTGGCGGCGCGGGCGCCTACGCCCGGTCACGCAAGTCGGTGGCGGCATCGATGCCCGGCGTCGCCATTGCACTGGTGCCGCCATTGACGGTGGTTGGCATCACCTTGCAGCACGGAGCGCTACCGGCTGCGGCAGGCACCATGCTGTTGTTCCTGACCAACTTCGTCGCGATACTGCTGGTCGGCGGGCTCGTCTTCCTGCTCACAGGAGTCGCACCGATCAACGCTGTCGCCGACAACCAGCACCGGGTTCGTACCGCTTTGGCGGCAGTCGCAGTGCTCGCAGGGCTGGTGGTGGGTGGCCTGGCCATCAACGGTTCGGCGATCACCCGCAGCTCGCTGACCACCGACCAGGTACGCAATGCCGTGATCGAATGGCTCGGCGACGACAGCGCATTCGCCTTGGTGTCGGTCCAGACCGTTGACGATCAGGTCACCCTGGTGCTGGCCGGGCCCGGAACACCGCCCCCAACCATGGCGCTGCAACGTGCCATCGCGCAGAGCACCGACCGGCCACTGACCATCGACCTCCAGTGGATCGCCCGCGAGCAGGACAGCTTTGCCGTCAATCCTTCCGGCTAGCGCACGGGTGCGCCGCGCTCACCCACGACCTCCTGCCACGGACGACGCCCGGCCGGCGTGATCGAACAGCGCCCGAAGTTGTGCCTCATCGGTCATGGAGAGATTGGTCTGTATCAGCTGCGCCCCTAGGTCGGCGGTCGCGGCTGCGACCTTGTCCTGCACGGCGTCAGTGGTCATCAGGAACAGCGCCGAGGTGCCGGGCTGGATCCGGCTACGCACGTCCGCGATAAATGAATCATCGATACCAACATCGGTCAAAGCACCCGCGATGGCGCCCATGGCCGCGCCAAAGGCAGCTCCCAATAGTGGGATGAAGAAGATCAGGCCGAACAGCAACCCCCAGAAGCCACCGCTGACGGCGCCGGTTCCGCTGGTGCTCAGCAGCTGGCGGGTCTTGGGTTGCTTGCTCCCTGCCGCCCAGGACACCACGGCACCGTCGACCAATCGCAGCAAGCCCTGCTTCTGCAGTTCCTTGGCACGGTCGATTGCCGCCTGCGCACCATCCGGGGTCCCAAAGCTCCAGACCGTCAGGGTCGGATTCATCTCATACCTTCCTGAAGTGACGATTTGCCTGCTACCTGCCTGGGAGATCGGGTCGCGTTTGCACGGTAGCAGCGCGACTGGTGCACTGCGCAACTAGCGCACCGCACCAATGGCTGGATCGTGGTGGAGGCCTACCGCTCTACAGCTGCCGCCAGTGCTTGCAGAACGTGCTGGTAGGAGCGCCCGGTCGCCCGCGACATCCCCATCTCGCAGGTCCGGTTGGCGCTGAGGTAGGCATCGGCAGTTCCGACTTCGGCCACCTCGCGGGCCTCGTCGCGCGTGGCGCCGGCGGTCAGTTCCGGATGCAGCATTCCGCGATCTCCGGCAAAGCCGCAGCAACCCCAGGACGAGGGCACCACGACCTCCCGGGCCACCGCTCGGGCGAGCGCCACCAGATCGTCGGTCGCCTGCAGGTGCTCGGTTGCGCAGGTGGGATGCAGCACCACCCGATCCAGTCGGCCATCCTCAGCGACCACCAATCGGTCGAGCAGTTCCCGGCGGACCCAGGTCAGGCTGTCCAGGATTTGCAATCTGGCCCAGCGGCCGGCATCTGCTGGCGGCAACTTATCGCCCAGGGACTGCAACCCATGGGTGCACGAAGCAGCATCCATGACGATGGGCACCTGACCCGCCCGGCTGCTCCGCCACAACGATTCCAGCACCTTCACCGCCATGGCCTGTTGCCCCTGGGTGAATCCCTTGGACGACCAGGGCGTACCGCAGCACAGTGCATCCACCTCGGCCGCAATGGTGACACCCGCGCCTGCCGCCGCACACAGATCGAGGAACGCCTGTGCCGGGCCGCCGAACATCGAGCCGGTGCAGCTGGGGAAGAAGACCACCTCGGCTTCCGCCGGTGAGGCGGTGGCCCTCAGGGTGCTGCGGCGTCGCCCCGGTGCTGGAAGGTCGTCACCCAACTGCGGCACGAGTTCGGTCGGCAACACCTGGCGAACCCCGGCGGTGACACCGCTGAGCAACCCCCCGGGCACCTTGTCGGCAATGCCGAGTCCGAGCCGGGCCGCGCCCTCCACGATATTCCAGTTCTTGGCCACGCGGACCCCGGCGGCCTGGGCACCGCGCCCATGCCCGGCGGCCCGGCGCGCTTTCATGACCGCCCCGGTGTCGATCCCGACCGGGCAGGCGCGCTGGCACAACGAGTCCGCGGCGCAGGTCTGCACAGCCTGGTAGCCGAAAGCCTGCTCCAGCTCACGGGCTCGGGCGTTCTCCCCGCGAGCACCGGCCCGCGCGATCTCGCGCATGAGCACGATGCGTTGCCGCGGTGTGGTGGTGGTGTTGCGGGACGGGCAGGTCGGCTCGCAGAAGCCACATTCGACGCAGGAATCGACTGCCGCGTCGGCCGCAGGGAAGCTCTTGAGATCCCGCATGTGCACCTGCGGGTCATCAGAGATCACTACCTCCGGAGCGAGTACTCGCGTTGGATCACACAGTTTCTTGACCTGCTGCATGACCTCGTACAGCTCGTCACCGAACTGACGCCGGACATAGGGCGCCATCATGCGGCCGGTGCCGTGCTCGGCCTTCAGCGTGCCATCCTGCCCGAGTACCAGATCCACCAGGTCCTCGGTGAATGCCTCATAGGCCTGCAGTTCCCGGCGGTCATCCAACCGGGGCGTGATCATGAAATGCAGGTTCGCGTCGCGCGCATGCCCGAAGGTGACTGCTTCGTCATAGCCGTATCGCTGCAGCAACTCCTCCAGCCCTGCCACACCTGCGCGGAGCTTGCCGGTGGGGAAGGCGATGTCCTCAAGCAGGTTGGTAGTACCCGGCTTGCGAGTGGAGGCCACCGCAGCATAGAGACCTTTGCGCACCGCCCACATGGCTGCCCGGGCTGCGGGGTCGGAGGTCATGTCGGTGGGAACCGACAGCGGCAGCGCATCGATGGCGGTGGACAGGCCGGCCGTGATGTCGCTCAGGTGCTCGGGAGATTCGGCTTGTGCTTCCACCAGCAACGCCGTGTGGCTGGCAACGGTGAGTGCACGCATCTGAGCCGGTGCAGCATCCAGCCCCTGGGCAACCCGCAATGCGGCGGCGTCCATCAATTCCACCGCTACGGCTCCGGCCGCCAGCAGTGGATCGACGGCGGCGACAGCGGCGTCGATGGTATCGGTCACCACCAGCCCGGTACTGACGTGCGGCAGTGTCGGCAACGTGCGGAACACCACGTCTGCGACGAAGCCGAGCGTGCCTTCGGAGCCGATCAGCAGATGCGCAAGGATCTGCGCCGGTTCGTCATGGTCCAGGAAGGCGTTCAAGCCGTATCCCATGGTGTTCTTCATCGAGAACTGGTGCTCGATCCGCGAACGCAGACTGGGTTCACGACGTAGCCGGTCGCGGATAGCGAGCAGTCCGGCAACCAGGTCCGGCTCCTCGCTGGCCAGCCGCTGCGAGGCGTCATCGGCGGCGGTGTCGACGGTGGTTCCAGAGGCCAGCACGAAACGCATGGACTCGACGGTGTAGTAGGCGGTGGCCGTATGCGAGGAGGTCATACCCGAGGAGTTGTTGGCCACCACACCACCGATCGTGCAAGCGATCTCACTAGCCGGATCGGGCCCCAGCCGCCGCCGGTACGGGGCGAGAGCGGCATTGACTCGCCGCAGCACCGCGCCCGGCTGGCAGCGCACTCGTCTGCCGTCATCGAGAATCTCGATGCGATTCAGGTGCTTGCGCACGTCGACCAGGACACTGTCGGTGCCGGCCTGACCGGACAGGCTGGTGCCTCCCGAGCGAAATGTAATGGGTAGTTCTGCCCGTCGCGCGGCCGACATCAATGCGCTGACCTCATCGATGGACGTTGGCGTGGCCAATGCCGCCGGGGCCAGCAGATAATGCGAGGCATCCGGCGCATGCGCCGCCAGATCATGCGGTTCTCGCGACCACGACGACTCGGATACCGCCGCCTGCAACGACTGCCATGACACCGACGTTGTGCTCATGGGATCACCGTAGCCGGATACCGCAGCCTCCCCCGGCGCTTCCGTGCCGCAGTCCCCAAGTGGTTAGTGTGGGTGTACCGATACAGAGGATCTCACATGAGCTACGGCCAGCCACCCAGCCCCGACCAGCCGCCCAGTACAGACTCACCAGTCGGCCCCGCCCAGTCACCCGCGGGCGGCCCCCCCGGCCCGGCAGCACCACCGCCGGCCTATGGCACCGGCGGCCCGGCAGCACCACCGCCACCGCCGACCTATGGCACCGGCGGACCACCCAGCTACGGTGGACCAACCCCACCGAGCGCCGCTCCGGCGTACGGCACCGGCGGACCACCCAACCTCGGCGCTAGCGCGACGCCCATGGCACCGGGATATGGTGCGCAAGGCGGGTACGGTGCACCTGCACCTTGGGGCGCGCCAACTCGACGCCCCGGCACCGTCACCGGTGGCGCGATACTGGCGATCGTCGGAGCATCTCTCATGCTCCTTCTCGGCATACTTATGCTGATCGTCGGCTCGGTCCCGGGCGCGCTCACCGACGCGGGCATCCCCGCGTCCCAGATCGGCTTCGTCATCGGGCTCGGCGTCGTCATGATGATCATCGGTGTCGTGGTTGGCGTCTTCGGCATATTTGCCTTGACCGGCAAGTTCTGGGCGGTCATCGGGCTAGCGGTCGTCGGCGGGCTCTGTGGCATCGCCGGAATTCTCAGCATCATCGGCGGCGAAGCCACCAGCTTGGTGGGCCTGATCTGGGTCGGCCTATCGGTGGGCCTGCTCTTGGCACCCGGTTCCCGCGCCTGGTACCAGAGCAAGCGCTGAGACCGTTATTCCAGGGTCGCGTCCACAGTGATCTCGGCTCCTGCGTAGAGCCGCGAGACCGGGCAGCCGGAAGCAGCGCCGTCCACCAGCGATGCGAAGGTGTCGGCATCGATCCCGTCGACTCGACCAGCCACGGTCAGTGCTGAACCGGTGATGGTGGGCGCGCCGTCCACTTCGTCCAAGGTGACGGCAGCACTCACCCGCAGTTCTTGCGGCGGGGTGCCGTTATCGCCGAGAGCGGCAGACAGTGCCATACAGAAGCACGACGCGTGGGCTGCCGCGATCAGTTCCTCGGGGCTGGTCTTGCCACCTGGAGCCTGGCTACGCGCTGCCCAGGTGACTTGCTGACCATCGAGGACACCGCTGCTGGTGGCGCTCACGGTGCCGGTGCCGGAAGCCAGCGGACCGGTCCAGGTGGTGGTGGCGGTACGGACGGCAATGCTCATCGGGTACTCCCTCATCTCGGTTCCTGTGGTGCCAGCGTAGGTTGCCGCACCCACCCAGCCAAGGCCGGCCACCTAGCTGCTCCCAGCAGTTACACCGACCGGTTCCGGCGGCGGCGGACGATCACCAGTACGGATCCCAACAGCAGCAGACCTGCTGTCCAGGCCAGGCCCGATCCCAACCCAATGCCGGTCTGCGGCATCCTGGCGCTGGGTGGCAAAGCACCGGCTGGTGGAGTCGTCACGCTGGGGGGTGGCCCTACCAGCGGCGGCGTCGGCGTCGTGGGATGGCTGGTGGTGCACGGTTCGCATTCGGTCGGCGGCAATTCGCCATCCACAGTGACGGCGTTGCGGATCGTGACCCCGAACGCATCCTGCCGGACCCGAACCTGATAGGTGAGTGTCAGCGGGGTCCCGGCTTCCACCCGGCCGACCTCCCAGACCAGGTCGGTTTCGTCGAGGGTCACCGTTCCCTTCGAGGCGATCACCGAAGCTCCGTCCAGGTCGGCGTATTGCAGCACTTGGCTCATGTCATCGGTGACCACCACATCATCGACGAAACCAGCTTCCCCCGCAGTGATGGCAACGGTGTAGCTGATGGTGTCGCCGGGCTCAACCGGGCTACCGGTCGCAGGGTCACTGGTCTTGGCCACCGAGTAGCTGCCCGGCTCACGGGTCAGGCTGTTCTCGGCGGAGACCGCCACCACACCATCGGCAGGAACGGTGAACGTAATGCTCGATCCGGCCACGGTGCCACTGGCCCCCACCACTGACATGGTGGTCGCCCAGGTATAGGACGGGTGGGTGCGCAACGGCGGGTCCAACTCGGTGACGGTACAGCTGGATCCCACTGGGATATGGCTGGACACCGCCTGCAGGCTCTGCCCGTCAGTCAGAACGAACCGTCCGGGCTCGGTTCCGGGAAACTGATCCCCGTTCGGCGCCGTGCACTGCCAGGCGAACTGGTATTGCGAACCCGGTACCTGGCCGGAGGTGGCCCCGGTCACGATCTTGCTGACGCTGAACGATCCCACCGACCGGGTGATGATGTTCCGCACCGTGATCTGCGGTAGTTCGCCGTCCGCGGCCGGGGTCGTCAACGGCTGTCCCAGGTCAACCGGCAGCCAGCTGATCGACGGATCCCCGATCACCGGGTCGTCCGGGCGGGTTTCGCTGATGACCTGGCACTGCGAACCAGCCAGAATGCCGGAGACGACGAAGGTCTCACCGCCGCCGATGGGGCCCCAGCTGCCGGTCACCGGATCATCGGTGCCGTACTGACAGGAGTACTCGCCCGAGAACTGCATTCCGGGATCAATGTGAGCATCGGTGGCCGGAGCAGTCGCGGTGAAGCTCTTGGTGATCGCGAATCCGGTGAACACCCGTTCGGTGGAGTTGGTCACCGTGACCTCACCGACCTGGTTGGCTGTCGGCCGAACCGACGCGGTCGCCGGCTGGAAGACCGGTTCGTTCCAGGCATAGGAGGCGTCGGTGAGCATGGAGTCATCCAGGGTGTCCTCGGCAACCACACAGGTCGCGCCTGCCGGAATCACCTGGTCCGCGACGGCAGCCACGACGACGGTGCCGCCCGAAGCCGGCAACTCCCACCGCCCGGAAGCCAACGCAGCACCGTCGTCGCTGCATTCCCACGTGCCGCCGACCGTCGCGGTATCGGCGAAGGCCCCGCCGACGCCGGTGTAGTGCTTGGTGATGCTCAGGCCGGCCCAGACCCGTTCGACACTGTTGGTCACACTCAGCATTGCCGGCGTCTCGGCCGATGTGACCTCGGCCGGGCCACTGAGCACGGGGGTGGCCCAGGCCCAGGAGATATCCCTCAGATCGGCCGGGTCGGGGCTGTCTTCGGTCACCTGGCACCGTGCGGTCAGTGGTATTTGGGTTTGGCCGGTCAGGCTTGCACCACCCTCACCGGTGACCGTCCAGGTGCCGGAGTAGCTGGCTTCGCCGGCCTCGCCTTCGTTGTACACGCAGGTGTAGCTGCCGGAGAACTCGGCATCGTCATCGATGACGCCGTCCGGGACGTCGTCGGCGAAGACTTTCGCGATGGTGATCGTGCCGAATACCCGCTCAATCGAGTTGGTCACCGTCACGGTGTGGGTCTGTCCGGCGACCACCGTCACCGGGGCTGCCGGGTCGTAATCCGGGGATTGCCAGGTGTAGGAGGCATCGGCCAACTGGCCAGTGGGTACGGCCTCATTGACCTGGCAGGCCCATCCGGCGGGTACACCACTGATCAGGGTCACGGCGTCAGCACTGGGCAGTACCAGGGCCGTGTCGGTCATCTGCTGGTCGCCGAACCGGCAGATCACACCGATCTCGAATCCCTCGAAGTCGGCGGCCGGTGCGTAGCCGGATGAGTCACCGTAGATGTCCTTGGTGACCGCGATCGACCCGGTATTGCGCGTCAGGGTGTTCTGGACCGACACCACGTTCTGTGTCACATCGGATGAGACCGAGTCGATTCCAGTGATGGCCACCGGCAGCCAGGCGTAGGACGGGTCACTGCTAGGTGCGGCCGGATCATTCTCTGTCGCGGTACAGCTACTCCCCAGCAGCACCTGGGCCGGGTCGTCGCCGCTGAGGGTCGCGCTGTCTCCGGTGGCCGAACCGGTCCCGGTCCAGTCACCACCGACCTCGACGGCGGTAGCGCCGGTGCCGTAGCTGCACGACCAGGTACCGCCGTAGCTGGTGGCGGTCGCGACCACATCCGGGTAGCCACCATCGTCGAAGATCTTCACCAGGGATACCGCACCGTAGACCCGGTGGATGGTGTTGGTGATCTCCATCGTGTAGCTGCCGTCAACGCCGGTCACATCGATACTGGTGGGTGTCACCGCCGGTTCGTTCCAGCCGAAGGAGCTATCCAGCAGCCCACCGGCGATCTGGGCCTCGGTGGCCAGGCAGGTAGCCCCCAGGTCCACATCCCAGCTCGCTGAGCCACCGTCGGCCACGAACTGCTCGCCGAGATTGCGGCCATCACAGGTCAGCGTGACGGGGAAGATCGCATCACTGCCGCCGGTGAAACCGCCGTCCGGATCATCGACCACCTTGACGACGCTGACCTGGACCTGCTTGCGGCTGATCGTGTTGGTCACCGCCACCGTGACCGGGTCACCGTTGGCCGGAGTGGTGAATGTGATGCTGCTGGAGGAGGACTGGTCCGCCCCGGCCACGTCCATCGTCACGCCGTCCCAGGTGTAAGGGTTGATCGCGGCAGCGGTGGCGCTCTCGCTGACCACGCAGCTGGAGCCACCCGGAATCACTTGTGGAATCCCGCCGACTCCCCCAGCCGAGACACCGATGCTGCCGGAGATTTCCGGGCCGGATACCGGTGTGCAGGTGTAGCTGAAGGTGAAGTCTTCATCGATGAATGCGGTACCTGCCTCACCCCCGGTGACGGACTTGCTGATATTGACCGAACCGGTGGCCCGGTTCAGCGTGTTCCGCACCGTGGCGGTCGCCCCGGCCTGGGGCACCGTGATCGCGCCAGGAATGTCCTGCGCCCAGGTATAGGACGGGTCTGGCGGATCAACCGGATTTGCCGGATCGGTTTCGGTGACCGTACAGCTGGATCCCTCCAGCACATCCACCGACCCGGCGGAAGCCCCTGCCACCGTCAGGGTCGCGGCACCCCCCGCCGCCGGTGCGGTCCAGGTCCCGGACACACCGGTCACGCCGCCGTAGCTGCATTCGAAGGTGCCGTTGAACGCTGGGGAGGTGGCGTCGGTGTTGTTTACCACGTCCTTGGTGATCGAGAACGGGGCGTAGACGCGGGTGATGTCGTTGGTGACGGTGATCGTGGTGGGCGTGGTGGACGCCGGAATGGTCGCGTTCTGCGCGGATGGCGCCTCGCTCCACTGGTAGGAGGTGGGCGGCAGGTTCGCGTTTCCGGTCGGCAGGGCGGTTTCGGTCACGACGCAGGAGGCGCCGGTCGGTAGGTACGGCGTCTGCTGCACGCCCGGGTCGGGCCAGTCGAAGGAGAATGTGCCGGTGTAGTCGGCGGTCTCGCCTTGCGCTGGGGCGTCACAGGAGACGGTGATCGTGAACAGGTCTGCACCATTGCTGACCTGATCTGCAAAGTGCGCGATGGCCTTGGTCAGCTGCAGCTGACCGAAACCGATCCGGTTGGCATTGGTCACCGTGACGGTGGCGTCGGCCCCGACCGGTACCGAGACCGAGCCGTTGGTCAGGCCGGCGTAGCTCGGAGAGTCCCACACGTATCCGGGCAGCAGCAGGTCGGCAGCCGGCAGCGGATCCTCCACGACGGTGCACTCCACCCCTGCCGGGACGGCCACGGTTTGGCTACCGCCGTCGGCCAGGTCGACCGTTCCTGCCACGTCGCCACAGTCGTAGCCGATGGTGAAGTCGGCGGCAGAGGCGGCGTAGCCGTCACCGGTCACGACCTTGGCCAGGGTGAGCTCAGCGGTCGCGCGTTGGAAGTGGTTGGTGACGTCCAACTGCCCCCCTGCGGCAGTGACGGTCACCGGTTCGCTGCTAAATCCGTCCCAGGCGTAGGAGACGTCGGCGAAGTCACCCGTGCGCTCGCTCAGGACTTCGTCGGTGATGGTGCACACCGCGGTGACCGGAACATCCGGGATCGTTGCCGGGCCACCGGTGGAGATGTCAACGCTGCCGCTGGCCACGACCTCGCCGTCGATGGTGCAGCTGTAATCGACGGTGAACGGACGGGAGGTTCCACCGGTGTATCCGGCAGCGGGGGTACCTTCCCGGGGTTCGACGGTCTTGCTGATCATCAGGGCGGCTGTGTCCTGCGTGGCGGTATTGCCGATGTTGACCCGCACCGCGCCGTCGGCCGGGATCTGGACCTGCGCCGGCTCGGTGGGCGGGTTCCAGGTCCAGGAGGCATTCGTCAGGTTGTCGGAGGTCCCGGTTGGCGGGCTGAGTTCGGTGACGGTGCACTGTGCTCCGGAGGGCAGATCCGGCACGATCACGACAGCCCCGGGCTGACCGTTCGTGTCATCCGGGTTGACGGTCACGACGCCGGTGCCACCTGGGGTGCAGGCGTACTGCGCGGTGAAGCTCACCGAGTCGCCGGCGGTGTACCCGCCGTCCGGCGTGGTGTCCACGGTCTTGGTGATCTCCAGGGCCCCGGTGACGAAACGGTTGGTCACCGTACACGTGACATCGTCACCGTGAGCCAGATCCACCCGGTTGCCATCGGTGACGCTGACCGGCTGGTCATCGGAGGCCACGCAGTCCCAGTCGCCGTCCTGCACGTAACCGGATGTGCTGGTCCCGGTGGCGGTTTCGGTGAGCGCGTAGCTACCGGCAATCACGCTCTGGTCGGTGATCGCCGGGTTTGCGGTGGCATCGGTCGGCCCGGTTTGGCCGGTGCCGGAGATGGTGCTGTTGCCGGAGGCTGACAGGGTCCAGTCGTAGGCGCTGGCAGTCGGCGCCGGTTGCCCGGTGGAGTTGACCTCCTTGACCAGGGTCAGCGTGGCCCGTGGCTGGTAGGCATTGGTATAGGTGCAGGTGATCTCGGCGTCGGCGGCGGTGGCTGTGCTCAGCCCGGCCGGGATGGTGATCTGGCCTCCGGAGATGCCCACGTCGGGGATCGGGGTGTCCTCACCTTGCACACAACTGACGCCATCCAGGGTCCACGGGCTGGCCTGGTCCGCCTCGCTCACCCGGATCGTCTCTGCGGTGGTGAACGTCTGACTGTACGAATCGGCATCTGCGAGCGAGAACGCTGCACCATCCCAGTGTGATCCGGCCACGCTGGAGGTGGAGGTGAAGTCGAATACCGTCGCGGGTGCGGCAGCGTATGGGTCCGCGACATCCTTCACGATGGTCAGGGTGCGCACCTGTTCCATCGAGGCGTACAGGCAGCCGTAGTTGACGGCGCCTTCGACGGTCGAGAACTGGTGCCGGATATCGGCGTCCGTCAAAGAGGTGAGTGTGGCGGCACAGGTGGTACCGGATTGTGGTGCGGTGAATCCCCGTACCACCATGGTGTAGGTGAGGCCGTCGTCGGCCACGAAGGTGGCATCGGTCTCCTCATTCAGAAAGGTCACGATGTCGTTGACCGGTCCGGGTGTGTTCGGTGTTTCGTGCAGCTGCCACCGGAAGGTCATGTCGACCGGGGTGTCACCGGGATCGAACCGGATGTTCATATCTCCCTGGAACCAGGAGTTGGTGGTGTTGACCGGGTGATTTCGGTGCACCATCCGGCCAAGGTTGAAAATGGTTCCAGTGCTGAATTGGTCCGCACCGGTGGGCCGGAAACCGATCGCGCTCTGAGAGTTGAGCGAGACACCACCGGTACTTGCACCGGTGCAATTGTTGCCGTGCGCAGAGTAGGCGGTATTGAGCGTGGCGCCATCGGATACCCAGGCGGTGTTCCCGTCGCTGTAGGCAGCGGCTGAGGTGCCGTTGCTGCCGCCGGTGTTGGCGGCGACTCCGGTCGATGTCGATGCTGCCGCGATCCCGTATCGGACGCAGTCGCCAGCGGACGGGTTGGCGGTACCGCCGGCGGTATATCCGCTCTCTCGGGCCATCTGAGCCTGCACCGAGGCATCGATCGTCACGGCCTGCGCCGGTGGCGCCTGGACCACGTCCCAGAATGTGATGGCTGGCACCAACGTGCCCACCAAGGCGACGATCGCCGCCAATGACAGATATCGATGAGTCTTGTTTGCGGACTCCCGTGCACTCGCGAACACCCCGACACTCCCCTACTTGCCAAGCCCCCAGGCTTCATTTCCCTTCGGCCGGAAATGTAGACCTGTGCCCTGCACTACTGCAATGGTTGGACTATCCGTTGGCGTAGAAGTGCCACGACCTCGCAGATGCGGCAGCGTGCGGCCTAGGCAGCGGCTACGCCTGTCGCTCATCCACACATCAGCAGATTTCCGCCATTCCAGGAGGGTGTGATCCAGCGCACAGAGCCGCGACCTACGGACCCGACCTCACACCGGTGTCGCAAACACGACATTCAACAGTTGCCGGGCCAAGCATCAGCCTCTGGACATCTATCTAGCCGATTACCTGAATCGTGTGCGGACCGCCTGCGTGCTCGAGCAATCGGAGTCGTAGCCGACCAAGCCGTCGCTGTCTTGGATGAGCCAAATGGTGCCGTTGTAGGACAGCCCCTCAGTTGTGGCGTCGAACTCAAACTCCGGTGTGAGCATTTTGAGGTCAAGGTCGAAGGCTTGCATATAATGTCAATCCAGTGATACATGTTACGTAAGGCAACAGAAAGCCCTCGCGATCACATTCCCATCGCGTCGGTTCGATCGTCATCTGTGTCAGAAATCCGTGAAATTGCGCGACCGCTTCAGGTTCGCCCGTCGCCGGGTTGATTTTCTGGATCGTGTGGGCGCCGTCTGCCCCCGGACCCTTGTCCCGCACGGTATACAAGTTGCTCCGACATGCAAAATTCACGCTTCCCGCATCGAATTCCCATAGCTCTTCACCATCCTGTAGCGAAAATGCAGCCAGCGCAAAAATCCTCGTATTTTGGATTGTTATAGATATCGACAACGAGAATGTCGCCAAACGCACTGACTAAACGGGCCGAACCTTCCAGGTCACGTTGCCATACGATCTCACCATCAGCGCCCACCGCCATAATCCTCTCGCTACCCCGTGTGCTGACGAGATAGGCGACAAGGTCGATTGAACCGACCGCGGAATCAAGCTGGTGTCCTGGCATCAAATCAATCGTATAGCGAACTTCTCCTGCCGTTGGGATCAACGGCTGACCAGTGCCGGTGAACTAGCCGCAGAATTGGCTGTGGTACCTGTGTCGCTAGGACCCTGACTAGCGGTGGGAGCGTTTGTCGGCGATGTGCCCGGTTGCGGCGTTTGTTGCGAAGAACTCGCTCCGAAGAACCGAATGCTGAGGAATGTTCCCGCTGCGACAACAAGTAGCGCCACCATCGCGATTGCTATCGGAACAGCGCGCCGTCTGATCAACCCCCTTCGCCGCTGTCGTCCACTCGCACCCTCAGGCGTATTCGTATCGCCGGATTCCATGGCCCCCTTTTGGCTGGCACACCTTTGACTGCAACGATGCTGCAACTGCCACGACCCTACCCTGATGGATTGGCTTTTTTGTCAAGGATTAGCCACCGCGGCAGGCTGCTGGTCGGCCAGCTACACCTGCGTATACGCCGCGTTGTGATCTGAACTGTGCTGAACCGCCTGCAATACCCGCTGTACCTGCAGCCCCTCGGAGAAGCTGGGGCTGGGATTGCGGCGCTCGACGACCGCGGTGACGAATTCCTGCAGTTCGTGCACGAAAGCGTGGTCATAGCCCAATCCGTGGCCCGGCGGCCACCAATTGCCCACACCGGGATGCTCGGCTTCAGTCACCAGGATCCGCCGAAAGCCGTTCTCCGCATCGGGAGCGTCACCATCGTAGAACTGCAGTTCGTTCATGGCCTCGAAATCGAAGGCCACCGAGCCCTTGGAACCGCTAACCTCCAACCGCATGGCGTTCTTGCGCCCCGGGGCCATCCGGGTTGCCTCGAAACTCATCAGCGCGCCACCGTCCCCGCGCCCGAAGAACACCGCAGCATCATCGACGGTGACCTCGCCCAGTTCTGTTCCGGCCGCAGTGGCGGCCAACCCGCCGCCGACGCCCTCGCTGACCGGTCGATGCTTGACGAACGTTTCGGTCGTTCCGTTGACGGCGGTGAGCAGTTGGCCGCTGACGAATTGCGCTGCGTCGACGATATGCGAGCCGATGTCCCCCAATGCACCGGCACCCGCACGATCACGCTGCAGCCGCCAGGTGAGCGGAAAGCTCTCATCGACGATCCAGTCCTGCAGATACAGCGCCCGTACCTGCCGGATCGTCCCCAATCGACCTTGCCGTACCAGTTGCCGGGCCAACCCGATCGCGGGCACCTGCCGGTAGTTGAAGGCCACCATGCTGCGTATCCCGCGATCGGCGGCGCGCTGTGCTGCCACCGCCATCTGTTCCGCTTCGCCGACTGTGACAGCCAGCGGCTTCTCGCAGATCACGTGCTTGCCGGCATCGAGGGCCGCGACGGCGATCTCACAGTGGGAATCCCCGGGCGTCAGGATATCGATGATGTCGATATCGTCCCGGGTCAGCAACGTCCGCCAATCGCTCACCCCCTCCTGCCATCCCAGCAGGTCCGCGGCTGCCGCTGTCCGCTCGGGATCACGGCCGGCTACGGCTACCCGGCGTATGCGCGCCGCCGGCTGACCGACGTGCGAGACGGTGCGCCAGGCGTGGGAGTGCACCGCACCCATGAACGAATGACCGACGATGGCCACCCCGAGTTCCGGTCGATCAGTCATGCTCGGTCTCCGATTCGCTATTCGGCCAGGGCCTGCCGCACTGTGGACCACGATGCTAGTTCGGTGCGCACGTCATCCCGTTGCTCGTGCGCGACCGCCTTGGTGTGCGCCTGTTCCAGGATGTCATCAATCAGGACGCGGCGGCCGGACTGCGCGGACTCGATAGCCGCGAACACCATGGCCAGACTGAGCACGTTGTCGTGGACTTCGCACATCATCGGATGCCCGCCACGCAGCCCGGCGACGAAGGCTGCCAGCGCCCCGGCGACACTCTCACCCGGGACCACCGCACGTGACGGCGCATCCCCTGTGGTCTCCACCAGCGGGTCGTGGTCTCCATCCCACAGCGCACTACCGAGCGACCCGGTGATTCGCCAGCTGCCGTTCCACGAAGTCTCAAGGCCGGGCGCCACCCAGGATCCGGTGAACACGAACCGCTGGCCTCCGCTCATCTCGAATGCCGCGGTCGCGGCGGCGTCGCCGGCGTACCAGCTTCCGGGCGGGTTGAACGAATCGCACCAGACGCTCACCGGGTCCCGCCCCAGGAGGAAGCGCGCCAGATCGAATTGATGTATCGCCATGTCGATCAGCAGCGGATACTCCATCTGTTCCCGGAATCCCGGGAAGTGCGGCGCCTTGGAGAACTGCACCACCGCCGTCCCGACCTCACCCAGCGTGCGAACGTGTTCCCGGTAGGCGAACGCCTGCGCGTTGTACCGCCGCGACTGACTGACCACGAATTTCACGCCCGTCACCCGCGCTGCCGCGGCCAGCGACAGCGCCTCCGGCAGCGTCTGAGCAACCGGCTTTTCGCCCAGGACCGGCAGCCCCGCGAACAGCGCCGCCGTCGTCAACGGATGGTGCGCCTGTGGAACGGTCACGTCGATGACCGCTTCCGCACCGCTGGCTCGCGCAACATCGATGAGGTCCGCGCCCACCGTGACTGAGCCGAATCCTGTCTCCTGCGCGGCAGTTCGGGCAGCATCGGGATCGATATCCACCAGGCCCACCAGTTCAACATCCGGGGTCTGGGCGATCGCTGTCAACCACATCCGGCCCATGTGCCCGGCGCCGGCCTGCACTACCCGCAGTGGGCCGGCGCCGTTGCGCTGACTCGATGGCTGCATCACGCCCCGCTGACCGCCCCGTCGGACTTGAGCGCTTCAGCAGCCGCAGCGGCTTCCTCGCTCAGTGCACCCTGATAGCCGTGCCCTTGGTAGAAGTCCTCGGTGTCGTAGCGCAGCAGTAGCGGCGTGGTGCGTTCGGGGCGTAGTGTCACGGCCCACTCCACACCGTTGGAGATCACCTTGCGAACACCCTCGTGGAAATACGTGGGGTAGTCCTGATCCCCGGGCCGGAAGTAGAAGATCTTCCCGAAACCACGTTTGAACGTGCACCCGGAACGGAAGACCTCTCCTCCGGAGAACGTGGACAGGAAGACCAGTTCATCCGGTGCCGGGATGTCGAAGAACTCTCCGTACATCTCGTCTTCTTCGATGATCATCGGGTGCGGGATGCCCTGCGCGATCGGGTGGGTGGGATCGACGGTCCACACCAGCTCCCGATCGTGCTCGGCCCGCCACCGCAAGGTGCACGTGGTGCCCATCAGCTTCATGAACAGCTTGGACCAGTGGCCGGAGTGCAGCACCACTAGGCCCATTCCGTCGATGACATGGCGATGCGCCCGCTCCACCACCTCATCGGCGACCTCCGCGTGGGCAGCGTGACCCCACCACACCAGCACGTCGGTGTTGGCCAGCACCTCTTCGGTCAGACCGTGCTCGGGGTCATCGAGCGTCGCGGTGCGGATCACCGCGCGGTCACCCAGGTTGGCCTCCAATCCCTGAGCGATCGCGCCGTGCATCCCGTCGGGATATCGAGCCGCCACCTCAGGCTCCACTTGCTCGTGACGGTTCTCGTTCCATACCAACACGCGGATGGGTTCGGACATGTCGTACCTGCTCCTTGCCTAGTTGTGGGTATCGCTATGACTTGACGGCGCCGCCGGTGACACCGGCCGCGATGTAGCGCTGGGCCAATAGCAACAACGCGATCGCCGGCAGCGAGCTCATCACCGCCGTTGCCATCACTGGTGACCAGTTCTGCACCTGACCCGAGAGGTAGGTGTAGATCCCGTAGGTGATCGGCCGAACACTCTCGTTGGTGGTCAGCGTGACCGCGAACAGGAAGTCACCCCAGGCGAACAAGAACGTGAACAAGCCGGAGGTGATCAGAGCGTTCCGGCTGATCGGCAGCACCACCGAGATGAATGCCCGCACCGGACCCGCTCCGTCGACGTACGCGGCTTCCACGATCGAGGTGGGAATGCCGAGCATGAAGGCGCGCATCAAGATGATCGAGAACGGGATGCCCTGCGCCGAGTCGGCCAAGATCAGCCCGAGATGGCTATTGAGCATACCGAGGTCGCTGTAGGCGCCGTAGAGCGCGTTGGCGACCACGATCCCCGGGATCATCTGGGTGATCAGGACAACGAACAGGATGACCGAGACCCAGTTGCCGAACTTGAACTGTGCCAGCGCATAGGCGGCCGGGGTGGCCACCGCCAGGCTGAAGATCACCGCGCCGAACGCCACGATCAAGCTGGTGACCAGGTTGGCTCCCTGATCCTCGATGGCCGTGGCGTATCCGCCGAAATCCAGGGCCGGTGGGATCAGCGGGGTCGCCACCGCACCACCGGCGGGCTGCAACGACACGTTGAGCATCCAATAGACCGGGAACAGCATCACGGCCAGGATCGCGATCCCGATGGCCGTGTAGACCGGCTTGCGGGGTTCGCGGACCACCGGCTTCTTCTTGGTAGGAACTGCGACTGCACTCATGTGCCGGCCTCCTTACTCGTCCACCGCGCGCCGGTTCGCACGCAGGTAGATGACAGCGAATACCAGGGCGATGACGATCAGGATGTTGCCGTAGGCAGCACCCACCCCGAAGTCGCGATTCCCGGTGAATGAGGTGAAGTAGGACAACGTCGCCAACGTCTCGCTGGCGTGGGCCGGACCGCCCTTGGTCAGACCGAGGATCACATCTAGCACCTTCAGGGTGTAGACCACACCCAGCAACAGCACCACGGTGACCACCGGGCGCAACAACGGCCAGGTGATGTTCCAGAACGCGCGCCAGCCGGTTGCGCCATCCAGTGCACCGGCTTCGTACAGTTCCTCGGGGATCTCCTGCAGGCCGCCGTAGAGAATGGTCATGTTGAACGGGATACCCAGCCAGATGTTCACCAGGATGACGGCGACCAACGCCATCGAGGTACTGGTCAGCCATAGTGGCCCGCTGTCGACGAACGGCAGCAGTTCCAGGGCCTGGTTCAGGATCCCGTTGTCGGCGTCCAGGATCCAGCCCCATACCGCCGATGCCGCGATCATGGGGATCAGCCACGGCAGCAGGATGAGCGAGCGCAGGAACCCCGACAGCGCGAACTTGCGGTTGAAGAACAACGCGATCGCCAGACCCAGCACGAACTGCCCGATGATCGAGGCGATCGTGAACAGGAAGGTGTTCAGCAGGGCGGTGCGGAACACCGGGTCGGTGACGGCAGTCTGGTAGTTGTCCAGACCCACCCATGGCGTGGTCCCGGTGAGGATGGTCTGCAGCGTGTACTCCTGCGAAGCCATCATGAAGTTCGTGATGATCGGATACCCAAAGTAGAGCGTCAGGTAGGCGATCGCCGGTACCAGGAACCCCACCTGGATCAGCCGCCGCTTGGTGTGCGCCGGCTGTCGCACCACCGGCGGGGCCGACGGCGAGTTGCCGTCGGCCACGCTCGGTGTCGTCGTGGCGACGTTAGCCATTCTGTGCTTGCTCCAGCGCGTCAGCCGGTGCCACACCGTTGACGAGGGAGTTCTGGAACGCCTCGTAGATCTTGGTGGCGGCGGTCGGCCATTCTGGGCCCAGTTCGCCGGTGCGGGCGCGCAGGGTCGGGACCATCTGCGTGAACGCCTCCAGGTTCGGGTTGGCGGCCACGACCTGATCGGCCAGATCCGGGTTGGTCGGCACGGTGTTGGTTCCGATCGCGGCCTCGACCTCGATCTCGTCGCTGATCATGCACTGCACGAACTCGGCAGCCTTGGCCATGGTGGCCTCGTTGCCGGTGTTCGGGACCGTCCAGGCTTCGCCACCGAACGGTGAGACGGGCTCGCTGCCATCCGGGGTCGGGGTGGGCACGATGCCGTATTCCAGGCCTTCGACCTCATCCAGCATGCCGAAGTTCCACGGACCGTTGATCATCATGGCTGCGTTGCCGGCCGCGAACTGGCTGGCGACGTCGCCCTGCTCCCAGGTGACCACGGACTGTGACATGGAGCCGTCGTTGAGCAGATCGACCCACAGCTGCAGTGCCTCTTCCACCTCAGGGGTAGCGATGTCGGTCTCCGAACCACCGTTGGACCACATGAACGGCAGGAACTGCCAGGTGCCTTCGAAGGTGTTCACGGCCGAGACTGCGAACCCATACTGGTCACCGTCGGTCAGCGCAGCAGCAGCCTCCTTCAACTCATCCCACGTGGTTGGCGGCTCGATACCGGCCGCTTCCAGGACCGGCTTGTTGTAGAACAGTCCGATCGAGTTGGTGATCGGCTGGACCGCGTACAGCTGGCCTTCATAGGTGGCCGCGTCCAGCACACCTTGCGCGGTGCCAGAGGCATCCACACCCAGGTCGTCGAGAGAGGCCAGCGCCCCGGTCGCGGCGATCTGCTGGATGTCCGGGTTGTCGAGCATGAGCACGTCCGGCAGCTCCCCGGCCTGGCTCATCTGCCCCACCTTGGTGATCAACTCCGCACCGGGTACGGCCTCACGGTTGACGGTGACGCCGACCTCGGCCCCACACGCGTCCAGGATGTCGCCCCACACACTCTTGTTGGGCTCGTCATTGTGATAGTCGACGATGTAGAGCTCGGTGACATTGCCGTCCTCGTCGACATTGCCGCCGCTGCCGCCACTGTCGCCGCAGGCAGCGACCAGCAGCACCGGTGCCGCAATGGCCGCGAGGGCCGCAACGGTTCTCCGGGGGTGTTGCGTCTTCATTCGATTTCCTTCCGTTTGCTGCCACGATCCGTGGCCAGCGACTTCCCCCGCCCCTTGTCGGCCGGGTATCGATACGCATCGATTTGATTGCGTAGGTTTTGTGTTGTGATGAATGCCGGGAAGCGTCCTCTTACACGGAGAACGGGATTAGTTGCCGCCCCTCACCGAACGGCGTCGCATGAGTTTGGCTGGGATTCGCCGGAATTCCGGCGGACTATCGCCATTGAGACAGTCGAACAGCCACGCGATTGCCCCGCGCGAGACATCTCGGGGCTGCGTGGATACGGCCGTGGCGGGTACGTGCTGCAGTTCCGCTTCCAGGTCGGTGCACAACGCGACCAGATCCAGATCACGACCCGGCACGATTCCGGCCCGGGTCAGCGATAGGGAGAGCTCGACCGGGCTACGACACACCAGCAGGCCGGTGTCGGCATAGCTTCCCGCAGTCAGGTGCTGCCCGACGAACTTGTCGGCATCCTGCTGGGACCGCTCGGTGGAAACCCACTCCAGCGGAACTCCCCGCTGCGCCGCCACCTCTTCGGCTCGCTCGCAGAACCTCGCTATGAAGGCGAGTCGTTCGAGCTCGTCCGAGCCCCAGCCCACCGCCAGGATGCGCGTGTTCCCGGCATCGCACAGTTCGGTGACGAGCAGTTCGGCAGCGGCTTCGAAGTCGAAGTCGATGCAGTGCAAGCCCGTGTGGTCTTCCGGGGCACCGATGAAGATCACCGGCATATCCAGGTCGCGGGCAACCGTGGCGCGGGGATCATCGGCGACCACCTGCATGGCGATCAAACCATCGCACATCGCTCGCCGCGCCACCCGCTTCAGCCCTGCCGGCCCTTCGTCGTTGGTCATCAGCAGGATGTCGTGATCACGCTGCCGGGCGGCCTGGGCGATCTCTTCGGCGAAAGCCATCAGTCCTGCAGCCTGGGCATGATTCTCGAACGGCATCACCAGGCCGAGTACGTTCGTCCGGCGGCTGGCCAGAGCCCGGGCACCCGCATTGGGTTCATAGGTCAATTCGGCAATGGCGTCGAAGACCGCCTGCCGGGTCTTCTCGGAGATCGGCCGTTTCCCGCTCATGACGTACGAGACCGTGCTCTGGGAGACACCAGCTACCCGCGCGACGTCTTTGCTCGTCGGCACCGACCGGCTACGGTCAACTGGCTGCTCTACCGGCACGTCTACCCTCTCGGCATCATCGTCGTCGATGCGTATCGATGATCGACGATAGCCAACCGGTTTAGAGGATGCAACCCTCCGTTACAAGCTTGTTATATGCCGCCCGCCACCCGCGACCCCAGCCACCCGCGACCCCAGCCACCCGCGATTTAGTGATCGGGCCGCGATTTAGTGAGTAGCAGCTCACTAAATCGTCGCCGCATCACTAAATCGCGGAGGGGTGTTTGCGGACGTAGGCCTTGATTGCCGGGCAGACCGGAATCGTCGTCAGGCCCTGTTCCTTGGTGATCCGCAATGCCTCGCCGATCAGACGGGTAGCCAGACCCCGGCCCTGGTGGGCGGGGTCGACCTCGGTGTGCACCATGGCGCGCTGCGACCCCGTGTCGGTGTAGGCGATGTGACCCACCACGTCGCCGTTGAGCAGAATCTGGAACTGGTTCGCGCTCTGCGCGTGTTGCACAAGGATCTCGTCGGCCACGTCTCACCTTTCCGGTCTGTTCTTCCTAGCGTGAACCATACGCCGGTTCCACATATCGCCTTCTGCTCATTCATCCGCGTTCGCGGCTCAATGGGGACTTTAGTCCCGTACACGCGGAACTCTGTTGGCTACAGTGGTTTCGTGTGCCCACCCCTCGCGCGGTCACGGCCGACTGGCTCCGAAACGGCTCAGCCGACCATGACCTCGACGATCAGCCACTCACTGACGCGTGAACTGCAGCCGCCAGACCTCCGGCCCCTCCTCTACGTAGCTGATCTCGAAAGCGCCCGGGGCTCGATCTTCGAGCTGCGCCAGCAACGGCAGCGGGTTGTGCGGCGCCGCCAAGATCATCGCCGAACCAGGAGTCAGCGAGTCGAGAGCGCCGAAGATGGTCGCGTGCCGAATGGCGTGCGGGATGGCGCGGGCGTCGAGCTCAGGGGTTCCGTGCTCGTGTGCGCAGCCGCACTGAGTGCTCTTTTCCTGAATGGGAAGGTCCATGGTGATAGCTCCTCGGTTGGTCGGACTCCAGAAGATTTTATTACACTCGGAACCGTGGAAAATATTCGACCCGGCTACGGTCCCATCCCGACCGTCGACGGCTCCGACCTGACGACGGCTCAGTGGGCAGTCTTGACGGTGATTGCCGACTGCGGCCCCGACATAGCTCTGGCCGACATCGCGGACGCCATGAGCCTGCACAGCAACACCATCCGCGGCCACCTGGACGCGTTGACGCAGCAAGGGCTGGTCACTCGTCGCCAGGCACCTGCCGTTGGCCGCGGGCGACCGGCCCATCTCTATACAGCGGCCGCAAGCCCTCAGCGAACCCGGCACCCACACGCGGAACTGGCGGCATCGCTGGCTAGCGAACTCGCCAGCATCAGTCCCGACCCATCGGCGACGGCTCGTGCCGCAGGCAACCGATGGGGTTCCCAGCTCGCCAACGAACTGAAACCAGAATCACCACCGCAGGTGCCGGCGCGGGAGCGCCTGATTCCGTTGCTGGATACGTTGGGATTCGCTGCTGAGGACGACGGCGATGTAATCCGCTTGCGTCAATGCCCGTTGCTGGCCACCGCCCGTCGGCACACCGAAATCGTCTGTGGCGTTCACACCGGGCTGGTCGAAGGCGCCCTCGACGCAATGGGCGGCGACGGCCAGGTCACCTTGGAACCATTCGCCGAGCCGGGCTGCTGCCGCCTGAGGATCTCGTGAGAAGGCTCTTCTTCCTGCTCCCCGGAGCAGTGGCGCTGCTCGCTGGCCTGGACGCGGCGCTGCTGCTGCTGGGACTGCCTGCACCGGTAACCGCGCAACGGCTCGCCGATGCCCACGGCCCGCTGCTGGTACTGGGGTTCATCGGCACGCTGATTGCGCTGGAACGTGCGGTCGCCACCCGGGCAGCGATCGCATACCTGGCGCCGACCTTGCTCGGTTTCGGCTCATTGGTCACGCTGACACCCGTGCCGTTGCGGGTTGGGCAGGCAATGGTGCTGGCCGGGATGATCGCAATGCTGGCGAACTACGTCCCGTTGTGGCGCCGTCGGCGCGAGGACGCGGTCCTGATCCAAGCCATTGGCGCCGCGATGGCGGTGGGCGCATGTGTGCTGTGGCTAGCGGGACTGCCGTTGCCGGTCCTGGTGCCGTGGCTTGCGGCCTTCGTAATCTGCACGATCGGGGGCGAGCGTGCGGAGTTGGCGCGGGTGACGTTCGCCGGGGAGGGTGCCTTGCGTTCGGTGTTCGCCGCGACGGCGGCGCTGGTGTTGGCCACGCCCCTGACCTTGTTGTGGTCCGGCATCGGCTACCCCGCGCTGGGGTTGTCACTGTTGGCTCTGGTCGCGGTGCTAGTGACCCATGACATTGCCCGACGGACCATCGGCGGGACCGGTCTGGTGCGGTTCGCCGCCTATTGCATGTTGGCTGGATACGCATGGCTGGCCGTGGCCGGCCTGGTGTGGCTACTGACTCCCAGCCCGACCGACGGCGGCTCCTACGACGCCGCGGTTCATGCGGTATTTCTTGGTTTCACCATGTCAATGGTGATGGCGCATGCGCCCATCATCCTTCCTGCGGTGCTGGGGATCGACCTACCGTTCACCAGAGCGATGGTCGTCGCGCCGGTGCTGTTGCACAGCGCCTTGGTGCTACGGGTTGCGGGAGACGCGCGTGGCGATGATCTGCTGCGCCAGATCGGCGGCGTGGGAAACGTCGCTGCCCTAGTGACGATGGTGGTGGTGCTGGCGGCAACGGCCGTATCAGCTCGACGCACCGAGGAGGCGCTCCCAGCATGAGCCAGACTCTCTCCGACCGGACCCGTCGGCACTTGTGGGCCAACGCTCCGGTACTCGGCTGGCTGCTGGCAGTGGTCGTGGTCTCCGGAATTCACCGCTCGTTGCCGGAGTATCGCTGGCTGCTGGTGCACATGTTAATGCTGGGAGCGGTGACCACCGCGATCATCGTCTGGAGTGCACACTTCACGGACGCGCTCACCCGGCGTCAAGCTTCGATCGCCTCTCGTCGCGCACAAGCCGCCCGGGTCGCGGCGATCAGCATCGGCACCGCCACGACCGCTGTCGGCATCACCGCTGGAATCTGGGCCGTGACCCTCATCGGCGCCACCATCGTCGGCGGCACGGTGGCCTGGCACGCGATCACGCTTGCCCTGCAGGCCCGAGCGGCACTGCCGTCACGGTTCGGGTCCACCATCCGGTACTACGTGGTGGCGGGATCGTTGATGCCGGTCGGTGCGGTGCTGGGTGTGCTGCTGGCCCGTGGCGGTTCGGCGCAGCTACAGGTCGCTCATATCGCCGTCAATATCCTGGGATTCGTCGGTCTGACCGTGCTGGGCACGCTGGTGACTCTATGGCCGACCATGCTGCGGACCCGGGTCGATGACCGGGCTGAACGGATATCCCGCCAGGCGCTGCTGATCCTCGCCACTGGTGTGGTGCTGGCAGCCACCGGCGCGATCATCGGCTGGCGGTCCGTACTGGTAGCTGGTCTGGCGCTCTATCTGAGCGGCGTGGCGGTGATGATCCGGCCGATGGTGCGCGTGGCGCGGGTCAAGAGCCCGTCGGCCTACCCGACTCTCTCGGTCGCCTCCGGCCTGGTCTGGCTGGTGGTGGCGCTGGTGTGGCTAGCACTACTGGCCATCCGTGCCGACACCTGGGACGGGGTCGTGGATGCGGCCGGGACGATCACCACTGCACTGACCGCAGGGTTCGCAGCACAGGTGCTGTTGGGCGCGCTGACCTACCTGATTCCGGTGGTACTCGGAGGGGGGCCCGCGACGGTGCGTGCCACCATGGCCGAATTGGAACGGTGGGGAGCGTTCCGGGTGGCGATCACCAATGCCGGGTTGCTCTTCTTCGCGTTGCCAGCACCGTCGCTGGTGCTGGTGATCGCCTCATTCGTGGCATTGGTCGGACTTGGCCTGTTCCTACCGTTGGCGGCCAGAGCATTGTGGGTGGCACGACGCCAGCGGTCCGTCCCGACTGCCGGGCGCACCTCCCCCGCTGAGCCCGCATCGCCGCGGCCGGTGCGGGGGCCGGTGATGGCCGGGCTGGCGATGACGGCGGTGCTGGTGGCGACGGCGGTCTCGATCGACCCCGCCGTCATCGGTGGCGACTCGGCCGCCGCCGGTGTTGCCAGTACCGGCGAGACCGTCGTGGTGCAGGTCGAGGCACGCGATATGCGCTTCTACCCCGACACCGTCGAAGTGGCCCCAGGAACCGAGGTGATCATCGAGCTCACCAATACCGACGATTCGCAGGTACATGACCTGGTGCTCGATTCCGGCGTCAGTTCCGGCCGGCTGGCGCCGGGCGAGAGCGCGACGATCGACGTCGGCGTGGTGGGCCGCAGCACCGATGGCTGGTGCTCGATCATCGGGCACCGGCAGATGGGCATGCTGTTCAACATCGTGGTCACCGGGGACGACGCTACCGCGCAGTCCGGCGATCCGGGCGAGCCGCAGCCGAGCAGCGGACACGAGGGATCGATGCCGGCCGACGGTTCCGCCGTCGACCTGGATCTGATGCGCGAGCCGGAGGACGGATTCACCGCCCGAGATCCGGTACTGCCACCCCCGCCGTCGGGCACGACACACGAGCTGACATTCCAGGTGACCGAGCAGGTCCAGGAGGTCGCACCCGGAGTCACCCAAACGCTATGGACATTCAATGGCACCGCCCCGGGCCCATTGCTGCACGGCAAGATCGGCGACAGGTTCATCATCACGCTGGTCAACGACGGCACCATCGGACATTCGGTGGACTTCCACGCCGGCGCACTGGCTCCCGATCAGCCGATGCGCACCATCGCCCCCGGTGAGTCGCTGACGTATGCGTTCACGGCCGAGCGGGCCGGTATCTGGATGTACCACTGCTCCACGCCGCCGCTGAGCGCGCACATCGCCAATGGGATGTTCGGCGCGGTGGTCATCGAACCGAACGACCTCCCGGAGGTGGATCGTGAGTACATCCTGGTCTCCTCCGAGTTCTATCTGGGCCCGGAGGGCGGGGAGGTGGACACCGACAAGGTCAATGCCGAAGATCCCGATCTGGTCGTGTTCAACGGATACTCCCGCGGCTACGACTTTGACCAGCTGCGGGTGAACACCGGTGAGCGGGTGCGGTTCTGGGTGCTCAATGCCGGGCCCAACCGATCACTGCCGTTCCACGTGATCGGCGGCCAGTTCGACACAGTGTGGAACGAAGGCGCCTACACCTTGCGGCCCGACGACCCGGGTGGCGGCGGCTCCCAGGTCCTGCCGCTGATGCCCGCTCAGGGTGGATTCGTCGAGCTGGTGTTCCCAGAGGCTGGCCACTATCCGTTCGTGTCCCACGCCATGGTCGACGCCGAACGTGGCGCCCATGGGTTTGTCGAGGTCACCGATCCGTGAATCGACCTTGCATCGAGCGCGGCGTTGCGGGCGACAAGCCCCGCTCAGCGCGGTGTTGTGGGCGCGAAACTGCGTTTTCGCGACCACAACCGCGCGTTCGGCGAAGGGGAGGTGCGCAGCACCTCAGGTCAACCGCTGCCGAATCCAGGTGATATCAGCGCCCTGCTCCTGCTCGGCACCGGGGGTCTCGACGACGACCGGCGCGTCGGCCTGAGCCACCAAAGCCACCAGATCCTCGCTTGGGATATGGCCGGAACCGAGGCTGGCATGACGGTCAGCCCCGGAATCGAACTCATCCCGGCTGTCGTTGAGGTGCACCAGATCGATGCGCCCGGTGGCGGCCCGGACCCGGTCAGCCAAGCCCACCAGGGCTTCGCCACTGGCCCAGGCATGGCACGTGTCCAAACAGAAGCCGACGTTGTCATCGCCCGCCGCACGCACCGCCTCCCACAAGCCCGCGATGCGCTCCACCCCTCGCGCCACTGCTCCGTCCCCACCGGCGGTGTTCTCGATCAGCACCGGGATCGGGCGCTCCAGCTTCTCCAGGCACTTGCGCCAGTTGTCGAAGCCGACCTCAAGATCATCGTCGGCGCCGACATGTCCACCGTGCACGACGATGCCCATCGCACCGATCTGAGCCGCGGCGTTGACCTGCTTCTGCAGCAGGGTCCGGCTGGGGATGCGGACCCGGTTGTTGGTGCTGGCGACATTGATCCGGTACGGGGCGTGCACCACGAGCGGCAGACCGGCTTCACCGGCAGCGTCGCGCAGCCCGCCGGCGCCGCCCGGGTAGGCGAATTCCGGGTCCTTCCACGCCTGGGGCGCTCCTAGAAAGATCTGTGCCACTTCCGCGCCGCGAGCGCGGGCTCCGGCGATGGGGTCGGCCTGGTCCACGTGACTTCCGATACGCATTCCGCCAGGCTAGGCGACCGGCGCCATGGGCCGGCCACAACCGCGGAATATCTGGCCGCCCAGCCGGTTGGTGTAGTTGAGTTTTGAATCAACTATCGAGAGTAGGGGACATGTCCAGCATGCAGTTCGGAATCTTCTCCGTCGGCGACGTCACGCCCGACCCCACCACCGGGCGAACACCGACCGAGGCCGAGCGAATCAAGGCGATGACCCGCTACGCGCTCAAAGCCGAGGAAGTCGGCCTGGACGTGTTCGCCACCGGCGAGCATCACAACCCGCCATTCGTCCCCTCCAGCCCGACCACGATGCTCGGCTGGATCGCCGCCCGGACCGAACGGCTGCTGCTCTCGACGGCAACCACCCTGATCACCACCAACGACCCGGTGAAGATCGCCGAGGACTATGCGATGCTGCAGCACCTGGCCGATGGCCGCGTCGATCTGATCCTCGGCCGCGGAAACACCGGTCCGGTGTATCCGTGGTTCGGCAAGGACATTCGCAACGGCATCGAGCTGGCGATCGAGAACGACGCGCTCCTGCGGCGCCTGTGGACCGAACCGGTGGTGAACTGGTCCGGCAAGCACCGCACTCCACTGCAGGGTTTCACCTCGGCGCCCGCCCCACTGGACGGCGTTCCCCCCTTCGTCTGGCACGGTTCCATCCGCTCCCCGGAAATCGCCGAGCAAGCCGCGTACTACGGCGATGGCTTCTTCCACAACAACATCTTCTGGAACCGCGAGCACGTCGAACAGATGGTGGCGCTGTACCGGCGCCGGTACGCGCACTACGGCCACGGCGAACCCGAGCAGGCCATCGTGGGATTGGGAGGACATGTCTTCATGGCAGACACCCAGGCGAAGGCGATAGCAACGTTCCGCCCGTACTTCGATGTGGCTCCGGTATATGGCCATGGTCCCACCCTGGAGGACTTTATGAAGATGACGCCGCTCACGGTTGGCACGCCGGAACAGGTGATTGAGCGTACGCTCGGGTTTCGGGACTTTGCGGGGGACTACCAGCGGCAGCTGTTTCTGGTCGATCACGCCGGACTGCCACCGGAGGCGGTTCTGGAACAGATCGAGATTCTAGGAACGGAAGTGGTGCCAGTGCTTCGGCGCGAATTCGATGCGGTCCGCTCATCGGATGCCCCCGGCGCCCCCACCCATGCCCGACGAGTCGCAGCCAGCGCCTCCGATACGGCAGCTGCTCCCATCGCCCGCAATGACGTCGACACCGCAGCGGCAATCGCGCCCGTGGGTAACCGGGCATGAAGCTCGCAGTCCTCGCTGCCGGCCTGAGCGAGCCGAGTTCGACACGGCTGCTCGCCGACCGGCTGGCTGCAGCCACCGCGACCCGGCTCGCTGCGCACGACCGCGCCGTGCAAACCCAGATCATCGAATTGCGCCCACTCGCACACGACGTCGTCGACCAGGTGCTGACCCGCGTGGCCAGCCCGGCGCTGGCACAAGCGCGGGACACCGTGCAGTCAGCTGACGCGCTCATTGCGGTATCGCCGACGTTCTCCATGTCCTATTCGGGACTGTTCAAGTCGTTCATGGACACCCTGGACGAGGGTTCCCTGGCCGGTATCCCGACGCTGCTCGGGGCCACCGGCGGCACCGCACGGCATTCCATGGTGTTGGAGAGTGCCATGCGGCCGTTACTGTCGTACTTCAAGACCATGACCGTCCCGACGGCGGTTTATGCGGCGTCCGAGGACTGGGGCACCGCTGGTCTGGATGGCCGCATCGAACGCGCCGGTACCGAGCTGGCGGACCTGATGGTGGGGCTGCCGGACCGTGTACATCATGACCCGTTCGACGCCGACGGCGCCGGATTCATACCGTTCGAACAAATGATGCAACGATGACCAACACTGAATACGCCTGGCGGTCCTACATTGAAGCAACGGCCTTGCTGACGGCGGAATTGGAACGGCGGATGAAGGACCGTGCCAACATGGACATCGGCGATTTCAACGTGTTGCTGATACTCAACGAGGCACCACAGCACAGCTTGCGCCTGGGTGACCTGGCCCGGGCGGTTGCTTTCGGGCCGACGCGATTGACCTATCGCCTCAAGCGCCTGGAACAGCGCGGCTGGGTCAAGCGAGAGCCGAGTCCGGACGACGGACGCGGCGCCAGCGCGGTCCTCACCAAGAAGGGGCTCAAGACATTCCACGAGGCCACGCCTGGCCATTCGGCGTTCGTACGTGAATTGCTGCTGGACCGGCTCACCCCCACCCAGCTCACAGCCCTGGCGGAGATATTCGGACCGCTGCGGCAACGCTTGGTCGCAGAAGCCACGCCGTAGCCCACACCCGGGATTGCGGCAGCCACTCCCGTAGCCGCAAGGCAGTAGGGCCCGCGTCCCGGTGGGCAGAGGTACCCGTGACCGACCGGCAGGGATCGGATACAACTAAGGCGTGAGGTATCGACCGCGAATTTTGCCCGCCCTGTGGACGGCCGCCATCGCAGCGGTAGCTGCGCTCGGAATATCGGGGTGCGGCCTGGAAATTCCGTTCGACTCTCCCCCGGCCAGCGGCTCTCCCCCGGCATCCGACTCTCCGCCAGCAACCGACTCTCGGCCAGCCGTGATCGTGGACGACATCGCGATGCAGGTGCCGGAAGACTGGGACAACCAGGTACCGATGGCGGTGGAATCGTCCGGCGACTGCAGCGTGCGCTCAGGCGGCTCCCTGAGCGATGACGATCGGACCATGGTCACCGTCCGGCTGATCAGTGCGGGCTGCGACCCGGTACAACCGCTCAACGGCAACCTGGGCATATTCACCAGCCCGGCAGACGTCCCCGATCCGGTCGACATGAACAGCCATGACTTGGATATCGGAACGCTCACCACGTTCAAGCACACCTACACCGAGTGCACCAACGATTGCACCGACTACACCTACTCCTACGCGCTGGTCGAACTCGCCCATCCTGCCGACCCGGTTCACACCACGCTCTTGCTCACAGCGGACACCGACATCCTCGCAAATCTGGACGCGATGGCGACCACCCTCGACTACCACCTCTTCAGCACCGACCCAGGCGACTTCGATGACGTCACCGGGTACACACGCGAGCAGTGGTACCGGCCGATATCGGCAGACGATATCCGCGCCGATCAGCTCGCGGTGCGGATGGTGCCGCCAACAATGTCTCATTGCGGCCTGCTCTGGACAGCCACCGACGGCACCGATACCTGGTCATTCCTATCCAGTAGCGCCGGCCCGGTCACCGGTGCCGGCCCGGTCGATCGGATTGTCGGTGAGGCTCTCCTGTCCTGCTTCGACGACGAGTTGATCCCACCAGTGGGGGTGGCCGTGGTCGTTGCCGCGTTCGCCGCCGATCCATCCCAGCCATTGCGGCCGGTCGCGAGCGGCACCGAGAGTGGACCGTCGATGACCCAGACCGGCACCGTCACGCGGTACGAGTTCGCGCTGGAGAACACGGTCACGGGCGCGGTGAGTGATTTCGTCGTCGACCTGGACGGCAATGAACTGGTTGACATCAGCTGGTGAGGGCAGACTGATCGGGTGTCGACCATTCCTGCACACGATGTGGCACTGCCCGCTGCCGTCTGGCGAGCCAATGCGCAAGCGCACGCCGAGCGGGTCGACGCCTTGGTGGCCGACCACCTGAAACGTCGTCGGGATAGCCAGCCTCACCCAGTGCACGATTTCCTGTTCAGCTACTACGCCTACCGGCCCAGCCAGCTGCGGCGCTGGCATCCGGGGTGTGGCGTCACCCTTGTGGATGCCGAGGAATTCACCGGACTGCGCGGGTACGCCGTCGAACACGGTCGCGCATGGGTCACCGAAGACTTCCGGACATCCCGACGCGACCTCATCGCAGGCACCCTCGCCCTGCTCACGGCGACCGCTACCCGCTCAGCCAACACCGGATGTTTCGGAATGCACGAGTGGGCGATGGTTTACCGCACCGAAGCTCCCCGGCACGAGCTGCCGTTGCGGCTGGGGCCGGCGGGCACCGATGCGGTGGTGGAGTCCCACCGGATCAGCTGCAGCCATTTCGACGCCTACCGGTTCTTTACCGATGCCGCCCGCGACCGCAACACGCTACGTCCGGAGCGCCACAATCGTGTCACGTTCGAGCAGCCAGGCTGCTTGCACGCCGGGATGGACCTGTACAAGCACGCATTCCGGCTCTCACCGCTGATCCCTTCGGAGTTGATCGCCGACTGCTTCGAGCTGGCCCGCGCAATTCGGGTGCTGGACATGCGCGCAGCACCATACGACCTGTCCGAATTTGGTTTCGAGCCGGTGCGGATAGAGACAGCCGAGGGCAAGCGTGAGTACGCCTCCGCCCAACTGGCATTCAGCCACCGCGCGGCCCCGCTACGCTCGCGCCTGATGCGCCACTGCGAACAGCTCATGAAGCGATGTGACCTCGAACGCTAGGCACGGCAAGGCCGCCTTCTGAGTGCGCATGGCGCGAATCGGTTGCCGATCCACCCATTCTCCGCTGCGTCGTGCTTACGATGTGGACAGGATCGAGGGGGGTGGTGCGATGACACGGGTCCATGCACCGGCCGGGCTAGGTGAGGTGTTGCGCGCTCGCGCGTTGGCCGCTGCGCCAGAAGATCTGAATATCCCGGTGATGGAAGAGTATGAACAGCCCTCCATCGGTGGTGCGGCCGCCGATCTTGTAGCTGATTTGAGCGACTATGTGTATGAACTGCGCACTTCGCTGGAAGCACTAGCGGAGCTAGTGACTCCTCGTTCCAGGACTACCAGGCCGCGGATGAGGCAGTAGCGGAGACCTTGGACTCAGTCAGCGGCGAACTGGGTGAGGGCTTCGAACGACCGAGACCTTCTTCCCGCTCCCCCGGACCCACCCTTCGAGGTTCGGGAGGCGAACGACACGATTGGGGTATTCCAGGAGACGCTAGAGGCCGGTGTCGACGGACTCAATGGTCTGCTCACACTGGTCGCGGAATGGGACGGAGAAGCTGCCGAGGCGGCCGCCGATCAAGTCCGTGCTCTGCGAACCGGAGTGGCTGAGGCCTCGACCGGCCTGGACACCGCTCAGTCAGCCGTGCGGACCTACCTGACGGCGCTGGCCGCGGCCAGCCAGCGCGTTTAGGAGTTGCGTGCCGAGGCGGAACAACATTGGCCTCAGGGACTTGAGCAACCATGCGAGTTCGACAACACCTGCATTGACCACGCCACTCGTCTTGGCGGGCTGGTTGACCGCCGCCAGGAAAGCCGACAGGTCCTGCAGGAAGCTGCTGACGCCTGCTCGCGGGCGCTACGTGAGGCAATGCCCGACCGCACGGGGATGCTCGCGGGCGCTGCGGATCCATTGGGAGCGTTGCCTGGTGGCTGGATCTTCGGGATCGGGCGGGACGGCGAGTTGGAGGACTACGCCGAACGGGTCATTGGCCTGAGCGACGCTGAGTTGGCAGCCTGGCTGGATGCGCGGTCGGAGCAGGACCTTGCGGACTTGGTCAATGCGATGGATGGCAGCGACCGCACCCGGCTGTTGTCATTTCTGGCTGCGAACGCGCCGACATTGATGCTGCCCAAACTGATCTCAGCAATTCCGGAGTTGAATCCTTCTCCGGGTGCTGGGGTGGGTTGGGGGTTTCCTGGCGGTAGTTCGTCGCTCTATTCCACCGATCCTGACCACCAGTGGATCGGGGATGCCAACCAGAACGATGTCGGAGATTGCTGGTTCCTCTCAACCCTCGCTGGGGTGGTTCAAAACGATTCCTCCTGGGTGAGCGAGCACGTGGTGCCCAACGACAATGGCACGGTCACGGTGTACCTGTATGACGACGACGGGAACCGCGTGCCAGTCACCGTGCCGAGGAGTTACCTACCGATGACGGACAGAACCTGTACGGGGCGGGTTACCTGCGTGGCGACTTGGACAGTTCTATAAATCAAGGCTATACGTGGTCTGCCTATGTTGAAAAGGCCATGGCCCAGTTCTATGGCGATGGCAATGGCCCCGATGGCCAGTACGGCGGAATCGCTGGCGATTGGCCGGAGGAGGCATTTCAAGCCCTGACTGGCCAGTCCGCCGAGACCACCGAAGACGCTAGCGAATTGGCACAGGCTTTCGAGGAAGGACGAACCATCGTGATTGCCACGCCGAGCGGCGCAGACGACGACTTCGGGACTACCAACCTTGTCGGGCTGCACGCATACACCGTTGTTGATGTCGATTCAGCTGGGCGGTTCGTGCCACGCAACCCTTGGGGATATCGGCACCCACGGCCTCTGACTGCAGCAGAGATCGAGGAGTTCTGCGGCGTCATCACCATCTCCGGCGGCTAGATGTTGGCGATGATCAGAACGGAGGACCGCTCACTGATCTCAGAGATAGAAGGCCACGTGCGCGGATTTCCCGGTCAGGTGGGTGAGTGCGGTGGCTGGGTGGTGCGGGTACTGAGCGTGGACGCCGATGGCGGCTCATTCGAGATCCTGGCCATCCCCGAAGGTTTCACCTGGCCCGAACCCGAGGATGGCGACGGGTAGCACCTGCGCCACGCCATGCCAGCGCCGTAGCATCGACTAGGTGTGAAGAAGGAGAATGAGAGCTCGGCCTGCGATGCCGAATGCTCCCGCCCACAGCACAGAGGTGAGGGTGCCGATGATGAACCGTTCGGAGGCTCCACTGGCACCTTTGAGTTCTGGAAATCGACCCAGCCCCTTGATGGCGATGACGATGGCGATCCCCGCCGGATAGCCGACCAGCAGCGCACCGGTGGTCGCCACCCGTTCCAGCACGCCGATCCAGGTACCGCCGCGTAGCACATCAGGGGACGGCGTCGATTGGCCGGTGCTGCGTCGTAGCACCCAGGACACCAGCGGTGCGCCCAAGCCTGCGGAAGCCGTCAAGGCCACCACAACGATGATGGCTGACCACGCCACGTCCATGCTGATCATGGGGTCTTCTCCAGTTCTGATAGCAGCCGGATAGCCAACGGATGCACACCGTTCTCCTCTACCCACAACCCCGCAGCCAGTCGCTGGCTGACCGCTTGCTGGCTGATCGCCAGTTCGTGGGCGACCGACGTCTGAGTTCGACCGTCCTGCGCTAGCCGATCCACCACCTCCCAGCCGGTGTCACTGCGCCTGCGCACCACGGCAGCGATCAAGTGCAGTAGTGATTCGACTTCGCGGGCACCCTCAGCGTTGGCCGCACTGACGGCAATGGGTACGGGAACCGAGCGTGATTTGGCGCGCTCAACCGCCTCGCGCGCATGGATGAACGCTGGGCCAGAGCTAGCCCGGGAGGTGGCGGCGAGGTTGTCGATGTCACCGACACCGATCCCGGTAGCCCAATTTCCTAGCCGTTGCAGCAGGAGTGTGAGTCGGAGCGTATCGCCGGGGTCGTCCAGCACTGCTTGCACCTCATCACCGACCGTGCGCTCGGCTCGTCGAACCAGGCCCGGAAGGTCGGGGAGGGCAGCAAGCAACTCCTCGACTCGCTCACCGGCCTTTGTCGAGGCACGCTGATCGGCAGTCAGCACGAACATAGAAACAAGGCTATAACACTGTTTTAATCAATACAATGTTCAAACCTTGTATAGGAGATAACCAGTTGTGAACCTTGTTGATGGCTCAGGGCTCGGTCGCGATGGATACCCATGAAGCTCCATGACCATAGGATCACACGATGACCTTCCGCTGCTTCGGGACTGGCGACCCGCTGTACGAGGCGTACCACGATGACGAGTGGGGCAACCCACCGCGACCCACGTCCGACGAACGGGAGCTGTTCGAACGCCTAAGCCTGGAGGCGTTCCAATCAGGCCTGTCATGGATCACCATCTTGCGCAAGCGGAACGGGTTCCGGACGGCGTTCGCTGGCTTTGATCCCGCCGTCGTCGCCGCATTCGAAGGTTCCGACGTGGAACGGCTGCTGGCAGAGCCCGGCATCGTGCGCAACCGCGCCAAGATCCTCGCCACCATCACCAACGCTCGCGCACTGCTGGCCATGCACGAGCGCGGCGAGAAGTTGGCGGACGTCTTCGAATCTCACCGACCACCGCCACGTACCCACCGGTTGCAAACCCTGGACCAGGCACCGGCGTCGACGAGCGAATCGGCGGCGCTGTCAAAGCGGCTCAAGGGCTTGGGATTCACCTTCGTCGGTCCGACGACCGCCTATGCGGCGATGCAAGCGTTGGGGTATGTCGACGACCACCTGGCTGGGTGCATCGCCCTGACCAACTGATCGAGGCTCAGCCGGTCACCTCGCCGCGCCGACTGCCCGCCACAGGGCGATCAGCACACAGCAGACCAACAGCGGCAGCGCGAAAGCCCAGTCGCCAAAGTCCTCCCACAGGTTGAGGTCGGCGAATGAGGTGAAGTTCCGCGTCAGCACGCCATAGGCCACGGCAAGCGTGGCGAATACCAGGCCAGCCATGTACAGCAACACGCGGGAGGACCTGGGAAGCGCCCTGGACGAACCGCGCGTCAGGTCCCCGTCCGTCAAGGCCCGCCACCCCAGACCAACCGCCAACACGGCTACCGACGAGAAGCCAACCACCAGCGTGAACGGCTCATCCAGCAGGTAGCGCAGGTCGTAGACGACCAGAATCGCAGCCGCCACCAGCACCGAGGTCAATCGCGCGCCCACCAACCGCCCTTGCACAGCGAGCACGGACGCAACCACGAACACGGTCACGACCAGCCACACCAGAATGGACGACGGATCGTAGGTGAGCTGCCCACCCGGGGCGACGCCGGATAGCCATAGCCAGGCCTGCGGAACGGTGATCGCGGCCAACAGCAGCGCAGGCACCCAGATCCCGCGACCAGCCCAACGCCACGCCAGAATCAGTCCGACCAACCCGGCGAGCACCCGGATGGGGTGGGCGAGCAGAGTGCTATCGGTAGTGAACCCGATCAGGTCGGACCACTGCGGGGCCACCCAGCCGGTGTGGACCGTCAGCACGAATCCCACCTGTTGCCACGTGATCGCAAGCAGCATCCACGCCCCGATGGGCACCACGAGCGCGAAGCTGAGGCCCGCGAATGGCTCGGTCACCTCCGCTGTCGTCGAGGCCGGGTGCGCTCCTGCCCGCGCCGCCCGGAGCAAGAACGGAAAAGCCAGCGCCAACGTCGCCAGCAGCACCGTGAGCGCGTCCAGCAGGTGCGGCACGGTAAGGCTCTCCGGCGCCGATCTGAGCGATCCGATCAGGCTGACACCGCGCCAGATCAGCGCGGCAGCCAGCCCGGTGAGGGCGATGATCCGAGGTAGGGCGGCCACCGCCCGTCCGGTAGCCTCACCGGCCGCAACCGCCATCTGGGTCAGGGCCGCACCAGCAACAACCAGGCTCGGGATCGCTACCGCGGCCAGCACCTGGACCAGCAAACTCAGATGCAGGCCCCGCAGGTCAAAACCGTAGTCGGCCGCCGGTGATCCGAGCAGGCGCGGAACGTGCATCCCCACGAAGACGCAGGACGCGACCGCCGCGACCTGCCAGTTGCGAAAACCGTGGCGAGCACACACCTGGATCACGATCAGGCCCAGCCAGGCCAGCCCAGCAATGATCAGGCTGGGCCAGGGTAGCGAGGCCGTTGGCGCGATGAAGGCGCCGAGCGCGGCGACCAGGCCCACGATCCGCGCGGCCCAGTGGATGTGCAGGATCGCTATTTGCAGCAACGTGAGCGCGACGAAGCCGGCGGTCGTCAGGTAGGGGTAGGCCACTTCGGGGACATAGAACCCGGGACTGGCTTCCAGCATCGGTGAAGCGCGGCGCAGTGGGCCGGATCCGACGATCAGCACCGCCCCGACGATGACCACGGTCAACGAGATCACACCGAGTAGTTGCAGGACCAGCGGCCAGGTACGCGGCATTGGCCGCCCGTGCCGGATCGGACCCAAGAGCACCGAGCCGAGAAGCTGGCCGACTGCCTGTCTCCGAGAACTCACTGCAACCTCGTCACGGTGAACGCCTGGCTGAACCGCAGCATCCCGGTCTCGGTTCGGGTCCAGGTGTCGATCGTTTCCGGAATCGAGGCAACGGTGTTGACGCTGATCGTCGTGCCGCCCGAATCGAGCATGGCCACGAGCCCATCCGAGGTACAGATGAGGGTCTCGGCGACCACAAACATCTGCAAGCACGTGCGTTCATGCCGCCAATGGACGGCGAGCGACCCTGGCGTGTACCCGGTCACCAACGTGCCTGAGGTCGTCACCAACACCTCGCCGACCATCTGTGCAGTGTCGATGGCACCGTCGCGGGACGGCACGCTGGCAAGCCATTGACCGGAGGCGGAGATGTGGTCGATGGTTCCGGCCGAGACCGCCACGACCCCGCCAGGCACACAGGCCAGTACCTGCGCAGGGTCGGCCAGCTCGACCTGCCAGAGGGGTTCGCCACCGCCGTCGATCGCCACCACCTGGCTGCCGGTCGTACCCACGTAGGTCGCCTCACCGCAGGTGACCGGGGCGGTACCGATCGGATCATCCAGCACCGTGCGCCACTGCAACTCACCGGTGCCCAGGTCGATCGAGGAGACGCCTGCCGCGCCGTCCACCACGCGCAGTGCCTGGCCCGCGGAGGCGCCGCGGTAGCTCGGAATATCCGGCAGCGCTGTGGTCCAGCGCCACAGGCCGTCGGTGTCATAGGCCACCAGCTCCGACCGGCTGGTCCCAGCCACGACCAGCTCACCATGACGCTCCAGCATGGTGATGGCGCCCCCCGGGTGCGTGCGCCAGGCTGAGGTGGGATCGTCGTTGGGTACGAACACCAGGTCCTCACCAGGGTTAACAGCCACGACCAGCAGGGCACTGGTCCCCACCGGAGGCAGCGAAGTGCCCCAGGTCATGGGCGGATCAAGCTGGGTTGCGACCTCGCTGACCTGCCAGGACCCGGCATCCATCGCAGCCGGATCCGCCAGTTCCTCGGGGCCGAGCGGGCTCATCCTCACAGATGTCCCGGGCGGGATCAGCCCGCTTCCACGGCACCAGGTCGTTTCTCCCGGGCCCGGCAGCGTGGCCACGTCGAGGACCGTTTCGACCCGCAAGCAATCCTCGGACCGCCCATCGACCGTTGTTGCGGACATGGTGGATTGCGCCGCGAACGGCGTCCCGGTGCCGCCTTCCACGGTTTCGGCCATACCCTGCCCCGACCAGGACGACACCGAATCCTCTGCTGGCAGGACCAACAGGGCCGGGCGGTAGAACGTCACCTCGTCCCCGTTTGCGGTCGTGGTCAGATACAGGCCGTCCTCGGCAACAAGGTAGAGCTGCAGCTCCCGTTCGATACCGGCCGTGGTCGACCGAGTGATCGTCACCCGTAGCCAGTCCGCCTCGAACATCTGCTCGAAGTCCGCCAGGGACAGGCCGAGCCACCACGGACCGCTGCTAGCCATCGCCATCCCGGACATCAGCGTCGATTCCCACACCTCGGTACCGGCGCCAGAGTCCACCCGATGGCGTGTGGTCTGCTCGGAAAGGTAGTCGCCCACCGATCCGGGCAGATCCGCAGACCCGCGCGACGACGTCAGACCCACACCGATGAGCAGCAGAATGACGACGCCCACCACCACCAGCACGGACCACCGGTCGCCGAGTGCTCGGCGCACCGGCTTCACGGAGGTGCCAGTTGCGGACATCGATCCATCATGCCTGGCCGGAGTGTGCGGCGAGGCGAAAGGGGCTAGGGTGAGCGCGCCCCTGTTTGCCTCACCGCGGAGCATCGTGCGCGAGATAGTGGTCTTCTCCGGAAGCGCTCACCGGCCACTGGCCCATGCAATCTGCGACCACCTGGGCGAGCCGCTGTCCGATGTGGAATTGACCAGGTTTTCCAACGACTGCTTGCAGGCGCAGCTGCAGGTCAACTGCCGCCAGCGCGATGTGTACATCGTGCAACCACTGGTGCCGCCGACGCAGGAACATCTGATGGAGTTGCTGCTGATGATCGACGCCGCCCGTGGCGCCTCGGCAGCCCAGGTCACCGCCGTCATCCCGCACTACGCATATGCCCGTTCCGACAAGAAGGATGCCTCCCGGATTTCCATCGGGGGGCGCCTGGTGGCAGACCTGCTCGGCACCGCCGGTGTGGACCGGATCCTGACCATGACCCTGCACGCCCCCCAGGTGCACGGGTTCTTCCCGGTTCCCGTGGACCACCTGACCGCCCTGGGGGTGCTCTCGGAACACTTCCTGAGCCAGGACCTGACCGATGCGGTGGTGGTCTCCCCCGACCTCGGCAATGCCAAGACCGCCACCCAGTTCGCGCGCCTGCTGGGACTGCCGGTAGCGGCAGGGAGCAAACAACGCTTGGCCGACGACCGAGTGATCATCGACGCCATCGTCGGTGATGTCTCCGGAAAGCGCGCCATCGTGCTGGACGATGAGATCGCCACCGGCGGATCGATCGTAGAACTGCTGGACCGGCTGGCCGATCAGGGCTGCACCAGAGCCGCCGTCGCCTGCACCCACGGGCTGTTCGTCGGGGCCGCCGTCGAGCGGTTGCGCAACCATCCCATGATCTCCGAGGTGGTCACCACCGATACCGTGCCCGCTCCGGCGAACTGGGAAGAACTCAAGGTCCGCTCGGTCGCCGCACTTTTCGCCGAGGCCATCGCGCGGGTGCACGCGGGTGAGTCGATAGCCAGCCTGTTCGACGGCGTAGACCCGGCGCTGGGACCACCGCAGCCGAAGCTGTTCGGCTGAGCTACAGCAGCCGGCCTGCTCACCACGCTCCCGCGCAACAGGATCGATTCGTGACGAGCTACGCATCCGTAGCCCCGAGATATCCGCAATACGGCATGCTCAAGTCATGGACTTCCGGATCTTCACCGAGCCCCAGCAGGGCGCCAGCTACGACGACCAGCTCGCAGTGGCGCAGGCCAGCGAATCACTTGGTTTCAGCGCCTTCTTCCGCTCCGATCATTTCTTGGCGATGAGCGGTGACGGCATGCCCGGCCCCACCGATTCCTGGGTCACGCTGGGAGCATTGGCGCGGGAGACATCGACGATCCGGCTCGGCACTCTGGTGACCTCGGCGACCTTCCGTCACCCTGGTCTACTGGCTGTTCAGGTGGCTCAGGTCGACCAGATGTCCGGTGGCCGCGTCGAGCTGGGCCTGGGTTCGGGCTGGTTCAAGGCCGAACACGCCGCCTATGGCGTCCCGTTCCCGGCCAAGCGGTTCGGGCCGTTCACCGAGCAGTTGGAGATCATCACCGGGCTGTGGTCAACCGCTCCCGGCGAACTCTTCAGCTACGCCGGTGAGCACTACCAGCTCATCGACTCCCCCGCCCTGCCCAAACCGGTGCAGCCCTCGGTACCAATCATCATCGGCGGGCACGGACTGCATCGCACCCCGCAGCTGGCTGCCCGGTTCGCTTCGGAGTTCAATGTCGGGTTCCGGCAGGCGCCCGAGGTCTCCGAGACGTTCGCGCGGGTCCGCTCAGCCTGCCACGCGATCGCCCGTGAGGTGGCATCGCTGAAGATGTCGGTGGCATTGGTCGCCTGCGTCGGGCGCGATGAGGCGGAGTTCCGACGTCGGGCGGCCGCAATCGGGCGCGAGCCGGAAGAGCTGCGCGCCAACGGCCTGGCCGGTACCGTCACCGAGGTCGCCGATGTCCTCGGTCGCTACGCCGAGACCGGCGCCACCACGATCTACTGGCAGATTCTGGACCTGCACGACCTGGAACACCTCCAGGTGATAGCCGACGTCTGCGGCTTGTGAAACTGGGCCTGCACACCGGGTACTGGGCGAGCGGGCCGCCGGCTGGTCTCGCCCAGAGCATCGCCATGGCAGATGAGCTCGGGTTGGACTCGGTCTGGACTGCCGAGGCCTACGGCTCCGATGCCCTGACCCCGCTGGCGTGGTGGGGCGGGCAGACCACCCGTGTGCGCCTGGGCACCGCCGTCATGCAAATGGCGGCCCGGACTCCGACCGCGGCCGCCATGGCGGCCATCACCATGGACCACCTGAGCGGCGGCAGATTCGTGCTCGGGCTCGGCGTCTCGGGTCCACAGGTGGTCGAAGGCTGGTACGGGCAGCCGTACGCACAACCGCTGGCACGTACCCGCGAGTACGTCCAGATCGTTCGCGCGGTGTTCCGCCGAGAGCCGGTCACCGCCACCGGACCGCACTACCCGTTGCCCCTGCCCGGCGGTGCGGGGAAGATCTTGCGGAGCACGGTGCACCCGTTGCGACCCGATCTGCCGATCTACCTGGCCGCCCAGGGGCCGAAGAACACCGCCCTGGCGGCGGAGATCGCAGACGGCTGGCTGCCAGCCTTCTTCTCTCCCCGGCTCGACGCCGAAGCCCGCCGGCACCTGGCAACCGGCTTCGCACGCCGCGATGCGCAGTTGCGCCCGTCCTCGGATTTTGAGGTCGGCGCTTGCGTGCCCGTCGCCCTGGGCCCGGACGTCGAGCACGCTGCCGCACTACTGAAACCGCAGCTGGCGCTGTACATCGGTGGCATGGGATCGACTGCCAGGAACTTTCATCGCAACGCGATCGAGCGCCTGGGATACCACGACGTCTGCGTCAGCATCGCCGATCACTATCAGGCCGGTGACACTCGCGCTGCGGCGGCCGCAGTGCCCACCGACTTGGTGCTCGACGTCGCCCTAGCGGGCAACGGTGGCGACCTTCGCCATCAACTGCGCAGATGGCAGTCCAGCTGCGTAACATCCCTCCTGCTGCAGACCGCCCCGCAGTCCCTGACCCAGGTCGTGGCCGCGTTGCGCAGCGACTGCTAGTCAAAGGGTCCTGGTCAAGCAGGTCTGCTTGGCACTACCGTTCCTGTCACACCTTCGCGCCTACCAGTAACCCCCCTGACATTGGAGAGGCCATGACGAGTGTGAGTGGTAGCGAGGCCCGCCGAGGCGCCTTCTCCAACCGGACGGTCTTTATCCTGGCCGCGATCGGCTCCGCCGTCGGCCTGGGAAACATCTGGCGGTTTCCCTACGTCGCCTACGAGAACGGCGGCGGGGCATTCATCATCCCGTACCTGGTGGCATTGCTGACCGCTGGCTTGCCGTTCCTGCTGCTGGACTATGCGCTCGGCCATAAGTTCCGCGGTTCTGCCCCGCTGTCGTTCGCCCGATTGCGGCGGGGAACCGAAGGAATCGGCTGGTGGCAGGTCGCCATCTGTTTCATGATCGCCGTCTACTACGCCGCGGTGGTCGCGTGGGCTGCCCGGTACACCATCTTCTCGGTCGACAAGGCCTGGGGCGCGGACCCCGAGAGCTTCCTGTTCGGCGACTTCTTGCAGGCCGGGGATCCAGGCGTCAGCATGCAGATCGTGCCGGGTGTGCTAGCTCCGCTGCTCGGGGTCTGGGCGGTGGTGGTGCTGATCATGGTGCTGGGAGTTCAGCGTGGGATCGGCACCATGTCGTTGCTGTTCATGCCCCTGCTGCTGCTGGCCTTCGGCGCACTGGTCATCCAAGCATTGCTGCTGGAGGGCGCCGCCAGCGGTTTGGACGCCCTGTTCACCCCGAACTGGGCGGCGTTGCTGGAGGCCGGGGTATGGGCCGCAGCGTTCGGGCAGATCTTCTTCTCCCTGTCCATCGGCTTCGGCATCATGATCACCTACAGCTCCTACCTGGACCGCAAGGCCGACCTGACCGGCTCGGGCATGGTGGTCGGCTTCGCCAACTCCGGCTTTGAGCTCCTGGCCGGCATCGGGGTGTTCGCCGCACTGGGTTTCCTGGCTCAGGCCAGTGCAACTCCGGTCGAGGACGTGGTAGCCAGTGGCCTTGGGCTGGCGTTCGTCGTCTTTCCCGCCATTATCAACGTCGCACCCGCTGGCAGCCTGATCGGGGTGCTGTGTTTCGGGTCACTGGTGGTGGCGGGCCTGACATCGCTGGTGAGCGTGCTGGAGGTGGTGGTCTCCGCGGTCCGCGACAAGTTCGACATGACCCGCATCGGTGCCAGCCTGGTCGTGGGACTACCCTGCGCCGTCATCAGCCTGATCTTCTTCAGCACTACCAGCGGGGTGTATGTGCTGGACATCGTTGACCACTTCGTGAACCAGTTCGGGATCTTGGTGGTCGCGGTGGTGAGCATGGTGGTCATCGCGTGGGTGGTGCGCGCGTTGCCACAGCTGCGCGCCCACCTCAATCGCACTGGGTCACTGCGGCTGGGCACCTGGTGGCAGGTGCTGGTCGGAACCTTGACGCCGCTGGTTCTGCTGTTCGTGCTGGTGCAGCAACTGATCGAGGACCTGAGCCAGGCCTATGGCGGATATCCGACCTGGATGATCTGGGTGTTCGGCTGGGGCGCGGCAATCGGCGTGCTGGGCGCAGGATTCCTGCTATCCATGGTGCCCTGGTCAAAGCGGACACCACTACAACTGGAATCGGTCGAGGAGGCGTCATGACCCCCACTGCGATCGCAATGATGGCGATAGCGATGCTGGTGATCTGGGGCGGCTTGGCGGCCGCGATCATCAATCTGGCTCGCAGCAGTCGGACAACCAACCACAGCTCCCTGCGCCGCGACCTGTAGGCCCGTCCCCCTCGCGCTGGAGGAACCTGGAGCCAGGTCAGCGGAACCGGCTCCACCTAACGGCAGCCCACCAGCCCTGGTCACCGGTGGGCAACAGTGCCAGGCTGAGAGCAGCCAGCGTCGTCCTACCTCAGCGAGGAACCAATGTTGACGGTCATCGGGCAGTTCCTACCCAACGCGTTCGGCATCGCTCTATCTCCTATGCCGCTGATCTTCTTGCTGGTGCTGATGTTCAGCAGCCGCCCCCGCATCAAGGCAATCTCCCTCGTACTGGGCTGGTGGATCGGTGTCGCGTTGATGGCCGGGCTGGTCATCGCGCTCGGCTTGGAGCCATCCACGAACGGACCGCGGGCGGGCATGGGATGGGTCAACCTAGCGATGGGCCTGCTGTTCGCCTTCTTGGCCGTGACGTCGTGGCGTGGGCGTCCTCGCCCCGACAAGCCCTCCCGTGATCCAGGCTGGATGTCCAAGGTGGACGACATGAGCCCGATCGCGGTCCTGGGATTCACCGCTGTGCTCATCGCCATCAACGCCAAGAACACCGCGTTGATCGTGACCGGGGCATTGTGGATCTCCGGTTCCGCGATTCCGATACTCCAGCAGATCATTGCGCTGGCAATCTTCGCAGTGCTCAGTTCTGCGTTCGCCCTCGCCATCACCGCAGCATTCTTGCTGGCCGGGCAGCGGGTGGAACCGATGCTCACCGCCCTGAAGGAGTGGTTGGAACGCAACAATGCGTATGTGATGACCTTCCTCTTCGCCTACCTCGCAGTGAGCGCCCTCGGCAAGGCCATCAGCATGATGGGGAGCTAGAGCTTGACGAATACCAGCGAATCAACGCAGCTGGTCGGCCTGCTGATTCCGGCCAGCGACCAGGGTAGGTTCGAGGCGTGACGACTCCCACGCTGCCCCTTGCTGTGCTCGACTTCGTGGGAATCGAATACGGGCAGTCCGCCGCCCAGGCCATCGCCGGGGCCGTGGAGGTAGCTGCACAGGTCGAGGCCGCGGGGTACCGCAGATATTGGGTTTCCGAACACCACTCCATGGCCTCGCTGGCTTGCAGCGCGCCGGAGATTCTCATCGCTCATGTCCTGGGGCAGACCGAGCAGATTCGGGTGGGTGCTGCCGGAATCATGCTGCCCAACCACTCCGCTTTCAAGGTGGCTGAGACGTTCCGAACCCTTCTGGCCATCGCACCCGGCCGCGTCGATCTCGGCCTAGGGCGCGCCCCGGGTACTGACCCGCTGACCGCCCACGTGCTACGGCGCGGGGTCACCAACGACCCCGCTGCCGATTTTCCCGATCAAGTCGCCGAACTCCTGGGATTTCTTGGTGATGGCTTCCCGGACGGTCACCCCTACCAGAAGCTGATCGCTGCACCGGTAGTTGCGCAGCGCCCTGAAATCTTCATGCTGGGATCGCGTGCCTACGGGCCGCAGTTCGCTGCCGCCCATGGCATGCGAGCCGTGTTTGCCCACCACATGAGCCCAGAACTGGCACCAGCAGCGTTGCAGCAGTACCGCCAACAATTCCGGCCTGGCGTCGAAGAACGGCCGTGGTCGTCAGTCTCGGTGCTGGCGTTCGCTAGCGACGACCAGAACCAGGTCAGGCAATTTCGCGCCGCATGGGCGTTGACGATGGCGAACCTGGCTCGCGGGATTCGGGAGCCGATTCGTCCCGAACAGATCGCCGAATATGCGCGGTCACCGCAATTCTTAGCCACCCCGCACGATGAACAGCGTATGGCCGTCGGCACCGCCGACCAGGTCGTTCAGCGACTACGTCAGATTCAGCAACAGGGCCGCACCGATGAGGTCGTGGTGGTGACCCCGGGCCTGGATCGAGCCGCGCGGATCGCCAGCTTCCAAGCGATCGCCGCAGCCTGGCCAGTCAGCACCTAAACCGCGGGCCCAGCAGACGTCGTTCCTCGCCCTAGAACTCCCAGTCGTCATCCTCGGTATTGACGGCCTTCCCAATGACATAGGAGGAACCGGAGCCAGAGAAGAAGTCGTGGTTCTCATCGGCGTTCGGGCTCAATGCAGACAGGATGGCCGGGTTGACGGCGGTCTGGTCCTTGGTGAATAGGCCCTCGTAGCCCAGGTTCATCAGCGCCTTGTTGGCGTTGTAACGCAGGAACGCCTTGACGTCCTCCGTCAGGCCCAGCGGGTCGTACAGGTCCTCGGTGTACTGCTCCTCGTTGTCGTAGAGCTCGTACAGCAACTCAAAGGTGTAGTCCTTGAGTTCTTGCTGACGCTCGGGCGAAGACTCGGCCACTGCTTGCTGATACTTGTAGCCGATGTAGTAGCCGTGCACCGCCTCGTCGCGGATGATCAGCCGGATCAGGTCCGCGGTATTGGTGAGCTTGGCGTGGCTGGACCAGTACATCGGGGCGTAGAAGCCGGAGTAGACCAGCAAGGACTCCAGCATGGTGGAGGCCACCTTGCGCTTCTCCGGATCGTCACCGTGGTAGTACTCCAGCACGATCTTGGCCTTGCGCTGCAGGTTCTCGTTCTCCTCGCTCCAGCGGAAGGCCTCGTCGATCTCCGCCGTCGAAATCAGGGTGGAGAAGATCGAGGAGTAGCTCTTGGCGTGTACCGACTCCATGAACGCGATGTTGGTGTACACCGCCTCCTCGTGGGGGGTGCGCGCGTCCGGGATCAGGCTGACCGCGCCCACGGTGCCCTGGATGGTGTCCAGCATGGTGAGCCCGGTGAAGACCCGGGTGGTCATCTGCTGCTCATCTGGCTTGAGTGTGTGCCAGGAGCTGATGTCGTTGCTCAGTGGCACCTTCTCCGGCAGCCAGAAATTACCGGTGAGACGGTCCCAGACCTCGAGGTCCTTCTCATCCTCGATCCGGTTCCAGTTGATCGCCTGGACGCTACTGACCAGCTTCAGCTTCTCGGTCACTTCCGGTCTACTCCTTCAATACGTTCGTCAATGTGGCGATCGTAGGCTCACAGCATGCAGCTGACGCAACCCTCGACCTCGGTGCCATCTAGCGCCATCTGGCGTAGACGGATGTAGTACAGCGTCTTGATTCCCTTGCGCCAAGCGTAGATCTGCGCCTTGTTCAGGTCCCGGGTGGTCACGGTGTCCTTGAAGAACAGCGTCAGACTCAGGCCCTGGTCCACGTGCTGGGTGGCAGCGGCGTAGGTGTCGATGATCTTCTCGTAGCCGATCTCGTAGGCGTCGGCGAAGTAGTCCAGGTTGTCGTTGGTCAGAAATGGCGCCGGGTAGTAGACGCGACCGATCTTTCCCTCTTTGCGGATCTCGATCTTGCTGGCCACCGGGTGGATCGAGGAGGTGGAGTTGTTGATGTAGCTAATCGACCCGGTGGGTGGCACCGCCTGCAGGTTCTGGTTGTAGATGCCGTGCGCCATCACCGAGGCCTTCAGTTCCTGCCATTGGTCGGCGGTAGGAATGTGCACACCGGCGTCCGCGAACAACTGCGCCACCCGTTCGGTGGCTGGCGCCCACACCTGATCGGTGTACTTGTCGAAGAACTCGCCACTGGCGTAGGTGCTGTTCTCGAATCCGCCGAACGCCTGACCCCGCTCGATAGCCAGCTTGTTGGACTCGACCAGACAGTGGAAGAGCACGGTATAGAAGTAGATATTGGTGAAGTCAATGCCTTCTTCGGAGCCGTAGTGGATGCGCTCCCGCGCCAGGTATCCGTGCAGGTTCATCTGCCCCAGGCCGATGGCGTGTGAGGAGTTGTTCCCCTGCTCAATGCTGGGAACCGACCAGATGTGAGTCTGATCGCTGACGGCGGTAAGCGCCCTGATCGCGGTGCCGACGGTCTTACCCAGATCGGGCGAGTCCATGGTCATGGCGATATTGAGTGAGCCCAGGTTGCAGGAGATGTCTTTGCCGATGTGGGCATACGACAGGTCGTCGTTGTAGGTGGAGGCGGTGGATACCTGCAAGATCTCGCTGCACAGGTTGGAGTGGGTGATCTTGCCTTCGATCGGGTTGGCCTTGTTAACCGTGTCCTCGAACATGATGTACGGATACCCGGACTCGAACTGGATCTCCGCGAGGGTCTGGAAGAACTCCCGAGCGTTGATCTTCTTCTTCTTGATCCGGCCGTCGTCGACCATCTCATGGTATTTCTCGGTGACGTTGATCTCGGCGAATGGCACCCCGTAGACGCGCTCGACGTCGTAGGGGCTGAACAGGTACATGTCCTCGTTCTTCTTGGCCAGTTCGAACGTGATGTCCGGAATGACGACGCCGAGGCTGAGGGTCTTGATACGGATTTTCTCGTCCGCATTCTCCCGCTTGGTGTCCAGGAACCGCATGATGTCGGGGTGATGAGCATGCAGGTAGACCGCTCCCGCGCCCTGCCTTGCTCCCAGCTGATTGGCGTAGGAGAAGGAGTCCTCCAACAGCTTCATCACCGGAATGACCCCGGACGATTGATTCTCGATCTTCTTGATCGGCGCACCGTGTTCGCGCAGGTTGGTCAGCAGCAGTGCCACACCGCCGCCCCGCTTGGACAGTTGCAGTGCCGAATTGATCGCGCGGGCGATCGACTCCATGTTGTCTTCGATGCGCAGCAGGAAGCAGGAGACTGGCTCACCCCGCTGCTTCTTGCCGGAGTTGAGGAAGGTCGGGGTGGCGGGCTGGAAGCGGCCAGAGATGATCTCGTCCACCATCTCCATGGCGAACCCCTGGTCGCCGTCGGCCAGGGTGAGCGCGACCATGACGACCCGGTCCTCGAACCGCTCCAGATAGCGCTGACCGTCAAAGGTCTTCAATGTGTAGGAGGTGTAGTACTTGAAGGCGCCCAGGAAGGTCTGGAATCGGAACTTCTGCGCGTAAGCATGATCAAAGATCTGCTGCAGGAACTCGAACGGGTACCGGTCCAGCACCTCCGCCTCGTAGTAGCCGTGCTCGATGAGGTACGCCAGCTTCTCCCGCAGGTTGTGGAAGAACACGGTGTTCTGGTTGACGTGCTGCAGGAAGTACTCCCGCGCCGCCTCCCGGTCCTTGTCGAACTGGATCTCACCGTTGGGCCCGTAGAGGTTCAGTAGCGCATTGAGCGCGTGAAAGTCCATCTCCGACGAGGAGCCGGCCGGAGTGAGGGCGCTGGTCTCGATCGCAGGTTCGGTCATCGTTGCAGCCACAGTTGTTCCATTCCATCCTGGACGCTGGTGACGTCCTCTTTCGTTCCCAGAAGCTCAAAGTTGTATAGCCACGGCACCTCACACTTGGCGGAGATGATGGCTCCGGCCAGGCAATAGGCCGTTCCGAAGTTGGTGTTCCCACCGGCGACAACCCCGCGCATCAGCGTGCGGTTGGATTCATCGTTGAGGAACTTGATGACTTGCTTGGGTACCGCGCCGCGATCGTTTCCCCCGCCGTAGGTCGGCACGATCAGAACGTACGGATTCTTGACTTGCAGCCGTGGCTCACTAGCCCGCAGCGGGATCCGCTGGGCTGGGAGTTGTAGCCGATCCACGAATCGTTTGGTGTTTTCCGACACCGACGAGAAGTAGACGATCGATGGGCTGGTGCTCATGGAGCCACTCCTTCCCTGGGAGCGAATGCGTCGGTGGTACTGCGGGCGTTCACACCGAACGCCCGCAGAGGGGGTATGGAGCGACGCCGTCGTCACCCCGATGCTCAATGAGAGCGGAGCATCAGGCGATAGCGACGCTGGACTGCCCGCCAGCTACAAGTGCCTTGATGCGGTCTGGGCGAAAGCCCGACCAGTGGTCACCGCCAGCGAAGACCACCGGGGCCTGCTGATAACCCAGAGCCTTCACCTCGGCTAGCGCATCCTCGTCGGTGCTGATGTCGACGATGGTGTAGTCAAGGCCGTGTTTGTTGAGCGCCCGGTAGGTCGCATCGCACTGGACGCAAGCCGGCTTGCTGAAGACGGTGATCGTCATCGGTACCTCTCTCCGCCGCGCCCCCGCGCAGCATCTTCCTGCTGTCTCTGCAGCCCCACCGGGGATCCTCAGGTGAGAATCCGAACGCCATGAGCGGTCGGATTCTGCTGGGAATCACCAGGATGTAACTACAGTCATGTCATTTGTGGGCGACTGTGCTCCGCCCAACGACCTCAACACTACACCTAGTGGCCGACATTGCGCGAGAGCACTACCTATTGTGTTTGGGCGTGTCGCGCCGTTCGTGTCATCCACATCCTGGGGCGTGTCGATGTGCACATATTCGACCAAGTTGTGGGCGGCTACCCGCACGATGTGGAAAACCCTGTGCGCAGAGACCGAGCGCCGAGTGGTTATCCACCACCCAACCCGCTAGCGGCACCGAGCACGCGCCGCAAAGTTCAACCCGCTATCCACACCCCATCCACGAGCCGACCACCCGCGCGGGGCCGACTCAGCGGTTAGTCGGGTCCACGACAAGCCGAGACGATGGCGTCGTTGAACCAGCGGGTAATCGAGGTCGGGTGCGTAATCGCGGTGCCCACACAGGCCGCGTGGGCACCACGCTGCAACGCCTGCACCACGTGGCCAGGCTTGTGCAACCGACCTTCAGCGATCACCGGGATGGTGACCATGGCCACCATCTCATCCAGCAGTTCCAAGTCCGGCCCCTGGGTCGCAGGCCGCTCGCCGGTGTAACCGGCCAAGGTGGAGCCCACCACATCAACCCCCGCATCCTGGGCCGCACGAGCGTCCGCAGCAGAACCACAATCAGCCATCACCAGAGCCTGGCTCAGCTCGCGAATCCCAGCAACGGTCTGCGCCAACGTGAGACCGTCAGGCCGGGGTCGCCGGGTGCCATCGAGGGCCACGATGTCGGCCCCGGCTTGCACCACATCTCGAGCATGGGCCAGTGTCGGGGTGATGTAGACACCGGCGCCGCCATCCTTGATCAGGCCGATGACTGGCACGTCGACAGCGGCGGCGGTGGCGCGGATATCCGCCAGACCCTGCACCCGCACGGCCGCCGCCCCTCCGATCACCACCGATCGCGCTACCTGGGCCGTGGTGCGCCAGTCGTGCATGGGCTCACCTGGATACGCCTGGCAGGAAACGATCAACGTGCCAGCCAGCGATTCCAGCACGCCCATCACCGCACCTCTGCCGGGACGACCGGCTCAACCTCAACGGTTCCACCGGTCTGGAGCCCTTGGTGCAGTGCCGCAACCACCTTGACCGCAGCCGCCGCCTCACGGACCGTCACCGGCAGCGCAATATCGCCCTGCACGGCGCGAAGGAATGACTCCAGTTCCAGCGCCAACGCACCCTGTGTAGCGCCGTATAGCGGAGCACCGGCTGGCATGGGCAGGTAGAACTGTGCGTCCGTCACCGCCATACCGGCATCGAAGGAGTGCACGGACACCACCCCCGAGGATCCAACCAAACGCAATGCCGCATCGAGATCTGTCGGATAGTTCTCTGGCAGGTTCCATGCTGATTCCAGCTGCACCACAGCGCCACCGCTGAGCCGTAGGTTGGCCACCACCGCCAGGGCCTGCGCTCCGGTGGCCTCGGTGGCAGTACTAGCCAAGGCTTGCACCTGTACAACCCGCTGATTGGTGATCCACTGCAACGCATCGATGTCGTGGATACCCAGGAAATAGGCCACCGAGGTTCGCCCAGCAGCCCGGTGCGCCACCGAGAGCTTGTTGTCCCGTCGCAGGTAGCCGTGCTGAATCTGGCCAACCCGACCGGCAGCCACAACCTCGCGCGCGCGGGCATACCGGGGTTCAAAGCGCAGGGTCTGACCGGGCATCACCACCACATCGGCCGATTCGGCCAGCCGCGTCAGCTCATCGGCCTGCACCGGATCCGTCGAAATCGGCTTCTCCACCAGCAGGTGCCTACCAGCTGCCACGATGGTGCGCGCGTCCTCATAGTGCAGGTGGTCCGGCGTACATAGTGAAACCGCCGCCACGTCCGATTCCAGCAACTGCGCCACCGTCTCGAACCCCTGGCAACCCAGCCGCGCAGCCACCTCCATCCGCACCTGCGCTCGCGGTTCGACGACGGCCGCCAGCTCCGCCAACGGGCTCGCCTGGTAAATTTCGGCATGCTCCACGCCGATCGCACCCAGGCCCACGACTGCCACCGGTAGCGGACTAGCCAGCGTCATTTCACTCCTCCGTAGGTCAGGCCCCGTGCCATGTAGTTCCGGGCCAAAATGGCAAACACAATGATTGGCAACGTGCCCAGCACACCGGCGGCGGTGAGCGTGGACCAGTTCGTTCCGACGAAGGTGAAGAAACTTGCTACCCGCACCGGAACCGTCTGTGCATCCCCGCCGGTGAGCACCAACGCATAGAGATACTCGTTCCAGGATTGGATCAGCGCGAGCACGAAGGTAGCGAACATCGCACCGATGAGGTTCGGCATGGTGCACTGCAGCAAGGCTCGCCACTCACCAGCACCGTCAACCAGCGCCGCCTCGCGAATCTCCCGCGAGAAACCTTGCAGGAATGACCGCAGGATCAAGAACGCCAGCAGGGTGGCATAGAAGGAGTGGATCAGGGTGATGCCGACGTACCCACGGCCTAGCCCGAGGTGATCGAACAACCGGAATAGTGGCGTCAACCCCAACACCGGCGGCACGGTGGTCAGCAACAGGATCGTTAGCGTCACCCGGCGTGCAATACCCGAGCCGGGTGCCAGCACCTGGGTCACCAGGTAGGCCAGCGGCAAACCCGCAACAATCCCGATCAGACTGGAGGAGACCGAGATGATCGCACTCGCGGTCATGGCCTGCGACATGTAGCCGGTCGTCCAGGCGGTCGCAAAGTTCCCCCACTGGGGCGTGAAGATCCACACCGGCTCGGCGCTGAAGGCCTCGACGTCGGACTTCAAGGCGGTACTGACCAGCCACAACACCGGGGCTAGGCACCACACCAGGAACAGGTAAATCAAGACGGTACGAGTCAGCCCTCCGAGTCGGAACCTCATGTTCGGTCCCTCCCATCGAGCCCCATCAAGCGCCGGGCGGCGGGGAAGATCACCACGATCAGCGCTGCCGATGTCAGCAATGCCAGCGCTGCCGCGTAGCCCACATCGAACAGCTCAAACCCGGTGCGGTAGACGAAGTTGCTGATTGCCATGGTTGAGGTTCCCGGTCCGCCGCGGGTCATGGTTTGGATCAATGCGAAGGTCTTGGCCGCGTCGATGATTCGCAGCAGGACCACGATCGCCAGGACTGGCTGCATCATGGGCAGCGTGATGTGCCGGATCAGGCGCCAACCGTGGGCCCCGTCCAGCGAGGCGGCTTCGAAAGGTGCTCGTTCCAGTGACTCCAGCCCCGCCAAGACGATGATCACCACGAACGGAGTGTTCTGCCAGATGTCCACCAGCACGACGGCTAGCAGCGCAGTTGCCGAGTCGGAGAGAAAGGCATGGTCGGAACCGAGCCCCAATTGTCCGAAGATCCAGTTGATCATCCCGTTGCCTGGATCCATCAGCAGCCGCCACGTCAACGCGGCGACCACCGGAACCAGCACCATGGGTATCAGGATCAAGGCCCGCACGATCGATTTGCCGAGAAACTTCCGATTCATCAGCAACGCGATCGAGACGCCGATCACCATCTGTCCCAGAACCGCGACCGCGACGTAGACAATGGTGACCCAGACCGATTGGCGCAGCGTCTCATCACCCAGCGCGCGGGCGAAATTCTCCAGGCCGACGAAGTCGTCGGCGGTGCCCGCCTCCGTGAGCCGCTCACCGTGGACCGCCATCCAGATGCCGTAGAACAATACGACCGCCAGGAACGGCACCAGGATCGCCGCTCCGGGTAGCGCTAGCGTCCAACCCCGTGCGCGCCGCATACGGCGCGCACGGTTCGGACCGCTGATCTGCACTGCCATCTCAGCCGACTTGGGCTTCGATGCTCTCTGCAGCAGTGGTCAACGCCTCCTGTACGTCTGTTCCGGCGAGCGCGTTTGAGAGCGCCTGACCGGTCTCGACGATAATGGTGTTGGCATCGGTGCCACTGGGCAGGTACGCGATGTTCCCGGTCTCCAGCTGGCCCATCACTGCTTCTTGGAATGCCCCATATCGCTGCGCGTAGGCATCGCCGTCGAGCACGGCAGCGTTGGTCACCCCCACGGCTTCGACTGTCTCAACCGCATTGGCCTGCACTTCTTCGCTGGTGGCCCAGGTCATGAACTTCCATGCCGCTTCCTGGTTCTCGCTAGCGCTGTTCATGAATAGCGCATGCACGGCCAGGGAGTTGTTGGTGTTCTCACCCGGGGTGACACCTGCGGCATAGGGGATCGGGGCGTAGCCCACGTTTCCGGCTACTACTGAGCTGGACTCATCCTCGTTGAACGGACCGTTCGCGGTCGCGTCGATGGTCATGGCGGCTTGCCCCTGAGTGAACGCGATACGGTTCTGTTCCCAGTCGAAGTTGGCAACGCCTGCCGGGGCATAGTTGGAGAGCATGTCCACCCAGAACTGGGTGGCTTCGACCGATTCCGCGCTATCGATCGCCAGGTCTGTGCCCTGGTAGAAGTCGCCTCCGAAGGAGCGCAGGATGCCCGCCCAGGGATAGACCGCGTGAATGCCGGACGTCGCCCGCATCGTGATGCCCGCGATCTCACCATCGCTGCCTTCGGTGATGGTGCGCGCCGCGTCCATCAGGTCGTCGGTGGTCTCGGGCGGGCCATCGATGCCGTATTCCTCGAAGACATCGGTCCGATACATCAGGAAGGTGCTCTCGCCGTAGACCGGCAGGCCAAAAATCGCACCATCGTCGGTGGTCATCGGCGCCAGGTAGGGCTCGAAGAACTCATCGAAACTGGCGAACTCCTCGTCATCGGCGAACTCATTCAGATCGCTCACGTACTGGGACTCGAAGTAGCCGGGGCCATAGACGTTGTCGTTGAAGACCACGTCGTAGGTGGTCGACCCCTGGGCGAATTCCTGCAGGATTCGACTCGCCTGATCGGCGTACGGGACGGTCTCGATGTTCACAGCGATGCCCGTGGCCTCTTCGAACTGCGGGAGCATGTCCCGAATGTTGTCGGTGTAGGAGATCTCCTCCATCAACACCGTGATCGTGCCCTGCGCCCCACCATCGGAGCCAGAATCTGAATCGGTACCCGTCGTCGTGCCGCAAGCAGCAGCGACAAGCGCTACCGGAAGTGCCGCAAGCGCGACCCGCGTGCGTGATGTGTCAGCCATATAAACCTCTCTGGAAGCGCGCTCCGCGGTAGCCATTGCTCGGCGGAACTTGATCATCATTACCCTATGGTGATCTACTTTCCTTAGGGTAATCGCCATGCTAGCGGCCGGAGGCAAGGCTGGCAAGGCTGGCAAGAGTTGAATTCAGCGGTGGCGAGCAACACCATGAACCAACGACGAGAGGGCAGGCATGAGGGCAGCACAGATGGTGGTCGGAGTCGATATCGGCGGCACCAAGACGGCTGCTGCGGCGGTCGACCGGTCTGGAAAGGTGCACCGCCGCCTCAGCGCACCCACGCCCGCGCTGCTTGGTGCGGACGCCATCATCGCCGATGTTTCCGCCCTGGTCACTGCGGTTGTGGGCAAGAGGCCTCTGGCCGCCGTCGGCGTCGGTGCTGCCGGCGTCGTCAATAGCGAGGGAACAATCATCGCGGGCAATGACACGTTCACCGACTGGGTCGGCACCCCGCTACGCACTCGACTGGCCGACGAACTAGGCGTCCCGGTGCAGGTGAACAACGATGTCGATACCCACCTCAGCGGTGAAGCGTGGGTGGGCTCCGCCCAGGGCATTGCCAACACCCTGCTGGTTGCCATCGGCACCGGAGTGGGCGCGGCCATGCTGGTCGAGGGACAGCTGGTGCGCGGTGCTCACCACGTCGCAGGCGAGATGGGCCACATGCCATCGACATCTGCCCAGGGATTGCGGTGTCCATGCGGAATATCTGGGCACCTGGAGGCGATCGCCGCTGGTCCCGCCATCCATCGTTCCTACCTGGCCGCCGGCGGTGATCCGACCTGCCAGGACGCTCGCGAGGTAGCCCACCGGTGCCAGGAGGGAGAACCAGCGGCCATAGCGGTCATCGATAACGCCGCCCATGCCATGGGTATCGCACTCGCACAGATCGTGACCATGCTCGACCCAGAACTGATCGTGCTTGGTGGCAGCGTGGCCCGCATGGGAACGCGATGGTGGGCGCGGGTGGAATCGGATCTACGGGCCCAGCTCATCGATACCATCCGGCCCGTGCGCCTGACACCCTCCCAATTGGGAGCAGATGCCCCGTTGCTGGGCGCCGCTGTCAATGCCTGGCAGATGCTCGAGGGCCGCTCACCACACCGCACTCGTTAGGATCCCAGAGCGAACCACTGGTGCGAGGAGCAGCGTGAAGAAGTACGAATCAATCGCCAAAGACCTCTCCACGCTCATCGACTCCAAGCGACCTGGTGACAAGATCCCCACCGAACAGGAGCTCGCCGCCAGCTATGGCGCATCGCCGATGACCGTCCGCCGGGCGTTGCAGTTGCTGATCTCCGCTGGGCGGATCGAGGGAATTCCCGGGCGAGGCACATTCGTGCGCGCCCCCCAGATGACGCGGGCACTGGCTTCCACCTCATTCTCCGAAACCATGCGAGCAGCCGGCCGCACTCCTAGTAGCACGCTGATCGCGGCCACACTCAGTGCCGCGACGCAGGCCGAGGCCCTGACCTTGGAGCTCGAAGCCGACCACAAGGTCATTCGGATCCAGCGCATCAGATATGGCGACGACATCCCCATGTGCGTCGAAAAGGCCACCTTGCCCGCCCATCGATTTCCGGGGCTCCTGGGCCACAACCTGGAACAGTCGCTGTACGCCCTCCTGCGCAGCAAATACAGCACCAACGTCACCTGGTCTCGGTTCGATGTCGCAGCGACAATCCCCGATGCTGAGACCGCAGCCCGCTTGGGAATCGAGCGCCGCACCCCATGCCTGCAAACAGAGAACATCAGCAGGGACGAGGCTGGCGCCATGATCGAGCACACGACATCGCTCTACCGCGGCGATATCTACCATCTCACGCTAGAAACCGGTGAGCCAGGCTCACGCAGGTGAGATTCCGGACCACCACGGT
>JBKDZO010000020.1:0-13367 GCA_047971285.1 Beutenbergiaceae bacterium | reverse complement strand
TCGGACATGGTGATCTCGAACCGTTCCAGGTCGCGCCGCAGGACCGCACCCTCATCCTGGGTGTGCAGCGGCACGTAGACCCCCGCCGCGGCCAGCCCCGCTTGCTCCAGGTGCCGGGCAGCCTGCTCCGGGGAGCCGAAGAAGCCGGGCGGCCCTAGCTCGGTGCCGGCATACCCGGCTTGCGCCATCGCCGCCAGCAGCGCCGGTGTGGTGGTGGCACCCTCGATGGTGAGGTCGCCGAAGACGCCGTAGGAGACGGGTGCGTTGGCGAACCTCATGGCTGCGCGGTTTCGGTGTGGATGTCATGCCCGCGACCGGCGGCGATGGCCTGCGCCAACGACTGCAATGCCGTGATATCGGCGGCCACCCCGCTCAGCGCAGGGTCGGGGCTGATCCCGGTGCGGATGGCATCGGCGAAGGCATCCAGCTGCCGGATGAAACCGGTGTCGTGTCCGTCGGTGTAGCTGGTGTCCTGTCGCAATTCACCGGTGTGACGGCGGCTGACCAGGCGGCTGCGCTCCTCCAGCAGGTATGGCTTGGCCAGATGGAACTCCAGCCGGGCGTTGGCCGCCAGCGCCACCAGTTCTTCCTGGTATTCGGGATAGTCCGGCAGCCAGTTCCAGCTGAGCACGTACGCCGTCTGACCCACCGTGCCGGTGGCCAGCAGGCTGGCTGGCTCGTCCCCCTCAGCGAAGGTCTGGGCTTGCCAGCGTTCCGGCAGGCCGAGTCCCAATGCCCGCAACAGGCTGAACTCGTGGATCACCGAGCCGTTCAGGACGTCGGTGTAGTAACGCAACAGCGATTCATCCGCCCCCGGAAGTGCTTCGCGGGCGCGGTCGGTGTCGTAGGCCTGGGCCACGGCGATGATGGCGGGATCGGCGTCGGCGCTGGGCTGGGGAAGCCGCAGGTGTGCCACCTGCGGCTCGTCTGCCGGGTGCGCCACGGTGACCCGCACCAGGCGTAGCCGCTCCATTGCGGCTACCTCCTGGGCGGCGATTGTCGTCAGCGGGTCGTACATCTTCATGTATCCGACCTGGACGATGCGTTGCTGGTGCTGGGCGAGCTGGGCGATCTCTGCGGTCTCCCGGACGGTGAACGCCAACGGCTTCTCGGCCAGCACATGCTTGCCGTGCGCCAGTGCACTCTTGGTGAGTTCGGTGTGGGAACCGGAGGTGGCGATGAGAACGGCGTCGACCTCGGGGTCTGTGAACACCTGTCCGGGGTCGTTGGTCGGCCGGGATCCGACGGCGGCCGCGACCTGCGCGGCCCGGCTGGCGGACAGGTCGCAGACGTAGCGAATGTCGAAGCCTGCGCGGCGCAACGATGGCAGGTGGACCGATTGTGAGATGACGCCGGCGCCGAGAACCCCGACTCGGATAGTGCTGTATGCGGTGTTCACCGGCCACCTCGATTCCTGTACATCGGCCGCCAGCCTGGCAGTTTTAGTCCAATTAGTCCAGTTAGTAGACCAGATCGTGACCTTCGAGATCTGGCGAACCGTCAGGTTGCGAGTATTGCGAGGCCAATCGGTGGTAGGCATACTCGCCCCATGGGTGCTGAGGGGCGGTTTACCCGTGCGAGCGATCCGATGGACGACCTGCGGCGCGACGTCAGGAAGCTCGCGGCCGACGTGGACGCGTTGCAACACCTGATCCTGCGAGTCGCGGTCAGCGTCACCGTCGCCGTGATCATTTCTGGCCTGATCGTGCCGATCTTCACCATGGACGGCGTGCCGCTCCGAGTTCTGACCGCCGGGCTCCGGATACTCAGCCCGGCGGAGCAGGAATCATCGGACGATGAGCCCGCTGATGATCTTGAGCCCCAGGAAGTCGCCGTCGGGGTCGGGTTCATCGGGCTGGTGCTGGTGATCGGCGTGCTGCTGGTCATCCTGATCGGTCAGATTGCATCGCGTTCTGCTGCGGAGACGTCGTGGGTGCGCTCGACGGCCCTGGTCCTGGCTATCACCGGCACGGTCATCGCGAACCTGTTTGCACTGGTCTCGGTGGCTGAAGCCGGCACGGACGACTACGGCGGCTGGGGTGGCCTGCTGCTGCTTGCCGGCCTCGCCCTCGCGGCCCTCATCATCCGCTCGCCTCGTTGGCGCGGGCTGTGGTTGCGTAGCGGACCCCCGCCGCACCGGCCCTACCGAGCGCCGATGCGAGACCGCTGAGCCCAGTGCGGCTGGCTGGCTGTGCGGTTGCGGAACGGGGCGAGCCTAAGCTGGGTCGGTGGCACGACGACTGATCGGCGCGACCGAGGCAATGCCGGCGATCGCAGCTTGGCGTTCCGGGCATGGTGATCGGGCATCGGTCACCCTCGCGGTCCGGTACCTGCTGCAAGAACTCGCGCACCGAGCCCCCGGCAACGCCGTCGAGGTGCGGGTGCCACCGGCAGGGGTGGTACAAGTCCTGGCGGGCCCCCGGCATACCCGTGGCACCCCGCCCAACGTCGTGGAAACCACCATGCAGACATGGCTACAGCTCGCGGTCGGCGAACTGGATTGGCAGGCCGCCGTGGACGCCGGCCTGGTCCAGGCCTCCGGACTGCGAGCGGACTTGTCCGAGTTGCTGCCATTGGTCGACTAACGTCTCAGGCGTGAGCACCCCGGACCAGCCAGGTTCCGAACCACTGGGTTCGGGCGGCCCGGCAGAGGACGAAGCGGAAGCCGCCGGCAACCCAGACGAGGCCGACGGCGCACCTGATGCCGACCCCGATACCGCCGATGAGGGCAGCGCCGCCGGGATGAACGCTGAGACTGCCGAGGATGGTGCCGAGACGGACGAGGGTTCCGCGGACCCGCTGGAGGCTGCGGAGATCGAGATCGACCGGCAAGCGATCCGCCGTGCGCCGCGGTTTGGCCGGTTCGCGTTCCTCGGTGGCCTGCTGGGCTTCGTTGCGGGTTTCGCAGCGAGCCCGTTCGCGCGCTACGACCAGCCGGGCGCGGCGCTGGACCCATGGGGCCTGGGCCTGCTGCTCGCGCTCATCCTCGCCCCGGTCGGCATCCTGCTCGGCTGTTTGGTCGCGCTGATGCTGGATCGGCGCTCGCGACGCAAGGTCTCGCGCTGATGCCCAGGCGAGCACTGCGACTACAAGCGGCATCGGCGTCCGGCCTGGCGCCGATGCTGGAGAGCTTGCGCAGCGACCTGGACGTACCGCAGGCATTCAGTGAGGCCGCGCAGGCCGAAGCGGCAGCCGCAGCCTCCAGCACGCCCCTACCCGACCTGGACGCCACCGACATCGAACTGGTGACGATCGATCCGCCCGATGCGATGGACCTGGATCAGGCGCTGCACCTGGCCCGGGAGGGCGATGGCTACCTGATCCACTACGCCATCGCCGACCCGGCGGCGTTCATCGAGCCGGGCGGCGCACTGGACACCGACGTTCACGCCCGGGGTATGACCTATTACGGACCGGACCGTCGCGACGGGCTGCATCCGAGCGTGCTGTCGGAAGGAGTGGCCAGTCTGCTGCCGGGACAACTGCGCCGGGCCTGCTTGTGGCAGATCCGATTGGACGCCGACGGCGAGATCGTCGACGCCCAGGTCCGGCGGGCATGCGTGCGCAGCAGGGCAAAGCTCAGCTACCAGCAGGTGCAGGACGGCATCGACGACGGCACCATCTCGCCGATGCTGGAACTGCTCGCCGTGATCGGCCGGCTTCGCCGCCAGCGCGAGGCCGAGCGCGGCGGGGTATCGCTGGCGATTCCGGAACAGGAAGTGGTGCATGCCGACGACCGGTACGAGCTGAGGTACCGCGCCACCTTAGCCGTGGAGGACTGGAATGCGCAGATCTCCCTGACCACCGGAATCGCGGCCGCGGCGATGATGCGGCGCGCTCGCATCGGTGTGCTGCGGACCCTGCCGCAGGCCGATCCGCGCGATGTGCGCCGTCTGCGCAACGCGGCCCGTGGCCTGGGGCTGGTATGGGCGGATGAGGAACACTACGGATCGTTGCTGCGCCGTCTGGACGCCGGGGTTCCCGCGCATGCAGCCTTCCTGGAAGAGGCCACCACGCTATTCCGGGGTGCGGCCTACCTGGTGTTCGACGGCGACCTGCCGCCTGCCAGCCCGCACGGCGCCATCGGTGCGGAGTATGCGCACGTGACCGCTCCATTGCGGCGGCTGGTCGATCGCTATGGCCTGGAGATCTGCCTGGCAGTCACCGCCGGGAGTGAGGTTCCAGCTTGGGTCCGCGACGGCCTGTCCGGCCTACCGGAGGCCATGATGGCCGCGGGCCGCGCGACCGGCGCCTACGAACGCGAGTGCATCAATCTGATAGAAGCGGCGGTGCTGCGGCACCGGGTGGGCGAGGCATTCGACGGCGTCATCGTCGAGGTCGCTGAGTCGGACAAGACACCGGCACGGGGCACCGTGGTGATCGCCGACCCGGCGGTCCGAGCCAAGGTCACCGGCATCGAACTGCCGGTCGGCCGGGCCAGCCGGGTGCAGTTGACGCGGGCGGACCTGCAGCAGCGCAGCGTGGCCTTCCAGCATCCGGCACCCGGGGGCTAGCCGCCCCGCATCCACAGCGGCAGCAGCTGGAACAGGTGCTCGCACAGCTCGTTCTCATCGGCTCGCAACTCATCGAGGATCCAGGCGGTCATGACATTGGCGGTTGCGCCGGCGAGGTAGTCGGCGGCGATATCCGGGCGCAGGCCAGCGGGGATTGACCCGACAACGTCGACCAGCCGCCGAGTCGGCGCGGACATGATCCGGGCGATCTGATTGCCGCCGCCCTCCGCGGGCAAGACCAGCACGGCGCGGTAGAGAGCGCGATTGGCGCTGAAATGGGACACCAGGTCACGAGTTCCGTGACGCATCGCGGCCGCCGGGTCCGTGCCGTACTCGGTGCCGGTCACGGAGCCGATCTGGTCGAACTGGGCCTGTGCCATGTGCATGGCTAGGTCACCGAGGTCGGTGAAGTGGGTGTAGAAGGCGGCGCGTGAGACGCCAGCGGCGTTGGTCAGTGCGCTCACCGTGATCGTGGTGTCGTCGGAGCACAGCACCGTGGCGGCCGCGAACAATCTCGCCCGGGTTCGCTCCGCCCGGGGATCGGTCGACGCCCGTAGCTCGGCTCGCACCGCGACGAGATTGATAGGCCGAGTATCTGACCCCATGGCAACAATCTAGCCGGTTGTGGACATCTGTTCATCAGAAGTCGATGGACCGATGGGTGGACGCGCCGGGTAGACACGCCGTCGGGGTTCAGCGGGAACGGTCGTTGTGGGACGATAGGCCTCGTGGCGCGTGGTGACGGACGGCTGACGCACGAGCTGGATCCTTACGACAAGGCCCCGCAGGACGAATGCGGTGTCTTCGGGCTCTGGGCACCCGGGGAAGAGGTCGCCAAGCTGGCCTATTTCGGGCTCTACGCCCTACAGCACCGGGGTCAGGAATCCGCCGGGATCGCGACGTCCAACGGCAAGCAAATCCTGGTCTACAAGGACATGGGCCTGGTCTCCCAGGTGTTCGATGACGGTGCCTTGCGCTCGCTGTCGGGGCACATCGCTCTCGGCCATGTGCGGTACTCCACCGCGGGCGCCAGTACCTGGGAGAACGCTCAGCCGACGCTGGGGCCCACCTCGGAGGGCACGATCGCCGTCGGGCACAATGGCAACCTCACTAATACCGCCGAACTGGTGCGATTGGTGGAGCGGCGCTACGGCCCCAAGGTCCGCGATGACCTGGTCGATCGATGTGCCACCGACACCGCCGTCCTGACCGCGCTGCTCTCGGGTGATCCGGACCATTCGCTGGAAGCCACTGCGCTGGAGGTGCTGCCCCGGGTGCGTGGTGCCTTCTCGCTGGCATTCATGTCCGAGCATGCGCTCTACGCCGCGCGAGATCCACGGGGAATCCGGCCGTTGTCATTGGGTCGGCTGGAACGCGGCTGGGTGGTGGCATCCGAGAGCGCTGCCCTGGACATCGTTGGCGCATCGTTCGTCCGTGAGATCGAGCCCGGAGAACTGGTCGTGATCGACGAGAACGGGCTGCGCAGCTCCCGGTTCGCACCGGCGGACCCCAAGGGTTGCGTGTTCGAGTACGTCTACCTGGCCCGGCCCGATACCACCATCGCCGGCCGCAGCGTGAATGCGGCACGGGTCGAGATGGGCCGGGCGTTGGCACGGGAACACCCGGTGGCGGCGGACCTGGTCATCCCGACACCGGAATCCGGTACTCCGGCCGCGATCGGCTACGCCACCGAATCCGGCATTCCGTTCGCGCAGGGGTTGACCAAGAACGCCTACGTGGGCCGGACCTTCATCCAGCCCTCCCAGACGATCCGGCAGCTCGGTATTCGGCTCAAGCTGAACCCGCTGCGGGAGGTGATCCGCGGCAAACGGCTGGTGGTCGTGGACGATTCGATCGTGCGCGGGAACACCCAGCGGGCCCTGGTGCGAATGCTGCGCGAAGCCGGCGCCGCCGAGGTGCACGTACGTATTTCTTCGCCCCCGGTGACCTGGCCCTGCTTCTATGGCATCGATTTCGCCACCCGGGCCGAACTGATTGCCAACGGGATGACCAGCGAAGAGATCGGAGCCTCAATGGGTGCCGACTCGCTGGGATACATCTCGCTGGATGGCATGATCGCGGCCACCGAGCAGCCGGCGTCTCGGCTGTGCGCGGCCTGCTTCACCGGTTCCTACCCCGAGCAGATCGAGGCCCACGGCCCGGCCGCCGAGCTTCGAGATCAGGACCCGTTGCCGCTGGGGTCGCCCGAGGACGGTCTGGCGACTCTGGCGGTCAGCGTCGGCGGTGCCGACGCATTGCAGCGCCCGTGAGTCCAGCCGGCCAGACCGGATGTTCGGGCGACCTTCAGGAGGACCAATGACCGAGCCGATCACCTACGCTGCCGCTGGCGTCGACACTCAGGCCGGCGACCGTGCCGTGGAGTTGATGAAGAGCGCCGTCAAGGCCACCCACACCGCTGAGGTACTCGGCGGATTCGGTGGTTTTGCGGGCATGGTCGACGCCTCGGCCCTGCGCACGATGCGCCGTCCGTTGCTGGCTACCTCCACCGACGGCGTGGGTACCAAGGTCGCGCTGGCGCAGGCCATGGACATCCATGACACCATCGGGCACGACCTAGTGGGGATGGTGGTCGACGACATCGTGGTGGTGGGGGCCAAGCCGCTGTTCATGACCGACTACATCGCCTGCGGCAAGGTGGTACCGGATCGGATCGCGGCCATCGTGCGCGGGATCGCGCAGGCCTGCGAATTGGCCGGTACCGCGCTGGTCGGTGGCGAGACCGCCGAGCATCCCGGGCTGCTGGGGGTTGATGAGTACGACGTCGCAGGAGCTTGTACCGGCGTGGTCGAGGCCGACCAGGTGCTGGGGCCGGAGCGCGTTCGCGACGGTGACGTGCTGATCGGGCTGGCCAGTTCGGGCTTGCACTCCAACGGGTACTCACTGGTTCGGCGGGTGATTGCGCAGGCGGGCTGGTCGTGGGAACGCGAAGTCCCCGAGTTCGGGCGCACCCTCGGGCAGGAGTTGTTGCAGCCAACGCGCGTGTATGCCTCCGACTGCCTGGCGCTGGCCCAGGAGCCCGATGCTCAGGTCCATGCGTTCACGCATGTCACCGGTGGTGGGTTGGCGGCCAATCTGGCACGGGTGCTGCCCGCGGGATATCTCGCGACCGTGCATCGTGATTCCTGGGTGGTGCCGCCGGTGTTCGATGTGGTGCGCCGGCTGGGGTCGGTGCCGTGGACAGACCTGGAGAACACCCTCAACCTGGGCGTGGGCATGGTTGCGATCGTCGGTGCTGATGGTGCGGACCACGCGCTCGCCCGTGCGCACGGCCTGGGGTTACGGCCCTGGGTGCTCGGGACGGTGGCTGCGACCGGTGGTGACGTTGCTGCTCCGGACGTGGTTGCCGGCACCAAGGGTGTCGACGGGGGTGCCGTACGCCTGACCGGCGACTACCGCGCGATTTAGTGAGCGGGCGACGACTTAGTGAGCTGCCACTCACTAAACCGCCGCCTAGTCACTAAAACGCCCGACTGCGATGCCAAGTGGCACGTCCGTATCCCACCCGTGCGAGGGCGTGCGAACGAGCGCCGGCGTCCCGGCGTCACGCACCTGCTGATGCGTCAGCGAGCGTTGGCTTCTTGCCAGTCCTCGTCATCGTCGTCGTCCGCAGGAGGTACTTCCCAGCGGTCCTGCGAGCCCGAACTACTGCCGAGCTCGCGCTCAAGGGCGCTGAGATCGGTTTCTGGGCTGTAGTACTTAAGACGCCGAGCGACCTTGGTCTGCTTGGCCTTCTGACGGCCGCGCCCCATGGCGTGACCCCCTCCGCTTCGACCGGCCTACGCATCGTCAATGTGACGTAGCGCGTCCGGGTGTGATGAATATGTCCGTGAGTAAAGACTACCTTGTCCCAAACGGGGTGGGTGCCCGAGCGGGTGTCCATGTCCCGGACGCGGACACCCCGAGACGCGAGGTGACGCCCGTCGTTGGTGGTTGATCAGCGTTTGCGGCGCAGGATTGCCAGCCCGACGACGGCGGCGAGCGTTGCGGCCGCGATTCCGACGACCTTGACCGCTTTCGGTTCGCCGGCCTTGATGTCGGCGATGAACTGCTGGCCCTGCTCCTTGGCGGCCTTGACCTGTGTGCGCGGATCCAGGCGTCCGGAGATCTCGTCCACGGTGTTGGTCAGTTCCTCGCGAGCACGCTTGAGGTCAGCTTCGATCTCGGCGGCGGAGCGCTTGCGGGTCTTCGGTTCTTCTTGCTCGGCGCTCATGTGGAGACTCCTGCCTTGATGGCATCCAGATCCCGCTGGAGGTTCTCCTTGGTCTGCGGGTTCGGTGCGTTGTCGATCATCTTCTTGCCTATCAGGGCCGCGGCGGCCGCGATAGCTAACACCATGACGGCCACGATCAGTGCAGCAGCCCAGCTGGGCAGTGCCAGTGAGATCGCCAGGAAGGCGGTGTGGAGCAGCCAGCCGAGCCCGAACAGCCCGAGCACGCCCGCTACCGCGAACATGGCAGCGCCGGTTCCGACAGCCTTGCCCTTCTCAGCCAGTTGTGCCTGCGCGAGCTGGATCTCGTCGCGCACCAGTGATGACACGGTCTCGGTCATCTTCCCGACGAGCTGGCCCAAGCTGGGTTCACTACCGGGACGCGAGGGTAGATCGGTCACGGTTTCCTCCTAGTGCAGCTGCGAGGGATCGGTCCACCGCCTCGCTGTTGAAAGCCTATCGCTGTGAGTGCCGATCACTCGCGAAACCGCACCTACACAGGACGTCCACACAATCGGCTCGGCTGCGGCAGGGGGAATCCACGCATCGCCACCACGGCGGCCTTAGCGTGCCTGTCATGAATCAGATTCCGCCACTGGGAGCCGAGGGGCAACAGGGGCCCAGCCCGACCATTTCGGAACACCATCTGCCGCACCGGTACGGTCCCGCCTACGGCCAAGCCCACCTAGGACCCGTGCAGCGGCCGCCGGCAGTGGCACCGCCAGGGCCCATCGCTCGTTGGTGGAGCAGCGGTGACCGCATGCCGTTGGGTGTGCTGTGGTGGGTTCTGGGGGTCGGTGCCGCAGCGGCGGCCATCCTGGTTGACCACTCCGCCGGGCTGGGATTGGCCGCTATCGCGCTGCTGAGCTGGCTGCCCGCGATGTGGGCGTTGGTTCGTGCCCGGGCTTGGTCAAGGCTGGGAACAGCGGTATTGGGGGTGGCGCTGGCCGGTGTCGCCGTGCTGCGCGATGCCGACTGGTTGGTGGTGTTGTGCCTGATCGCGGCGCTCGGCCTGTGGGCGGTGGTAGCCACCAATGCGCGGTCGATCGCTGGAATCCTGCTTGCCTGGCCGAGCCTGCCAGTGCCGGTGGCCCGGTCGCTGCGATGGGCCTATGACGGCATCGTGACCGGAGCGGCCGATACCCGAGCGCGGGTCATTACCTGGATCCGCACCGCGCTGGTCACGGTGGGCCTGCTGCTGATCTTCGGTCTGCTGTTGGCAAGTGCCGACGCCGTCTTCGCCAGCTTTCTGCCGGACCTTAGCTTTGGCTTGCTACCGGAGCGGGTCTTCGTGGGCGCATTCATCGCGCTCGCTGTGCTCACGGTCGCCTGTGCCGCGGTGACTCCACCGCCATGGGGGCAGGTGCGGCCACCGGTGAAAGCCGCGAGTTCGGCAGTGGCCTGGTTCGTGCCAGTTCTCGCGGTGGTGACGTTGATGGCGGCGTTCCTGCTCACCCAAGTCGTCGCGGCCGCAGGCGGAGATGACTATGTCCTGCGAACCGCTGGACTGACCTATGCCAGCTATGCCCGGCAGGGATTCGGACAACTGGTGGCGGTGACTGCGCTGACGTTGGTGGTGGTCGGTTGGTTCGCAATCCGTATGCCGACGGCGCCCGGCGGGCAGCAGCGCCGGTGGGACGCCAGAGTTTCGTTGGGGCTGTTGTGTCTGATGGCGTTGGGGATCGTAGCTACCGCAGTCAATCGGATGGCGCTGTACGTGGGCGCATACGGCCTGACCGAACTACGGCTGCTGGCCACTACAGGTGAGTTCGTGATGGCCGCGATCCTGGTGATGGTGATCATCGCAGGGGTTCGCGGCAATGGCCGCTGGGTGCCGCTCGCGGCAGTTCAGGTCACCGGCGTTGCGATGCTGGCATTGGCCCTGCTGAACCCCGATGCCATGATCGTGCGGTACAACGCTCAGGCGCAGGAGGTGGACCTCGACGTCTACCACCTGGCAATGCTGTCAGCCGATGCGGTGCCTGCGATTGACGAACTCGACGAGCCGATTCGCAGTTGCGTCCTCAGCCAGCACGACAGCACCACCGACCCTTCGATCTGGGGCTGGAATCTGGGCCGGGCCAGAGCTGCCGCGATCGATGATGTGGACTTCTATCCAGCTGACTCGGCAGGATTGCCGGACGGCTGCGATCTGTGGCGGAACTAGCTGGCGCCACTCATTGAGGGCGGGCGCGCAGGGCGGCGCGGGCCTGGCCGACCTCATCCCACGGGATCGTCTCGGTATCGCGTTCCAAAGTGTCCTCCGGCCCCTTGCCGGCCAGTACTACCGTGTCGCCGGGGCGGGCATTGCCGATGGCGTGCCTAATCGCCTCGACCCGGTCACCGATGCTGGTCGTGTTAGTAGCACCGTTGGCCCCGCGTTCCATCTCGGCAAGGATCTGCGCCAGCGGGGTGTCGCGGTGGTCCTCTTCGGTGAACACCACGTGATCGGCAACCCGGGAGGCCACCTCGCCCAGCGGGGCTCGCTTGGATGGGTCGCGCGGGCCACCAGCGGACCCGATCACCACCCACAATGCGCCCGTGGTGGTTGCGCGTACGGTGTCGAGCGCCTTCTCCAGGCTGGGAGGGGTGTGGGCGAAGTCCACGATCACCCGCGGCTCGGTTTCCAGGTCGCTGGAGACCAGCTCCATTCGGCCGGGAACGCCGGCGAAGCTGGCCAGCCCGGTGAGCAACTGCTCGGCGTCGGCGCCCAGCCGATGCGCTGCGGCCATGGCCGCCAGCGCATTGGCGACATTGAAGCGTCCGATCATCGGCAGTGTCGCGTCCAGACGGCCCAACGGGGAAGCGACAGCGAAGGACAGACCCGCGCCCCCCTGGGCGATCTCGTGGGCGTACCAGTCGGCGTCGGGCTTCTCGACCGAGTAGCCGGTGTGCGCCGCAGCCCGGCCACGCAGTTGCGCGGTCCACGGGTCGTCCTCATTGAGCACGGCGAAGGGGGCCCGCTCGACCAGTTTGGCCTTGTCGGCGAAGTAGTTCTCGATGGTTCCGTGAAAATCGAGGTGCTCGCTGGTCAGGTGAGTCCAGACGGCGACATCCCAATCGATGGCCCGCACTCGGTCCATGGCCAGGGCATGGCTGCTCGCTTCCACCACCACTGCCTCCCCGCGTGCTTGCACCATCTGCGCCAGCACCAGCTGCGCTTCGGGTGCTTCCGGGGTGGTGAAGTGTGCCGGAAAGTGCCGCAGCCTGCCGTCGGGTAGCTCGTATCCGACGGTCGACAGCAGGCCGGTCGCGAGCCCTGAGGCTCGCAGCAGGTGTCGGGTCAGCCAGCTGGTGGTGGTCTTGCCGTCCGTTCCGGTCACCCCGACGACCCGCAGTTCGCGGCTGGGATTCCCGGCCAGTGCGGATGCGATGTCTGCCAGGGCGCTCCGTGCGTTATCGACAGTCAGGTACGGCAGGGGTGGACGCCCAGGTGTGGTCCAGCCTTCGCCGATGATCGCGACCGCGCCACGGGTGGCCGCGTCGTCGCAGTAGCTATGGCCATCGGAGGTGGCGCCGCGGATCGCGACGTAGATCGAACCTGGCCGTACCCAGGCCGAGTAGTGGGTAACTGCGTCGACCTGGAGATTTGGGGAAGTAACCTCAGCCGCTCCGACCAACGCGGCGATGTCGCACAGTCGCATGCACCCATGCTCCCACTGGTACCGCCCGATTGGCGATATGCGACAGATGTTGTTCAATTTTTCTCTATGCTGCGCTCCTCGCATGGGATCGGCAGAATGGGATTCGCGACGGCGAATGGGTGGGTGGCCGCGAAGCACCGTGGGACGTGCCCGGCATGCCTGCCGACCTACCACAAGGAGATGTTGCATGAGCACTGAGCAGTTCACGATGACCGACCTGGAAGATCTGGCTTCACTGGTGCAAGTCGCGCCCGAATCCACGGTCTCCCGCACCGTGATGCGGGCGGAGAACACCAAGATCGTGCTGTTCGCTTTCGACGCCGATCAGGAGCTCACCGAGCACACGGCCGCCATGCCGGTGTTGCTAGAGGTGCTGCAGGGGCATCTGAGGATCACCGCCGACGGCCGCACGGTTGACCTGCTGCCCGGTGGCGTGGTGCATCTGGCCACCCGGCTGCCGCACGCCGTCTACGCCGTCGAGCCCTCCAAGCTGGCGCTGTTCATGCTGGACCCGCGATAGCCGGGTCCCATCGACGCTGAGGTAGTACTCCTGGCCTGAGGTAGTCACGTGTGCAGTACTACCTCGGCGCTGGAGTACTACCTCAGCGGGGTGACTGCGCAATGCCCCAGCGGGGGGGTGCAGGGTGGCTCCGACCGGCGTCGATCCGGTGACCTTTCGATTTTCAGTCGAACGCTCTACCAACTGAGCTACAGAGCCTCGTAACGGTTCGCCGTCGAACCTGTCGTGCCCGAGCGACGCACCCGTTCCGCGACCCCGACCGGACTTGAACCGGCGGCCTCCGCCGTGACAGGGCGGCGCTCTAACCAACTGAGCTACGGGGCCAAACTGTTTTCACTTGTGCACGGTTCGTACCCCCAACGGGATTCGAACCCGTGCTACCGCCGTGAAAGGGCGGGGTCCTAGGCCGCTAGACGATGGGGGCTGAGTGCCCGTGACGTGCCAGACGCCTCAGAACCTCG
>JBKDZO010000019.1:0-5232 GCA_047971285.1 Beutenbergiaceae bacterium | reverse complement strand
TCCGCCAGCAGCGGTGACTGCTCCTCGGCTTCGCTCACCTTCTCCACGAACCAGGAGGCCAACGTGCCGGTGACCGCACCGAACGCCCCGATCGCGGCAATCATCAGCCCCACCGCGACCGCTCTGCCGATCATTGTCACCGGGTAGTGGTCGCCGTAGCCGACGGTCGTCATGGTCACCGCCGCCCACCAGAAGGCCTCCCCCACCGTGGTGATGTTGCTGTCCGGGGAGCCGCGCTCGGCCTCCAGGACCGCAAACGCGCTGATTGTCGCCAGCAGCCCGGAGGCACCCCCCACGTAGACGCCCACCCGGCCCCGCAGATTGGCGCTCGCCCGCTTGTTGATAACCGACACCACCGTCACCAGCCGGAGCAGCCGCATCGGCCGCAGCATGGGGAGCGCGATGACGAGCAGGTCGAACCAGTTCCGCACGATGAACTGTCGGCGGTCTCGGGTCAGGATGAGCCGGACCATGTAGTCGACGGCGAACAGGCCCCAGGTGACCCACTCGACGCCCGTGCAGATCTCCTCAACGCGCACCGGGGTATTGGGCCACCAGATGATCGGAAGGGCGAAGGCCACGAAGAAGGCGAGTGCGGCCAGCATCAGCGGCCCCTCGGTTGCTCGTTCCCAGCGTTCGGCCCGGTCTGTTAAAAGTGCAGTATCAGCCACCCGCAGCACCCTATTGGGTAGGGTTTCGACCCCTGTCGACCTGCCACCTCCTAGCGTTGCCGTCCTCACCTGTTCGCCGACGGGGGCGGCGTCGCGTGGTCTCCATACAAACGTCTCAGGCCGCACATAGCTTCGGGGCCAATGCGGGATGCGCAGCAGCGATGATCGCCGTCGGTGATCTCATTCGGGCTTTGAACGCCGATTACGTCGACAGGGTCGCCACCTCCTCACCGATGCCAGAATCCGGTACGGGCGGTCCTGCACGAGCGGGCCCGTGGCACGGGATGCGGCCCACGGGAAGAGCGCCGTCACGGCGACGGTGCGATGTATTCGTGCGCCAAATCCGTGACCGCTGCGATGTGTTCAAAGTCGCGATCAGCGGCAAGGACGGTGGCATCGTTCAGGATTGCATAGGCCGCGATGAGGATGGCGAGCGAACCCGCTGCGCGGACGAGGCCGGTGTTCCACAGCGCACTCTGAATATCGAGCACGAGCGATTCGTCGGGCGTATGCTCAAGTGGGAAACCCAAGGAGATTCGCTCGCGATACAGCGCATGCTCCTGGGCAGTTCGCGCGCTGTGGCAGAACTCGAGCACCTGGGGCGGGCACGTCACGAAGAGATCGGCCGGTGCTCGCTCGATGCGCCGTAGCCGCCCGGTGATACCGCCATCCCCCGAGGCCAATCTTGCCCAGAGGGAGTTGTCGACGAGATAGTCGGTCACAAGGCAGCAGTCGGTGAGGCCACTGGGGCGCCGAGTTCTGCCGGGAGTTCGCTCAGTGTGGCGATGCCATCGACCATCGCCCCTTTCTGCTTGGCTGCGATCAGGCGGCGTAACGCGAGATCGAGAACTGCTCGATTCGATTTCTCGCCGGTGAGCGCACGGGCGCGTTCCATCAGTTGCGGATCCAGGTCAACACTTGTCAGAGCCATCACTCAGCACCTCCCCTTATATACACGAATATATGCTGCTGTCTCGAAGATCTGTTGAGGGGCAGTTACCACTCGGCATCAGCATCACACGCGCCGCCGCAGAGGCCACATCGACAACACGTTGTCGATCATCTAGGCGCAAGCGCCTAGGGTTAACAGATGATCGCGTTCGAGCACGTCTCGAAGACCTACCCGGACGGGACCGTCGCCGTCTCCGACTTCTCGCTGGTGATCCCCTCGCACCAGACCGTGGCGCTGGTGGGGTCGTCGGGGTGCGGAAAGACCACCCTGCTGCGGATGGTGAACCGGATGGTGGATCCGACCGCTGGGCGGGTGCTCATCGACGACGAGGACGTGGCCGACATCGACCCGGTGGCACTGCGGCGTCGGATCGGCTACGTGCTGCAAAGCGGCGGGCTGCTCCCCCACCGCACCGTCGCCGACAACATCGCCACGGTGCCGGTGCTCACCGGTACGCCGCGGCGGCAGGCCATCACCCAGGCCCGGGCACTGCTGGAACGGGTGGGCCTGGCGCCGGGGCTGGCCGACAGGTATCCGGCGCAGTTGTCCGGCGGCCAGCAGCAGCGGGTTGGGGTGGCCCGGGCGTTGGCGGCCGATCCCAACATTCTGCTCATGGATGAACCATTCGGGGCCGTTGACCCGATCATGCGCCGCGACCTGCAGGACGAAATGCTTGCGCTCAAGGCAGACCTGGGAAAGACCACGGTGTTGGTGACCCACGACATCGACGAGGCGTTCCGGCTGGGCGATGAGGTGGTGGTGCTGCGCGAGGGCGGCCAGATCGCCCAGCAGGGCACCCCGACAGCGATTCTGGCGAACCCGGCTGATGCGTTCGTGCGGAGCTTCGTGGGCGCCGATCGGGCCGACCGGCACCTGACGGTGGAGCAGCGGGACGGGCGTCAGATCGCGGTGGACGGTGGGGGCCGTCCAGTCGGGGTGCTGCAGCCATGAGGTGGCTGACGAACAACTGGCCTCAGGTGGTCGAGCTGATTCTGGCCCACCTGGCGTTGAGCGTGCCGGCGATCGTGCTGAGCGTCCTGATAGCGGTGCCGTTGGGACGGTTCGCCTACCGTCATCCCCGGCTGGGCGGACCGGTGCTGAGCGCGGCCAGCCTGTTGTACGCGGTGCCCGCCCTGCCGTTGCTCATCATCATTCCGGTGTTGTTCGGGGTACCGCTACGCTCGGCGGCGACCATGATCATCGCGCTGACGATCTACGGGGTGGCGCTGCTGGTGCGCACCGCCGCCGATGCCTTCGCCTCGGTAGACCCCCTCGCCCGGCAGGCGGCGATTGCTGTGGGTCATTCCCCCCGGAGCGTGTTCTGGCGGGTGGATCTGCCGCTGGCGGTCCCGGTGCTGATCTCCGGGATCCGGGTGGTGACGGTGTCGACCATCGGCCTGGTGACCATCGGTGCGCTGATCGGGGTGTCCAGCCTCGGTACGTTGCTCACCGACGGTTTCCAGCGTGGTCTGATTTCGGAGGTCACCGTGGGGATCGTGGCCACGGTGGTGCTGGCGCTCCTGCTCGACGGGCTGGCGCTGGTTGCCGGCCGGATGCTGACGCCGTGGGAGCGGACCACGGCTGCAGCCGGAACCCCATCCTCGAACAGCCCGGCGGGGGTGGCGTGATGACTCTCTTCGCCGAGGCACTGGCCTGGCTCACCGACACCGCCAACTGGGTGGGCGGGGGTGGGATCCCGGCCCGGATGGGGCAACATCTGCTGATCAGCCTGGCCACGGTGGTGATCGCCGGGGCAATGGCGCTGCCCGCCGGGATTCTCATCGGCCACACCCGCACCGGTGCCGGGATGATCGGTGCGCTCACCGGGGCGGCCCGCGCGATCCCCACCCTGGGGCTGCTCACCTTGTTCGGGCTGGCATTGGGGATCGGGATCACCGCACCGCTGCTGGCGTTGGTCGTACTGGCGATTCCGTCGCTGCTGGCCGGGGCGTACGCGGGCGTGCAGGCGATCGATCCCGCGATCCCGCAGGCCGCCCGGGCGATCGGGATGAGCCCGCGGCAGGTGATCACTGCGGTGGAGCTGCCGCTGGCGATGCCGGTGCTTATCGGTGGTATCCGCGCCGCCACCTTGCAGGTGGTGGCCACCGCCACCTTGGCCGCCTACACAGCCGACGTCGGCCTGGGCCGGTTCCTGTTCATCGGGCTGAAGTCGCGCGACTACGCCCAGATGCTCGGCGGGGCGCTGCTCGTCATCGTCTTGGCTCTCGGCATGGAACTGGTACTCTCGGCCGTCCAACGATCAGCGGCCCGTCGTGCCGCACCGAGCGCGCCCACCCGCGGCGCCGCCAGCTACCAGACCTCGTCATCGGCCACCACCTGAGCACCGGAGGATTCGACCCATGTCCCGACGCATCCGCACCGCATTGAGCGCGATGGGCCTTGCCCTGACCGTGAGCCTCGCCGCCTGCGCCACCGGCGACCCGTTGGCTGAGGGCAGCGGTAGCCCCACCAGCTCTGCCGCCGCCGACACCATCGTGGTCGGATCCCAGGACTACTATTCCAACGAGATCGTCGCCGAGATCTACGCACAGGTACTTGAGGGGGCCGGGTACACCGTGGACCGGCAGTTCCGGATCGGTGCCCGGGAAACGTATCTGCCCGAGATCGAGGCCGGGAAGATCGATCTGTTCCCTGAATATTCGGGCCCGTTGTTGCAGTACTGGATGCCTGACACCGATGTGCGGCTAGCCGATCCGGTCTACGCCGAGCTGGCGAGCAGCACCCCGGACGGCCTGCGGGTGCTGGCCCAGTCCGAAGCCACCGACCAGGACTCCTATGTGGTGACCCGCGCCTTCGCCGACGAGTGGCAGCTGACAAGCATCGCCGACCTGGCGAACGTCGAGGGCACCTTGGTCATGGGCGCGAATTCCGAGGCCGAGACCCGGCCCAACGGCCCGATGGGCATCAAGGATGTCTACGGCATCGACGTCGAGTTCACCCCGATCGAGGACGGCGGCGGCCCGCTGACCGTCAAGGCGCTCCAGGACGGCGACATCCAGTTCGCGATCATCTACACCGCCGATCCGTCGATCGTGAAGAACGACCTGGTCACCCTGGAGGACCCCGAGGGCCTTTTCCTCGCCTCCCATCTGGTGCCGCTGGCCAGCGACAACGTCGATGAGACAGCTGCCGGCCTGATCGACCAGGTGAGCGAGATCATGACCGCACAGGACCTGCAGATGCTCAATGCCCGCAGCGTCGACGAGGAGCTGTCGGCGGCGGTGATCGCCAGCGATTGGCTCATCGACCACCCGATCAACTGATCCTGTTGCTGCGGCAGCTGGCCGGGTCGGCACCGGGCAAGGCGAGCCGGAGCCGCTCGACGATCTGCGTGGGAGACTCCGCCAGACCGGCGTCGACCAGCCGCCGATCTGCGCTCATTAGGGATGCGCTGATTAATGCTGCTCTGTGCGAGGACGTGCCGGGCCAGATGAACCGCAACCCCTCATCTGATGGGTGTACTGGATGTCCATCGCCAGGTGTGGGGGACGTGGTTCGCCCGATCCGGTGCGCCGCAGCCAGGGCATGATTGATCAGCGCATCCCTAGCGTTGGGCTCGGTCAGCACGCGCCTCAGAGACCGGAAGTG
>JBKDZO010000018.1:0-1727 GCA_047971285.1 Beutenbergiaceae bacterium | reverse complement strand
CCGGATCGGTTCCTGGCTGGGCTCCATCGACGGGGTCACCAGCCTGGTGGTCCTCGGCCATGCCGGGGAGGGCACCTTCCTCACCGACGCCGAACAGCTCGACGTGATCCGCGCCTTCGTCGAATCCACCGACGGCCGGGTGCCCGTAGTCGCGGGCATCACCAAGGAGGGAAATATGACTGCCGCCCAGGAGGCCAGAGCCGCCCGGGACGCCGGCGCAGCCGCCGGATTGGTGTACCCCTCGCATGGCTGGCTGCGCTTCGGATACCAACCCGGGGCTGCCCAGTCCCGCTACCGCGAGATCTACGAAGGGTCCGGACTGCCACTGATCCTGTTCCAGTACCCCGACAACACCAAGGCCAGCTACGACCTGGCCACCCAGCTGGAGATCGCCGGCCAGGAGGGGGTGTTCGCCACCAAGAACGGGGTCCGGAACATGCGACGCTGGTACACCGAGATCCCGGCACTACGGCGGGCCTACCCCGATCTGCAGATCCTGTCGTGCCATGACGAATATCTGCTGCCCACCATGTTCGACGTAGACGGTCTGCTGGTCGGTTACGGCAACATAGCCCCTGAACCCCTGCTGGAACTGATCGCGGCTGGCAAGGCCCGCGACTACGCCGCCGCCCACGCCATTCACGAACGACTGCTCCCCGTGACCCAAAACGTGTACCACCGGGGGTCACATATGGAGGGCACCGTGGCGCTCAAGTGGGGGCTTGTCAGCCGAGGCATCCTCGAACACGCCACCGTCCGCCCCCCGCTACTCCCCTTGCCCGACGGCGCCGAGCAGGAAATCGCTGCCGCCTTCCAGCTGGCCGGGCTCGGCAAGGTCACGGTTCCGGCGTAGGCAGCCCTCCGCACCATGGCGGTGGGGCCGACTGCCCCGCCGTTCCCCAGACCAGTCAAGGACGACCCGCGGTCACAGCCGACCGCAGCAAGGAGGCCGATGATGGCCAAAGAAACCTCAAGCACACCGGGCACCGGATACCGTCGCGTCCCGACCGAAACCATGGAGAAGGTGATTGCTGCGAAACCCTCCAAGCGCACGCTGTTGCAGCAGCTGGCCCTGATGGGACCGGCGTTCGTGGCGGGCGCCTGGCAGTTCGGGCCCGGGAACCTCACCACGGCAGTCCAGGCTGGGGCTGGGTTCCAATACGCCCTGATCTGGGTGATAGTCATCTCGACCATCCTGATGATCTTCCTCACCGACATGAGTGTCCGGCTCGGCATCAAGTCACCGGTCTCGCTGATCAGCTCGATCAAGGATCATCTGGGTCCCTGGGTCGGGGTGCTAGCCGGCATCGGCGTGTTCTGCATCACCCTGGCGTTTTCGGTGGGCAATGCCGTCGGCGCCGGATTGGGTGCGTCCATGCTGTTCGGCGGGAACCCGGTGATGTGGACGGTGATCTGCACCGTCCTCGTCGGCGCAACCTTCCTCCTGCGCAACGTCTACGCCGTCATCGAAAAGGTGCTCGTCGTGGTGGTCGCGTCGATGGCGGTGGCGTTCATCGCCAGCGCGTTCATCGCCAATCCGGATTGGGCCCAAGCCGCCACCGGATTGGTGCCCAGCTTCCCCGATGGAGCCTGGCTGCTCATCATCGCGCTGGTGGGCACCAACTTCTCGGTCAACGCCGCGTTCTATACCTCCTACGGCACCAAGGAACGCAAGCGATCAGCAGATGACTACCGGGATGTCACTCTGGTCGACACCATTCCGGGCA
>JBKDZO010000017.1:0-24295 GCA_047971285.1 Beutenbergiaceae bacterium | reverse complement strand
AGGAGTTCCGCATCAGCGATCCCCGCACCAATGAGCGCATCCGCGTCCCCGAGGTCCGCCTCGTCGGGCCGAACGGAGAGCAGGTCGGCGTCGTCCGCATCGAAGTCGCTCAGCGTCTGGCTCAGGAGGCAGACCTCGACCTGGTCGAAGTCGCCCCCAACTCGAAGCCTCCCGTCGTCAAGATCATGGATTTCGGGAAGTTCAAGTACGAGACGGCGCAGAAGGCCAAAGAGGCCCGACGCAACCAGGCCAACACGGTCCTCAAGGAAGTCCGCTTCCGCCTGAAGATCGAGGCTCACGACTACACGACCAAGCTCAAGCGCGCCGAGGGCTTCCTCAAGGCGGGCGACAAGGTCAAGGCCATGATCCTGTTCCGGGGCCGCGAGCAGTCGCGTCCTGAACAGGGCGTGCGTCTGCTGAAGAAGTTCGCCGAGGATGTCGCCGAGTTCGGAACCGTCGAGTCGAACCCGACGATCGACGGCCGCAACATGGTGATGGTCATCGCCCCGCACAAGAACAAGTCCGAAGTGAAGACGGAGCAGAACGCGCAGCGTGCTGCCAACAAGGAGGCCGCACGCTCTGCGCGTGCCGCCGGAAGTACAACGAAGGAATAGAAGAGATGCCGAAGCAGAAGACCCACTCGGGTGCCAAGAAGCGTTTCAAGGTCACCGGCAGCGGCAAGATCATGAAGCAGCAGGCGAACCTGCGCCACAACTTCGAGGGCAAGCCGACCAAGCGCACGCGCCGTCTGTCCGCCGACAAGGTGCTGGCTCCCGGCGACGCCAAGGTCGCCAAGAAGCTCCTCGGTCACTGAGCGCACTCGCAGGAATAGGAACGAAACGAAATGGCTAGAGTCAAGCGGGCGGTCAACGCCCAGAAGAAGCGTCGCGTCATCCTCGAGCGCGCCTCGGGTTACCGGGGTCAGCGTTCGCGTCTGTACCGCAAGGCGAAGGAGCAGGTCACCCACTCGCTCGTCTACGCGTACCGCGACCGTCGTAAGCGCAAGGGCGACTTCCGCCGTCTGTGGATCCAGCGCATCAATGCGGCCAGCCGCCAGAACGGCCTCACGTACAACCGGTTCATCCAGGGGCTCGGTCTCGCCGGGGTCCAGGTAGACCGTCGTATGCTCGCCGAGCTCGCGGTGAACGAGCCGAAGGCGTTCGCCTCACTCGTCGAGACCGCCAAGAAGGCGCTGCCGGCCGACACCAACGCGCCGAAGAGCGCCGCGTAGGTCGGCACACGCAAGCAACGGGCGCTCTCCCTCGGGAGGGTGCCCGTTCTCGTGTTGGGGCCCCGTCGTTCCCATAGACTGGGCGCGTGCTGGAGAACCCCCGTTCGCCGCGCGTGCGCGCGGTGGCCAAGCTCGCCAAACGTAGCGCCCGCAAGGAGTCCGGCCGCTACCTGCTCGAGGGGCCGCAGGCCGTCCGCGAAGCGCTGAAGTTCGCGCCCGACGCGGTCGAGGAACTGTATGCGACGCCCACGGCCATGGAGAAGCATCCCGATGTCCGCGACGGTGCGCGCGCCGCCGGAGTCGATGTGCAGTTCGCCGACGAGACCGTCATCGAGGCGATAGCCGACACCGTGACGCCGCAGGGCGTGGTCGCGGTGGCCCGGCAGACGCCGACGTCGGTGCGCGACGTATTCGCGGCATCCCCCCGACTGATCGTCGTGTGCGAAGAGGTGCGCGATCCCGGAAATCTGGGCACCATCATCCGGGCCGCCGATGCGGCCGGGGCCGATGCCGTCGTGCTCACCGGCCGCACGGTCGACCCGTTCAATCCGAAGGTCGTGCGGGCGACGACCGGCTCGCTGTTCCACCTGCCCGTCGCGCTCGGCGGTGCGCTGGCCGACGTGGTCGAGCGGGTGCGCGGCGCAGGGCTGCAACTGCTGGCCGCCGACATCGACGGTGCCGATCTGCTGGTCGCGCGCGCCGAGGGCCTGCTGGCCGCACCGACGGCGTGGCTGTTCGGGAACGAGGCGCGCGGGCTCGACGAGGCATCCCTCGCCCTCGCCGACCGCGCTCTGCGCCTGCCGATCTTCGGGCGGGCCGAGTCGCTCAACCTCGCGACGGCTGCCAGCGTGTGCCTGTACGAAAGCGCGTTTGCCCAGCGTGCGCACTGATTTGCCCAGCGTGCGCACTGACTCGCCGGTCACAGATCGGTAAAGGTCGGCGCGAAACGCACGGTGGCGGGTACACGACTGCCTAGGGTGTCATCTATGACGACCTCGGACGGCAGCATCGCCCCGACGACTTCGAACATCTCTGTGCGCCGCGGCGATCCCCTCGTGGTGATCGACCACGTGCAGAAGTACTACGGCGACTTCCAGGCACTGGAGGACATCGATCTGACGGTGCACCGGGGTGAGGTGGTGGTGGTGATCGGCCCCTCCGGCTCCGGCAAGTCGACCCTGTGCCGCACCATCAACCGCCTCGAGACGATCACCAGCGGCACGATCACGATCGACGGGAAGCAGCTTCCCAAAGAGGGCAAGGCGCTGGCAGCCCTGCGCGCGGACGTCGGCATGGTGTTCCAGTCGTTCAACCTCTTCTCGCACCTCTCGATCCTCGAGAACGTCACGCTCGGGCCGATCAAGGTCAAGGGCATGAAGAAGGCCGATGCCGAGCGCGAGGCGAAGGTGCTGCTCGACAGGGTCGGGGTTGGCCAGCAGGCCGCGAAGCTGCCCGCCCAGCTGTCCGGAGGCCAGCAGCAGCGTGTGGCGATCGCACGCGCGTTGGCGATGACCCCCAAGGTGATGCTCTTCGACGAGCCGACCAGCGCCCTGGACCCCGAGATGATCAACGAGGTGCTCGACGTCATGATCGAGCTGGCCCAGGAGGGGATGACGATGATCGTCGTCACCCACGAGATGGGATTCGCGCGGAAGGCTGCGGACCGCGTCGTGTTCATGGCGGACGGCCGCATCGTCGAGGAGGACACCCCGAATGAGTTCTTTACGAATCCGAAGAGCGCGAGGGCGAAGGACTTCCTGTCCAAGCTCTTGACGAACTGATCGGTCGGCCGCCGGCCGTTCACGGCAAGATCCCCCACCCACAGTAGAAGGAGAAGACATGCGACGCATACGCGTTACCGGCACACTTGCGATTGCCGCGGCTTCGCTCATGGTATTGACCGCCTGCGGCGGAAGCACCGATGGCAGCTCCGGCGGCGACGTGCCGCCGTCGGCCGAAGACGTCGCCCTCGAAGGAAGCCCCACGTTCGATGCCATGCAGGCACGAGGCGGCGTCATCATCGGCGTGAAGGAAGACCAGCCCGGTCTCGGCTACCTCGACGTCACGACCAACGAGCGCGCCGGCTTCGACGTCGACATCGCTCGCTGGATCGCCGCCGAACTCGGCTTCGGCGAAGACCAGATCGAGTACCAGCCGATTGCATCGGCGAACCGCGAGCAGGCGATCGTGAACGGTCAGATCGACTACTACGTCGGCACCTACTCGATCACCGACAAGCGCAAGGATGAGATCGACTTCGCCGGGCCGTACTTCATCAGCGGCCAGGGCTTCCTCGTGAACGTCGACAGCGAGATCACCGATGTCACCGATGTCAGTGACTTCAACGGACTGACGGTCTGCTCGGCAACCGGTTCGACGCCGATCCAGAACATCAAGGACAACTTCCCCGAGATCGACACGCAGGAGTACGACATCTACTCAGCCTGCGTGCAGGATCTCATCGACGGCAAGGTCGATGCGGTCACCACCGACCAGGCGATCCTCATCGGGTACGCCGCGCAGTATCCCGACGAGGTGAAGGTCGTCGGTGGCCTGTTCACCGAAGAGCGCTACGGCGTGGGCCTGGCCAAGGGCGATGATGTCTTCCGCAACTTCATCAACGACCTGTTCGAGAACGGCAACGCCACCTGGCAGGAGATCTTCGACGCCAACCTCGGTGACTCGGGGATCGTCGTCGAGCAGCCTGCGGTCGACCGTTACTGAGTGATGCGCCGGGGCGGGCCGCACCGCCCGCCCCGGCACATCCTCTCCCTCATCCCGAAAGGACGCGTGACGTGGACGCTCTGCTGGGCAACATGGACCTGTGGCTGGAGGCGCTGGGCAACACGCTGCTCGTCTTCTTCGTCGGCGGGGCCATCGCGCTGGTTCTCGGGCTCCTCGTCGGAGCCATGCGCGTCTCGCCGGTGCCTGTCGCCAGGGCCGTCGGCACTGTGTATGTGAACCTCGTCCGCAATACCCCGTTGACGCTGGTCTTCTTCTTCTTCGTCTTCGGCTATCCGCAGCTCGGCTTACCGCCGCTGAACAATCTGGTGCTGGGCATTCTCGCGATCGGCATCTACACGGCGACGTATGTGGCAGAGGTCCTTCGCGCCGGCATCAACACCGTGCCCGTCGGGCAGGCCGAGGCCGCCCGTGCGATCGGCCTGCCGTTCGGTCAGGTCATGAGCCTGGTCGTGCTACCGCAGGCGTTCCGGTCGGTGCTGCCGCCCATGATGAGCGTGTTCATCGCACTGCTGAAGAATACGACTGTCGCCGCCGGGTTCTCCATCTTCGAGCTCGCCTCGGTGCGCGCGACCGTCAGCGAATCGGTGGCGCGTCCCGGCGGTGCGATGGAGGTTCTGCTCTGGGTCGCCGCGATCTTCGTCGTCCTCGTCCTGCTGATGGCATGGGTGCAGAACAGACTCGAGAAGCGCTGGAGGGTGGCGCGATGACTTCCGTCCTGTATGACCTCCCGGGGCCCCGGGCCGTTCTGCGAAACCGGCTGCTCGGCGTGCTGACCGTCATCGTGGTCGGCGCCGCCATCGCCTTCCTCGGGTATCGGCTGGCGGTGACCGGGCAGTTCAGTGCGGCGAAGTGGCAGATCTTCGCATCCCCGAACGTCTGGCTCCGTGTCGCGGAGGCTCTCGGTGCGACCCTGGCGGCATTCGTGGTCGCTGCGATCGGCAGTCTGATCCTCGGTGTGATCCTGGCGGTCGGGCGCCTCTCCGACCATCGCTGGGTGCGCCTCCCGGTGACCGCAATCGTCGAGGTGCTTCGCGCCGTGCCGGTGCTGGTCATGATGATGCTGCTCTTCTACGGGATCCCGACCGCCTTCGGAATCAAGATGGCATCGTACTGGGCGGTCGTCATCGCTCTCATCGCGTACAACGGGTCCGTGCTCGCAGAAGCGTTCCGCGCCGGTATCGAGGCGCTGCCGCGAGGCCAGAAGGAGGCCGGGTACGCGATCGGCCTGCGCAAGAACGGCGTGATGCGGCTCATCCTCTTCCCCCAGGCCGTGCGAGCGATGCTGCCGGTGATCATCTCGCAGTTGGTGGTGACCATGAAGGACACGGCGCTCGGGTTCATCATCACCTATCCGGAACTGCTGTACACGGCCAAGCTGTTGTCGAGTCAGCAAGGGCGGCCGATCCTGCAGTCCGCATTCGTCATCGGCGGCATCTACATCGTCATGTGTCTGATCCTCGCGGGGCTGGCGAAGTGGGCAGAGGTGCGCACGCGCCGCTCGCCGCGCGCGATCGCCGCGCAGGAGGCGGTTGCACCCCTGTTGAAGGACGGCACCGAGACCGAGGTCATTGTCACGCAGCGCACGCGGCGTGGACAAGACACCGAGGACTACGGCGACTGAACGCGGCGGAGGCGAGCCAAGTCCTCGGTAGACTCGACTCTCGTGTCCGACGCCACTGAAATCACCCCCGACGCCGTCGCTGCGGCCGTTGACGCCGCACTCGCGGCGATCACCGCAGCATCGACGACCGCCGAGCTGAAAGCCGCCCGCGCGGCGCACGCTGCGGAAGGCTCGCCCCTGGCGCAGCTCAACGCCCAACTGCGCACGGTACCGAACGAGCGCAAAGCCGAGTTCGGCAAGCTGGTCGGCCAAGCGCGCGGTCGCGTCACGCAGGCGTTGGCGGCCCGCGAGGCCGAGGTGCTGGCGGCCGAGACCGCGGCGCGGCTCGAAGAAGAGCGCGTGGATGTCACGGCGCTCGCCGCACACGCCCGCATCGGAGCGCGGCATCCGCTCACCCTCCTGCAGGAGGAGATCGGCGACATCTTCGTCGGCATGGGGTGGGAGATCGCCGAGGGCCCCGAGCTCGAGCACGAGTGGTTCAACTTCGACGCGTTGAACTTCGACGTCGACCATCCGGCCCGGCAGATGCAGGACACGTTCTTCGTCGATCCCGTCGACCGGCATCTCGTCATGCGCACGCACACGAGCCCCGTGCAGATGCGGTCGATGCTCGAGCACGACCTGCCCATCTACGTCGTCTGCCCGGGACGGGTGTACCGCACCGACGAGTTCGACGCGACGCACCTGCCGGTGTTCAGCCAGGTCGAGGGGCTGGTCATCGACAGGGGCATCACGATGGCGCACCTGCGCGGCACGCTCGACCACGTCGCGCGCGTGCTGTTCGGGCCCGAGGCGAAGACGCGGTTCCGCGCCAACTACTTTCCGTTCACCGAGCCGAGCGCCGAGCTCGACCTGTGGCATCCCACCTTCAAGGGGGGCGCGCGCTGGATCGAGTGGGGCGGCTGCGGCATGGTCAACCCCAACGTGCTACGGGCGGCGGGGATCGACCCCGAGGAGTACTCGGGCTTCGCGTTCGGCATGGGCATCGAGCGCACGCTCATGTTCCGGTCGGACGTGCAGGACATGCGCGACATGGCCGAAGGCGACGTGCGCTTCAGCGAGCAGTTCGGGATGGTGGTCTGATGCGCGTCCCGCTCTCCTGGTTGCGTGAGTACGTCGACGTCCCCGCCGAGGCGACGCCTGACGACGTCCTCGCGGCGCTCGTGTCGGTCGGTTTCGAAGAGGAGGACGTGCACCGCTTCGAGCTGCGGGGCCCGATCGTCGTGGGCGAGGTGCTCGAGTTCGTCGACGAGCCGCAGTCCAACGGCAAGACCATCCGCTGGTGCCAGGTCGACGTCAGCGAAGCGCACGGCGGTGTGCGCGGAATCGTGTGCGGTGCACACAACTTCTTCGCCGGCGACAAGGTCGTGGTCACCCTTCCCGGCGCCGTGCTGCCCGGCCCGTTCCCGATCGCGGCCCGCAAGACGTACGGGCATGTCTCCGACGGCATGATCGCGTCGGCGAAGGAGCTCGGCCTCGGCGACGAGCACGATGGCATCCTGCGCCTGGTCGCGCTCGGCATCGATGCACCCGTGGGCACCGATGCCATCTCGCTGCTCGGCCTCGACGATGTCGCCATCGAGATCAACGTCACGCCCGACCGCGGCTACGCACTGTCGTTGCGGGGCGTGGCGCGCGAGTACGCGCACGCCACCGGTGCCGCGTTCCGCGACCCGGGCGGCAAGGCGTGGGGCGAGGTCAACCTCACCGACGAGGGTGCGTTCGCCGTGCAGGTCGTCGACGACGCACCGATCCGCGGCAGGGCCGGGGCCTCGGAGTTCGTGGCGCGCATCGTACGAGACGTCGACCCCACCAAGCCCACCCCGCCGTTCATGGTGGCCCGGCTGGCACTGGCCGGCATCCGTCCGCTCGGCATCCTCATCGACATCACGAACTACGTCATGCTCGAACTCGGCCAGCCGATCCACGGCTACGACCTCGACCGTCTGCAAGGCGGCATCACGGTGCGGCGCGCCCGTCCCGGCGAGACGCTCGAGACGCTCGACGGCAAGGAGCGCACGCTGCATGCCGAAGACCTGCTGATCACCGACGAGTCCGGCCCGATCGGGCTGGCCGGCGTGATGGGCGGCGGCACGACGGAGATGACGGATGCCACCCGCAACGTGCTCGTGGAGGCGGCGACGTTCGACCCCGTCTCGATCGCGCGCAGTGCGCGCCGGCACAAGCTGCCGAGCGAAGCATCCCGCCGGTTCGAGCGCGGCATCGATCCGGCGATCCCGTTCGTGGCGGCGGCCCGTGTCGCTGAGCTCATGGCGGAGTATGCGGGCGGCACGGACACGCGTGCGGGCGGCGCGCTCATGGCCAGCTCTTCGATCACGGTGATCGAGCTGCCCTTCGGGTTCGTGCCGGGGCTGATCGGCGTCGACTACTCGCCCGACGAGATCGTCGCGGCGCTGGAGATGATCGGATGCCGAGTCTCGGCGCGTGACGACGAGTGGGCCGTGAGCCCGCCCACGTGGCGACCCGACCTCACCGACAAGTGGACGCTCGCCGAGGAGGTCGCCCGCATCGAGGGGTACGACCGCATCCCGTCGGTGCTGCCGGTGCCGCCCTCGGGTCGTGGACTGACCCCCGATCAGCGTGGCCGGCGTCGGGTGTCGAACGCGCTCGCCGCCGCCGGTTACGTCGAGACGCCGTCGTTCCCGTTCACCGCCACCGAGCAGAACGATCTGCTCGGGTCGGCGTCGGGGGAGCGGTTGCCGAGCGTCAAGCTGGCCAACCCGCTCGACGGGCAGGCGTCGTTCCTGCGCCGGTCGCTCGTCCCGGGGCTGTTGCAGGTGGCGCACCGCAACCTCTCGCGCGGCTTCACAGACCTCGCGATCTTCGAGACCGGTGTGGTGTTCCTGCCCGAGTCGGGCATCCGCTACGGCACCGACGCCGTACCGCCCCTGGCGGTGCGCCCCGATGCCGCCACGCTCGCCGAGCTGGATGCCTCGATCCCGCCGCAGCGCCGCCACGTCGCCGTTCTGATGACCGGTGCGCGCGTCGCGAAGCAGCCGGGACAGGCCGCGCTGCCGGTCGAGCTGGCAGACGCGCTGGACGCCGTGCGGTCGATCGCCGCCGCGGCCGGCGTGACGATCGACGTGCGCCAGGGAGAGCGCGCCGCGTTGCACCCCGGGCGCACCGGCATCCTGACCGTCGGCGGGGCGTCGACGGACTCGGCGGAGGTCGTCGGGTACGTGGGCGAGCTGCTGCCGTCGGTGGCCGAGGCATCCGATCTGCCCGGTCGCGTCATCGTCGCCGAGCTCGATCTCGACCTGCTGCTCTCGCTCGCCGGCGAGCGAGTCGTCGCCGCGTCGCTGTCGGGCTATCCCGCGGCGACACAGGACGTGTCGCTCGTCGTCGGTGCCGAAGTCCCGGCCGCAGACGTGCGCGCGGCGCTCGTAGCGGGGGCGGGCGATCTGCTCGAGTCGCTGCGCCTGGTCGACGACTACCGCGGTGCGGGGGTCGTGGAGGGCACGAAGAGCCTGACCTTCGCGCTGCTGTTCCGGTCGTCCGACCGTACGCTCACGGCCGCCGAGGCGACCGATGCGAAGCTCGCCGGGGTCGCCGTGGCCGAGGAGCGCTTCGGGGCGAAGCTGCGCGACTGACGTCGCCCGCCTCGCCGCAATCGAGCCGCTGTTCAGGCCATAAGGTGGAAAGCATGACCTATTCGGTCGCCGTCTCCGGTGCATCCGGCTATGCGGGCGGCGAGATCCTGCGCTTGCTCGCGTCGCATCCCGACGTCGAGATCCGCACGGTGACCGCGCACGCCAACGCCGGCCAGCCGCTGGTCGACCACCAGCCCCAGCTGCGCTCGCTCGCGCATCTCACCCTGCGTGAGACGACGCCCGAGACGCTGGCAGGGCACGACGTTGTGTTCCTGGCACTTCCCCACGGCCAGTCCGGTCAGTACACCGAAGCACTGGGCGATACCCCGCTGGTCATCGATGCGGGCGCGGATCACCGGCTGGAGTCGGTCGCCGACTGGGACAGCTTCTACGGTGGCCGCTTCCACGAGCCGTGGGTCTACGGCGTGCCCGAGCTGCCGGTCGCCGGCGGCACCCAGCGGCAGCGTCTGGTGGGCGCCTCGCGCATCGCCGCCCCCGGCTGCAACGCGTCGACGGTAAGCCTCAGCCTGGCCCCCGGCGTGGCGTCCGGCGTCATCGACCCGTCCGACATCGTGAGCGTGCTCGCCGTCGGCCCTTCCGGTGCAGGCAAGAGCCTCAGGTCGAACCTGCTCGGCAGCGAGATCCTGGGCAGCGCCAACCCGTACGCCGTCGGCGGCGTGCACCGGCACATCCCGGAGATCCGGCAGGCGCTCGTCAATGCCGGCAGCTCGACAGGCTCGGGGAGTGGGGGCATCCGCATCTCCTTCACTCCCGTCCTCGTGCCGATGGCCCGCGGGATCCTGGCGACCTCCACGGCGCCCATCGTCGCCGGTGCCACCGATGCCGACATCCGCGACGCGTGGACGGCTGCCTATGGCGACGAGACCTTCGTGCAGCTGCTGCCCGAGGGTCGGTTCCCGCGCACCGCCGATGTGCTCGGCGCCAACACGTGCCTGCTCGGGCTCGCGATCGACCGCCCCGCGAACCGCGTCGTCGTCGTCGCGGCGGTCGACAATCTCACCAAGGGCACGGCGGGCGCCGCGATCCAGTCCATGAACATCGCGCTGGGCCTCCCCGAGGGTCGCGCACTCACCGTGAACGGAGTGGCGCCATGAGCGTGGTCGAGGGAGGCGGCGGGCCCGGGGTCACCACGCCGCGGGGCTTCGAGGCCGCCGGGGTCGCTGCGGGGCTCAAGTCGACGGGCCGTGCCGATATCGCCGTCGTCGTCAACCGCGGGCCGCTCAAGGTCGGCGCGGCGGTCTTCACGGGCAACCGCGCGAAGGCGAACCCGATCCTGTGGTCGCAGCAGGCGATCGAGGACGGCGTCGTCGAGGCGATCGTGCTCAACTCGGGCGGCGCCAACTGTTTCACCGGTGCATTCGGTTTCCAGACCACGCACCACACGGCCGAGAAGGCGGCTGAGCTGCTCGGCGTGAGTTCCGGTGACGTGCTCGTGTGCTCGACGGGGCTCATCGGCACGGGCGACGAGGTGTTCCGCGCCAAGGTGCTCGACGGCACCGAGCGGGCGATCGCGCAGCTCTCGGACCAGGGCGGGCCCGCCGCGGCCGAGGCCATCATGACGACGGACAGCGTCGCGAAGACGAGCGCGTGCCACCGGGACGGCTGGCAGATCGGCGCGATGGCGAAGGGTGCAGGGATGCTGGCCCCGGGCCTTGCCACGATGCTCGTGGTGATCACGACCGACGCGGTGCTGACCGCTCAGCAGGCCGACGCGCACCTGCGCGCCGCGACCCGTGTGAGCTTCGATCGGCTCGACTCCGATGGCTGCATGTCGACGAACGACCAGGTCACCCTCATGGTCAGCGGAGCGAGCGGCGTCGTCCCCGACGCCGACGCGTTCCGGTCCGCGCTCATCGACGTGTGCACCGACCTCGCTGTGAAACTGCAGGCCGACGCCGAGGGCGCCAGCCACTCGATCGACGTCCAGGTGATCCGCGCAGACACCGAGGACGACGCCGTCGAGGTCGGGCGCGCCGTCGCCCGCAACAACCTCTTCAAGGCTGCGATCTTCGGCAACGACCCCAATTGGGGCCGCGTGCTCGCAGCGATCGGCACGACCTCGGCGCGGTTCGACCCCTACGCGGTCGACGTCGAGATGAACGGGGTGCGCGTCTGCTCGGACGGCGGCCCCGACCGGCCGCGCGAGGAGGTCGACCTCTCTCCGGCGCAGACGCATGTGCTGATCGATCTCAAGGTGGGCGAGGCATCCGCGATCATCTACACCAACGACCTCACCCACGACTACGTCCACGAGAACAGCGCCTACGCCTCATGACCGAGATCGACCTGCAGGACACCGACCCCGCGGAGGCCTCCGTCAAGGCGGAGACCCTGATCGAGTCGCTGCCGTGGCTGCGGCGCTTCCGCGACCAGATCGTCGTGGTCAAGTACGGCGGCAACGCGATGGTCAGCGACGAGCTGCAGGACGCCTTCGCTGCCGACATCGCCTACCTGCGCTACGCCGGCGTCAAACCCGTCGTCGTGCACGGCGGGGGGCCGCAGATCTCCACGATGCTCGACAGGCTCTCCATCCCCAGCGAGTTCAAGGGCGGCTACCGCGTGACCAGCACCGAAGCGATCTCGGTCGTGCGCATGGTGCTGACCGGGCAGGTCAACCCGCAGCTGGTCACCAAGATCAACACGCACGGTCCGCTGGCCACGGGGCTGTCCGGCGAGGATGCGGGGCTCTTCGGCGGTCGCCGCCGCGAGGTCGTCGTCGACGGCACCCCGCACGACCTGGGCCGGGTCGGCGACGTCGTGCAGGTCGACCCGCGGGCCGTGCTCGATCACGTCTCGGCAGGCCGCATCCCGGTCGTCTCCAGCATCGCGCCCGACCTCGATCACCCCGGGCATACGCTCAACGTCAACGCCGACGCCGCCGCCGCGGCGCTCGCGGTGGCGCTGAAGGCCGTCAAGCTCGTGATCCTCACCGACGTCCCCGGGCTGTACGCGAACTGGCCCAACCGCGACTCCCTCGTCTCTCACCTCACCTCCACCGAGCTGCGTGCGATGCTGCCGCGACTCGAGTCGGGCATGATCCCCAAGATGCGGGCATGCCTCGACGCGGTGGACGGCGGCGTCGAGACCGCCGCGATCATCGACGGGCGTGTGCCGCACTCGGTGCTCGTGGAGATCTTCACCCAGAAGGGAATCGGAACCGAGGTGGTCTCACAATGACGGATGCAACGGCCTGGCAGGACGCCGCGACCCGCGATCTCGTACGCAGCGTCGGGCCGCGACTCGCCCTGTTCGATCGCGGCGAAGGCTCCTACCTGTGGGACGTCGACGGCCGACCCTACCTCGACTTCCTCGCGGGCATCGCCGTGAACTCTCTGGGCTACGCACACCCTGTCTTCGTCGACGCCGTCTCGACCCAGGCGGCGAAGCTCGCCCACGTGTCGAACTACTTCGCCACGCCGCCGCAGCTCGCTCTCGCCGCACGACTCAAGCGACTCGCGGGCACCGGCGAGCGCGGGCGCGTGTTCTTCGGCAACTCCGGCGCCGAGGCAAACGAGGCCGCCTTCAAGCTCGCACGCCTACACGGCGGCGCCGCGCGTCCGCGCGTCCTCGCGCTGCGCGACGCGTTCCACGGTCGCACGATGGGCACCCTGGCGCTGACCGGCAAGGACTGGATGCAGGAGCCCTTCCTGCCGATGGTGCCCGGGGTCGAGTTCATCGACTCCACGGTCGCCGCGCTGGAGGCGGCCGTGGACGATCGGGTCGCCGCGCTGTTCGTCGAGCCCATCAAGGGCGAGGCGGGGGTCGTGCCGCTGCCCGACGGGTTCCTCAAGGCGGCGCGCGAGCTCACGGCCCGGCACGGGACGCTGCTGATCATCGACGAGATCCAGACCGGTGCAGGCCGCACGGGGGAGTGGTTCGCCTTCCAGCACGCGGGGATCGTGCCCGACGCGATCACCGTGGCCAAGGGGATCGGCGGCGGGTTCCCGATCGGCGCCCTCGTCACCTTCGGCGAGGCCAGCGACCTCTTCTACCCCGGCACCCACGGGTCGACCTTCGGCGGCAACGCGCTGGGCACGGCCGTGGCCGACGCGGTGCTGGCCGAGATCGAACGAGCCGGGCTCGTCGAGAACGCGCAGCTGCGCGGCGCGCAGCTGCGCGAGGCGATCGCGGGCATCGATGCTCCGCTGGTGGCGGGTACGCGTGGCGAAGGGCTGCTGCTCGGCGTCGCGCTCACGCATCCCGTCGCGAAGGCCGTCGCGGCCGCGGCGCAGGACCATGGTCTCATCGTCAACGCCGCCAACGACTCCACGATCCGGCTCGCGCCGCCCCTCACGATCGGCGATGACGAGATCGCCGCGTTCATCGAGCTGTTCACGGCCGCGCTGCGCAGCGCCGAGCGGACCGTCGAGACCGAAGGGAAGCCGGCATGACCCGTCACCTGCTGCGCGACGACGACCTGACACCCGCCGAGCAGGCTGAGATCATCGCACTGGCCGCGACGCTGAAGAAGGATCGCTGGCAGAGCAAGGCCCTGGCCGGGCCGCAGACGGTCGCGGTCATCTTCGACAAGTCCTCGACGCGCACGCGCGTGTCGTTCGCCGTCGGCATCGCCGACCTGGGCGGCGTGCCGCTGATCATCTCCACCGCAAACAGCCAGCTGGGCGGCAAGGAGACCCCCGCCGACACCGCGCGCGTGCTCGAGCGCCAGGTCGCCGCTATCGTCTGGCGCACCTATGCGCAGGCCGGACTGGAGGAGATGGCCGCCGGCACCAGAGTGCCGGTGATCAACGCGCTCAGCGACGACTTCCACCCCTGCCAGATCCTCGCCGACCTGCTGACCATACAGGAGCACAAGGGTGAGCTGCGCGGGCTCACGCTCGCGTTCTTCGGCGACGGGCGCACGAACATGGGCCAGTCGTACGTGCTCGGGGGCGTGACCGCCGGGATGCACGTGCGGGTCGCGTCACCGGTCGAGTACGCCCCCCGCGAGGATGTCATCGCCGACGCCGATCGACGCGCGCAGGAGACGGGCGGCTCGGTGACGCTGTACACCGATCCGAACGAGGCGGCGGCGGGTGCCGACATCATCGTCACCGACACATGGGTGTCGATGGGCAAGGAGGACGAGAAGCTGCAGCGCCTGCGCGACCTCACGCCGTACAAGGTCTCGCGGGAGCTCATGAGCCTCGCCAAGGACGACGCGATCTTCATCCACTGCCTTCCCGCCGACCGCGGCTACGAGGTCGACGCCGAGGTGATCGATGGGCCGCAGAGCGTGGTGTGGGACGAGGCCGAGAACCGGCTGCACGCTCAGAAGGCACTCCTCGTGTGGCTGCTGCAGCAGGACTGACCCGCTGGCTCGGCAGCCGCTGGGCGCATCTGGACGGACCGCACCGGCTCACCGGTGTCGATCTGGCTCGCGGGCTGGCGGTCATGGGCATGTTCGCCGCCCACCTCGTCGCACTGCCGGCCTTCGACGCCGCCGATCCGACGACGTGGGTGGACGTCGCGAGCGGACGCTCGTCGATCCTGTTCGCCGTGCTGGCGGGGGTATCGATCGGCCTCGTCACGGGCGGACGTCGGCCGGTCAGCGGGCTCGCACTGCGCGCAGTGCGAGCCCGCCTCATGGCGCGGGCCGCCGTGATCTGGGCGCTGGGCATCGTGCTGATCGCGACGGGCGTGCCTGTGTACGTCATCCTGCCGGCCTATGGCATCCTGTTCCTGCTTGCGCTGCCGTTCCTGCAGCTTCCCGCCCGCACGCTGTTCGTGATCGCGGGTGCGCTCGCGGTCGTGATGCCGTTCGTGCAGGTGCTGCTGGACGACCTGCCGCTGTGGCACACTGCGCCGGGAGAGCTGGTCGCCCTCGTGATCGGCTGGCATTACCCGTTCTCGACCTGGATCGCCTTCGTGCTGTGTGGGCTCGGCATCGGTCGCCTCGACCTGCGGTCGGCGCGCGTGGGTGGGATGCTCGTGCTCGCCGGGGCTGTGCTGACCGTCATCGGCTATGGGCTCGCCGCCGGGCCTGGCCCGGTCAGCGGCTACGGTGCGGCCGTGTGGACGGCGGCGCCGCACTCGTCGGGGCTGCTCGAGGTCGTCGGCTCGGGCGGGTTCGCACTCGCCGTGCTCGGACTGTGCCTGCTCGTGTGCCGCACCGTGCTGCGGTGGGTCGTCGTGCCGTTGCGGGCGGTGGGTTCCATGTCGTTGACCGCATACACGGCTCAGCTGGTCGTCTGGGCCATCGTCGCGGCGGTCGTGCTGGGCGACCCGGGCGACCTGTCGGGGTTCCGCGCACTGGACCCGTTCTGGCCGATGGTGTGGAGCACCCTGGTCGCGTGCACGCTGTGGGCCGTGTGCGCAGGGCGCGGTCCTCTCGAGTGGGGCCTCGCACGCCTCACGGGTGCCGTGGGGCGCGCCGCTAGGCTGGAGCGGTGAGTGATGCGAAGGGCGACGGCACCAACGAGGGCGCACTGTGGGGCGCCCGATTCGCGAGCGGACCCGCACCGGAGCTCGCGGCGCTGAGCCGGTCGACGCATTTCGACTGGGTGCTCGCGCCGTATGACATCGCGGGGTCGAAGGCGCACGCTGAGGCCCTCGCTGCGGCGGGCTACCTGAATGCCGACCAGCTGACCGCGATGCAACGCGCACTCGACGAGCTCGCCGCGGACGTCGCGTCGGGTGCGTTCACCGCCGCGGAGGGCGACGAGGACGTGCACGGCGCCCTCGAACGGGGGCTGATCGAGCGCGCGGGCGCCGAACTGGGGGGGCGCCTGCGTGCCGGGCGCAGCCGCAACGACCAGATCGCCACGCTCGTCCGGCTGTACCTGCTCGACCATGCCGCGGTGGTCGCCCGAGACATCCTGCGTCTGATCGACACGATCGTCGCGCAGGCCGAGACGCACCCGACGGCGATCATGCCGGGCCGCACGCACCTGCAGCACGCGCAGCCGATCCTGCTCGCACACCACCTGCAGGCGCACGCCTGGCCGCTCGTGCGCGACCTCGAGCGTCTGCGTGACTGGTCGGTGCGCGCCAGGGTGAGCCCGTACGGCGGGGGAGCACTGGCCGGGTCGAGCCTGGGTCTCGACCCCGTGCTGGTCGCCGCGCGGCTGGGGCTGAGCCGTCCCTCCGAGAACTCGCTCGACGGCACCGCGGCGCGCGACGTCGTCGCCGAGTTCGCGTTCGTCACCGCCCAGGTCGGCATCGACGTGTCGCGGTTCGCCGAGGACATCATCCTGTGGAACACGCGGGAGTTCGGGTTTGTGACTCTCGACGACGGGTACTCGACGGGCTCGAGCATCATGCCGCAGAAGAAGAACCCTGACATCGCCGAGCTCGCGCGAGGCAAGGCCGGGCGCCTCGTGGGAAATCTCACCGGGCTGCTCACGACCCTGAAGGGTCTGCCGGTCGCCTACAACCGTGATCTGCAGGAGGACAAGGAGCCGGTGTTCGACTCCGTCGCGACCCTCGAGCTGCTGCTGCCCGCGTTCGCCGGCATGGTGGCGACGATGCGCTTCGACACGGCTCGCATGGCGGCGCTCGCACCCGAGGGCTTCTCGCTCGCGACCGACGTCGCCGACTGGCTCGTGCGACAGGGCGTTCCGTTCCGCGATGCGCACGAGATCTCGGGCGCCCTCGTGCGGGCGTGCGAGCGGGAGGGGATCGAGCTGGCGGATGCCTCGGACGTGCTGCTGACGGAGGTGTCGGCGCAGCTGACACCTGCGGTGCGCGAGGTGCTGACGATCGAGGGATCGGTTGCGAGCCGCGACGGGGTGGGGGGGACTGCTCCCAGTCAGGTCGCGCGCCAGAGGGCCGAGCTCGTCGCACGGGCTCAGAATGCGGTGCACGGGCTCCTGTCCGTGACCTGATACTCGCAGATTAATCAGTAAATTGCTTATTTTTTAGACAACATAAGTGATATGCTCATGACATGGTGGCCGTCGTCATTGCAGACATCGTGGGCTCCCGAGAGCTGCCCGACCGCGCCTTCGCGCAGGCGGAGGTCGAGGCGGCACTCGCCCGGGTGTCGTCAGCGCTGCCCGGTGCACCGTTCCCGTTGCATCCCGTCGTCGGCGACGAGTTCCAGGGGATCTATCCCGGGCTTGCCGCAGCCCTGGCGGCGACGCTGCTTCTGAGACTCACGCTGCCCGAGGGCCTGGACTGCCGATTCGGGATCGGTGTCGGCGATATCGCCGACATCCCCTCCCGCGGAGGTGCACTCTCGGAGGGCCCGGCCTGGTGGGCCGCCCGAACCGCGATCGAAGACGTCAAGGCGTTCGCACGCCGGAGCATGCCGGATGCGCGCACGGCGATCGCCGCGCCCGATGACGCGCCCCCCGCCGTCGCGGAGTCCGTCCGTCTTGCTGCCGCAGCCGCCTACGTTCGCGACGGGCTCATCGCCCAGCTGGGCGAGCGTGCGCGACGGCTCGCCTTCGGGCGGTGCCTGGGCGCGACGCAGCGAGAGCTCGCCGCGGGAGAGGGCATCACTCAGTCCGCGGTGTCGCAGATGCTGTCGGGCTCGGGTGCGCACGCCATCGTCGCGTCCTTCCGCGCGCTGACGGCCTGACTCAGACGATGGCGAGGCGCACGAGGGCGCCGACCACGCAGGCCCACACGAGGCTGGCGAGGGTGCCGACGATGAACCTCTCCCGGGCCTCCGCCGTGGCCAGCTCCGCAAAGCGGCCTATGCCCTTGACAGCCACGACGATCGCGATGGCCTCGGGGTAGCCTGCGATGATCGCCAGCACGACGGCGATCCGCTCCAGATACCCGATCACGGTGCCGCCGCGCATGAGCGTACGGGTCTTCTCGATCCCCTCGCCCGCGTCTTCTGCGCTCGACAGCACGATGCCGCCGTCGGAGGTCTCCTGCACGCGGCCGCCGGACGCGACCCCCAGGATGCGCCGGGTCACCGGGTTGCCGCCGACCACACCGACCGCGATGCCGAGCAGCGCGACGATCAGGCCCATCAGTGTCGGGATGTTCACCGGCGCCAGTGCGACCACGACGAGCGCGACCACCACGAGTCCCGCGGCCACGGCCAGCGGCAGCGTCCTGGGCCTGGTCAGTGACACGACGATGAGCACGAGGGCGCCGCACAGGGCGAAGAACAGGAAGATCGCGAGGATCGCGACCAGAAGGGGCTGGGCGGGCAGCAGCATGGCCCCCAGTCTGGCACTGCCTCACGCAGGAGCGCGGGCCCGAGGCATCCGATCCGCGCTGATAGCCTGAAGCGCGTGTCCGAAACCGCTGTGCGCGCCCTCGCGCCCGCCAACGACCCCGCGTTCGAGAACGTGTGGGACGAGATCGTGTGGCGTGGCCTGGTGCACGTGTCCACCGACCAGGAGGCGCTGCGCGCCCTGCTCTCGAGTGACCCGATCACGTACTACTGCGGCTTCGACCCGACGGCGCCGAGCCTGCATCTGGGCAACCTCGTGCAGCTGCTGCTGCTGCGTCGGCTGCAGCTGGCGGGCCACAAGCCACTCGGCCTCGTCGGCGGGTCCACCGGGCTCATCGGTGACCCGCGGCCGACCGCCGAGCGCACCCTGAACACGAAGGAGACGGTCGTCGAGTGGGTCGGCTACCTGCGGTCGCAGGTCGAGACCTTCCTCAGCTTCGAGGGCGACAACGCCGCACGCATCGTCAACAACCTCGACTGGACCGCACCGCTGTCGGCGATCGACTTCCTGCGCGAGGTCGGCAAGCACTACCGCGTCGGCACGATGATCAAGAAGGATGCGGTGAGCACCCGGCTGAACTCCGAGGCGGGCATCAGCTACACCGAGTTCAGCTACCAGATCCTGCAGGGCATGGACTACCTCGAGCTGTACCGCCAGTACGACTGTGTGCTGCAAACCGGCGGCTCCGACCAGTGGGGCAATCTCACCAGCGGCACCGACCTGATCCACCGCGTCGAGGGGGTCTCCGCCCACGCGATCGGCACCCCGCTCATCACGAACAGTGACGGCACGAAGTTCGGCAAGAGCGAAGGCAATGCCATCTGGATCGACGCCGAGATGACGAGCCCCTACGCGTTCTACCAGTTCTGGCTGAACACCGACGACGCCGACGTGATCGAGCGACTCAAGGTGTTCACGTTCCTCACCCGCGCCGAGATCGAGGAGTACGCGACGCTCGTGGAGGCCGAGCCGTTCCGCCGGGCCGCGCAGAAGCGGCTGGCGATCGAGGTGAACACGGTGGTGCACGGGGCGGATGCCACGGCCAAGGCGATCGCCGCGTCCGATGCGCTCTTCGGCAAGGGCGATCTCGCATCCCTCGATGCCGCCACGCTGCGCGCCGCGCTCGACGAGCTGCCGAACGCCCGGGTCGCCGCGGGCACGACGGTCGTGCAGGCGCTCGTCGACACGGGCCTGGTCTCGAGCCTCGGCGAGGCGCGCCGCGCCATCGGCCAGGGCGGAGTCTCGCTCGACGGCGCACGCGTCGACGATGAGGACGCGGTCGTCACCGGCGCCCTGCCGGGGGAGGTCTCGGTGCTGCGGCGCGGCAAGAAGACCCTCGCCGGCGTCTTCGTCGCCTGACCCTCACTGCAGACCGGACGAGGGATGCCGTTCACGCCGAGCCACGCGGTCGTCGCGCTTCCGTTCCTGCGCACACCGCTCGTGCCCGCGGCGATCGCGGTGGGCGCCATGTCGCCCGATCTGCCGCTGTTCCTCCCCGGCAGCCCTTTCGGGTACCTGCGTTCGCACAGCTTCGTGTGGCTGCCGGCGACGATCGTGCTGGCCCTGGTGCTGCGGCTGGTGTGGCGCTGCGGGCTGCGCCCCGCGGCGCGCGAGCTGGCTCCGCAGTGGCTCGCGCGCCGGCTGCCTCCTGAATGGGACGGGGGCGCGGCGACAGCGGCCGCCGGGACCTTCGCGCGGCGGGGGCGGCGGCATCCCTCTTTCTCCGGTGCCCTGCTGCTGGTGCTCTCCCTGGCCCTGGGCGTCATGTCGCACATCGTGTGGGACCTGTTCACGCACGAGGGCCGCGCGGGGATCGCCGCCCTTGACGTGCTCTGGGGGCCGTTGCCCGCCTACAAGTGGCTGCAGCACGGCTCGGGAGTGGTCGGGCTCGCCATCCTCGCCGTCTGGGCCGTCGTCCGGCTGCGCCGGGCACCCGTCGCGCACCCTGTTCCACGTATGGTTCCCGGCGCAGTGCGCTGGGTGTGGTGGGTGTCGCTGCCGGCGATCCTGCTGTTCGCCTGGCTCTGGGGGCTGGCCGTCTTCGGGCCGTTCACGGCCGGGTTCGCCCCCGAGCATCTCGCGTATCGCGTGCTGCCGCGCGCGTGCGCGGTGTGGGCGACCCTGACGTTTCTGGTGTGCGTGATCATCCAGCTGGTCGGGCGGCGCGCCCGTCGGCGCGCACCGCGCACGCCCGCGGCTACGCGCTGACGTTCAGGCGCCTCGGCGGTTCGGCGCTGATCATCGCGCTCCTCCGGGGTGTCGTGCTGCTGGCCGCCGGCGCGCTGCTGATCGCCGTCGTCGAGTCGGCGTGCCGTCACCGACACGACCGCGCGTGTTCGCCGGGAGCAGCCCCGGCGGCACGGTCACGAGGGAGACGATGCGCCGCTCCCCGCAGGGGCAGAACGGGGTGTACAGCGCGCGACACGCCCGGGATGCAGGCACGATTTGCCCAACCATTCGCGGCCCCGTAAATTATTACCCGTTCGCCCCACAGGGAAGCGGAGAGGCCGAGAGTCTCACCCCCCTCAAGCGGAGAACCACCTCCTCCCAAACCTCTCACTTGAGAGAACAGGGCGTCAGCGTCTAGGATGGGGTTTCCACCCTCGTGGACCGCGGTCATCGCCGCGTCAAGGGATCTGAAGATCTCGGCGCGTCGATTTGACAGACGGAACAGGGTAGATAAACTTGTGAAGTTGCCCTGCGGGCAAGGCCGAGAGGCTGCGCAGCAGGAGCATCCGATCCTTGAGAACTCAACAGCGTGCACTTGTCAAATGCCAAATAACCTCGTTCCAGCTTCGGCTGGATGAGATTCCTTTGGATCAAAGTCCGACCTTCGGGTCGGCAACGGATAAGTCAGCAATGACATCCACTTTGGTCAGATCAAACTCGCTGCTTCGCCCCTATTCCGGGCGATCGCAGCAAAATTTCTTTACGGAGAGTTTGATCCTGGCTCAGGATGAACGCTGGCGGCGTGCTTAACACATGCAAGTCGAACGGTGAAAGCGGAGCTTGCTCTGCTGGATCAGTGGCGAACGGGTGAGTAACACGTGAGCAACCTGCCCCGGACTCTGGGATAAGCGCTGGAAACGGCGTCTAATACTGGATACGAGCTGCGAAGGCATCTTCAGCAGCTGGAAAGAACTTCGGTCCGGGATGGGCTCGCGGCCTATCAGCTTGTTGGTGAGGTAACGGCTCACCAAGGCGTCGACGGGTAGCCGGCCTGAGAGGGTGACCGGCCACACTGGGACTGAGACACGGCCCAGACTCCTACGGGAGGCAGCAGTGGGGAATATTGCACATTGGGCGCAAGCCTGATTCAGCAACGACGCGTGAGGGACGACGGCCTTCGGGTTGTAAACCTCTTTTAGCAGGGAAGAAGCCTTCGGGTGACGGTACCTGCAGAAAAAGCGCCGGCTAACTACGTGCCAGCAGCCGCGGTAATACGTAGGGCGCAAGCGTTATCCGGAATTATTGGGCGTAAAGAGCTCGTAGGCGGTCTGTCGCGTCTGCTGTGAAAACCCGAGGCTCAACCTCGGGCCTGCAGTGGGTACGGGCAGACTAGAGTGCGGTAGGGGAGATTGGAATTCCTGGTGTAGCGGTGGAATGCGCAGATATCAGGAGGAACACCGATGGCGAAGGCAGATCTCTGGGCCGTAACTGACGCTGAGGAGCGAAAGGGTGGGGAGCAAACAGGCTTAGATACCCTGGTAGTCCACCCCGTAAACGTTGGGAACTAGTTGTGGGGTCCATTCCACGGATTCCGTGACGTAGCTAACGCATTAAGTTCCCCGCCTGGGGAGTACGGCCGCAAGGCTAAAACTCAAAGGAATTGACGGGGGCCCGCACAAGCGGCGGAGCATGCGGATTAATTCGATGCAACGCGAAGAACCTTACCAAGGCTTGACATATATTCGAAGCTATTAGAGATAGTAGTGCCTTTTGGGCGGATATACAGGTGGTGCATGGTTGTCGTCAGCTCGTGTCGTGAGATGTTGGGTTAAGTCCCGCAACGAGCGCAACCCTTGTTCTATGTTGCCAGCACGTTATGGTGGGGACTCATAGGAGACTGCCGGGGTCAACTCGGAGGAAGGTGGGGATGACGTCAAGTCATCATGCCCCTTATGCCTAGGGCTGCAAACATGCTACAATGGCCGGTACAAAGGGCTGCGAGACCGCGAGGTTGAGCGAATCCCAGAAAGCCGGTCTCAGTTCGGATTGAAGTCTGCAACTCGACTTCATGAAGCTGGAGTCGCTAGTAATCCCGGATCAGCAACGCCGGGGTGAATACGTTCCCGGGCCTTGTACACACCGCCCGTCACAGCACGAAAGTTGGCAACACCCGAAGTCAGTGGCCGAACCCTCGGGACGGAGCTGCCGAAGGTGGGGTTAGCGATTGGGCTGAAGTCGTAACAAGGTAGCCGTACCGGAAGGTGCGGCTGGATTACCTCCTTTAAGGAGTAAATCAATAGGCCAATGGCCTACACCAAGCACGCAGGCTTTCACTTGAAGCACATCTCCAGATTTTTCTGACCCTAGGTCCAAGCGGCCGAGGCGTTGATTGACAATGTGGAAACGAATTCCAGAGATAAAAAATACAAGAACAACAATAAGTAGCATAAGCAAAAGAGTGATCGAAGAGCATCCTAGCGAAAGTTAGGACCACAAAAGTGGGACTTCGAGCTGCTCATGCGGCTATCGTAGAGTGAATCGTTGGAAATTTGGAATTAAGCTATAGAATGCACACGGGGGATGCCTAGGCATCTGTCGGCGAAGAAGGACGCGACAAGCTGCGAAAATCCGGTACGAGGAGCACATATCCATTGACTGCCGGGACTCCGAATGGGACAACCCTTCCAGGGCGACCTGGAAATCTTCTGGCTGAACACATAGGCCAGCAGAAGCCAACCTGGTGAACTGAAACATCTAAGTAACCAGAGGAAAAGAAAACAAACGTGATACCCTGAGTAGTGGCGAGCGAACGGGGTAGAGCCCAAACCGCGCAAGCGGGGTTGTAGGACGGCATTTAGCATACAAGCGAGGAACTGAAGCGGGATGGAAAGCCCCTCCACAGCAGGTGACAGGCCTGTAGGGACCTTTAATGTAGCGAGCCGTATCCTGAGTAGGATGGGACACGAGAAATCCTGTCTGAATCTGGGGGGACCACCCTCCAAGGCTAAATACGAACAGATGACCGATAGTGCAGAAGTACCGTGAGGGAAAGGTGAAAAGCACCCCGGAAGGGGAGTGAAATAGAACCTGAAACCGTGTGCCTACAAATAGTCAGAGCCCGTTAAAGGGTGATGGCGTGCCTTTTGTAGAATGAACCGGCGAGTTACGGTTACGTGCAAGGTTAAGTTGATAAGACGGAGCCGCAGCGAAAGCGAGTCTGAATAGGGCGCTTAAGTACGTAGTCGTAGACCCGAAACCAGGTGATCTACCCATGTCCAGGATGAAGTTCAGGTAACACTGAATGGAGGTCCGAACCCACGCACGTTGAAAAGTGCGGGGATGAGGTGTGGGTAGCGGAGAAATTCCAATCGAACCTGGACATAGCTGGTTCTCCCCGAAATAGCTTTAGGGCTAGCCTCTCGAGTGAGAGGATTGGAGGTAGAGCACTGATTGGACTTGGGGCCCCCAACGGGTTAACGAATTCAGTCAAACTCCGAATGCGAAATACTTATCAGTTGGAGTCAGACTGCGAGTGATAAGGTCCGTAGTCGAAAGGGAAACAGCCCAGATCACCAGCTAAGGTCCCAACGTATATGTTAAGTGGAACAGGATGTGGGGTTGCACAGACAACGAGGATGTTGGCTCAGAAGCAGCCACCATTTAAAGAGTGCGTAAGAGCTCACTAGTCGAGGGACCCTGCGCCGAAAATGTACCGGGGCTAAACATATCACCGAAGCTGTGGATTGATACTTACGTATCA
>JBKDZO010000016.1:0-218857 GCA_047971285.1 Beutenbergiaceae bacterium | reverse complement strand
GATCGGGCGATTGGCCGGGCCGAGCAGCAGGCCGCCATCGAGCAGGCAGCCAGAGAGCAGGCGGACTCGGTCCCGATCGCACAGGTGGTTGAGCCGCAGACATCCTTCACACAGTCGATGGTCGGTTCGCGGGTGGAACTGGTCGGCTCCTGGGAGCCGGAGCTGTCCTACTGGGTGCCCGGCCGGGAACTCGACGGCCAGCCCGGGTATCTGCTGCTGACCGCCTTCCGGGAGGACAGCACCGGTGCCCTGATGCCCGTAGTGCGAGGTTGGGTGGCGCAGCAGTCACCGGAGTACCTGGACCTGCCCCGGGGGACCGTCTCGGTGATGGGTTACCTTGCCGGTACCGAGCCCGCCGAGACCGGCCCACCGTCCGGCGACGAGATCGAGGCGGTCAGCGCCGCGGCGTTGGTCAACGCCTGGGGAGCGCCGATCTACTCCGGCCAACTGCTGCTGATCTCGGCGCAGCCGCACCAGGGAGCTCCCGATGGGGAGGAGATCCTGGGTATGCCGCCGCCGGTCTTGCCCAGCGCTGGCCTGAACCTGAGAAACATCGCCTATGCCGCCGAGTGGTTCGTGTTCGGCGGGTTCGCGCTGTTGTTGTGGTGGCGGATGGTCCGCGATGAGGCCCGCGGCCGCCGCGAGACGGCGGCGAAAACGGTTGCTTAGGCTGATCTGACGCGAAATATCTGCCACGTCATGGAACTGGCAGTCATCGATCTCGACGGCGAAGCGGCTAAATGGGCAAACAATTTCCCTAGCACCTATACTGCATCAGTACCTGTCTGATCTCAGCCAACGTGCGTGCCGAATGTTGCGAACCGGCCACTATGTTGCAAACGGGCCGCCAGACTCGGTGATTTTATCTATTCGCCACCTTCGGAGCTGATTTCAACCTTGCGCAGGCTAACATTTTCGGGCTTGGCTGCTTTTCGGAAACGTGTGACGAGCGCTACTCCCGCCGGTGGCACTACCAGCCAAAAACCTGAAAGTGGCATCAGCACGATGCCCAACAACACCAGCACCAGCAGCCCGATGGTCGCGGTGGCGGGCAGCGCTTGCCGGGCGCGCTCTAGCGCGTCGATCGAAGCGCCAAGCACGAACAACAGCACGCCGAACAGCCCGTACCACACGGCCTTGCCACGCATCGGTGAGGCGGCGGCGGCATCGACGAAACCAGCCTGCGTCAACTCGATCCAGGGTTCGGTGAACATCACGAACCCCAATGCGATGTGCAGCAACGCCACCACCATGATCCAGCGGCCGATCCAACGTCTCATTTATTCGTCTCCTTGGCTCAGTGAAATCCGGTCCCTCCGACACTGTATGTCAGATTTCGGACCACAATGAATGCTGCCAATACGATGGTGACGGCGAATGGGGACCGGGTAGGACGACCGGGCTATTGGATGGCTATCGTGCTATTGACCCAAAACACCGGCAGTTCTAGCGGTTCGTGAGCGAAACCGGTTGCCATACAGCGGGGATTGCGCTGGCTGGCGTGGCCGCGTGGTGTACGCGGTCCAGCCATTGCGGCACCGTGGTCGATCGCGGCTACTTCTTCTGGTGGCATGAAAGTCCTCGCCATGTCCTGCGGAATAGGTGGGGCTGGGGCGGTGTTGGAGCGATAGCGCGAGGCCGTCGGGGCCCGCGAAGGAGGAAACCCACATGACCACCACCAAGCGAGGCATGCTGCGCCCGCTGTTCGATGCGGTCAGGATCGCCCGTCGGCCCGGTTCGGCCAGCCTGCTGACCCGGCTCGGCGCGCTGCCGCGGCTGGTCGGTGCCAGCTGGCGGGGTGAGTACAGCGGAACCGCGCGCAGCACCCTGGTCCTTCTGGGTCTCGCGGTGCTGTATGTCGTGGCACCCGTGGACCTGGTGCCCGAGGCTTTCCTGGCGCTGTTCGGACTGGTCGATGACGCGGTGGCCCTCACCTGGATCGCCGCGACCTTCGTCAATGCCACCGAGGACTTCCTCAGCTGGGAGCAGACGGTGCAGGATCAACCCGAGTTCCTCGACGGGGAGTTCGTGGTCTAGACGACACGCGGCAGCGGCCACAATGGAGGCATGAGCCAGTCTGAGACCGCAGGCACAGATACCGGACAGCAGGCCAGTCGAGCCCGTTCCGCGTTTGCTCGCTACCGCGTGATGGCGTTCGTCACCGGCGGCATGCTGCTGCTGTTGTGCGTGGAGATGGTGTTGAAGTACCTGCTGCAGTTGCGCGGAGTCGATGCCGAAGGTCCACGCCCGGTGCTGGGGGCCTGGATCGCGATCGTGCACGGCTGGATCTACGTCGTCTACGCCCTGACGGTGTTCGATCTGTGGTCCCGGATGCGGTGGTCGTTCGGGAAGATCGTGGTGCTGATCGCCGGCGGTGTGGTTCCGGTGCTCTCGTTCGTGATGGAAGCCAGGGCCCGCGCCTGGTTCGCCGAGCGGTACCCGTCGGCCTAGCCGTTGCCCACGGCCCTATCCTGTCCGCGTGAGCCATGATCCCCGCCCGGTCCTCGTTGTCGATTTCGGCGCCCAGTACGCCCAGCTGATCGCCCGGCGAGTACGGGAAGCCCAGGTCTACTCCGAGATCGTCCCGCACAGCATGAGCGTGCCGGACATGCTGGCCAAGCGCCCGGCCGCGATCATCCTCTCGGGCGGGCCATCGTCGGTGTACGAAGCCGGCGCGCCAACCGTCGACCCCGAGATCTTCCATGCGGGTGTGCCGGTCCTGGGCATCTGCTACGGATTCCAGGCGATGGCCAGCGCGCTCGGCGGCGTGGTCGCGAAGACCGGCACCCGCGAGTACGGCGGCACAGACGTCCAGATCACCGAGGCCGGAACCCTGCTCGCGAACTCGCCCGGACAGCAGACCACGTGGATGTCCCACGGGGATGCCGTGCACCGTGCACCCGAAGGGTTCCAGGTGCTGGCCACCTCACCGGGGGCTCCGGTAGCCGCGTTCGAGGACGCCGATCGCCGATTGTTCGGGATGCAGTGGCACCCGGAGGTCAAGCACACCGCTCTGGGCCAGGATGCGTTGCAGAACTTCCTGTACTCGGGCGCAGGGCTGACGCCGGCATGGACGCCGGACAACGTGATCACCGACCAGGTTGCTGCGATCCGCGCTCAGGTTGGCGATGCCCGGGTGATCTGCGGCCTGTCTGGCGGTGTCGACTCCTCCGTCGCGGCCGCGCTGGTGCAGCATGCGGTGGGGGACCAACTCACCTGCGTGTTCGTTGATCATGGGCTGCTGCGCGATGGTGAGGCCGAACAGGTTGAAGTCGACTTCGTCGCCTCCACCGGCGTCAAGCTCAAGGTCGTTGACGCGCGGGAGCGGTTCCTGGGTGCGCTCGCGGGCGTCACCGATCCCGAGACCAAGCGCAAGATCATCGGCCGGGAGTTCATTCGAGTGTTCGAGCAGGCGGCTCGCGAAGTGGTCGCCGATGCTCATGACGAGGCGGACGGGCCCGCGCAAGAGGTGCGGTTCCTGGTACAGGGAACCCTCTACCCGGATGTGGTCGAATCCGGTGGCGGTGAGGGCGCGGCCAATATCAAATCCCACCACAACGTGGGTGGCCTACCCGATGACCTCCAGTTCGATCTGGTCGAACCCCTCCGTACCCTGTTCAAGGACGAGGTGCGTGCGGTGGGGTTGGAACTGGGCGTGCCGGAGGCGATCGTTTGGCGTCAGCCGTTCCCAGGCCCGGGATTGGGCATCCGGATCATCGGTGAAGTCACCGAGGACCGGCTGCAGACACTGCGTGCGGCGGACGCGATCGCCCGCGCCGAGTTGACCGCGGCCGGCCTGGACCGGCAGATCTGGCAGTGCCCGGTGGTGCTGCTGGCAGACGTCCGCTCGGTGGGCGTGCAGGGTGATGGTCGCACCTACGGGCACCCGATCGTGTTGCGGCCGGTCTCCAGTGAGGACGCCATGACGGCGGACTGGACCAGGCTGCCCTACGACGTGCTGGCCCGGATATCCACCCGCATCACCAACGAGGTCCCCGAGGTCAACCGGGTCACGCTGGATGTCACCAGCAAGCCGCCCGGCACCATCGAGTGGGAGTAGCCGGGATGCGGATCGTGCATGTCTCGGACTGCTACCCGCCGCGGGTGGGCGGCATCGAGAACCAGGTGCACGATCTGGCGGCCCAGCAATCGCTGCGCGGTAGTGCAGTCCACGTCCTGACCGCCACGGCGGCCGAGCAAGGCAACCCGAGCCGGTATCGCGCCAGTACCACCGATCTGCCCGCCGTCCGGGTGCACCGGATGGCCACCCCGGTGACCTTCGGGATCCCGATCCATCCCCGGGGGTACTGGCTGATCCGGCGGGCGTTGACCAAGCTGGCGCCGGACGTGGTGCATGTGCATGCCGGGATGGTGGCGCCATTCGCCTGGGACGGCGCTCAGGCGGCGCGTTCGCTCGGGCTGCCCCTGGTGGTGACCTGGCACTCCATGCTCGATGGCGCGGAGTCGCTGATGAGGATAGGTGCCCGGTTCACCGGCTGGGATCGGGCCGACTTCGTTGCCAGTGCGGTCAGTTCCGTGGCTGCCGAACGGGTCGCGGCGGCCCTAGGCCGGACCGACGTGCACGTGCTTCCCAATGGGCTGGACCTGCAGCCGTGGCTGGCCGCCGCCGACAGGCCGGTACCGCGCCGGGCCGGCCCGCTGCGGGTGATCGCCACTCAACGCCTGGCCGCCCGCAAGCGCGCACGTCCGCTCATTGAGTCGGTCCAGCAGGCGCATCGGCAACTGGGTATGGAGGCAGGCTCGCCCCGGCTGCGACTGACCCTGGTCGGAGGCGGGGCGGAACGGGAGCGGCTGAAGGCGCAGGTGAGCCGGCGTGGCCTGGGTGACGTCGTTGCGTTGACCGGTCCGGTACCGCGCCCGGTGTTGCCGACCCTGTACCGGGACCAGGACGTGTTCGCCGCACCCGCCACGCTGGAGGCGTTCGGCATCGCTGCACTGGAGGCTCGAGCTGCCGCTCTGGTGGTCGTCGGCCGTGAAGGTACCGGTATGGCCGACTTCATCACCGATGACGTCGACGGGTATCTCACCTCCACCGATGCCGGACTCACCGAGGCGCTGGTGCGGCTGGCACGAGAACCGCACACGCTGTCCCGGCTACGGCGTCATAGTGCCGAGCACCCGCCCGCGTTCGGGTGGGATGAGGTCGTCCGGCAGGCCGGCGAACTCTATACCCGGGCGCGTCTGTGACCTACCGCATACTGTGACCTCCGTGACGGAAAAACGTTCCCGTCGTGACGTAGTGTCAGAACATGAATGTCGCGTTCGGCCTGCTGCTGGTTCTGCATCTGATCGGATGGGCCATCGTGCTCGGTGGCGTCCTGACGAACCTGCAAGCACCGCGGCTGGCCGCTGGAACCTGGCACGGCGTGCTGACCGCCCTGGTCACCGGCCTGCTGATGGTGGGCCTGGCCGAGATGGGTGACGCCGACGTCAACCACATCAAGATCGGCGTCAAACTCCTGATCGCCCTGGCGCTGACGTTCTTGATCTGGCGTGGTCGCAAGCAGGAAACCGTGACCCGCGCCTACCTGCTCGCGATCGCTGGGCTGACCTTGGTCAATATCGGCGTCGCCGTTCTGTGGCGATAGCGGCCGTCGCGGCCCCAGCCCGGGGGTGCAACAGCGGGGTTTAGCACCACCGGTGACGGACGTCGGTGCCAGCCCGTAGGCTCTTGCTGCAATGACCTCACTGTTCAGCGATCTCCCGCTGCCGGGCATGGAGCCCGGCGTCCGTGCCGACGACGCCGAATCGGCGTTGCCCCGTGTGGTGGCTCCACGCGAGACCGATTCCGACGATGCCTCCGACGGCACCGGGCCACTGGTCGCGCAGGCGCTGCTGGACGGGCTGAACCCGCCGCAACGGCAGGCCGTCACCCACGCCGGCGGGCAGCTGTTGATCATTGCGGGCGCCGGTTCCGGCAAGACCCGGGTGCTGACCCACCGGATCGCCTACCTGCTGGCTACCGGCCGGTCCAGGCCCGGGCAGATCCTGGCGATCACTTTCACCAACAAGGCCGCCGCCGAGATGCGCGAGCGGGTCGAGGATCTGGTAGGTCCGCGCGCCCGGCACATGTGGGTCTCCACGTTTCACTCGGCCTGCGTGCGGATACTCCGGCGAGAAGCCAAGACCATCGGCTTGCGATCCGGTTTCTCCATCTACGACGCCGCTGACTCCCAGCGATTGATGACCTTGGTCTGCAAGGAACTGGACTTGGATCCCAAGCGGTTCCCGCCCAAGGCCTTCAGCCACCGGGTCAGCGACCTCAAGAACGAACTGGTCGATCCGGATGCCTTTGCCGCGACCGCCGGTGAAAACCCGCAGGAGCAGAACCTCGCCGCTGCCTACAAGCGGTACCAGCAACGGTTGGTGCAGGCGCACGCGCTCGATTTCGACGATCTGATCATGACCACCGTGCACATGTTGCAAGCTTTCCCGGAGGTGGCGCAGCAGTATCGGCGCCGGTTCCGGCACGTCCTGGTCGATGAATACCAGGACACCAATCACGCCCAATACGTGCTCGTGCGAGAACTGGTCGGGATGCGCCCCGACGGCGGATCGGCGACCGAGGGTGTGGAACCGGCGCAGCTGACAGTGGTCGGTGACGCCGATCAGTCGATCTACGCCTTCCGGGGCGCGACCATCCGCAACATCATCGAGTTCGAAACCGACTACCCCGATGCCGCCACGATCCTGCTGGAACAGAACTACCGCTCCACCCAGACCATCCTCTCGGCGGCCAATGCGGTGATCGCCCGCAATCCTGGACGCAAGCGAAAGAACCTGTGGACCGACTCCGGCGACGGCCCGCAGATCGTCGGCTACGTCGCGGATAACGAGCATGAGGAGGCCCGGTTCATCGCGACCGAGGTCGCCCGGCTCGGCACCTCCGATGGCATCAAACCCGCAGACGTGGCGATCTTCTACCGCACCAATGCCCAGTCGCGAGCCCTGGAAGAGGTCCTGGTCCGGGCAGGCCTGCCGTACAAGGTGGTCGGCGGCACGCGCTTCTATGAACGCCGCGAGATCAAGGATGCGATCGCCTACCTGCGCGCGATTGTCAACCCGGACGACGCGGTCAGCGTCCGCCGGATACTCAATGTCCCCAAGCGGGGCCTCGGGGATCGCAGTGAAGCCATGATCGCGGCGCACGCCGAACGCGAGCAGATCAGTTTCGGGGCGGCGATCACCGCGGCCGAGGACATTGTCGGGCTGGCTACGCGGGCGGTCACCACGATCAAGGAATTCGACGGCATGCTGCGGCAGTTGCGCGCAGCAGCGCAGGACGGTGCCAGCCCAGCGGAACTGCTGGACAGCGTGCTGGAGGAATCGGGCTACCTGCGCGGTTTGCGTGCCAGCGATGACCCGCAGGATGCCACCCGGGTGGAGAACCTCGCGGAACTTCATGCAGTGGCCGTGGAGTTCGCCGAGTCCGACCCGGACGGTGACTTGGGGGATTTCCTGGAGCGGGTAGCCCTGGTGGCCGATGCGGACCAGATCCCGGAGGGCGAGCAGGGGGTCATCACGCTGATGACGGTGCACACCGCCAAGGGATTGGAGTTCCCCGCCGTCTTCGTGACCGGGTTGGAGGACGGGACCTTCCCACACCAGCGCAGCCTGGCCGATCCGGACGAGCTGGCTGAGGAACGACGCCTCGCCTACGTGGCGTTGACGCGCGCCCGCAATCGGTTGTACGTCTCCCGGGCATCGGTGCGCACCGCATTCGGTATCCCGAACGAGTTCCCCGAGTCCCGCTTCATCGCCGACGTGCCCGATGACCTGATCGACTGGAAGCGCCGGGAATCGTCTATGCAGCGCTACCGCAGTGGTTCATATGCCGGTGCGCGCGGAGGAACCGGACCCAGGTCCGCCCGGGTGCTGCAACGGCGCGACCAGCGCCGGGTGCAGCCCGCCGCCGATGGGCCGAAGTTCGGTTCGGCGACCCCCCGAGCCGACGTACCTGACCTGGCGGTGGGCGATCGGGTGACCCACGACGCCTACGGCATGGGCAAGGTCGTGGCGATCGAGAGCAGTGGCGCCAATGCGGTCGCCAAGATCGATTTCGGGCAAGCGGGCGCCAAGCGGTTGCTGCTGCGCTATTCGCCCGTCACCAAGCTCTAGCGCAGGCCAGCACCACCGGTGGTGCGCCGTTGGAGCGGCACATGGGGTAGTGCTCAGCGCGGTAAGGTCGCCGTGACTTACGCACCGAAGTGACGACGGAGGCATGACTGGTGGACCTGTTCGAGTACCAAGCGCGCGATGTATTCGACAAGCATGGGGTCCCCGTGCTTCGTGGCATCGTGGCCACTACGCCGGAAGCGGCTGCGGATGCCGCCCGCGAGTTGCTACCCGCCGACGGCGGGGTGGTCGTGGTGAAGGCTCAAGTCAAGACCGGCGGCCGTGGCAAGGCCGGCGGCGTTAAGATCGCCCGCTCCGCCGACGAGGCCGCCGAGCATGCCCGAGCCATCCTGGGCATGGATATCAAAGGCCACACCGTGCACCGGGTCATGATCGCCGAAGGTGCCGATATCGCGCAGGAGTATTACTTCTCGCTGCTGCTGGACCGGGCTGAGCGCCGCTACCTGGCCATGTGCAGCCGGGAAGGTGGCGTGGAGATCGAACAACTCGCCGTCGAACGCCCCGAGGCTTTGGCACGGATTGCGGTCGATCCCAACACCGGCTTGGACGCCGCCACAGCGGCGCAGATCGCGGCCGCCGCCGGATTCGATGAGGTGACCGCCGCCAAGGTCGCGCCGGTGCTGGTGAAGCTGGGTGCGGTCTACCAGGGTGAAGACGCCACGCTGGTGGAGGTCAACCCGCTGGTGCAGACCAGCGCTGGCGAGATCATCGCCCTGGACGGCAAAGTCACGCTCGACGCCAACGCCGACGTCCGGCACCCCGATCATGAGGCGCTGGAGGATGCCGCCAGCGCGGACCCGCTGGAAGCCAAGGCCAAGGACGCGGGACTGAACTACGTCAAGCTCGATGGTGAGGTCGGGATCATCGGCAACGGTGCCGGCCTGGTGATGAGCACCCTCGACGTCGTAGCCGGGGCCGGGCAGCGGCACGGGGGAGTCAAACCCGCCAACTTCTTGGACATCGGCGGCGGGGCCTCCGCTGCGGTGATGGCCGCGGGGCTGGATGTCATCCTGGGCGATCCGCAGGTCAAGAGCGTGTTCGTGAACGTGTTCGGCGGGATCACCGCGTGTGACGAGGTCGCCAACGGGATCGTGCAGGCCCTCGGAATTCTCGGCGATGGGGCCACCAAACCACTGGTGGTACGCCTGGACGGCAACGCCGTGGAGGAAGGTCGCCGCATCCTTGCGCAGGCCGCCCATCCGCTGGTCACCCTCGTTGACACCATGGACGGCGCGGCCGACAAGGCCGCCGAGCTGGCCGCCTGAGCCCGAAGAGAAAGCGACGCAACCGAACATGGCGATCTTCCTAGACTCCGACTCCGCAGTCATCGTGCAGGGCATGACCGGCTCGGAAGGCATGAAGCACACCACCCGCATGCTGGCCTCCGGCACCAGAATCGTCGGGGGCGTCAACCCCCGCAAGGCCGGCACGTCGGTCGATTTCGACATCGACGGCGCAACGACCTCGATCCCGGTCTACGGCACCGTCGCCGAGGCTGTAGCCGCCACCGGCGCCACCGTGTCGGTGCTGTTCGTGCCGCCGCCGTTCACCAAGAGTGCGGTGATCGAAGCGGTCGACGCGGCAGTGCCGCTGGTGGTCATCATCACCGAGGGTGTCCCGGTCAAGGACACCGCAGAGTTCTACAACTACGCCGCCGAGAAGGGGGTGCGCCTGATTGGCCCGAATTGCCCGGGCGTGATCAGCCCCGGAAAGTCCAACGTCGGCATCATCCCGGCAGACATTGCCGGCGCGGGCAAGATCGGGCTGGTGTCCAAGTCCGGCACGCTGACCTACCAGATGATGTATGAGCTCCGGGATTTCGGCTTCTCCACGGCCATCGGGATCGGTGGCGACCCGATCATCGGCACCACCCACATCGATGCCATCGCGGGCTTCCAGGACGACCCGGATACCGAGATCATCGTCATGATCGGTGAGATCGGTGGCGACGCCGAGGAGCGGGCCGCAGCCTACATCGCCGAGAACGTGACCAAGCCGGTGGTCGGATACGTCGCCGGCTTCACCGCACCCGAGGGTAAGACCATGGGCCACGCGGGCGCGATCGTCTCCGGTTCGGCAGGAACCGCGCAGGCCAAGAAGGAGGCCTTGGAGGCCGCTGGCGTGCGCGTGGGCGAAACCCCGAGCGAGACGGCCGAGATCGTCCGCTCCATCCTCACCCCCGTCCGCTGAGGTAGTACGCCAGCGCTGAGGTAGTACGCCACGCGGTACTACCTCAGCGCGAACGTACTACCTCAGCGTGAATGGGCCGGGTCAGCTGAATGGGCCGGGTCAGCGTGATTGGGCAGAGTCAGCGTGTCGTGGGGGTGGTTCGGGTCGCCAGCACCGACGATGGCCATGATGACCACCACCCGACCGCCGTCGTTTCCGCCCAGGGTTCTGGAACACCAGGACCCGCAGGCACCGGAGCAGTCACCCGACCGTGGCTGGCACCTCCCGGAACAATCGGTGCGCGGGCTGCTGGCCGGTGTAGAGGCATCGATCGGCTCATGGCTGGTGGTCACCGTGCTCACCGTGGCCGGCTATGTCGCGACCGCGGCCGCCCCGGCATTGGGCTCGGCCACCTGGATCGACGCCGCCCGGGTGGGTTCGGGGCTCTGGCTCCTCGGTCACGGCGGCGTGGTGGAAACCGGCGGCGCCACCATTTCGGTGATTCCGCTCGGCATCACCATGATCGCGGCGGCGAGTACCGCGAACTCGGTGCGCCGGGCCCGCCTGTCGAACCTGTGGGGGATCGCGGCAGCCGGCACCAGCTATGTGGCGCTGGTTGCCGGATGCGCGGCTTTCGCCGGATACGCCAGCGCCTGGTGGGCGCTCGTGGGCGCCCCGCTCGTGGTGGCCACCGGCGTCGCCTGGGCGATTCGCAAGGAGCCGCCGGAGCCGATCGCGGGCTGGTTGGCGATGATTCCCGCGCCGGTGCAGTTGGGTGTGGCAACCGGACTTCGCGTGGCGGCCGCCTACCTGGCTTTGGGCACGGCGGTGGTGCTGGTCGCGGTCGGGATCGGGTTCGCGCAGGTCGCCGAGGTACACCGTGCCCTGGTTCCGGATGTGATGTCGAGCGTGCTCATCGTGCTGGCGCAGATTCTGCTGCTGCCGACGCTGTCGGTGTGGGGCAGTTCCTATCTCGCCGGCCCCGGATTCGCCGTCGGGGAAGGCACACGCTTCTCGCTGACGCAGATTGACGCCGGCCCGCTTCCGGTGGTTCCAGTGCTGGGTGCGCTGCCCGAGCCGGGTAGCGAGCATGCCGCGATGGCCTCGCTGATCGGCCTAGGGGTGCTGGTCGGGGTCGGATGCGGCATCTGGCTGCGGCGGCGTCACCCTGACCGGATCGGTGCCACCGCAATCACCGCAGCGGTCACGGTGGTGGTCGCTGCGGCGCTCGTCGGCCTGCTGGCATGGGCCAGCAGCGGGGCGGTAGGGCCGGGCCGGATGGCGCAGGTGGGGCCGGAGCCTGTCCCGATGGTGCTGGCGGCCGGCTGGCAGCTGCTGCTCGGCCTGGGCGTGGCGGCAGTGCTCACCCATCCAGGGTTAGCCCAGGAGCTGGGCCGGGTGCGAGATCGCGCCGTCGCTAAGTTCCAGGAACTGCGCCGCTAGCTGGATTCGGGAACCAGCCCGGCCGCTAGCGCGGCGGGCGGGCCGCTCAGTTCTGCGGCACGACGACCGGGCGGGTGGCCTCTTCATACTCCGCCAGACAGCGTTCCTGCGCCGCGATGGTGATCGCCCCTTCCCGGCATTCTTGGTAGGTGACCTGCTCGTCCCAGAAGAAGGCCACCTGGGTGGTGGTGGCCATGGTCGTCAGGCCGGCCAGAGCCAAGCCGCCGACCAGGAGCGGTGCCAGAATTCCGCGCCAGCGCAACCGCAACAGCTGAACCAGGACCAGCACCCCGTATATCAGCGTCGCCGTGCCCGCCAGCGGCGCCAGTACCTGCCATGGAATCGGCAAGCTCCCGGCCAGCAGCGTGATCAGCATCAGCAGCCCGAACCGCATCACCGACCCGGTGACCGAACGTGCCTGCTCCGGGGTCGGCTCGGGCGGTGGCGGAGTTGGTGGCACGCGGGCTTTGCGCCGCGCCACGACGGGCTGCCGCGGCAGCTTCGGTCGTGGCTCGTCCGGATCCGGTGGTGCGTATGGATTGGTCACAGGTAGGTTTCGGCTCCCAGGTCGCTGACAAGCAATTCTCCCACGAGGGCTCTACAGTTGTGCGACGTGTCCCATCCCACGCGCGCCGTCGTCCTCATCTCCGGCGGCGGCAGCAACCTACGAGCCCTGCTGGCCGCCTCGGCCGATCCCGACTACGGCATCGACATCGTGGCCGTGGGGGCCGATCGTGACTGTGCCGGATTGGCCATTGCCGAACAGGCTGGTGTTCCGACGTTCATCGAACGAGTGCCGGACCACACCGATCGGCAAGCCTGGGACCATGCTCTCACCGCCCGGGTGTCCCAGTTCCGGCCGGACCTGGTTATCAGCGCTGGGTTCCTTAAGCTCGCCGGGCAGGAATTCCTGGCCGCGTTCGGTGGCCGCTATCTGAACACCCACAACACGTTGCTGCCCGCATTTCCCGGTATCCACGGACCCCGTGATGCGCTGGAGTACGGCGTCAAGATCACCGGCGCCACGCTGTTCGTCGTCGATGCCGGGGTGGATACCGGCGTGATCGTGGCTCAGGTCGCCGTGCCGGTCGCCGACGACGACGATGTGGACAGCCTGACCGAACGCATCAAGGTGGCCGAGCGCGACCAGCTCGTCACCTGGGTGGGTCGGCTGGGCCGGGAGGGATTCCGGGTCGCCGGGCGCCGGGTTCTGCTCGGTCGCGACTGACCCGACGGTGGCTACCATGGATGCCATCCGGTCGTGACTGGCGTCGAGGTGGAGCACCACCTGGGAGCGGCCGGTGGTGGCTGATACGCACCGATCGCCTGGGTGCGTGCAGGAGTTCGGACTACCTCAGGAGACAAGCCACCATGACCGACGCCATCCCCATCCGCCGTGCCCTCATCTCGGTCTACGACAAGACCGGGTTGACCGAACTGGCGCAGGCGTTGCACGCTTCCGGTGTCCAGCTGGTGTCGACCGGTTCCACCGCGGCCGGTATCGCTGCCGCCGGTGTGCCGGTGACGCCGGTCGAGGAATTGACCGGCTTTCCTGAATGCCTGGATGGACGGGTCAAGACCCTGCACCCGCGGGTGCATGCTGGAATCCTCGCCGACCGTCGCAAGCCCGATCACGTCGAGCAACTGGTTGAGCTCGGGGTTGAGCCATTCGACCTGGTGATCGTCAACCTGTACCCGTTCGCGGCCACGGTGGCCAGCGGCGCCAGCCCGGATGAGTGCGTGGAACAGATCGACATCGGTGGGCCGTCGATGGTGCGGGCCGCTGCCAAGAATCACCCGAGTGTGGCGGTCGTGGTCGATCCGTCCCGTTACGGTCAGGTGGCTGAAGCAGTCAGTCGCGGAGGCTTCACGCTCTCCGAACGCGCGGTACTGGCGGCGCAGGCATTCCGGCACACCGCCAGCTACGACGTCGACGTCGCCACCTGGCTCACTGCCAACACCGAACCGGAGGCCGCCCTCCCGAGCTGGACCGGTGCCACCGCCCGGCGCGGCGCGGTGCTGCGCTACGGCGAGAACCCGCATCAGCAGGCCGCCCTCTACAGCGACGGCTCGGCCGGTGGGCTCGCCGGGGGTGAGCAGTTGCATGGCAAGGAGATGAGCTACAACAACTACGTCGACGCCGATGCGGCGTGGCGGGCCGCGCACGATCACGGCGACCAGCCCACGGTAGCTATCATCAAACACGCGAACCCCTGCGGCATCGCCGTCGGAGCAGACCTGGCGAGCGCACATGCGCGGGCACATGCGTGCGACCCGGTCTCCGCGTTCGGCGGCGTGATCGCCGCCAACGGCGTGGTCGATGAGGCTATGGCGGACCAGATCAAGGATGTGTTCACCGAGGTGATCGTGGCCCACGGATTCACTGCGGCGGCGCTGCAGATCCTGACCGCCAAGAAGCACATCCGGCTGTTGCGGGTGGCCCAGGCCCCGGCTGCCGGCACCGAGCAGCGCCAGATCAGCGGCGGACTGCTGGTGCAGCAGGTTGACCGGGTTGATGCCGAAGGCGATGACCCCGATACCTGGACCCTGGCCGCCGGAGCAGGCGCCGATGACGCCACCCTGGCCGATCTGGCCTTCGCCTGGCGGGCAGTGCGCGCGGTGAAGTCCAATGCGATCCTGCTGGCCGACGGCGGGGCTTCGGTCGGTATCGGAATGGGGCAGGTGAACCGGGTCGATTCCTGCCGCCTAGCGGTGGAACGGGCCAACGCCGACGGCGACCGGGCCCGGGGTGCCGTGGCGGCCTCCGACGCCTTCTTCCCGTTCGCGGACGGGCCGCAGATCCTCATCGACGCCGGAGTACGCGCCATCGTGCAACCCGGCGGATCCGTGCGCGATGGTGAAGTGATCGAAGCCGCCAAGAACGCCGGGATCACGCTCTACCTGACCGGAACCCGGCACTTCTTCCACTGACCGGCCGCCGCGGAGGTCACTGGGCGACCACCGTGCGCAAGGGGGTCGTCGGGTCTCCGGCGGCATCCAGGTCGATTCGCAACAGGGAAGCACCCCGTAGGAGTTTGCGGGCGGCGCTGACGTCGGCGGGTCGGTCCACCACGATCGCCCCCACCAGGTACTCGCCGACGATCTGCAACTGGGTCCAGCCGCCGTCGGCGTCCTCGCGCAGCACCTGCGCCGCCCCGGGTTCGTCGTCGCTGACCAGCCTGCCGATCATCTCCACATGATGTCCAAGCTGATCGGAGAAGACCTCGGGCGCAGGTTCCGATGCGGGCAATGGCCGGCCGAGCAGCTGAGCGGCGAGCAGGGCCGGGTCGCGCAGCGCGGAGAACCAGTGGCCGCCTGGAACCGGGCCGAAGTGAACCGTCTCCCGCATGGCCACGTCGCCCACTGCCCAGATCCCGGGGACCTCGGTGGCGCCACCGCGCCCGGTGGCGAGTTGACCGTTGGGCAGCAGCGGCACGATACCCCGCAACCACTGTGTCTGCGGTTGTACCCCGACGGCGGCCAGCACCAGATCCGCCTCGATCGTCTTCCCATTGGGAAAACGGACCCGATCGGGCTGGACATCGGCGACCTCTGCGTCTGTGATCAGTTCCACTCCGGCGCTGGCGAACCACGAACGGATGCGTTCACCGGCCGGTTTGCCCAGTTGCTGGCCCAGGGGAGTGGGGCCGGCTTCCAGAACCGTCACCCGGCAGCCCGCGGCAGCCACGACACCGGCAACCTCCGCGCCGATCCAGCCGGCCCCGATGATGGCGATGTGCCGTCCGGGCCGGATGGACTCGCGTAGCAGGCGGGCGTCGGTGAGGTTGTGCAGGCTCCTGGCCTCAGACCACGGGCGTCGGGGGGTGGAGCCGGTGGCGATCACCACCGCATCGGCCGGGATCGGCCCATCGGCTGTCTCTACTGCCACCACGGCACCGCCCTGCAGTTCAAGGCCAGTGGCTGGGCGGTCAAGTGCCACGACGTCGGCGAGGGCAGTGTGATCGATGGACAGGTCATCCGCAAGCCACAGCGGGTCGATGCGGGCCAGCAGTTCCTTCGATAGCGGTGGACGGTCATAGGCGGGCACCCCCTCGCTACCCAGCCAGATCAGCTCGCCGTGGTAGCCCTGGCCGCGGAGCTCCGAAAGTGTGCGTAGGCCGGCTAGCCCGCCGCCGGCCACCACCACCCGGGCGGGGGCACCATTCGATGATTGCGTGCTCACGGGCCCAACCTAGCCCGCAGGTAGGCTCGTGTTGTGCCGACCGAAGAACCAAGTGTGGCTAGTGCGCCGCCGCGCCCGCAGTCGCGGATGATGATGTGGGTCTCGGTGGTGGTCATCGGCGTCATGGTCGCATTGGCGTTCCTGGTCGGGGTTCGGCAGGCGGCATTGTTCATGTCCACGGTATTGGTGGGAATGGCCACCGTGCGGGCGCTGAGCCCGCCGCCGGGACCATACGGTATCCGGGTGCGTTCTCGCGGGTTCGATGTCACGGTCCTGCTGGTGTTCTCGGCGGCCATCGCCGCATTGGCGTTGACGATGCCCGCCGTCGCGATTTAGGAGAGTTATGACCTGGCTAGTCACTGGCGGTGCCGGATACATTGGCGCCCACATCGTTCGTTCGCTCATCGCAGCGGACATGCGCCCGGTGGTGTTGGACAACCTCGCCAGTGGCCACGCGGGGTTCGTCCCGGGCACCGTGCCGTTCGTCCAGGCCTCGATCCTGGACATTGATGCGTTGGCTGCCGCATTGACCGAGTATGACGTCCACGGTGTCATACATGTGGCGGCATTCAAGTATGCCGGTGTCAGCGTGGAGCGACCGCTGCACACCTATGCGCAGAATGTCGAGGGCACACGTGCGGTGTTGCAGGCGATGGAAACGGCCGGCGTCCAGAATCTGGTGTTCTCCTCATCCGCGGCGGTGTTCGGGGTTCCTGACGCCGAACTGGTGACCGAAGATGAGCCCAAGCGCCCCACGAATCCGTACGGCGAATCCAAGCTGGTCGGCGAATGGCTGATTCGTGATCAGGGCATCGCGACCGCCGATGGAGAGCATCCGTTGCGGCACACCTCGCTGCGGTACTTCAACGTCGTCGGGTCCGGCGACCGCAATGTGTACGACACCAGCCCGCACAACCTGTTCCCGTTGGTGTTCGAGGCCTTACTGGCCGGCCGGGTGCCGCAGATCCGTGGTGATGACTACGACACCCCCGATGGCACGAACGTCCGTGACTACGTGCACGTGGCCGATGTTGCGCAAGCACATGTGATTGCGGCGCAACGGTTGCAGTCCGGCCAGCCGTTGGCCAGTGCGTACAACCTCGGTTCCGGGGATGGTCTGAGCGTCCGCCAGATCATGGACGCGATGGCGCGCGTGACCGGTATCGACTTCGAGCCGCAGATCTCAGCCCGGCGTCCCGGAGACCCCGATCGGATCGTGGCCTCCGGGCGGCTGGCGGCCCGGGATCTGGACTGGCGTATGCGCTACACCGTTGACGAGATGGTCCGCACCGGTTGGGAAGCGCGCCGCCAGGCGGGCTCAGCCGGCTGAACGTTCAGGACCGAGTGGTCGGTTCCTCTTCCTCGTCAAGTTCGTCCTCGTCAAGTTCGTCCTCGTCAAGTTCGTCGTCGTCAAGTTCGTCGTCGTCGAGTTCGTCGTCGTCAAGTTCGTCCTCGTCGTCGAGTTCGTCCTCGTCAAGTTCGTCGTCCTCATCGAACTCTTCCGGCTCGGTGCCGTCCCAGCCCTCTTCGTCGTCCTCGCCGTCCCAGTCGTCCTCATCGTCCGCCTGCACCAATTGCGCGACCAGGCCTGCGAGCACGCCACCGGCCAGTGGCGCCGCCCAGAACAACCACAGCTGCGCCAGCGCCCACGGCTCGGCGAAGAAGGCCACTCCAGTGGCGCGTGCCGGGTTGATGGCGGCGTTGGTCACCAACGCCGCTATCAAGATGGCGACGGTCAGGGCCGCGCCGATGGCCAGGGGTGCGGCCGGATTGGGCCGCCGCGTCACCGCCAGCACGACTCCGACCAGGATCGCCGTCGCGAACATCTCGACCAGAAATGCCTGGGTGGTGTTGAACGTCGGCGCAGCCGCCAGCCCCATGCCCTCGACAGCAGACTCGGTGAGCCCCGCCAGTGGCGAATTGACACCGAAGCCATTGGCCGTGCCGGAGAGGAACTGCCGGGTGCTGGTCATGCCGAGCAAGGGCAGCAACGACTGCGGAACCAGGGCACGTGCCACCGCACCCGCGGCTACCGCTCCCAGCACTTGGGCCACCCAGTACGGAATCAGGTCTATCCAGCCGAGGCGACCGGCGATCGCCGCACCTAGGGAGACTGCCGGGTTCAGGTGCGCTCCGGAGACGTTTCCCACCGCCGCGACAAGCGCGATCAGGGCAAGCCCGCCCGCCAGTGCCACCGGGAGCGGACCGGTGTTGGCGCCGATCGAGGCGTACGCGGCGGTTGCGACGATAGCCAGCACCAGGACGAAGGTGCCGATGAACTCAGCCCCCAGCCTGAGCAGCAACGATGGCGGGGCAGAGGATTCATCGCCTCGGACGAGGTCGTCGTCGAGTTCGTCGTGTTCGACGTCGGCGGTTTGGCTGGTCATGGAGCGTCCTTAGTCGTTTGGTGAAAGATCTCGGCGTGCGGCACCGGCCGGCTGCATCCTCTCATCCGATTGGGTACGGCCGGTCGTTGAATCCGGCTCAGGCCAACGTCGCCAGGATCTGGTTGAACGTTTCGGACGGCCGCATCACGGCGTCGACCTTCGCGGCGTCGGTGCGGTAGTAGCCACCGATGTCCGCAGCGGACCCCTGTACTGCGAGCAACTGTGCGGCGATGGTCTCCTCGTTCTCATCCAGCGCCTGTGCCACCGGTGTGAACCGGGCCGCGAGGTCGGCGTCGTCGGCCTGGCTGGCCAGCTCGCGTGCCCAGTACAGGGCGAGGTAGAAGTGAGAGCCGCGGTTGTCGATCTTCCCCAGGCGCCGGGCGGGCGACTTGTTCTCGTTCAGCAGCGTCCCGGTAGCGCGGTCCAGCGTGTCAGCCAGGACTTGCGCGCGGGCGTTGTGGGTACTGGTGGCCAGGTGTTCCAGGCTCACCGCCAGTGCCAGGAATTCGCCCAGGCTGTCCCAGCGCAGGTAGTTCTCCGCCACCAGCTGCTGCACGTGCTTGGGGGCGGAACCACCGGCACCGGTCTCGAACAGGCCGCCACCGTTCATCAGCGGAACGATCGAGAGCATCTTGGCGCTGGTTCCCAGCTCCAGGATCGGGAACAAGTCGGTGAGGTAGTCACGCAATACGTTTCCGGTCACCGAGATGGTGTCTTCACCGCGGCGGATCCGCTGCAACGAGTAGCTGATCGCCTCCGTGGGGGCCATGATCTGGATGTCCAGGCCATCGGTGTCGTGATCGGCGAGGTAGCGGGTGACCTTGTCGATGAGGTTGGCGTCGTGGGCTCGCCCGGCATCGAGCCAGAACACCGCCGGGGCGCCGGTCGCCCGTGCCCGGGCAACCGCCAGCTTGACCCAATCGGCAATCGGAGCATCCTTGGTCTGGCAGGCCCGCCAGATGTCGCCCGCACCGACCCGGTGCTCCAGCAGGACGGTGCCGGTGGAGTCGAGTACCTGTACCACTCCATCGGCCTCGATCTCGAAGGTCTTGTCGTGGCTGCCGTATTCCTCGGCCTTCTGTGCCATCAGGCCGACGTTGGGTACCGAGCCCATGGTCGTGGGGTCGTATGCACCGTTGGCGCGGCAGTCGTCGATGACCACCTGGTAGATCCCGGCATAGCTGGAGTCGGGCAGCACGGCGAGCGTGTCTGCCTCGGCGCCGTCAGGGCCCCACATGTGCCCCGAGGTGCGGATCATCGCCGGCATGGAGGCATCCACGATGATGTCGCTGGGCACATGCAGATTCGTGATGCCGCGGTCGGAGTTGACCATCGCCAGTTCTGGACCCCGTGCCAGGCCGTCAGCGATCGCTTGCGCGATCTGGTCACCCTGCGGCAGGTCTGCCAACCCATCGAGGATCGCTCCCAGGCCATCGTTCGGGCTCAACCCGGCGTCGGCCAGGACGGTGCCGTACTGCTCGAACACCTGGGGCAGGAAAGCGCGCACGACATGTCCGAAGATGATCGGGTCGGACACCTTCATCATGGTGGCTTTCAGGTGCACCGAGAACAGCACGCCGTCCGCCTGAGCCCGGGCGATCTGGGCGGTGAGGAATTCCCGCAGGGCGGCCGTGTTCATGACCGTGGCATCGACGACCTCACCGCCCAGAACCGGGATCGACTCCTTGAGCACGGTGCGGTCGCCATTGGCGTCGACGTGTTCGACCCGGAGCACGTCGTCGTGCTCGAGCACCACCGACTTCTCATTGGAGGCGAAGTCGTCAGCGCCCATGGTGGCGACGTTGGTCTTGCTCTCCGACGACCACGCCCCCATCGGGTGCGGGTGCGTGCGCGCGTACGCCTTCACCGACGCCGGTGCGCGGCGGTCACTGTTGCCCTCCCGCAGAACCGGGTTGACGGCCGAACCCTTGACCTTGTCGTACCGAGACCGGACGTCGGCGTCGGCGTCGGAGGTGACCTCGTCGGGATAGTCCGGGAGGGCGAAGCCTGCGGCCTGCAGTTCCGTGATCGCTGCCTTCAGCTGAGGGATCGAAGCGGAGACGTTCGGCAGTTTGATGATGTTCGCCGCCGGGGTTGTGGCCAGCTCACCCAATTCCGCCAGGCTGTCCGGAACCCGCTGCTCGGCGCGTAGGGCATCCGGGAAATGTGCCAGGATCCGCCCCGCCAGCGAGATGTCGCGGGTCTGCACCTGCACTCCGGCCTGGCTGGTGAAGGCCGAAACGATCGGTAGCAGAGACGCGGTTGCTAGCGCGGGTGCCTCGTCGGTGTAGGTGTAGATGATGGTTGAGTCGGACACGCAGGGGCTCCCTTTCACAGGCTCGATCACCGCGGGTGGATGGCCAGAATCAGTTTCCTGTCCCATCCTGCCCTGTCCGAGCGCCTCCGCGGTGCACATGTGGGCAACACCGCACCCGGTCCGGTTGCGGAGATGGCAGGATGAAAGGCGGACAACCCGCGCCGACTTGACGGCTCGTCGCCGGCTCCGGGCATGCCCTGGAGCGGGTCACCGGCCGAGAACGGATCACCATGAGCAATGCCCCCGTCACCGTCACCGTCACCGGTGCAGCCGGACAGATCGGCTACGCGCTGCTGTTCCGCATCGCATCCGGTCAATTGCTCGGCCCCGATACCCCGGTCAAGCTGCGGTTGCTGGAGATCCCGCAGGCCGTCAAGGCGGCCGAAGGTACCGCGATGGAACTCGACGACTGCGCGTTTCCGCTGTTGCGGGGCATCGATATCGCCGACAACCCGACCGAGGGTTTCGCCGGTGCCAATATCGCGTTGCTGGTCGGAGCACGCCCACGCGGCGCGGGGATGGAACGCGCGGACCTGTTGCAGGCCAACGGTGGCATCTTCGCGCCCCAGGGCGAAGCGATCAACGCTGGTGCCGCTGATGACATCCGGGTCCTAGTGGTGGGGAACCCAGCCAACACCAATGCCCTGATCGCGCAGCGCCATGCGCGGGATGTGCCCGCGTCCCGCTTCACCGCCATGACCCGGCTTGACCACAACCGTGCGCTGTCCCAGCTGGCGGCCAAGGCCGATGTGGCCGTCTCACAGATCCGGAACCTGACCATCTGGGGCAATCACTCCGCGACCCAATACCCCGACATCTACAACGCCGAGATCGCGGGCAGGCCTGCGGCCGAGGTCGTCGATGACCAGCAATGGCTGGAACAGACCTTCATTCCCACCGTCGCCAAACGGGGGGCGGCGATCATCCAGGCGCGAGGTGCCTCCTCGGCGGCCTCCGCGGCGAACGGGGCGATCGACCACATCCGCGACTGGGTGCACGGTACCGGCGAGGGGGAGTGGACCTCGATGGCGCTGCCCTCGGACGGCTCCTACGGAGTTCCCGAGGGTCTGATCTCATCGTTCCCGGTGCGTGCTGTGGGCGGCGAGCTAGAGATCGTGCAGGGCTTGGACATCAACGAGTTCTCACGCAGGCGCATCGATGCCTCGGTCGCCGAACTGGGTGAGGAACTTGACGCCGTGACCGCCCTGGGGCTCCTCTAGGCCTCCGATCCGGGGACATGGGCGTGGCCGAACTCCCGGTCGGCGGGCCTTGGCGCCAGCCCCGAGCAGCCGCTCGGAATGCTCGCGCCGAGGCCGACCAGTTGTGCGCCCGGATAGATCAGACCCCGGAGCCGCAGCGGCGCGTGCTGGTCGATCAGGCGTTGGCTCTGGCTCGCGAAGCCGGCGACGAACAGCTCGAATACCGGGTGCGTATGCACTTGACCGCCTCGGCCAGGGCGGCCGGGGACAGCGACACGATGCTCGGTTCGTTCGCCTGGTGCCTGGAGCAGCACGACCGAGACCCGCGCCGCTTCCCCGCGCAGTCCGGTACCGGCGATCTCATGGGCCAGTACCGCTGGGTCGCCACGACCATGTCGCGTTCGCCGGCCTACCCGGCCGAGCAGATCGAGGCGCTGCTCGCAGGCATGCGGCAGCGATACCGGCGAGCCGGACTTGGCGAAAGTGGTGTCCTGATGGCGCGGTTCGAATGCGCTTGGAGTCAGGGCCGTTTGCGCGAGGCCGAACGGCTACGGCAGCAGGTCATCGCCGCACCGCGTGATAGCCACAGCCGGTGCGAAGCCTGCACGTATAGCCAGCACGCCGCCTTCGTCGCCGAGACCGGCCGTCAGACCGAGGCGTTGAGCTTGCTGGAGCATGCGCTTGCCAGCGGCACCCCGTGCCGCCACGAGCCGGTGCGGGCCATCTCCAGCTCGCTGCTGCCGCTGCTGCGCGCTGGCGAGCTTGCGCAGGCCAAGGCCGCACACCTGCGCGGCTACCGCCTCGCCCGCGAAAGCCCCGAGCACGTGGCCACGCTCACCGATCACCTGATCTTCTGTGCCGTGACCGGCAATCACGCCCGCGGGCTGGCCATGGTCGAACGGCATCTGGGGTGGCTGGCGCATCCAGGTTTGGATGTCAGCTCCCAACTCGATGCGATGCGCGCCATCGCCGTGGTGCTGGATTCGGTCGACCGCACCGGGCGCGGCGAGCACCCGGTCCCGGGTTCCCAAGCGCCGCAGCTGGCTCCGTTCTTCGGTGAACCCTCGGCGCCGCTCTCGGTCGCGGAACTCGCGCAGTCGGCCTGGCGGTGGGCGGACCGGACCGCTGCGGCGTTCGATGCCCGCAACGGCAACGGCTATCAGCAGGCCCGGCACCGCGTCGCGCGAGCGCTGCTGAGCGAGCACTATGACCTGCCGGTCGGGTATGAGGCGTTCGCACCCGCGGCACCGGTTCTGACCGAGCCGGTCGATGGCTCCGGATGGCTGGCGCGAGCGGTGGAGAGCGCTGCGATCGGTGAGCTGACGAGCGCCATCGACGCTGCGGCTGCCGCCCTTCGCGCCGAGCTCAACGCCGCCGATCGCCTGGAGGTTCTGGGGCGGCTGACCCGGTGGCTGCTACGCCACGGGGAAACCGTGGAGGCGTCAGCGGTGCTGGCCGAGCGGGTACGTGCGCTCTCGGCTGCGGGCCGGAGGATGGAGGCCGGGTTGGAGCAGCGGCTCGGGTTGCTGCTGTTCAGCGAGGACGCCGCTCAGGTTCGGCAGCCGCTGGAGGCCGAATTGGACCGAGTCGATGGCGGTGAGCCGGTGCTGCGCGCCCGGGTCCGCAGCGCAGTGATCTCGCACCGCCTGGCCCAGGGTGATGCTCGCGGGGTCCAGCACCTGGCACATGCTCATCGCGCTGACCCGGCCATGAGGCAGTTCACCGATGAGTGGTACCACGTCACCGGCCTGCTCGCCTCGAGCATGATCAACCAGGATCCGGGACCCGCCAAGGACCTGATCGACGAGGCGCTCACCCTGGGCTGGAGCCGGCCCGAGCAAGCGGAACTACTGCTCCTGCGCGCGCAGGCGCAGGCGGCGTGCGACCGGTTGGCTGACGCCGCCGCCGATGCCGATGCCGCCGCCGGGCTGTTCGCCCAGGTCGCAGGGCACGCGCAGGCAATGTACGCGGGCAGTCAGGCCGGGCAGTACCTGGAACGGATTGATGAGCACGCCGATGCGTTGCACCGGATCCGGTTCGCGATCGGTCAGGCGGAACTCGCTGGTGCCGACGCCCTGCCGCTGCGGTACCACCTGGGCAGGGTGATGGTTCAGGCGGGACGAGGTGCCGAGGCTGCCGAATTGTTGCGGTTGGTGCTGCAAACCGAGACCGAGCGTGAGGTCCCGCCCGAGGTCCGCGGCATCACTGCGACCTGGCTGGGTCACGCCCATCGCGACGGTGACACTCTCGATGCGGCCCTGGCGGCCTGGCAGCAGGCGGCGGAGCTCTTTGAGCGCGGTGCGGACCAGCTCGGAGCGGCCCGTAGCCATCGCCTGAGCGCGCAGGTCCTGATGCAGTCCGATCAGCTCGACGACGCCGAGGAGCAGGCCGCGCGGGCGCTGGAGCTGGTCCGTAGTGCCGATTCCGAGGATCTCCCACTGCTGGTGAAGTCGCTGCATCTGCTGGGGAACCTGGAGTTGCACAGCAAGGGTGAAGCAGCCCTGGATCGGCTGCAGCAGGCGCTGGAGCTGGCGCAATCTCATCCCGACCGGGACGGATTTGGCTGGCAGACGGCTGATATCACCGACTCGACGGCGCGGGCGTTGCAGGCGCTGGAGCGGCACCAGGACGCCATCGCCACCGGACTGCGCGGGGCCGACCTGTACGCCGCTGCAGCAGATCCGGACTCGGCCGCGGCGGCCGAGTCATTGGTCGCCACCGTCATGGTCGGCCAGAATCGCCATGCCGATGCCGTACCCATTCTGCAACGAGCCGGTCACCGGGCACAGGATCCGGAGCTACGCAGCCGGGTGCTGCTGGAACTGTCGGCGTCGTTGGCTGCGCTGGGACATCACGCCGAAGCCGGCCGGGCGCGAGCGGCCGCCGAGCAATAGCCCGATTCCCCGGTGGGCCCCACCTGTGCCATGGGGACTTCTGCCCGGCAGTACCGCTGACATCCAGCACCGAGGACCGCTAGCGTTGGCCGGGTGAACCAGCGCTTTAACCCACCGCCCGGATGGAATGTGCCTGCGGATTTCGTGCCGCCGCAAGGATGGCAGCCCGACCCTACCTGGCCGCCGGCGCCGCAGGGCTGGAACTTCTGGATCGAGGACAGCCCGGTCACCCAAGCGCCGAGTGCCGCCGTCCCGGGCCCCGGCACCACAGCGGGTCCTCAGTCGCCAGTGGGTGCGACCAGCAGCCACGGCACGCCGACCTCGGCGCCGCCTCCGGCTGGTGCTTATGGTGCGCCCGGCGACTATGCGGTCGTGGGATCCGATGGCGTCGCCAGTTCGTCCTATGCCCAGCTCAAGGGTCACTACGACAACGCCAAACGCTCGGTTATCTACGGTCTGATCGCCCTGGTGATCGGGGTTGGGATCACCGGGTACAGCTTGATGAACGGCGGCGGAGGTGTGATCACCTACGGCCTGATCATCGTCGGGCTCATCGTGCTGATCCGGGGTGCGCTCGGCATGCGTAAGTCCAAGGCGGGCATGAATGCCCTCCAAGCCAACCAGCCCGGGGGCACGATGCACGGCATGCCCTAGCGGACGCCGTCAGCGGAACACGACCGTCCGGTGACCATCCAGCAGCACTCGGTGCTCGGCATGCCACCGGACGGCGCGGGCCAGGACCCGGCGTTCCACGTCCTGCCCGATGGCCACCAGTTCCGCCACGTCGTCGGCATGGCTGACCCGCTCGACGTCCTGCTCGATAATCGGCCCCTCGTCCAACGACGCTGTTGCATAGTGCGCGGTCGCCCCGATCAGTTTCACCCCCCGATCGTGAGCCTGGGCGTACGGCCGCGCGCCCTTGAACGAGGGCAGGAACGAGTGGTGGATGTTGATGATCCGTCCGGCCAACTGCTGGCACACCTCGTCGGAGAGGATCTGCATGTAGCGGGCCAGCACCACCAACTCCACATCCAGTTCGCTCACCAGTGACAGCAGGCGCTGTTCGGCCTGCGACTTGGTGTCCTTGGTGACGCCGATGTGATGAAACGGAACGTGATCGAATGCCGCAATCGGCGCCAATGCCGAGTGGTTGGACACCACGCCGACGGTATCGATCGGTAGCCTGCCGGTCCGCTGCCGGAACAGCAGGTCGGTAAGACAATGCGCTGTGGTGGAGACCAGGATCAGCGTCCGCAACGGCCGCCCCACCAGATCCAGCTGCCAGGTCATGGAGAACTCGGCGCCTACCCGCGCCAGCGCGCGCTCCAACTCGGCGCGGGCTGCTGTCGACTCGACTTGGACCCGCATGAAGAACAGGCCGGTATCGGCGTCGCCGAACTGTTGTGACTCGGTGATATTGCCGCGCAGGCCTGCCAGTGCACCCGCGACCGCATGCACGATCCCGGGTCGGTCAGGGCAGGAAAGGGTCAGCACCCAATGGTTGGGGCTGGGGGCGGCCAGGTCGGTCTGGATACTCTCAGTCACACCGGTGAGGGTAGGCGATGGCGCCACCGGGCCGCGCGCGTGTCACCTCACCCGGGCTACGGATGCAAGGATGAACCCATGGCCGAAGTGGAGTTGAGGATCGACGTCGTCACCGACGGCGATGCCGGTGAGTTGTTGACGGTGCGCCGCGCCGCTTTCGTGACCGAGGCGCAGTTGTACGACGACGTACACATTCCGCCGCTCACCCAGACACTGGACGAACTGCGCGAGGACTTGGCCAGGGCAGACGTGGTCACCCTGGCTGGCTGGATCGGAACCCGGATGGTCGGCTCGGTGCGCGTCGGTCTGGAGGAAGACCGGGCTCTTCTGGGCCGGCTGGCCGTGGTCCCGGACCTCCAGGGTCAGGGAATCGGCACCAAGCTGCTGATGGCGGTGCTGACCTACCTGCCCGAAGGCACCAATGAGGTGTGGGTGTTCACCGGCCAGGATTCACGGCAGAACCTCTCGCTGTACGCCAAGCACGGCTTCGAGCACCAGTACGACCAGAATGCCGGTGACCTCACCTACGCCTACCTGCGCAAGCTCCTGGGCGAGGCTGAGGCGACCGATGCCGGTGAAGGCAACGAGAACTGAGGCGCCGCGCCACCGGCGCGGATCCCGTCTCTGGGCGTGCCGACCGGCACCTTGCTACCCTGGGCTGGTCGCAACTGGCGCCAAGGTGGGTCACCACCGGGGAGCGATGGAATAGCACCGATTGCTCGGTCGCCCGCCTGGGCCGAGGGGTCACCGGACCCCATCCGCCTACATCTGGAGCTAGAGATGACCGAGCCAGCCATGAACGCAGCGCTAGCCGACCTCGACCCTGAAATCGCCGCCGTCCTGGAGGGTGAACTGGGTCGGCAACGCGACACGCTGGAGATGATCGCCAGCGAGAACTTCGTACCGCGCGCCGTCTTGCAGGCGCAGGGCAGCGTGCTCACGAACAAGTACGCCGAGGGCTACCCGGGGCGCCGGTACTACGGTGGCTGCGAGCAGGTCGACATCGCGGAGAATCTGGCGATCCAGCGGGCCAAGGAACTGTTCGACGCCCAGTACGTCAACGTGCAGCCACACTCTGGCGCCACCGCCAATGCCGCCGTGCTGCACGCGCTGGCGAGCCCAGGTGACACCATCCTGGGACTGTCGCTGGCACATGGCGGGCACCTGACTCACGGCATGAAACTCAACTTCTCCGGCAAGCTGTACCAGGTCGCCGCTTACGGCGTCGATGAGCAGACCCATCGACTGGACTACGACGCGGTGCGTCAGGCGGCGCTGGCAGCACGGCCGAAGGTCATCATCGCCGGCTGGTCTGCCTACCCACGGCAGCTGGACTTTGACGCGTTCCGGGATATCGCCGACGAGGTCGGTGCGTACCTGTGGACCGACATGGCCCACTTCGCCGGGCTGGTGGCAGCCGGGCTGCACCCCAACCCGGTGCCGTACTCCGATGTCGTCTCCACCACCGTGCACAAGACCCTGGGCGGACCCCGTTCCGGCCTGCTGCTGTCCCGCGATGCCGAGGCATTCTCCAAGAAACTGAACTCGGCTGTGTTCCCAGGGCAGCAGGGGGGCCCGCTGATGCACGTGGTCGCCGCCAAGGCAGTCGCCCTCAAACTCGCGGCTGGTCAGGAGTTCCGGGATCGTCAGCAACGCACCCTGGACGGTGCCCGCATCCTCGCCGAGCGCCTGACCGCCCCCGAGGTGGCCAATGCCGGCATCTCGGTGCTCACCGGCGGCACGGATGTGCACCTGGTGCTCGTTGACCTGCGTCACTCGCCATTGGACGGCAAGCAAGCCGAAGATCTGCTGCATGCGGCCGGTATCACCGTGAACCGCAACGCCGTGCCATTCGATCCGCGACCGCCCATGGTCACCTCCGGTTTGCGAATCGGGACGCCGGCGCTGGCCACACGAGGTTTCGGCGACGCCGAATTCGCCGAGGTGGCTGACATCATCGCCAGCGTGCTCGTGGCCGGTGCGACCGGTGATATCGAGACCGCCCGGGTCCGGGTCGCAGCTCTCACCGATCGGTTCCCGCTCTACCCGGGTCTTGCCCAGTGACCGCCCGGATGCTTCCGGGCAAGCCGGTTGCCGAAGCGGTGTTGGCCGACCTGGAACCTCGGATCGCCGCGCTCACCGCGGCAGGTCACCGGCCGGGCCTGGGCACCATCCTGGTCGGCGATGATTCGGCATCCGCCGGCTACATCCGGATGAAGCAGGACAAGGCTGCCGAGCTGGGGTTCACCTCGCCGCACATCCACCTGCCGCAGCAGGCAACGCAGGCCGATGTGATCGCCGCGATCGGTGACTTCAACGATGCGGACGAGGTCGATGCGGTACTGATTCAGCATCCCACGCCACCGCAGATCGACTTTGATGCGGCGCTGCTGGAGTTGGATCCCGACAAGGACGTCGATGGCCTGCACCCGGTGAACATGGGGCGATTGGCGCTGGGGATGACCGGCCCGGTCCCGTGCACTCCTGCCGGTATCGAGGCATTGCTGGCTCACTACGGCATTGGCGTATCCGGCCGTGAGGTGTGCATCCTGGGCCGTGGCACAACCCTGGGCCGGCCGTTGGCGCTGCTGCTGTCCCAGAAGCGGCCCACTGCCAACGCCGCGGTCAGCGTGGTCCACACCGGAGTTCCGAACTGGGCCGACTACACCCGCCGCGCGGAGGTGGTCATCGCGGCCGCAGGGGTGCCCGGCATCCTGCAGCCAGAACACCTGACCCCGGGTGTCACCGTGGTTGGCGGTGGTGTGCGGTATCAGGGCAAGCGGTTACTGCCAGATGTCGACGAATCGTGTGAACAGGTCGCCGGTGCGATCACCCCCCGGGTCGGGGGAGTGGGCCCGACCACGATCGCGATGCTGTTCAAGAACGCTGTGGAGGCCGCAGAACGTCGTCGCTAGTCCGTGTTTTCGACGATGTCCGCCAAGGTGGCCAGCGATGCCTGGATGGCGGTCAGGTTCCGCCTGGGCAGGCCGGTGGCCGCGAACACCGGGGCGCCGATCGCCGGCAACGACGACCAATCGAAGGACTCGGTGACCCGCGTACCGCCCGCCACCGGTTCCAGCTGGTAGCGCCATCGGTACGGGGCGATCGTCCGCCAGGCGATCAGCCGGTTGGGCGTGAACTCCACCACGGTATTGCGCATCCGGTAGGGCACCGGTCCCAGTTTCATGTCCATGGTGAACGTCGCCCCGAGTCGTAGTGCCCGGTACGGTGTCCGCAGGTGTTGCACCATGCCGGAACCATCGAAATCGGGGTGCCGGGAGGCGTCGGTGAGGATGGCGAAGATCCGTTCCGGGCTGGCCCGCATGATCCGTGATGAGGAAACCACCGCTGGCCCGGCCATCAGCCCACGCTACCGCCGCAACCCCGATCTGCGGGTCGGGTTCGGCGTGCCGGTGCTAGTCAGCTGCGGCGGTGGCGGCACGGTGGGCGGTCAGCTGTGCCAGCAGCGGGAACACCAGCAGGGTGAGTGCCCCGGCCGCCACCAGTACTGCTGCGATGTCCTGCGGCATCAGGTCACGGCTGGTGGCCAACTCGGTGACCGCCACGATGATCGGCAACCCGGCGGCGGAGTACAGCCCGAGCTGAATCCGCTGGTTGCCGCTGGTCAGACCGGATCCGGTACCGCCCAGCCGTTCGCGCAGCATCACCACGCCGCCGCGCACGCCCAGGATCATCACCACGAACACCAGGAGCAGCAGTGGTCGTTCGGCGATCGCTTGTACGTCGACGTTCATGCCGGAGGTCACGAAGAACACCGGTACCAGGAAACTCCACGCCACCACCTCCACGCGTTCGTGCAGGAAGTGCGAGCCGCGCGGTTGCGCCCGCCGCAGGATGAGACCGGCCGCGAATGCGCCCAGCACCACATCCAATTCGAACACCGCGGCCGCCGCCATCAGGGTCAGCAGTAACCAGAAGATCAGTCGCATCCCGGTTTGGCGGGTGCCGTGCATACCGTCGAGTATTGCCACCCGTAGCCCCGGGACGCGAGCCACGGCAGCGCGCGGGACCACCGCGACCACGATGGTCACCGCGGCGAACGCCACCAGCACCAACGCCGTCACCAGCGTCGATCGGGACCCCAGCAACAGAGCCATCGCCAGAATCGGGCCGAGCTCACCGACTGCGCCATGGGTCAGCACCGCTGTGCCGAGCCTGCTCCCGGTCAGGTCCCGGTCGGTCAGAATCGGCAGCAAGGCGCCAAGCGCCGTGGAGGTGATGGCCAAGGCCAGCACCAGGGAGGTGTAGAAGTCGGCATCCGGGATGAATACCCACGCCACCCCGAGTCCGACCAGCACGCAGAACACCCACGTCAGGGCGGCGTGCTTGCCCTGAGTGGACTTCAACGTCGCCGGATCGATCTCCGAGCCCGCGATCAGGAACAGCAACCCCAGCCCCACCTCACGTAGCAACTCCACTCCGCCTGCGACATCAGCCACGCCGGTCAGGCTGGGGCCGATCACGGCACCGAGCGCCAGCAACACCACCACATCGGGGATCACACCGCGGGTCACCTTGACCACCAGTGGCGAGGCCGCAACCGCGCAGGCGATCCAGAACAAGGAAACGATTGCGTCAGAGGAGTGCACGGTGCGAGTATGCCTGCTGCCCCATCCTTCCCTCGGAGGTCTGATTGAGTATCCGCATGCCCGAGCGAGCGACCGCCGGTTCGACTGGAGGATGGATCATCACCGCTGCATTGCTGCTTGGCTGGCTGACCGTCGGCGCGTTCGGTGGGATGGCGCAAGGCACTCTGTCCCAGGTGCAGGAGAACGACGCCGCGGCCTTCCTCCCCGAGAGTGCGCAATCCACGCGCGCCGGGGAGCTGGTCTCCGACTTCACCCAGACGCAATCGCTTCCCGCGCTGGTGCTCATCACCGCGCAGAACGGTGCGCTCACCCCGGCACAGCTCACCGCCGCGCAAGTTGTGGCCGAGCAGATACCCGCGCTGCCATTGCCCGAGGGGCAGACGATCTCCGATGTGTTGGTTGACCCGGTGGTCGCGGTGCCCTCGCAAGACGGCCAGGCGGTCCTGATTCCGGTACCCCTGGACGCCAGCCGTTCCGATGAACTCATCGGTGACGGCGAGGACCGGCTGACGATAGTGGTCGTCGAGGAGATCCGGGCGCAACTGCCGGACCTGCTCGCCGACGACGGACTCGATGCCTGGGTCACCGGGCCCGCTGGATTCGTCGCCGACCTGGTCAGTGCGTTCGGGGGTATCGACGGCCTTCTGCTGGTGGTAGCGCTGGTGGTGGTCCTGGTCATCCTGGTGCTGGTGTACCGATCACCATTGCTGCCGATCGCAGTCATGGCCACAGCTGTGTTGGCGCTGTGCCTGGCGGCGCTGATCGTCAAACCTCTGGCGGCCGACGGCCTATTGCAACTCAACGGTCAGAGCCAGGGGATTCTGTCCATTCTCGTGATCGGTGCCGCTACCGACTACTCGTTGCTGCTGGTCGCCCGGTACCGGGAGGAACTGACCAGGCACCGGCATCCCGCCACAGCCATGGCGACGGCGTTGCGCTATTCGCTGGAGCCGATCGCCGCCAGCGCCGGGACCGTCGTCGTGGGTCTGTTGTGCCTGATGCTCTCAGACCTGGGGTCTAACGCCAGCCTCGGCCCTGTCGCAGCTATCGGTATCGCGGCCAGTTTCCTGGCGGCGATGACCGCATTGCCGGCGATGCTCTTGCTCCTGGGTCAGCGCTCACGTGCATTCTATTGGCCCCGTACTCCGCGGTATCAAGGAGCCGGGGCCCGGAGCAAGGACAGTGGTCTATGGACCCGCCTGGCCACTGGCGTCACCAGGCGCGCCCGCCCGGTCTGGATCCTGACGACGCTCGGGCTCTTGGTCCTTGCGGCGTTCCTGCCGACGCTGAAGGCCGACGGGACCGGTGAGAGCGACGTGTTCCTGGGCGAGGTGGAGGCCGTCGCCGGTGAGCGGGAACTGTCCGAACATTTCGACTCCGGTGCCGTGGAGCCGATCCAGATCGTTGCCGACCAGGCCACGCAGGAGGCCATGATCGCGGCGGTGCTGGAGGTTGATGGCGTGGCGAGCGCCACCGGCTACAGCGGCGCCCAGCAAGGTCCGCCGACCGGCGATGTGCAGTCCTCGCCGATAGTCATCGACGGCAATGTCCTGATCCAGGTTGCTACCGAGGCGTCAGCGGAATCCGGCGAAGCCCAACAGGTGGTCGCCCAGGTTCGGCAGGTCGCCCATGAGGTCGACCCGACCTCACTGGTCGGGGGTGCCGCTGCGGAACGACTGGACACCCAGCAGACGGCAGCGGCCGATCTGCGCGTCATCGTGCCGGTGGTGCTGCTGGTGATCTTCGCGATGCTGGTTCTGCTGCTGCGTTCGGTAGTCGCGCCCCTGCTGCTGCTGGCCGCCAATGTGCTGTCGTTCGCTGCCACCATGGGGTTGGCTGCGCTGATCTTCAACCATGTGCTGGACCTGCCCGGTGCCGACGCCACAGTGCCGCTGTATGGATTCGTCTTCCTGGTGGCACTGGGCATCGACTACTCGATTTTCCTGATGACCAGAGTTCGCGAGGAGTCGCTCCGCTCCGGAACCCGCCCCGGCGTGGGGCGGGGGCTGGCGGTCACCGGTGGTGTCATTACCTCGGCTGGGCTGGTGCTGGCGGCAACGTTCAGCGCGCTGGCGGTGATTCCGTTGCTATTCCTGCTCCAACTGGCGTTCATCGTCGCTGCCGGTGTGATCATCGACACCTTCATCGTGCGCTCGCTGCTGGTGCCGGCACTCGCGTACGACGTCGGTCGCGGCATCTGGTGGCCGTGGGCAGCTCGCATCCCGCGTGACTAGGCAAACGGCTTCCTTCAGGTGTATTAAAAGTATGTGAAAACCGGCCGTGTTCTCATGCGGGTAGACGCTTTAACATTTAAGGTTACTCACCATGCTGGATCGCCGGACCCGAATCCTCGATGCGGCGATTGCCATTGTTGGTGAGGGGGGGACCCGGTCGCTTACGCACCGAGGTGTGGACCGGCGGTTGCAATTGCCCGATGGGAGTACGTCCAACTACTTCCGCACCCGTGAGGCGTTACTCGACGCTGCGGTGGATCGGTTGCTGGAGTTGGACCGCGCCACCCTGACCGATATCCACAGCGGATTCGAGAATCTCGATGACGCCGCGTTGGCGCGCGGCATCGCAGAGTATGCGGTGCGGCTGTGCCGACCGGGCAGGATCGTGCGGACCAGGGCCAGGTTCGCGCTCACCCTGGTCTACCCAGACCGGCTGGGATCGCTGCTGGAAGAGTGGGTCAAGCTTGGTGTGGAGAGCCTGGGTGCGCACGGCATCCGTGCGCCGGAGTCGGCCACCAAGGCCCTGCTGGCCTACACCGACGGCGTCATGCTGCAAGCCATCGTCGCCAGCGGCGGAGACGGCTTGGAACTGGAGCGCGCCGAGATCGCAGCGAACGTCCTCACGCTGCTCAGCGAGCGGCACAGCAGCGAGCAGGTGACCGGCTAACCGACCCGGCCGCCTGCTGCCGATGGCGTCACCGCCAGGAATGCCGGTGGCCTCAGACCGGCGTCCGCGAACGCAGCGGAGACTGCGGCGCAGACTGCTGCTGTTTGCTCCGACGGCACGAGTGCGACGGCGGACCCACCAAAACCGCCGCCGGTCATCCGCGCACCCAGGGCACCGGCCCGGCGGGCGCTGTCCTGGGCTAGGTCCAGTTCACGGCAACTGACGTCGTAGTCGTCGCGCAGGGAGGCATGCGAGGCATCCATGATGCTGCCGACCTGCGCCAGCTGGCCCGAGCTCAGCAGGGCGGCAAACTCGCGAACTCGCCCGATCTCGGTGACCACATGCCGCACCCGGGCCCGGACGACGTCGTCCGGCAGCCTGGCCAGCACCGAGTGCAGGTCCTGCGGATCGATCTGCCCCAGCGTTGCTACCCCCAACTGCGACGCGGCCTGTTCGCAGGTGGCGCGACGTTGCGCGTATTGCCCGTCGACCAGGGCATGGGGTGCGCGGGTATCGATCACCAGCAACTGCAGGCCGGCGGACTGCAGATCGAAGGGCAGCTGCTGGGTGTTGCCAGTGGCGCAGTCCAACAGCAGTGCGTGGCCTTGCTGACACTGCAACGATGCCGCTTGATCCATGCCGCCGGTATTGGCCCCCGCGATCCGGTTCTCGGCCTGCACGCAGACGTCGGCCAGTTCCGGCCTGCTGATTGCCGACCCATGGCTCAATCCCAGGCCGATCGCACCCTCCAGTGCCGCCGAGGAGCTGAGCCCGGCGCCATAGGGCACGCAGGAGGCTATCGCGGCGTCGAATCCGGTGGTCGGCCACCCCCGCTGACCCAGCGACCAGGCGACTCCAACGGCGTATCCGGCCCATCCGGAAACGGTGCCGGGAGCCACTTCGGACAGCTGGCCGTGCCAGGCGGTGGCCTCCGCCTGGGAGACCAGCCGCACCTGATCGTCCGAACGGAGCCGCACAGCCGCGAACGTCCGGTGCGGCAGTGCGATCGGCAGCGCCAGCCCACCGTTGTAGTCGGTGTGCTCACCGATCAGGTTGACGCGGCCAGGTGCGTACCAGACGCCGTCGGGTTCGGATTCGAACGCCGCTCCGAACGCCTCGGTGGCCGCACGGTGACCGTCGCTATCGGACCAGGCATGGATGAGCGAATCCGGCACGTGGTTCTCCCGGGGGTAGAAGGATGCACCCATTGTGCTGGCAACGTTGTGCAGGTACCAATGTGGCTCCGGTATTGGCGATGGCCGGTAGCCAGACCGGGCACACTAGGGGGATGCAGGTAGTCGCGCTGAACTGCGCTCGATCGGGGAGTGCAGTTCGATGAGGATTCCCACACATGCCGAGAGCCAGATCCTGATAGGGCTCACGATCTCGGTGCCCACCCCGTACGCGCAGACCCTCACCCGGGCCCGGGTGGAGTCCGGGGATGCGGACGCGACCGCGATCCCCCCCCACATCACGTTGCTGCCGCCGACGGCGGTCGAACGCGAGGAACTGCGCCAGGTGCGTGACCATCTGGGCCGGGTAGCCGCCGCACATCGACCGTTCGTGGTGACCCTGGCTGGTACTTCCTCATTCCGGCCGATATCGCCGACGGTGTTCGTGGAACCGCAGCAGGGGGCCGCCGAGTGCATCCGGCTACATCAGGCGATCAACCGGGCGCAGCTGAGCCAGCCGATGCGATTTCCGTATCGGCCCCATGTCACGATCGCCCATGACGTCGACGAGGATCAGCTGGATGCTGCGCTGGCCGGCTACGCAGACTTCCATGCAACCTTCCCGGTGGCCGGTTTCGCGCGCTTCGAACTGTGCGCCGACGGCGTATGGCGTGAGGTCGAGGTGTTTCCGCTCTCTGGTTCGCCGGATGCTCGATGAGCCAGGAGCCAGCCGCTAGTTCCGCTCGACCGGCAGCCGTGGGCAGCCGGGTCAAGCGGCTGCTGAAGCGGGGTCAGCAGACCCGGATCGCTCGGGCCCTGGGGCGTTACGGTGCCGCCAATGGGCCCCTGCTGACCAAGGGCGTGGCCTTTTCGGCGTTGTTCTCCATCTTCGCCGGCCTGGTCGTGGCGTTCTCCGTGTTCATGGCGTTCCTGGGTAGCAACACCGAACTGCGCAACGCCGTCCTTGAAGCAGCCGACACCGCTCTGCCTGGAGTGATCGACACCGGGTCGGGCGGGCTGGTCAAACCCGACCAGCTGCAGTTCGATCCCAGTGGCTCCATCATCGCAGCCATCGTTGGATTTCTGCTGCTGGTCAATACCGCGCTGGGGGTGATGTCTTCCCTGCGTATCGGGATCGGCGCCATGTTCGGCGTCATCATCAGAGCTCAGAACGCGATCTTCGCCAGGCTTCGCGCGCTGGCCGGATTCGTGGTGCTCGCTGCCGCCGTGATCGCGACATCGGCCTTGGGCATCGCCGTCGGTGCAGCTGGCGCCGCGCTCGCCGATGTCGTGGGTCTGGCGGAGAGTCCGGTCACGCACTTCTTCATCCGATTGTTGGGGATTCTGCTCGCTGCCGCGGTTGATATGGCAGTGGCGGTGTTCTTGATCCGAGGCCTGGGGGGAGTCCGCCCGCCGAGGCGGGATCTGCTCATCGGAGCGGCGGTCACCGCGGTGGCTGCCGGCCTGATCCGATTCCTGGGCACCACGTTGGTGAGTTCCGTCGCGGACAATCCACTCCTCGCTGGTGCCGCAGCGGTCGTCACGTTGCTGTTGTGGGTGAACCTGGTGGTGATGATGTTCCTGATGGCCTGCGCGTGGACGGCCAACCCGCCCGCGACGCTGGTGATCGATGACGGCGTCGTCACCCACGCCACGGAGACTCCCAACTACGTCACGCAGTCCGAACCAGCAACGCTGGCGTGGCAGCATGACCCGATCACCGGACGGGTGCAACCGGACGATCCGCCGCCGCCGGAGCCCTATTGGGGCGGGGCCATCGGTTGGATGCAGCGCAAATACCGCGCCGCCCGCGACGCTTAGCCACCCATGGCGAACGCGTGGTGACGGCCGCCACCCATCGGCGAACGCGTGGTTGCGGCCGCCAAAACGTGGAATAGCGGCCGTCATGCCGCGTTCGGCGGAGGGTGAGGGCCACCATGCCGCGCTCGGCGGGTGATGAGAGGTGGAGCGTCGGCGGTGTCGGTCAGCTGCTGCGCCAGAGGGCCCCACGCAGATCCGCGTTCAACTGGCTGATCACGTCCTGGCCGATTCCCTTGGGGCAGGCGGCGGTGCATTCGCCGATATTGGTGCAGCCACCGAAGCCCTCTTCATCGTGGGTGTGCACCATGTTCAGCACGCGGCGGTCGCGCTCGGGCTGGCCTTGCGGCAATTCCCCCAGGTGGGTGATCTTGGCGCCCAAGAACAGTGATGCGGATCCGTTCGGGCAGGCGGCGACGCAGGCACCGCAACCGATGCAGGTGGCGGCGTCGAAGGCCCGGTCGGCGTGGTCCTTGCCGATCAACAGGTCGGAGGCATCGGGTGCGGCGCCGGTATTGACCGATACGTAGCCGCCGGCGGCGATGATCCGGTCGAACGCCGAGCGGTCCACGCACAGATCCCGAAGCACCGGGAACGGCTCGGCTCGCCACGGCTCGATGGTGATGGTGTCGCCGTCGCTGAAGGAACGCATGTGCAACTGGCAGGCGGTGGTGTTCTCCGGGCCATGCGGCACGCCGTTGATCATCAAGCCGCACATGCCGCAGATCCCCTCGCGGCAGTCGCTGTCGAACGCCACGGGTTCCTCGTCGCGCGCTTGCAACTCCTCGTTCAGCACATCCAGCATCTCCAGGAACGACATGTCCTCGGAGACATCGCTGATGCTGTACGTCTTCATCTCGCCGGTACTGGCGGCATCGTCTTGGCGCCAGATCTTCAGGGTCAGGTTCACTTGTAGCTCCGCTGCTTCAACTCGATGAACTCGTAGGCCAGATCTTCTTTGTGCAGGATCGGATCGGCGTCATCCGACCCACCCCATTCCCATGCAGCCACGTAGGCGTAGCGCTCGTCGTCACGCAGTGCTTCGCCGTCGGCTGTCTGGGACTCGGCCCGGAAGTGGCCGCCGCAGGACTCGCGCCGATGCAGTGCATCGATGCACATCAACTCACCCAGCTCCAGGAAGTCGGCGACCCGTCCAGCCTTCTCCAGCGACTGATTCAGCGTGTCGGCGCTCCCCAGTACCTTGACATTGCTCCAGAACTCCCGGCGCAGGTCACGGATCGCGTCGATGGCCTTGCGTAGCCCTTCGGCGGTGCGCTCCATGCCGCAGTATTCCCACATGATGTTGCCCAGCTCGCGGTGGAAGCTATCCACGGTGCGGGTGCCGTTCACCGTCAGGAAATGTGCAATCCGCTGCTCGACCTGTTCCCGGGCCTGCACCACATCGGGGTTGTCGTCGGACACCGCCTCGAACGGACCATCGGCCAGGTAGTCGCGGATGGTGTTGGGCAGGACGAAATAGCCGTCCGCCAGGCCCTGCATCAGCGCGGAGGCCCCCAGCCGGTTGGCACCGTGATCGGAGAAGTTCGCCTCCCCCACCACGAACAGTCCCGGGATCGAGGACTCCAGGTCGTAATCGACCCACAGCCCGCCCATCGTGTAATGCACCGCCGGGTAGATGCGCATCGGCACCTGGTAGGGGTCTTCGCCGGTGATACGGGCGTACATGTCGAACAGGTTGCCGTACTTGGCCTCCACGGCGCTCTTGCCCATGCGTGCGATGGCGTCGGCGAAGTCGAGGTAGACGCCCCGGCGGAAGTCGCCGACGACAGGCCCGACGCCCCGGCCCTCGTCACACACGTTCTTCGCCTGCCGGGAGGCGATGTCGCGCGGGACCAGGTTGCCGAAACTGGGGTAGATACGCTCCAGGTAGTAGTCCCGATCCTCCTCGGGGATCTGACGGGGGTCCTTGTCGCAGTCCTCGCGACGCTTGGGCACCCAGATGCGGCCGTCGTTGCGCAACGACTCGCTCATCAGCGTGAGCTTGGACTGATGTTCACCAGAGACCGGAATGCAGGTCGGGTGGATCTGGGTGTAGCAGGGGTTGGCGAAGTACGCGCCACGGCGGTGCGAGCGCCAGCTCGCGGTGACGTTGCAGCCCATCGCGTTGGTGGAGAGGAAGAACACGTTGCCGTATCCGCCGGAGGCCAGCACGACGGCGTCGGCCAAATGGGTGTCGATCTGACCGGTGACCATATCCCGGGTGACGATTCCGCGGGCCTTGCCGTCGGTGACGATCAACTCCAGCATCTCGTGCCGCGAATGGGTGACCACGGTGCCGGCTGCGACCTGTCGCTCCAACGCCTGGTAGGCCCCGATCAGCAGTTGCTGACCGGTCTGGCCACGGGCGTAGAAGGTGCGCGAGACCTGCACGCCTCCGAAGGAGCGGTTGTCGAGCAAGCCGCCGTAGTCGCGCGCAAACGGCACGCCTTGGGCGACCGCTTGGTCGATGATGTTCAGGCTGACCTCGGCGAGCCGGTAGACGTTCGATTCTCGCGCCCGGTAGTCGCCGCCCTTCACCGTGTCGTAGAACAACCGGTAGATCGAGTCGCCGTCGCCCTTGTAGTTCTTGGCTGCGTTGATGCCGCCCTGGGCTGCGATCGAGTGTGCTCGGCGGGGGGAGTCCTGGTAGAAGAACGCGTCGACGTGGTAGCCGGCCTCGCCCAGGGTGGCGGCAGCCGAGGAACCGGCAAGGCCGGTACCGACGACGATCACGCTGAGCTTGCGCCGGTTGGCCGGGTTGACCAGCTTGGCCTCAAACGAGCGGGTGGTCCACCGGTCAGCTATCGGGCCCGCCGGAGCCTTGGCGTCCGCGAGCGCGTCGCCCGGGGTGTAGTAGCCGGCCGCATCGTCGATGGCGGCAGTGTCCGTGACAGTCATGGATTCCTCTTAGGAGACGAGGCCGAACAACACGGCCAAGGGGACCAGGGCAAAGCCGCCGGCGATGACGATGGCGACCACCAGCCCGGTGGCATCTGCCAGCCTGCGACGGCGCGGATTGCCGGTCCAGCCGAGGGTCTGGCACATGCTGTAGACGCCGTGGCGCAGGTGCATGCCCAAGGCCACCAGCGCCACGAGGTAGATGAGAGCGACCCACCAGATCTCAAAGCCCTCCACCACCCGGACATAGGGACTGTCACTGCTGGTGCCGGAAGGGTTGACGGTGCGGGTGGTCAGATGGAGCAGGTGGAAGATGACGAAGGCGAGTAGTGCGATTCCGCCCCAGCGCATCATGCGAGAGGAGAGCGTGGCCACGATCGATTTCTTCACCGCGTAGCGTTGCCGCCTCGCTCCGCGGGCGCGGCGCCACAATGTGGCTGCCGACCATACATGGGCGACGACGGCGACCAGCAGCGCAATCCGCATCGCCCACAGCACCCCGCCATAGGGCAGCATCGGCTCGCCGAGGACCCGGAGGTGGTGGGCGTACTCGTCGAAGGCTGCCTGACCCGCGAACACCTTCAGGTTCCCGTACATATGCACCAGCACGTAGCCGACGAAGATCAGCCCAGAGGCGGCCATCACCAGCTTCAGCGCGATGGTGGACGTTCGATTGGTCCTAGTCGCAAGGGCAGCAGTGCTCACGACCCCCACCGTATCGCCAACTGTGTGGACCTTGGTCCCTTCAGCCGAGCGCGGAGATTACGCGGATCGAGCTCGCGAGAATTCGCTATATCCAGACCGTCAGGCGAGCATTGCCGAGGTCGTGCTAACGCGCGGCACCGCGGTGGCGCGACTACCCTTGCGCGGGTGTCCATCGACCTGCCCGCGCTAGTACAGCGGATTGACGATGTTGCGGCGACGTTGATGCCGGAACTGGTCCAGATCCGCCGGCAAATCCACGCCCATCCAGAGCTGGCCCGGCAGGAGTTCGCAACCAGTGACCTGGTAGCTACCCGATTGCGCCACGCCGGACTGGCGGTCCGGGACATTGCCGGTACCGGGCTGGTGTGCGACATCGCGCCATCGGCCCCCGGAGGCGAAGGTGGTGCAGGCGAGCGTCGTTCGGAGGTGCCACGGCTGATGCTGCGGGCCGACCTGGATGCGCTGCCGCTGGCCGAGACCTCCGGCCTGCCCTTCGCAGCCACCAATGGCAATGCTCACGCATGCGGCCATGACGTGCACACCACGGTGGTGCTCGGGACCGGCTTGATACTGGCGCAACTGGCAGCGGCGGGCGATCTCAGCACCGCAGTGCGGCTGCTGTTCCAGCCTGCCGAGGAGGTCCAGCCGGGCGGAGCGCAGGACGTCATCGCCGCTGGTGGCCTGGGTGACTACCAGGAGATCTACACCCTGCACTGTGACCCCAAACTGGATGTCGGTCACATCGGCTCCCGGATCGGCCCGATCACCTCGGCCTCCGATGCCGTGACCGTGACGCTCACCGGGCCGGGCGGCCACACCTCTCGCCCGCACAACAGCGCCGACGTGGTGTTCGCACTGGGTCAGGTGATCACCGGTGCGCCTGCCGTGCTGGGCCGGCGGCTCGATCCTCGTGCGGGCGTCAACCTCACCTGGGGGGCGGTCCACGCCGGTACGGCTCCGAACGCCATTCCCTCGGCCGGAACCATCACCGGGACGTTGCGCTGCCTGGATGAGACGGCGTGGGAACAGGCCGAACAGATCCTCGGCGAGGTCATAGAGCAGATCGTGGCCCCCTACGGTGTTGGCGTGAGCGTAGACCTGGTGCGCGGGGTTCCGCCGGTGGTCAATGATGAGGCCTGCGTGCACCGGGTCGATGCCGCTGCGCGCGCCGCCCTCGGACCCGATGCGGTGGTGCTGACCGAGCAGTCGTTGGGCGGTGAGGACTTCGGCTGGTATCTGAGCGAGTCCGAGTCTCAGGTCGTGGGTGCCATGGTGCGCCTGGGTACCCGGACACCGGGCGGGCCCACCTATGACCTGCACCAGCCCGACCTGGTCATCGACGAACGCGCGATCGGGCACGGTATGCGCCTGCTGGCAACGCTTGCCGCCACCTCCTGACTCGCTCCGTCGAGCGCGGCATCGGGGTCGCCATTTCGCGTTTGAGCGCCCGCCACACCGCGTTCGAGGGGAATTGGAGGCTGCTATCGCGCGCTCGCCGGTACGGGGAGAATGTCCCGCCGACCCGTCGCGGGACGATTGACGCCACAATAGACACCATGGACATCGACTGGGACGCCCTCCGGTCGGCGGCGGAGCAGGTTATGGCCCGCGCGTACGCGCCCTACTCCGGCTTCCCGGTTGGCGCTGCCGCACTGACCGATTCGGGGCAGGTGGTGGTGGGCTGCAATGTGGAGAACGCCGGCTACGGGGTGACGCTGTGCGCCGAATGTTCCCTGGTGTCCGCGCTGATCTCGGGCGGGGGTGGCCGATTGCTGGCGTTCACCTGCTGCGGACCTGACGGGGTCAGGCTGATGCCCTGCGGTCGTTGCCGGCAACTGTTGTGGGAACACGGCGGTGCCGAGTTGCTGGTGGACTCCGTGACCGGGATCGTGCCCATGACCGCCGTCCTGCCCGATGCGTTCGGGCCGGAGCAACTACGCGCCGGGCAGGTGCGCGACCGATGACCGAGGCCTTCGACGCCGTGGACGTCATCATCGCTAAACGGGATGGCCAGGTGCTCACCGACGCCCAGATCGACTGGGTGGTCGAGGCCTACACGCGCGGGGCGGTCGCGCAGGAGCAGATGTCCGCGCTGGCCATGGCGATCCTGCTCAACGGCATGAACCGTGCCGAGACCGCCCGCTGGACGCAAGCCATGATCGGCACCGGGCAGCGCATGGACTTCTCCAAGCTGTCCAGCCCTACTGCCGACAAGCACTCCACCGGCGGCGTCGGTGACAAGATCACGCTGCCGCTGGCGCCGTTGGTGGCCAGCTTCGGGGTGGCGGTACCCCAGCTCTCGGGGCGCGGCCTTGGCCACACCGGCGGCACCCTCGACAAGCTGGAGTCCATACCCGGCTGGCGGGCAGAGCTGTCCAATGCCGAGATGATGGCGCAACTAGAACGGGTGGGTGCCGTGGTGTGCCAGGCGGGGTCCGGCCTGGCCCCAGCCGATCGAGAGCTTTACGCGTTGCGCGACGTGACCGGCACGGTGGAGTCCATCCCGCTGATCGCCTCCTCGATCATGAGCAAGAAGATCGCGGAAGGCACCGGAGCGCTGGTGCTGGATGTCAAGGTCGGTTCCGGCGCCTTCATGAAACAGGCCGGCCCGGCTCGGGAACTGGCCCAGACCATGGTGGAACTCGGCGACGATGCCGGGGTGCGCACGGTGGCGCTGCTCACTGACATGTCCACCCCGCTGGGCAGGAGCGCCGGGAACTCGTTGGAGGTCGCCGAAGCTGCTGAGGTGCTCGCCGGCGGCGGTCCGGCCGATGTGGTGGCACTGACACTGGCGTTGGCCCGCGAAATGCTCGACGCCGCTGGGCGGCCAGATGCCGACCCGTCGGCCGCGCTCGCCGACGGTAGCGCCATGGACAGCTGGCGAGCCATGATCACCGCGCAGGGTGGTGACCCCGATGCCCCGCTACCTAGTGCCCGCCACACCGAGCACCTCATTGCGCCCGCCGACGGCGTCGTCACCGGTCTCGATGCATTCGCGGTGGGGGTCGCTGCCTGGCGTTTGGGCGCCGGTCGCGCTCGCCGGCAGGACCCGGTACAAGCCGGGGCCGGAGTGCAACTTCACTACAAGCCGGGCGACGCCGTCCGGGCCGGTCAGCCGCTGCTGACCCTGCATACCGATACCCCGGAGCGGTTTACCCATGCCCAGCAGGCGCTCGCCGACGCGGTCACCATCGGTCCGGCTGAGGCCTTTGCTCCGGTGCCGCTGGTGATGGAACGGATCAGCGCATGAGCGACAAGCGAGCGCCGGACTCGGTGTACGGCGTGGGTAGCGAACCCGACCCCCGGTTCTCGCTGGCCAATGAGCGGACCGCGCTGGCGTGGGTCCGGACCGGCCTGGCGTTGGTCGCCGGTGGGGTGGCTCTGACGACATTGGGGCAACTGGCCGAAGCCGGCGCCTTCCTGGATGTGATCGCCGCGGTGTGCTGCGCCGCCGGTGGCGCGCTGGCCGTCGGTGCGCTGGTCTCCTGGCGGCGTGCCGAACGTGCCCTGCGCCTGCAGCAGCCGCTGCCCGCACCGGCGACGTTGCCGGTGCTGGTCATTGGTATCGCGGTGATCGGTGCCGCAATGGCCGGGTACGCGGTTTACCAGGCCATTACCTGATGCGCAGCGTTCACAGCGATCTAGCGGCCGACGGCGGTGCTCAGCCGCAGCGCACCATGCTTGCCTGGAACCGCACCGTGCTCGCCGGGGTGGTGGCCAGTTCCGTGGTGGCGTTCACGGCCCAGCGCCAGCAGATGCCAGCGATCGCGGCGGTTTCCGTGCTGGCCTCGCTGGGAATGCTGGTCCTGGTGCTCTCCGGAATGCGGCATTGGGGCACCGGGAGCCATCACTACCGGCTCATGCGGTCGGTGGTGGTGACCGTGGTCGTGCTGGCACTGCTGGGCATCGTGATCGCCATCCGAGGGATGCTCGCATGAACCGCTGGTCGCTGAGCACGTTGCTCAGCCCGTTTTTCGACCCGCGGCCGACACGTTTGGCCCGGACCCGGCTCAACCGGGCCTGGCGTGCCGGCCGGCCGGTGCAGGTACCGCAGCCGGGCATCTTCGGTGCCGGAAGTGGCTTTGTCCGGATCGCTGGTGTAAACGCCGTCCAACCCGACGCCATCAGCTGCGCCGCGACCGGGCTGCTGCTGCTCAACGCCGCCTACGACCTGAGGCTGGACACGTGGCTGGAGCAGGGGGTCGCGCCCGATCCCCTGCCTGATGAGCTCGCGGGGTTGAGTGCCGCCGATGTGGCCAGCACCGATCCCCGCCGACGGCTGGCGCTCGCGGTAGCCGCCGTGCATCGCCGGGCCACGGCTCGGGCTATCGGCCCGTTTGCCTGGCCACAGCGCCTGGGCACTCCGCCATGGACGTTGGCTCGGCTGGCCCGGGTTCCGGGAGTGATCTACCGGCACCGGCCGGTGGCCGATACCGATGCGGCGCAGATGGACGAAGTCCTGGGCATGATCGTGGAAGCGACCACGCAGGGCATCCCGGTACCGCTCTACTCCGGCGGCGACCTGAACGGTGGCCTGGCCAATGCGGTGCCCCGCCACATGGTGCTTGCGCTGCCAACAGATGACTGCACCAGGTTGCGCATCTATGAACCGGGGCATGGGCGGATAGAGCTGATCGAGGTCGACCAGCTACGACACCGGACCGCACCGCATCGAGCCCTGGGTGGATGGACCCACTTGGTGTGGGTGCTGGTGCCACTGGTGCGCTAATTCTGCGCTCGTCCTCCTGTTCCCGCACGGCACGTGCGATTCCTGCCCGAAGGACATACTGCGGGCAGCGCGCGCGGCTAGCGTGGATACCATGACGCACACATCGGCGACCCGCCCTGCCGCTCGTTCGCTCGCGCCCGACCTGGCGCGGGGCTGGATGTTGCTGCTCATTGCCCTGGCCAATGTCCCGTGGTTCCTGTACGCCATGCCCAGTGGTGTGGTGTTCGCGCATCCGCTGGAGGCACAGGGGGTGGATCTGGCGTGGCAGCTGTTCTCCATCGTCACCATCGACGGCCGCAGCTATCCGCTGTTCGCGTTCCTGTTCGGCTACGGCATCTGGCAGCTCTACAGCAGGCAGGCCGGTGCCGGTACGCAGCAGCGGGAGGCCAAGCGGCTGTTGCAACGCAGGCATGTCTGGATGATCGCCTTCGGGGCGGTACACGCTCTGCTGCTGTGGTACGGCGACATCGTCGGCGCCTATGGCCTCATCGGGCTCCTGGTGGTGTGGCTATTCCTCGACCGCGCTGATCGCACCCTGCGGATCTGGTGCCTGGTCCTGGGTGGGCTATTGGCACTGGCCGCGCTGTCCTCGCTGATAGGCGCGATCGCCCTCACCCTCACCCCTGAGCTACAGGTCCCCGCCACCGAGTTGCCGGAACCGAATGCGGCTGGGTCCTACCTGGCATCGGTAGGTATGCGAATGTCTATGTGGTTCATCGCCACCGTTTTCCAGCCCATTCAGATGTCGGTACCGCTTGCTGTGTTGCTAGGGATCCTGGCGGCACGCCACCGGCTGCTGGATGACCCGGGCAGCCACCGCAAGCTTCTGACCCGGATCGCACTCCTCGGGATTGCTGTCGGCTGGCTTGGCGGAGCCGTTAGCGCGGCCCAGTTCGCGGGTTGGACGCCGCTTGGTGCCGACGTCGCCTGGGGAATCACCTATGGGCACCATCTGACCGGCGTAGCCGGTGGAATCGGGTATGCCGCAGCCTTCGGCCTGGCCGCGCACGCGATCCAGCGCCGCGGAGCCGGACCCTTCGCCCGAGCGCTGCAAGCGGTCGGTAAGCGCTCGCTGTCCAACTATCTGGGCCAGTCACTGGTGTTCGCGCCGTTGCTGTGCGCCTGGGGATTTGGTCTGGGTGCAGTGCTCAGCCCATGGCAAGCAGCAGTGCTGGCGCTGGTCACCTGGCTGATTCTGCTGGGCGTATCGGCGGTGCTGGAGCAGCAGGGAAAACGCGGGCCGGCCGAGTGGCTGCTGCGGCGGCTGGCCTATGGCAAGAGGCCCGTTGCTCCGCCGGCACCGGTCGCCGCGCCGGCCGCGCCGGCCCCGACGTCGCTGCCCGGGTGAGCCTGCCAACACCGCCCGGGTGAGCCCGCCAACGCTGCACTCCGACTTCCGGAGGAGTCGAATCCGTCCTTTGGCTGAGGGTGCGTCGATCGCGTGCTGGCTACGGTCAAAATATGACGCAAACTACCTGGACTCCTCGGCCCACGGGCCGCTCACTCGCCCCAGATCTGGCTCGGGGGCTGATGCTGCTGCTGATCGCTCTGGCGAATGTGCCCGCGTTCCTCTACGGCCACCGAACCGGAATGGGATTCTCCCATCCGATGGGCGAGCAAGGGGCGGACCTGGCCTGGCAGCTCTTCTCCATCGTCACCATCGATGCCCGTAGCTACCCGCTGTTCGCGTTCCTGTTCGGCTATGGGATCTGGCAGTCGTACAGCAGGCAGGCGGCAGCAGGCACACCACAGCGTGAGGCCAAGGGGCTGTTGCAGCGTCGTCACCTGTGGATGCTGGTCATCGGCGGGGCTCATGCTGCCCTGCTCTGGTATGGAGACGTCGTCGGCGCATACGCCCTACTCGGACTGGTGGTGGTGTGGCTGTTCCTCGACCGCGCTGATCGCACCCTGAGAATCTGGTGCATCGTGCTGGCTGCGCTGCTGGCACTCCTGACGCTGCTGACCGTGGTCTCGGCCATCGCACTGTCCAATGCTCCCGAGCTCATGCCCGAGGTATCTGAAGGCCTTCCCAACCCCAATGCGACGCCGGTCTACCTGGTCGCGATGCTGGACCGGGTCGCGATGTGGCTGATCTCCACACTGAGTGCCCCGCTGCTGGTGACAGTGCCAGTGGCGATCCTGCTGGGGGTTCTGGCTGCCCGGCACCGGCTGCTGGATGACCCAGGCCAGCACCGGCGCCGGCTCACCCGGTTCGCCGTGGTGGGTATCGCAACCGGATGGTTTGGGGGCGGCCTCTCGGCAGCGGTGTTCGCCGGCTGGATGCCGATGGGGATCGACCTGGGCTTAGGTATTCCCTTGTGGCACCAGTTGACCGGTTTCGCCGGTGGTATCGGCTACGCCGCAGCCTTCGGCTTGGTGGCACATCGGATCCAGCAGCGTGGCGCCGGCCCCTTCACCCGGGCAGTGCAGTCGGTCGGTAAGCGATCCCTGTCGAACTACCTCGGCCAGTCCATCGTGTTCGCTCCGCTCCTGAGCGCCTGGGGACTGGGACTGGGGGCGGTGCTGAGCCCCTGGCAGGCAGCGGCGATCGCGCTGGTCACCTGGCTGGTGTTGCTGGGAATCTCCGCGATCCTGGAATCGCGCGGGGTCCGTGGGCCTGCCGAGTGGTTGCTGCGCAGGCTTGCCTACGGTCAGCGCCGGATCGCACCACCGGCGCCGGTGCTTGCTGGTGCCGGCAACCCCGGCAACCCGACTACGCTGCCCGGGTGAGCTTGCACTCCCAGATCAAGGCACTGCCTAAAGTCGTCTTGCACGACCATCTGGACGGCGGACTACGACCGGCCACCATCATCGACCTGGCAAGCCAGATCGGATACCAGCTTCCCAGTACCGATCCGCGGGAACTGGGGCAGTGGTTCAGCGCCGCCGCCGACTCCGGTTCGCTGGAACGGTACCTGGAGACGTTCGCGCACACCTGCGCGGTGATGCAGACCGAGGATGGCTTGCGCCGCGTGGCACGTGAGGCGGCCATCGACCTGGCCGCAGACGGTGTCGTATATGCCGAACAGCGGTACGCGCCGGAGCAACATCTTGCCGCGGGACTGACGCTGCAGCAGGTCGTCGACGCCGTCGAGGAGGGATTCGCCGAAGGCACCGAACTGGCGGCGCAGGCCGGTCACACCATCCGAATCGGCACGTTGATCTCCGCCATGCGGCAGGCCGGTCGTGCCAGCGAGATCGCGCAGCTGGCGCTGCGCAACCGTGATCGCGGTGCCGTCGGATTCGATATCGCTGGCCCGGAGGCCGGGTTTCCGCCGTCCGACCATGCACAGGCGTTCGCGCTGCTCAGGGAGCAGTTCTTCCCGGTGACCATCCACGCCGGCGAGGGCGATGGCGTGGAGTCGATCGCCCAGGCCCTGCAGCACGGCGCGCTCCGCCTGGGGCATGGTGTCCGCATCATCGACGACGTCCGCGACTCCACCACCGCAGACCTCGGCCCGGTCGCCGCATGGGTGCGAGACCGGCAGATACCGCTGGAGGTATCGGTCTCCTCCAATCTGCAGACCGGGATCGCCGACGCCGTCATCGATCACCCCGTCACCGCGTTGCGGGATCTTGGCTTCGCCATCACCATCAATACCGACAACCGGCTGATGTCCGCCACATCGATGACCGCGGAGATGACGCAGCTGGTGACCCAGGCCGGGTGGGGGATCGAGGATCTGGAGCAGGCGACCCTGACCGCGGCCCATCATGCGTTCGCCCCGCGCGATTCGATGGAGGAGATCGTCTCCTCCCAGATCATTCCCGGCTACGAGAGGACCCTCGCGTGAAGCTCAAGGCAGCGGCTGGCATCGCCGTCATCACCGGATTGCTACTGACCGGTTGCTCCGATCAGGGCTGGGGTCAGCTACCGGAGGTGGAGGCATCCTCAGACGAGCAGATCGAGGCGTGCAGTCCCGAGGCGCTGCCGACGCTCGCCGAAGGCGTGCTCACGGTCGGCACGGGCGTGCCGTACGAACCCTGGTACGTCGGGGAGGACCCCAGCACGGGGCAGGGCTTCGAGTCCGCGGTGGTCTACGCCGTCGCCGCAGAACTGGGATTCGAGACCGTGCAATGGCAGACCATCACGTTCGAACAGATCATCTCCCCGTCCATCAAGCCGTTCGACGTCGCTGCGTATCAGACCTCCATCACCCCCGAGCGTTCCCAGGCGGTCGACTTCACCAGCCCCTACCTGACCACCCGCCAAGGAGTCGTGGCCGCCGGTGATGGCGACTGGGCGGAGGCGGAATCGCTGGACGATTTCGAAGGTGCCCGGATCGGGGTGACCGCTTCGCAGACCTCGCTCACGATCGCCCAGAGCGCCTGGGGCGAGGCCGTCGAGCTGGTGCCGTACGACGACGCCGGGCTGGCCATGGAAGCGCTGACCGCCACCCAGGTCGATGCCGTGGTGATGGATGTGGATCAGGCGGTCTCGGTCACGGAGGTCTACTACCCGGATACTGCGGTGATCGGAACGCTGCCCAGCGGGGGCGTGGCCGAGCAACTGGGACTGGTGCTCGATCTGGACTCGGCGTTGACCGAGTGTGTCTCGGGTGCCGTGGACGCGTTGGAAGCCGATGGCACGTTGGCGGCATTGCGCTCGCAGTGGCTGCGGTCGGACGACATTCCCGAGCTCGCCTGAGGCCAGACATTGTGAGCAGCCCGCAGCCGTGGACGCCCTCACCGGCGGCGGTGGAACGGGCGCGATACCGGGCCGGGCAGCGACGGCGGTCCTTCTGGATCGCGTTGGCTTCGACCCTGATCGTGATCGCGGTCGCGGTGGTGATCCTGGTGACCTCACCGGGGTGGGATCGAACCAGAACCGCCTTTTTCGACCCCCAGGTGGCCGCCCTGGTGTTCCCATCGGTGCTGCAGGGGTTGTGGCTGAACCTGCGGGTGTGGCTGCTCGCCGGGCTCGTCTCGTTGGCGGCCGGGCTCGCGTTGGCGGTGCTGCGTACCAGCTCGGCCCCGGTGCTGTTCCCGGTGCGGGCAGCCATCGCAGTCTACGTCGACGTGTTCCGCGGGCTGCCGCTGCTGCTGGTGCTGCTACTGGCGGGTTTCGGCCTACCTGCTTTGCGGCTGGCCTGGCTGCCCGTGGACGGGGTGTTCCTGGGCAGCCTGGCGATCGTCTTGACCTACACCGCGTACACCACCGAGATCTTCCGGGCCGGAATCGAGGCGGTATCCCCGGCGCAGGTGCAAGCCGCGCGTGCGTTGGGGCTGACTCGCGCCCAGGCCACCCGGGCGGTGGTGGTCCCGCAGGCGGTGCGGAACGTGACCCCGGTGCTGCTCAATACCGTGGTGTCCTTGCAGAAGGACTCCGGATTGATCTCGATCCTGGGTGCCGTGGATGCGATCCGGGCGGCCGAGATCGCGGTGACCGGCGCATACAACTTCACCCCGTACGTGGTGGCTAGTGCGTTGTTCCTGCTGATCTCGATTCCGCTCACGCGGGCAGTCGATGCCTACGGTGCCAAGCATGGCTGGGGAGCCTCGCGGCCTGCGGCCGGGGTGTGGCGATGACTGCCTCGGTCCCGATGCTCGACCTACGGGGTGTGCGGGTGAGCTTCGGGGCTGAGCAGGTCCTGGATGGGTTGGACCTGCAGGTGGATGACGATGAGTGCGTCGCGCTGCTGGGAGTGTCCGGGTCCGGCAAGTCCACATTGTTGCGGGCCATCGATCTGCTGCAGGACCTCGACGACGGTGTGATCGAGTTGCGTGGCCAGGACATCACCGACCCTCGTGTCGATGCGAACCGGATACGTGCCCGGATGGGCTTGGTGTTCCAGGCATTCAATCTGTTTGACCATCTGCACCTGATCGACAACCTGACGCTGGCTCCGCGCCTGGTGCATGGATGGGCTCGGCCGGTCGCTCGTGAGCGGGCGGCGGCGATGCTGGATGCCGTAGGGCTGGCGGGGCGCGAATATGCCTACCCCGGGCAACTCTCCGGCGGGCAGCAACAGCGGGCGGCAATAGCTCGTGCGCTGGTGACCGAACCAGAGGTGCTGTTACTGGACGAGGTGACCTCCGCATTGCACCCGGCTCTGGTCGCCGAGGTACTGGACCTGCTGGCTCAGGTACGTGCCGCCGGGACCACGATGGTCGTGGCGACGCACGAACTGGGATTCGCCCGTCAAGTCGCCGATCGTGTGTGCTTCATGCACGATGGCCAGATCTGGGAATCCGGGCCGCCGCAGGTGCTGGATGATCCGCAGACCCCGGAACTACGCTCCTACCTGGGCGACCCGCGTTAGCCGCCCCGTCCTGTACCGTCGCTCCACCCCACTCGTCGAACGCGGCGTGGCGGGCGCTATTCGGGCTAATAGCGCCCACCACACCGCGTTCAGCACGCGATAGCGACGGCGAGAGCGCGTTCGTTCTAGTACTTCGCCGACTGGCCACCGTCGATGGGCACCACGGCAGCGTTGACGTAGCTCGCGTCGTCCGAGAGCAGGAACGCGACGACTGCGGCGATCTCCTCGGCTTCGCCATAGCGTTTGGTGGGGTTGGCCTGGATGAACTGCTCGGCTGCCTGGCGCGGGTTGCCCGGGTCGATCTGTTTCATCGAGTTCTCCACCATGGGGGTCCAGATCGCACCCGGTGCGATGGCATTGATCCGGATGCCCTGCGCGCCATATTCGACGGCGGAGTTGCGGGTCAGCCCGACCACACCATGTTTGGCCGCCGCGTACCCGGACTGATTTCCCACCCCACGGATACCGCCGACGCTGGCGGTGTTGAGAATCGCACCGCCACCCTGCTTGCTCATCAGCGCAAGCACCTTCTCCATCCCGAGGAATACCCCGCGCAGGTTGATCGAGATCACCCTGTCGAACTCGTCGGCAGTGAAGTTTTCGGTCAGGTTCTGCTTGCCTTCGATCCCGGCATTGTTGAAGAAGCCATCGATCTGCCCGAACCGTTCCACGCTGGCGTCCACGTATTCCCGAACGGCCCGCTCGTCTGCGACGTCTGCGGTCAGGGCGAGCATCTCTGCGGCTGGTGCCGCTTCCCGGACCGCTGCCTCGGTGGCGGCCAGGCCCTCGGGGGATAGGTCCACCAGGGCCAGCCGTGCTCCTTCGGCGGCAAGCCGGACGGCGGCGGCCCGCCCCAGGCCCGATCCGGCGCCGGTGATCAGAACGGTCTTGTTGACGAATCGTTGGCAACTCACTGTCGTGCTCCTCCTTGTCAAGAATTCAACACTTACCCCGCGCGCGCCGACCAGGTGGGTTTCCCGGTCTTCGCAGGCTATGCCTGCCTTCGGACCCTCGCCGGGTGAACGACCATCCCTTCGGTGGTACCAGCTGCGGTTAGGCAAAGCGCGACCGCTGCTGATCGTGAGCGCGCCCTCATGGCCGCTAAGACCCGCCGAACGCGGCGTGGCGGTCGCCGCGACAGCGATTGGCGGCCGCGAGGCCGCGTTCGGGGAGGGTGGGGGGTTGGGCTCAGCGCCGGTTGTCGATACGCTTCGATGATTCGCGGAGGAGCGGGACAAACTCGAGGAAGGCTGAGCGTGAGGTTCACTGACGGTTATTGGCACATCCGCCCCGGGGTGCGGATTGACTATGCGGCCCAGGCCTACGCGGTGGCCACCACGCCGACCTCGATCCAGGTCGAAGCGCCCAATATCGAGATTGAGCATCGGGGGCAGACCCTCAACCGCGCCGTGCTGAGCGTCGACCTCAGCTCTCCGGCTGAGGGGGTGATCCGGGTGCGGGCCACCAGGCATTCCGGTGCTGCTGCCTCACCGGGGTTTGCCATGCCGGGCGCCCAGCAGGGGATCGGTGCGACCACGCTCACCGATGAGGAAGCGACCTTGACCTCCGGCCCATTGACGGCTCGACTACGTCGCGGCGCGCCGTGGTCGCTGGAGTTCCTGGTCGATGGTGAACCGATCACCGCCTCCGGGGCCAAGTCGCTGGCGTCGGTCACCCTGGGCGCCGATGCCCGGGTCGGCGCCGAGCCGGTGGGGATCGCCGGGTACACCGACACCGGCCTTGCTGACCCGGGTCACTACCTGATGCAGCAATTGGACCTGGGCGTGGGGGAGACCATCTACGGGCTGGGTGAGCGGTTCGGCCCAATGGTCAAGAACGGTCAGAGCATCGACATCTGGAATGCCGATGGCGGCACCAGTTCCGAACAGGCCTACAAGAACGTCCCGTTCTACCTATCGAGCCGTGGCTATGGGGTGCTGGTCAATCACCCGGAGCATGTCTCGTTCGAGGTGGGCTCCGAGGCCGTGGAGCGGGTGCAGTTCTCCACCGCCGGGCAGGTGCTGGAGTACCTGATCTTCGCCGGACCCACCCCGGCCGACGCACTGGGGCGGTACACCGCCCTGACCGGGCGTCCGCCACGGGTGCCAGCCTGGTCCTACGGGCTGTGGCTGTCGACGTCGTTCCTGACCGACTACGACGAAGGAACCCTCACCTCGTTCGTCGAGGGTATGGCCGACCGCGACCTGCCGCTGTCGGTGTTCCACTTCGACTGCTTCTGGATGCGGGAATTCCAATGGACCGACTTCGAGTGGGACCCGCGGTACTTTCCCGACCCGGAAGGGATGCTGGCGCGATTGCACCAGCGTGGGCTGAAGGTGTCGGCGTGGATCAACCCCTACATAGCCCAGCGCAGCAGGCTGTTCGATGAAGGCGTGCAGGCCGGGTATCTGCTCAAGCGCCCGGATGGGACAGTGCACCAGTGGGACTGGTGGCAAACCGGTATGGCGCTGGTGGACTTCACCAACCCTGACGCCCGACGCTGGTTCCAGGAGCATGTCCGCTCTCTGCTGCGTCAGGGCGTGGATGCCATCAAGACCGACTTCGGTGAGCGTGTGCCCAACAACGTCGTCTGGCACGACGGCTCGTCCCCGGCGACGATGCACAACCTGTACACCCAGTTGTACAACGACGCCGTGTTCGAGGTCGTCAAGCAGGAAAAGGGTGAGGGCGAAGCGGTGTTGTTCGCGCGCTCAGCCACCACCGGCGGCCAGCAGATGCCGGTGCATTGGGGCGGCGACAACTCCTCGTCGTTCGTGTCCATGGCCGAGTCCCTGCGCGGCGGGCTGTCGCTGGCGGCCTCCGGATTCGGGTACTGGAGTCACGACATCGGCGGATTCGAGGGCACGCCGGATCCGGCGGTGTTCAAACGGTGGCTCGCCTTCGGATTGCTGTCCTCGCACTCGCGGCTGCACGGCGCCGTCTCCTATCGGGTGCCGTGGGACTTCGACGACGAAGCCGTGGACGTCACCCGCCGCTTCAGTACGCTGAAGAACTCGCTGATGCCATACCTATACGCCGCTGGCGCTCAGGTCAGCAGGACCGGCGTGCCGATGATGCGACCGATGTTCCTCACCTTCCCGCACGACCCGGCTACTGCCTATTTGGATCGGCAGTACATGCTCGGGGACGACCTGCTGGTGGCTCCGGTGATGAGTGCCTCTGGTGCGGTGGAGTTCTACCTGCCGCACGGCCGCTGGACGTCGTTGCTCACCGGTGAGGTGGTGGACGGCGGAGGCTGGCGCACCGAGCAGCACGGATTCGACTCCGTCCCGCTGTACGTGCGCCAGGGCGCGATCATCGCCCGCGGCACGCGCGAAGATCGGCCCGACTACGACTACCAAAGCGAGCTGCGGCTGGAGGCCTACGGAACTGCCGATGGCGAACACGAACTGGCGCTGACCCGCGCCGACGGTTCCGCATTCACGGTGCACGTGCGTATTGCCGATGGCCAAGCCAGCGCCGCCGGACCCGATGGTTCGGCCATCCCGATCACGCTACACGCGATCTGATCGGGCCCGCATGGGGATCGGGCTCTCAGACCCCCTTGGGGTGCCACACCGTCTTGGTCTCGGTGAAAGCGAGGATCTGAGCTGGTGAGGCCAGGTGGCTCCACTGCGGCTCTGACTCGCCTTCAGGACGGCGGACCCGCTTGATGGTGTCGGCAGCTAATGCCTCCAGCTCACCCCAGGTCACGCCATCGGCGGCCACCGCGCCACCGAGTTCTACCGCGTTGACGTCCTGGTGGGAGGCCAGGACCGGGGCCAGTTCGGCCGTTTTTCCGGTGAGGATGTTGACCACGCCACCGGGCACGTCACTGGTGGCCAGCACTTCGGAGAGGGTGATGGCCGGGAGCGGGCGTTGCTGCGAGGCGACCACCACCGCGGTGTTGCCGGAGACGATCGCCGGTGCCAGCAGGCTCACCAGCCCTAGCAGTGAGCATCGCTGCGGAGCGATCACCGCGACCACGCCGGTGGGCTCGGGCACCGACAGGTTGAAGAACGGCCCCGCAACTGGGTTGGCGCTCCCGCCGATCTGAGCGATCTTGTCCGCCCAGCCCGCGTACCAGACCCAGCGGTCAATGGCCTGACTCACCGCATCCTCGGCGTCTGCCGTTGACGTGTCCTCACCAGCAGCTACGTCGGCGATGAATTGGGCTCGCCGTCCCTCCATCAGCTCAGCGACCCGGTACAACACCTGACCGCGGTTGTAGGCCGTGGCCCCGGCCCAGCCTGGTTGCGCTGCCCTGGCTGCCCGCACGGACTCTCGGGCATCCTTGCGCGAAGCCAGCGCAGCATTGGCCAGGAAGGCTCCCAGGGCGCTGCTCACCTCGTAGGTACGCCCAGATTCCGATCTGGGGAACGTGCCACCGACGTACAGCTTGTACGTCTTGCGCACCTCGATCCGGCTCACCGCTGGCTCCCTTCGGTCAGGTATGTGCCAAGCCCGTGACGGCCACCTTCGCGCCCGTACCCGGACTCCTTGTAGCCGCCGAACGGGCTGGTGGGATCGAACCTGTTGAACGTATTGGCCCACACCACGCCAGCACGTAGCTGGTCGGCCATCCACAGGATCCGTGAGCCCTTCTCGGTCCAGATGCCGGCTGACAGCCCGTAGGGGGTGTTGTTGGCCTTGGACACCGCCTCGGCCGGGGTGCGGAACGTCAGCACGCTCAGCACCGGCCCGAAGATCTCCTCCCGGGCGATCCGGTGCGCCGAGCTGACCTGCGTGAACACTGTGGGCGGGAACCAGAACCCAGTGCTTGGTAGCTCACAGTCAGCACTCCAGCGCACCGCGCCTTCAGCCTCCCCAGCCGCGGAGAGCTCGGTGATGCGGGCCAGCTGCCGGGACGAGTTCACCGCGCCCACGTCGGTGTTCTTATCCATCGGGTCTCCCAGCCGCAGCGTGCCCAGCCGGGCCTGCAGCCGCGCGACCAGTTCATCGTGGATCGGTTCAGCCACCAGTAGCCGCGAACCGGCACAACAGACCTGCCCGGCATTGAAGAAGATCCCGTTGACGATCCCCTCCACCGCCTGGTCGATAGGGGCGTCCTCGAACACGATGTTGGCGGCTTTGCCTCCCAGTTCCAACGTGGCGTGCTTGCGGGTGCCCGCGATCTGCTTCGCGATGGCCTTGCCGACGCCGGTGGAACCGGTGAACGCCACTTTGTTCACATCCCGGTGGCTCACCACTGCAGCCCCGGTTTCGCCTGCGCCGGTCACGATGTTGACGACGCCGGGAGGCAGCTCCGCCTGCCGCAGCAGGTCTGCGAACAGCAGCGCCGTCAGGGGAGTGGTCTGCGCCGGCTTGAGTACCACGGTGTTTCCGGCCGCCAGCGCGGGGGCGATCTTCCATGCCAGCATCAGCAGCGGGAAATTCCACGGGATCACCTGACCGACAACACCATGAGGCTGCGGCGTGGAACCGAAACCGGCATAGTCCAGCTTGTCCGCCCACCCGGCGTAGTAGAAGAAGTGCGCCGACGCCGTTGGAACGTCGAAATCGCGGGTTTCCTTGATCGGCTTGCCGTTGTCCAGGGTTTCCAGGACGGCGAACTCGCGGGACCGTTCGGCCAGCAGCCGGGCGATCCGGTACAGGTACTTGGCCCGCTCTGTACCAGGCATCGGACCCCACACCCGCTGGTACGCCTTGCGAGCAGCGGCGATAGCCCGGTCGACGTCACCCTCATCGGCAATGGCGACCTCGGCCAGGACTTCCTCGGTGGCGGGGTTGATGGTCTTCAGGGTGCCGCCGCTGCCCTCGGTGAACTCCCCGTCGATGAACAGCCCATAGTGAGCGGCGATGTCCACCACCGATCGGGACTCAGGTGCTGGGGCGTAGTCGAATGCAGCCATGCCTGCCTTCAGTCGATGGTGACGTAGTCGGGGCCGGTGTAGACGCCGGTGCTCAGCCGTTGCCGCTGCAGCAGCACGTCGTTGAGCAGCGAGGACGCACCAAAGCGGAAGAAGCCTGGATCGAGCCATGGCGGCCCGGCAACCTCATTCACGGCGACCAGATAGCTCACCGCATCCTTGCTGGCACGAATACCTCCGGCCGGTTTCACGCCCACCTGGACACCGGTGGCGGCGAGGAAGTCTCGCACCGCTTCCAGCATGATGATGGTGACCGGCAGGGTGGCCGCCGGGCTGACCTTGCCCGTGGAGGTCTTGATGAAATCGGCACCGGCGAGCATAGCCAGCCACGAGGCTTTGCGGACGTTGTCGTAGGTGGTCAGTTCCCCGGTTTCCAGGATCACCTTGAGGTGAGCCGGTCCGCCGTCACGGTGCTGGCATACCTCCCGCACAGCCACGATGTCCTCAAACACACGCAGGTAGTCGCCGCGCAGGAACGCGCCTCGGTCGATCACCATGTCGATTTCGTGGGCGCCGGCGGCCACCGCCTCGCTGGTGTCGGCCAGTCGCACGGCGCGGGAGGCGCGACCGGACGGGAAGGCCGTTGCTACGGCGGCGATATGAATGTCCGTGCCGGCAACGGCATCCATTGCCACCGGCACCATGTCGTTGTAGACGCAGACGGCGGCCGGCTGCGGGCAGCTCACGTCGTCCGGTTCCGGGGTGCGGGCCTTGGCGACCAGCGAGCGGACCTTGCCCGGAGTGTCGGCCCCCTCCAGCGTGGTCAGGTCGATCATGGAGATCACCGCATCCAGCGCCCAGGCTTTGGCATCGCGCTTGATCGACCGAGTGCGGAGCCCGGCGGCGCGGGCATCGGCCCCCACCTTGTCCACCCCCGGTAGCCCGGACAGGTAGCGGGCCAATGTGGCTCCGCTCAGGTCTGACCCGATTAGGCCCGCAGCATCGTCGGCCACCTGTTCGGCACTGCGCTCCCAAGGGCGCCCGGGTCCCGATCGCGCCGTGTGTGCCCTCATGGTCACCGAGTCTAGGTCGCCGTGCGGTCACCCCGGCTGCGGCCTATCCGAGGCACGATTGTCGGCCGGTGCCATCTGAGCTGTACGCTGCACCCCGTTTGGGCCCCTTATTGATCGGAATGACATTGATCAAGTCACGCTTGGCGGCGATGACCACGTTTGCTGCTGCCGCCGCGTCGCTAGCCGGATGCAGCCTGCTTGGCGAAACCGAGTACGACTACCAGCCGGTCGACTTCGGCGCGGTCGGAGACCTAACGCCCCCGGCCACGGATCTGTCCTTCGGCGAGGTGGCCTGGGTCGAGCAGGAGACCGAGTACACCTCCAGCGACGGGGAGAGCGAGACCGTCGCCGGCATCGTCGGGATATCCGTGCTCGATGTCGTCACCGGCGATGCCAGCTTCTTCGACCAGTACGCCAACAGCGATGATTTCGAGGGATACACGCCGTATTTCATCGTGCTGCAGTTCCAGTGGAACTACCAGGCACCCTTTGAGCAGGACCCGCACGGTGAGGCGGTCTTTCCGCTCACCGCCGATGGTGAAGACCTGGAATTCCTCACGGCGGGCGCGTTCGGCCGGGATGCCACCAGCGAGGAGTGCCCGCTGAAACTGCCCGGCTACGACCCCGAGACCAACGTGGGTCTGCAGTGCGTGATCGGCCTCAGCACGGACAAGCCGGTGGAGCTGCTGGAGTACAACGGTGAGGAATACAGCGCCCTGCTCGCCTCGGGCGACAACGAGTATCTGGACGCACCGATCCGGTGGACCGCAGGGAGTTCGGAGCAGCCGGATGCCGAGTAGGGCTCGGGCTCGGTGACCTGGCTCTAGGCGTCTTCGGGGATGACGAGGACCTTCTTCGTGGTGCCGCTGGCGAACGCCTCAAGGGCCGCAGGGTAGTCCGTGAGGCTGACCCGGTGGCTCACCAGGGGATCCAGGTGCAATCGGCCCAGGAGGTCGCATGCGCGCTGGAACGCGTTTCCGGGGCACACCGAACCCAGAATCCGAATCTCATCGTCGTAGATGCGGTAGGGGTTGATGGGCACCGTCGCCTGCGGCGAGGAGACGCCGAACTGCAGGAAGGTGCCGCCCCGGCCAGTCCTGGCGATACCTTCGGTGATCGCCGCCGGGTTGCCGGTGGCATCGATGACGACGTCCCACGTGTGGTCCAGTTCCTCCGCCGAGAGAACCGCCGATTGCGCGCCCAGGCCGAGCGCGGCCTCGTGCTTAAAGGCGGCGCGCTCGATCACGTCGACGCTGGCAGCACCCGCCAGCAGCGCCAGCTGGAGCATCGCCAACCCCATCGTGCCGCCACCGAAGATGGCGACCCGACGGCCGATATCGGCACCGATCAAGTCGATTCCGTGAACGGCACAGGCGATGGGCTCCAGCAGCGCGGCGAGCTGCAGATCCGTCCCCTGAGGCAGTGGAAAGCACAATGCTGCCGGAACCACGACGGATGCTGCGGCAGCGCCGGCTTGCGTGACACCGATCGCCCGGTAGTCGGTACACAGTTGAACCCGGCCCTCACGACAGTACCGGCAGGAGTTGCACGGAATGTTCGGATCGACAGCCACGGGCTGCCCGAGCAAGTCGGAGGGAACGCCTTGACCTACGGCGGCAACGGTACCGGCGAATTCGTGTCCGGGAACGAGCGGGAGGTTTGACGGGTACTCACCGTGCAGGATGTGCAGGTCGGTGCCGCAGATTCCGGCCGCCGCGACCTGCACCACGACCTCGGCTGGCCCGGGCTCAGGATCGGGCACGGTCGCGACCCGGACCTGGTGGCCGGCATCAATCAGTGCTGCCTGCATGAGGCCCACCCTTCTGGAGTCCCAAGTGTCTATTCACGTACTGCGCCCATCCCCAGCCCGGTGAGCAGGTGCCGGTGTGCGGCGATGATCAGTATGACCACGGGGACCAGGGAAATGACGCTGGATGCCGCGATCTCCGCCCACAGGATCTGCTTGTCTCCCTGGAATTTCGATATCAGCACCGGAATGGTGACCAGTCTGTCTCCGGCCAGCACCAGCACCAGCAGGAACTCGTTCCACACCAAGACGAAGGTGACCACGGCGCTTGCCGCCAGGCCCGGCCTGACTATCGGTAGCAAGATGGTCCAGAAGGTGCGCGCGGCACCAGCGCCGTCGAGCGTCGCGGCCTCGTCGATCGCTATCGGGACCCCGCCAAAGATGCTCATCATGATCAGGACAGTGAGCGGTACCTGAAACGCGACCAGCGCGAGGATCAGGCCGATGACGGTGTCGAGCAATCCCAGGACCTGGAAGACGAAGAAGGTCGGCAATGCGATGGCGAACGAGGGAATCAGCCGGGTGAGGGCCAGCGTGAACGTGATCCCCGCAGATCCCCGAACTCGATGTCGCGAGATCGTGTACGCGGCCATGGCTCCCAGCAGCACGCACAACCCGGTCGAGATCACGGCGATCTGGATGCTGTTGGCCAGCGCAGCGAGGAACTCTCGGTCCCCGAAGAGCGCCAAGTAGGTGGTGAAATCGGGAACGAAGATCCACCGGGTCGGCTGCTGATACGCGCTCTGCGACGACTGCAGCGAAATCGCGACCATCCACGCGATGGGGTAGATGCTGGCCACCACCAGCACCAGGGCCACGACGGTGGTGATGGCCTTCCTGAGTGTGGCGGTCATGATGAGCCCTCCGACCATCTGCGCCGCTGCCGAACCGCGAGCAGGCCGATCAGCGCAACCAGCGCCAATGTCGCCACGAATATCGTGACCGCGGCGGACGTCTCACCCAGCCGGAACTGCCGGAAGCCGAACTGGTACAGGTACATGTTGATGACGCTCGTCAGACGCCCCGGACCGCCACCGGTCATGACGTAGACCTCGTCGAACAGTTGCAAGGCGTCCATGCCGCGGAGCACGAACACCGCACCGAGGACCGGCAGCAGACTAGGCAACGTCACGTAGCGGAAGCGTTGCCAGGCGTTGGCGCCGTCCACCATCGCCGCTTCGATCGCTTCGCGCGGAATACCGGCTAGACCCGCGAGCACCAGCAATGCGACGAACGGTGTGGTGTGCCACACCTCCATCGTGACGACGGTCCAGCGAACCGTGTCGGGATTGGTCAACCATGCTTCCGGTGCGATGCCGAACAGGCTGAGGTAGTAGTTCAGCTGGCCGAACTGCGCGTTGAAGAACATCCGGAAGAACAAGCCGATGACCACTGGTACGAACAGGTACGGAAACAGCACGATGGTGCGAACCGCTCGCCGCACCTTCGTCTCGCGATCCAGCCAGAGCGCGATTCCGAGGCCGAGCAGCATCTCCAGCACGAGGGCTGGCCCGACGATCAGGATGGTCACCGATACCGCTTCGCGAAAGTCGACCGAATCCAGGACTGCCTGGTAGTTCTGCACTCCCACGAACTCGGTGGAACCGGCGGGACTGCCGAGGTCTAGGTCGGTGAAGCTCATGACCAGGGCCAGGATCATCGGTACCACCCGCAGTCCGATGACCAGCAGCACGACCGGCGCCAGCAGTAGCCAGGGCGCGAGCGCCTTGCCCCGCCCGGCGCGCAGCCGTACCGGGGCGCGCCGGGCTGGAACGACGGTCGGGCTCACCGACTAGCCCTCGGCGATCTCGTCCGTCAGCCGGGTTGCTGCTTGCGTCAGCCCATCCTCCACGCTGATGGTGCCGCTCATGGCCTCCGACAGCGGTGGGGAGATGGCAGCCTCCCAGTCGATCCAAGCTGATGTGACCGGGAAGTAGACCGAGTTGTTGTAGTTCTCCAATGCCGCTGCGAAGTACGGGAACCGCTCCTGCAGTTCCGGATCACTGAGCACCGATGTGCGATTTGCGGATCCGCCGTTGTCCAGACCCGCCGTCTGCTGTTCGGCGGATGTGGCCCAGATGATGAAGTCGAAGGCCGCATCCTGGTTCTGCGAACCGGTGGAGACGCCCAGCCCCCAGCCGCCGAGGTTGGGAGTGCTGTCGCCGGTGGGCCCGGCGGGCAGGGCCGCGAATCCGATGTCGTCCTGCACGTCGGAGGTCAGCAGTGCGTCGGAGGTGTCGCTGAAGTTGATCATCATGGCCGTCTTGCCTTCGGCGAAGGCGGCGGCGGCCGCAGGCCAGTCGGCACTCAGGGCGTCTTGCGGAGCGTTCGGCAGGATCGACTGCCACAGTTCCAGTGCCTGGGCTGCTTCAGGTGTGTCCAGCGTGACCGTCTCGCCATCGACGATGTCGGCGCCGTACGACCAAGCGATGCTCCAGAATTCGCACATGAGCGGGTCATCGCGTTTGCCGATGAGTGTGGTCCCGGTGACCCCGGTCGTGTCCTGGACAGCTTTCGCGGCGGCCGCGTACTCCTCCCACGTCGTGGGTACCGATACGCCCGCTTCCTGGAGCAGGGACTCCCGGTAGTAGAGCATGTAGACGGCCCCGAACCATGGGATGGCGTACTGCTGCTCGTCGATCGTCGCCCAGTCGACGTATGCCGAGACGAAATCATCCATATTGGCATCGTCGCCTGCCTCGCCGATGTGGTCGTTGAGGCTGAGTAGGTAGTCGTTCTCCACGTACTCGGGCATCCACGCGTAGTCGAATCCGATCACGTCGTAGGACTCGTTGCCCGAGTTGAATCCAAGGACCGTGCGTTCACGCACCGCGTCGTAGTCGAACAGGCTGACCTCGATCGTCGCGCCGAGGCCTTGCTCGTTGTAGCTCTCGGCGGCTGCCTGGAGCGCTTCGCCGGGTCCCCCTGCCTGAGCGATAACGCGCACGGACTCGCCGTCGGAGGGGTCGGTACTGGAGACCGTGCACGCCGAGACGGTCGCCAAGCCAAGCGCCCCCATCGTTACGGCAGCGACACTCCTTGTTCTGAGTGACCTTGTCATGTCTCTCCTCGGTGGTTGTAGTGACATTGGTGCGCCGGCTCAATCGCCGGCCGTGAATCCCAGGTGTGCGCCCCCGGAGACCGGAACCAGCGTCCCGGTCATGTACGAACTGGCCGCAGACACCAGGAAGTGCACGACGGCAGCGACCTCTTCCGGTTCCGCAACCCTGCCGAGAGGCGTCGATGATTCATAGGAGGCAAAGACCTCCTCGGGCGTCCGGCCGGTCAGAGCGCCTTCCCAGGCCAGTTCCCGCGTTTCCATCGGGGTGCGGACGTACATCGGAGCGACCCCATTGATTCGAATCCCCCGTGGCGCGAGTTCGGGAGCTGCCGATTCGATCAACCCGGACACGGCGAACTTCGATGCGCAGTAGGCGGATAGGTAGGGCGCTCCGCGCAGACCACCCATGGAATCGATCACCGCGATGGCGCCGCCGTGCCGCAGCCGTGGCACCAGAGCGCGCAGGCAGTTGAACACGCCGAAGGCATTGACGTTCATTTGAAAATGCCAGTCGTCGTCGGTCGTCTCCAGCAACGGTGCCATTGCCGAGACCCCGGCCGCGAGTACCACCGCATCCAAGTCCTCGGCCAGCTCGGCAGCTGCGGAGGAGACCGACTCCGTGACGGCGACGTCGACCGGAACCGAACCGGTGATGTCCCATTCGACGACCTCATAGCCGGAGCGGGCAAGCGCATCGGCGCAGGCCCGTCCGATCCCGCTGCCTGCACCGGTTACCAGTGCTCTCACTGCTACCTCCGCTCCGTCGCGGGTCACAGTCTGACATGATAGATAGTTATCTGACAAGGGTGTGTATTAGGGGATGTGCAGGCGTCCTGCGGTGTCAGAATCGACCCGAGACCGCGGCGTGTTTCCACACAGAGCACCGATCTATGCAGACATGGTGGCTAGGGTGTGGCGGTATCCGTTGGCGATGCTCCGGCGGCGATGGCACAGCCGGTGACGATGGAGGATCCGATGCAAACGGTTGGTCGCAGGGTGGGATCGGCGCAGGGCAGGACGGCTGCGCCCAAAGGGTCGCTGGTGGCCGAACTCACCGGAAATCTACGCGAGCTGATCGTGCAGCTGGGCATCAAGCCCGGGGAGAAGATTCCCTCGGAGTCCAGTATCTGCAACACGTTCGGGGTTTCGCGCTCGACCGCACGAGAGGCGCTGAAGGTTCTGGAACAGGAAGGGATCCTGGAGGCGGTCCGGGGGCAAGGGCGCTTTCTCACCGGTGACAGTGTGGTGACGGTCAAGAGCCCGGTCACCGAATACCAGAGCGTGACAGAAATGTTGCAAAGTCGGGGCTTCGAGATCACCGATGTGGTGCTGCGGGTTGAGGAGTCGCAGGCGCAGGGTGATGTTGCCGTGCAGCTCGGCATTGCTCAGGGAGACCCCGTCATCGAGCTGGTACGGCTCCGGCTGGCCAACGGCGAACCGGCTGTCCTGTGTGTCGGGACGATCGTCCGGAGCGCGTTCCCGGGGCCGCTGAAGTACCGCGATTGGCGCGGCTCGGTGGTGAGCATGCTCGATGCCAATGGATTCGCCATTCGCAGTGCCGCTGCCACCATCAAGGCGGTTCAGTTGCCCGACGAATACTCAGAGACCTACACCCTCGACGGTCTGGGGCCCTGGTTGCTGACCGAGGAAGTCTGCTATCTCGGGGATATGACGGCGGTGATGGTCGCGCTCGACTACCACCGAGGTGACCTGTTCAGCCTTGAGGTTGCCAGGAAGCGGTAGCCGGCCGCACGGACGTGAAATACAAGATCTAGACAAGCTGCCTACCAGTCTGACAAGATGCAGGCACCGTGCAGGAAGCGCGGATTCCGAGCCGCGGATCAACCGTCCGGGCGAAGGTATCGGTCGAATGGCCGGAGGCAGCGATGAGCCGCGCTACACGTCCACAGCTGGCGTCGCCGATCGGCTTCCGGACCCAGGCCCTTGTGGAGGATTAACGTGCAACTGCAGGACTATCACGACGTATTCGCCCGCTCCGTTGAAGTCGTCGCCGAGATCGGTGAACTGTTGCGCGCCGAACTCCAGTCCGGTGTCCGGCGCGTTCTGATCACCGGTGCCGGGGGCGTGATGATCCTGACGCATCCGGCGCTGGAGTTGCTCCGGAAGTGCTCCACCGTCCCGGTTGCGTACGCTCACGGCGCGGAGTTGCTCGCGCAATGGGATGACCGAATCGACGGCGGGACGCTGGCCATCATCCCGACCGTTTCCGGGAGCACGGCAGAAACGGTGGAACTCGCGGACAAGCTGCGCCAGAGCGGAGCGCGCGTGCTGGCGCTAACCGGAAAGCCAGATTCGCCGGTCGCCGATCTGGCCACGGTGAGCCTGTCCACGCCCATGACCGACGCGACCTCCTCCGAAGTGGTCTACATGCAGACCCTGGGTGCAGCCCTGCACTTGATGCACCAGGTCGACGGCGCCGATACCGGTGCCTTGCTGGAGGACCTGACGGCGCTGCCGGATGCTCTGATCGAGGCGAAGCGCGAGTACACCGATTCGGCGCGGCGGGACGCCGAGTTCATCGCCGCCTCGGACTACCACATCATCGCCAGCGCGGGAAATACCTGGCCGGAAGCCCACTACTACGGAATGTGCATCCTGGAGGAGATGCAGTGGATCAGGACCCGGCCGGTGCATGCTTCTGACTTCTTTCACGGCACCCTGGAGCTGGTGGAACCGGGCGTCAGCGTCCTGACCATGATGGGCGAGGGGCCGATGCGGACGCTGTCGGAACGCGTGTCTGCCTTCGCCCCCCGTTTCACCGACCGTAGCCACGTCATCGATACCTCCGTCCTGACGCTGACGGGATTGCGTGAGGCGGCCCGCATCCTCTATTCACCGATCGCGCTGGCGACCATCCTTGACTCGGTGAGCCGCGAGCTGGAACAGATCCGGAACCACCCGCTGACTACGCGTCGGTACTACAAGAAGCTGGAGTACTGATCCGGCCATGGCATCCGCGCTCAGGTTTGCCTGCGTTGGCGATGTGACCATCGACCGGTTTCATGGCCGCCACCGCAGCGAGCGGATCGGAGGCAACGCGCTCAACGTAGCCTGCTGGATCGCATATCTGGGAGGGGGCGCCTGGCTATACTCCGCAGTCGGTGAAGATCGCGAAGGCCGGGCGATAGCCGAGTTCCTGGACCGATCCGGGGTGCGCACCGAGGGCCTGATCACGCTTGCCGGGGATACTCCCTGGACCGATCTGAGCGTCGGCGATGACGGTGACCGGAGCATCGTTGGCGAGAGCTACGGAACGGCGGGCGACTACCGGCCCGCACATGCGCCCGGATTGCCCAGCCGGGGTTTCGACGTCGCCCACATCGGGTATTCCCCGGTGCCCGGGCAATGGCGAGCATCTCTGGCGGGGAATGTGGGCACGCTCGCTCAAGACTGTGCGGTCTCACACGGTGAGTCGGATCTCCAGATCGCGTTTCACTCCCGCAGTGGTGACCTCGACGCCGTTCGGCGGGAGTTCGCTGGAGCCACGGTGCAGGGTGCACCGGTTCAGATCGTGACCTGTGGTGCCTCGGGCGCACTCGGATGGGCTGGCGGCCAGGAGGCCTACCACGCCGCCGTCCCGGCCGACGTGGTCGACACCACGGGCGCGGGGGACGCCTTCATGGCGGGATTCCTCTATTCGTGGGCCACGGTGCCAGCGGATCTGCCGCTGGCGCTCGCGGCGGGTGCCCGGCTCGCGGCGCAATGCTGCGCACGTGCCGGTGGAACCCCGCTCGATGGTCAGATCGGATAGCGGGACGCTACCGCGATGGCTGCTCCGGCTGGGGCGCCGACCAGGCCGGCAGGCCATCGAGCGAGGCGGTGTTCTTGGTCGCCTTGTAGCGGGTCAACCCGTGATCGCCGCCGCGGACCAAACCCTGTGCCCACCGTTCGGCATTGTCACGATCGGATTCGAAGGCCATTCTGGGCACGCCGTAGCCGCACGAATCCGACACCCGTTCGACATCGACCACGATGATCGCGCGCCGTAGGTCCGCGACCGCCGGGCTGGGCAACTCGAATCTGTCCAGCAATGGCCCGAATGCCCGATCCTCGGCCCAGACAACCCGTCCCTGCCCATGCAGGCGCACGATCCGGGGCCGCTTGGCGAACGAGCAGAACATGATCACGATCCGCCCGTTCTCGATGATGTGGGCAGCGGTCTCGGCGCCGCTGCCGACGATGTCGAGGTAGGCCACCTGATGCGGTCCGGTGACCGCGAGCGAGCCGATCGGGCCCTTGGGCGAGACGTTCACGTGACCGTCGGCTGACAGCGGTGCGGTACCGACGAAGAACATCGCCTGCTGCGCGATCCAGCGGGTCAGGCTGTCATCGATCGAACTGAAGACCTTGGCCATCGGGCACCGCCCTGGGTTGGGTCTGATGAGGATACCGGCCAGGTCGGCCCGCGAACGGTGGTCTGCGCACACCGGCCCGCGTCAGCTGCCGATGATCGACGACACGTCGGCGCTCAGTTGCCCCATGCGCTGGCTGGCGCGGGAGCGTGCGCGGGCCAGTGCGGCCCCGTCGGCGTCAGCGTCCAACGGAGCGATCACTTCCAGGTAGCACTTGAGCTTGGGTTCGGTCCCCGATGGGCGGGCGATGACCCGGTCGCCGCGCTCGGTTCCGAACAGCATGCCGTCCGTGGGTGGCAGATCCCGGCTGCCGAGGGCGAGATCGACGACCTCGGTGACGTCGGCCCCGGCCAACTGGGCCGGTGGCTGCGTCCGCAGCCGGTCCATGATCGAGCCGATCCCCTCCTGGTCAAGGCGCGCCGACACCTGGCCGGTGGCGTAGACGCCGTACCGGTAGGCCAGGTCGTCCAGCGCATCGGCGACACCGCGTCCGGTGGCCGTCAATCCAGCAGTCAGCGCCGCGAACAACACGGCAGTGGTGATGCCGTCCTTGTCCCGCACACCGTGGGGATCGACGCAGTACCCCAATGCCTCCTCGTACCCGAACCCGAGGCCCGGAACACGCGAGATCCACTTGAATCCGGTCAGTGTCTGGTGGAAGTCCAGGCCGTGAGCTCGTGCGATCGCTGCCAGCTGGCGCGATGACACCAGCGAGCATGCCAGCGTTCCCGTGCCGTTCGGGCGCGCAGCGACGTACTCGGCCAGCAGCGCTCCCACCTCATCACCGGTCAGTTGCCGCCACCCGGCCGGTGAGGCGGAGTCCGGGATGGCGACCGAGAACCGGTCCGCATCGGGGTCGTTGGCGATGACCAGGTCCGCCCCCGCCCGCTGCGCGGTTGCGAACGCCAGGTCCAGTGCTCCGGGTTCCTCCGGGTTGGGGAACCGCACGGTGGGGAAATCCGGATCCGGTTCGGCCTGTTCGGCCACAGTCCTCACCTGGGTGAAGCCGGCCTGCGTCAGCACTTCGGTGACCAGCCCGCCGCCGACGCCGTGCATGGGCGTCAGCACGATCCGCAGGTTCTGGTGTAACCGGTCGGCGGCCACCAGGGTCTGCGCCCGGGCCAGGTAGGCCTGCCTCACATCGGGCCCGAGCAAGGTCACCGAACCGCCGCGAGCGGCTCGGTCGGCAGCGTTGCGTGGTACGAGGCCGAGCGGGCCGACGGCCGCGATCGCCGCTGCGATCTCGACGTCGTACGGCGGGACGATCTGGGCGCCTTGCCCGGAATCGGTCACCACCCGACCCCCGAGATACACCTTGTAGCCATTGTCCTGGGGTGGGTTGTGCGAGGCTGTGACCATCACCCCGGCGTCGGCATTCAGATGCCGGACGGCGAACGCCAGCAGCGGCGTCGGCTCCACCTGCGGCATCAGCAGCGCCCGCCCGCCCGCGGCTGCGATCACGTCCGCGGTGTCCTGGGCGAACCGGCTGCTGCCATGGCGTGCGTCGTACCCGATCACCACCGTCGGGGCGGTGCCCAGCGCCTGCCACAGGTAGTCGGACAAGCCAGCCGCGGCCCGGATCACCACCGCCCGGTTCATCCGCGTCGGCCCGCCCCCCAACGGCCCCCGCAATCCCGCAGTCCCGAACTGCAGGGTGCCGCTGAACCGCTCGGCCAGCTCGTCCCAATCCCCGGCCTGCATCAGGTCGGCCAGCTCCGCAGCTGTTGCCGGATCGGGATCCTCCTGGATCCACCTGCGCACCAGTGCGGCCAGCTCCGCACGGCCGGCCGGGGACTGATTCAGGCCGGGTCCGGCGCTGCCGTTGCTCATCGGGTGAACATACCGGGCACAATGGGGCCTCGTGACTAGCGCGGCACCGACTCCAGAGCCCGTCGGCCCTTCCAGTACCCGGGAGGGTTCGCAGGTCGTGATCCTGGGCGGTGGTCCCGGCGGTTACGAGGCCGCGTTGGTGGGTCGGCAGCTCGGCGCAGATGTCACCATCGTGGAGGATCAGGGCCTGGGCGGTTCGGCCGTGCTGACCGATGTGGTGCCGTCCAAGACTCTGATCGCGACGGCAGAATTCATGACCACCACCGAGCTCGCCCCTGGATTGGGAATCCGGCCCAACGGCAACGCAGACCTGGATATCCAGGTCGATTTCGGTGTGGTCGATGCCCGGGTACTGGAACTCGCGGCAGCGCAGTCGCGCGATATCCGCTCACGCCTGGAACGCGAAGGGGTGCGGATCGTCGACGGCACCGGTCGCCTCGATGGCCCCAACCGTGTGGTGGCGGCGACCAAGCACGGCGACCAGCGGTTGCCCGCAGACGTGGTCCTGCTGGCCTCCGGTGCGCGACCACGGGTGCTCCCGGCTGCTGCGCCCGATGGTGATCGCATCCTGACCTGGACCCAGGTCTACAGCCTGACCGAGCTTCCCGAGCACCTGATCGTGGTGGGTTCCGGGGTCACCGGCGCCGAATTCGCCAGCGCCTACAACGCCCTGGGAGCCCGGGTCACCCTGGTGTCGTCCCGTGATCGGGTGCTACCGAACGAGGACGCCGACGCCGCTGCGCTGATCGAGGCCGTGTTCACCCGCCGGGGGATGGAGGTGCTCTCCCGGTCCCGCGCCGAGGCGGTTCGCCGAGTCGGTGACGGCGTCGAGGTGGAACTGGCCGATGGCCGAGTGGTCACCGGGTCGCACTGCCTGCTCGCCGTCGGTTCGGTTCCCAATACCGAACGACTGGGCTTGGACAGCGCCGGCGTCAAGCTCAGCCAGAGCGGGCATATCGTCGTCGACCGGGTCTCGCGGACCACCGCCCGCGGCGTCTACGCCGCCGGTGACTGCACCGGGGTGCTGGCATTGGCTTCGGTAGCCGCCATGCAGGGCCGGATCGCCATGTGGCATGCATTGGGCGATGCCGTCTCACCGCTGGATCTACGGCAGGTGTCGGCGAACATCTTCACCGCACCGGAGATCGCGACGGTCGGTATCACCGAGGACGACATCACCTCTCGGCGGGTGCGCGGCGCGGTGACCAAGCTGCCATTGGCTCGCAATGCACGCGCCAAGATGCTCGGCATCAGCGAGGGATTCATCAAGCTGTTCAGCCACCGCGCCAGTGGTTTGGTCCTGGGTGGCGTGGTGGTGGCTCCGCGGGCCAGCGAACTGATCCACCCGATCACGCTGGCGATCGCCAATCGGCTCACGGTCGATCAGGTCGCCAACGCCTTCACGGTCTATCCCTCATTGTCCGGATCGATAGCCGAAGCCGCCCGGGTGCTGCACGACCAACGCGACTGAAAGGGCTCACTATGGCCACGTTGCCGGATCTGGTGACCACCGACGTCGTCACCTTGACCGAAGCCTTGTGCAATATCCCCAGCGTCAGCGGTGATGAAACCACGCTGGCCGATGCGGTTGCCGATGCGCTGTCGGCGTATCCGCACCTGGAGGTCTTGCGCGACGGAGATGCGATCGCGGCCCGCACCAACCTGGGCCGGGCGCAGCACGTGATCGTGGCCGGGCACTTGGACACGGTGCCGGTGCGCGAGAACCTGCCCTGCCGCCATCGCCTCACCGACGGGGTCGAGGAACTGTGGGGCCGGGGCACGGTGGATATGAAAGGCGGGGTCGCGGTGGCGTTGCAGCTGGCGGCGCAGCTCGATGAGCCGGTGCGGGATGTCACCTGGGTGTTCTACGACCACGAGGAGGTCGATGCGCAGCTCAACGGACTCGGCCGGATCGCGCGTGCCCGCCCGGATTGGCTGGCGGCTGACTTCGCGGTTCTGGGTGAGCCCAGCAACGGCCAGATCGAAGGCGGCTGCAACGGCACCCTGCGCGTACAGGTGCGGCTGGACGGACGGACCGCTCATTCTGCGCGAGCCTGGATGGGACACAACGCCATCCATGACGCCGGTGAGCTGCTGTCCCGGCTGGCGCAGTACCAGCCGCAGACCATCGAAGTCGACGGGCTGGCCTACCGGGAAGGGCTGAACGCCGTCGGGATCGAGGGGGGAGTGGCGACCAACATGATTCCGCCGCAGTGCCTGGTCACGATCAACTACCGGTACGCACCCGACAAGAGCGCAGAGCAGGCCCTGGCCCATGTGGCGCAGGTACTTCACGGGTACCAGCTCACCGTGACCGACAGCGCCCCCGCCGCCCGGCCTGGCCTGACCGATCCGTTGGCGCAAGAGTTCGTCGCAGCCGTCGCGTCGGTGACCGGGGGCGCTCCCGCACCCAAGTACGGCTGGACCGACGTCGCCCGGTTCAGTGAACTCGGCATTCCCGCCGTCAACTTCGGCCCCGGCGACCCGAGTCTGGCGCACTCGGACGACGAACGAGTGCCGACCACGCAGTTGCGTCAGTGTGCCCAGGCGTTGCGGGCATGGTTGGCTGGTCCGGTTACGAGCGAAGGACGATCATGACCACCACCACTGCAGGCAAGCGTGAGCACCGCAAAGGCCCGGTGCAGCTGCGGGGCAAGCAGATCCCGGAGACCACCACCGATGAGCGGCTGTTGTCGCAGACCGACGGCGCCGATTGGGTACACAGCGACCCATGGCGGGTGCTGCGCATCCAATCGGAATTCGTGGAGGGATTCGGCGCGCTCGCCGAACTCGGGCCCGCGATCAGCGTCTTCGGGTCGGCCCGGTTCCGCCCTGGTGACGCCGAGTATGAGGTGGGGGAGCAGGTGGCGGCAGCCCTGGTGGACCAGGGCTTCGCCGTGATCACCGGGGGCGGTCCCGGGATCATGGAGGCAGCCAACAAGGGTGCCCAGCAAGCAGGTGGTACCTCGGTCGGGCTCGGTATCGAGTTGCCGTTCGAACAGGGAATGAATCAGTTCGTGGAACTGGGCGTGAACTTCCGCTACTTCTTCGCCCGCAAGACCATGTTCGTCAAATATGCTCAAGGGTTCGTGGTGTTGCCCGGCGGATTCGGCACCCTGGATGAGTTGTTCGAGGCATTGACACTGGTGCAGACGCGCAAGGTTCGCCGTTTCCCGGTGGTCCTGGTAGGCGTGGCGTACTGGAGCGGGCTGCTGGACTGGTTGCGCGACTCGATCCTGGCGCGCGGGGCGATCTCACCGCACGACCTGGACCTGATCCAGCTCACGGACGACCCTCACGAAGCCGTGCGGATGGTCGCTGCCGGGGTGCAGGATCTGGACGTGCCATGAGCTGGGTCACCGCTGAGACCTGGGGATTCATGGCGCTCGCCGCAGCGGTCGTGGTCGTGGGCTGGTTGATCGCCAGCGGTCGGCTCGCGGTGTCATTCGAACCGGGGCCGCCGAGACCGGCGATGGACCAGGACCGGCTGCTGGCGGAAGCCGGTAGTCGACCTGACATAGAATGGACCCAGCCTGCTGCCGGTCGCTGGCCCTCAACGTCAGGGCTCGAGAATGCAACTGCAGCACCACCCACGAGGACAGGGGAGAGCGCCCATGGCAGCCATGAAGCCCAGGACCGGTGACGGACCACTTGAGGTCACCAAGGAGGGCCGGGGCATCATCATGCGCGTGCCGCTGGAAGGTGGTGGGCGTCTGGTCGTTGAACTCAACGCCACCGAAGCCTCTGATCTGAGCGAAGCTCTGAGCGCGGTTTCCGGCTGATGAGCGCGGACTTCGGTCCGCAGGTCTCGCGACGATCCGGGCGGTTCGGTCCGGAACTTCTCCACACTCTGGACGTCGGAACCGACGTCATGGTGCTACCGGTCGCCCCGGCCGCCGATGGGGTGGGTCTGACCCTGCCGTCGGTGGCTGCAGCGCTGCCCGGATTGGAACTAGCCGACCTGGCCCGGCGTGAGTCGGCCAGCGGCGCAGCCGGTGAGATCACCCGGCTGACCCTGCCCCAGCGACCGGCGATCGTGTTGTTCGGCACCGGTGACGGCGGTTCGACGGCGCTTCGCCGGGCGGGTGCGGCCGTGGCGCGGGCCACGGCGGGATTCCAGCGTGCGCTGCTCGATATCGGCCCCCATGCCGCGCAGGCGGGCCCGCTCGTCGAAGGGCTGATGCTGGCCTCGTACCGGCCCCCGCGCACCGGTATCGACGACGGCCCGAAGCTGCCGCTGGCCGCCGTCGAGCTGGTCGGTGAGGTTGCTGAGCAGGAGGTGAGCCGGGCCCGGGTGGCGGCACGTGCCACATGCCGGGCGCGGTTGCTGGCTGCTACGCCGTCGAACATCAAGACCCCGGCCTGGATGGCCGAGCAAGCACTCGCGCTGGTAGGCCAGGCAGGCGGGCGTGGCGCCGGGCTCTCGGCCACCGTGTACGACGAGGCCTGGATCGCCAAGACCGGCCTGCGGGCGCTCGCCGCCGTCGGCGCCGGGTCGGCCACACCGCCGAGACTGGTCGTGGTGGACTACCACCCGCGCGGGGCGAGCTCTTCCCCGGTGCTGCTGGTCGGCAAGGGAATCACGTTCGACTCCGGTGGAATCAGCATCAAGCCCCGCGAGGCCATGATCACCATGAAGACGGACATGTCCGGGGCGGCCATCGTGCTGGCCACGACGTTGGCTGCAGCCGAGCTCGCGCTGCCCAGGCGCGTGGTCGCGGTCCTGCCATTGGCGGAGAACGCCTTCAGCGGCAGTGCCTACCGGCCCGGTGATGTGATTCGCTGCTATGACGGCACCACCGTGGAGATCGGCAACACCGACGCCGAAGGCCGCATGGTGCTGGCCGACGCCATGTCGTGGGGGGTCCAGGAGTTCGCCCCCTCGGTCCTGATCGATGTGGCCACCCTCACCGGGGCGGCCAGCCTGGGTCTGGGGCGGCAGTACGGCGCGCTGTACGCCACCGATCAGGCTCTGACCCAGGGGCTGGCCGCGGCAGGAGCGGCGGCGGGAGAGGTGCTGTGGCCGATGCCGCTGGTCGATGAGTACCGCCCGGCCCTGAAATCGACCATTGCGGATCTGAGCCATATCGCCACCGACAGTCACGTCGGCGGTGGCTCGATCACCGCCGCGCTCTTCCTGCAACACTTCACCGGCGGCACCGACTGGGCGCATCTGGACATAGCCGGGCCCGGCCGAGCCACCAAGGATCTGCACGAGATCACCGCCGGCCCGACTGGCTTCAGCGCCCGGGCGCTGTTGGGCTGGCTCGCTAGCGTTTGACGGCGACCAGCAGGCCGCCACCGACCGGTAGCAGCGTAGGTATCAGACGTTCGTCCTGCCGGATCTGCTTGCCCAGCTCACGCATGGTGACGGTGTCCTCATCGCGGCGGGCAGGGTCGGCGACCCGGTCGTGCCACAGTGCCTGGTTGATCACGATCGCACCACCGCTGCGGAGCATCCGGATCGCCTGATCGGCGTAGTCGGGTGCCTCGCTCGGGTCGCCGTCGACGAACGCCAGATCGTAGGCATCGTCGGCGAGCCGGGGAAGTACGTCCAATGCCCTGCCGGAGATCGTCCGAGTTCGGGTGGACGCGATACCGGCGGCTGCGAACGCCTCCTTGGCGGCCCGCTGGTGTTCAACCTCGACCTCGATGGTGGTCAGGACGCCGTCCGGGGCCATACCTTCCAACAGCCACAGCCCCGAAACCCCGGTGCCCGTGCCGATCTCGGCGACATGGCGCGCGGCCATCGTCGCCGTCAGCAGCCGCAACGTGGCGCCGACTCCGGCGGACACCGCAGCGACACCGAACTGCTCGGCCCGGTCGTGGGCGTCACGAATCGGTTCGGACTCGGAGTTGAACTCCTCGGTGTAGGCCCAGCTCTGGACCTTGTCGCTGGCGATGAGGTGCCTCCTACCGTGAAACGCTGTGCGCCTTGAGCCTAGGCCATCGGTGCTCGCGGCGCTTCTGCGACGCGCGTGGCCGGCCCGCCGCGCCCAGGTACCCGGCACCGCCGGAACATCCGGGCAGGGTCGAACGTTGTAGCTCACAGGTAATGCCCAGCTTGCCCTCCTAGCCTGATTGGACCATGACAGAGCACACCGATCCCGACGCCAGCCGCGCCGATGTCCCGGCCGAGCCCTGGCAGCCTCCCACGTGGGAGCAGGTGGTCACCGAGCACAGCGACCGCGTCTACCGGCTTGCGTATCGGCTGACCGGCAATCGAGCCGATGCGGAAGACCTGACGCAGGAGACCTTCGTCCGGGTGTTCCGCTCGCTGCATTCCTACCAGCCGGGCACGTTCGAGGGGTGGTTGCACCGGATCACCACCAACCTCTTCCTGGACGGTGCCCGACGCCGCAGCAGGCTGCGATTCGATGCGCTCGGGGATTCCGCGGAGTGGCTGCCGGCCCCCGATAGGCAATCACCGGAGCGGGGCTTCGAACACGACAATCTCGACCTCGACATCCAGGAAGCCCTGAACGCTCTGAAACCCCAGTACCGTGCGGCGGTGGTGCTTTGCGACATCGAGGGCCTGTCGTACACCGAGATCGCGCAGACGCTCGGAATCTCCACCGGTACCGTGCGATCCCGGATACACCGTGGCCGGTCCCAGCTGCGGCAAGCGCTGGCGCACCGAGCTCCGCGAGCGCGGCCCACGTTCCAACCCGGCATCACTGCCGTATGAACCACCTGGGCAGCCTGGTGACGCCGTATGTTGACGGCGAACTGCGTGCTGCCCAGATGCAAGCGGTCGCCGATCACCTGACGGCGTGCGAGCAATGCCGGCGGCTAGTGGCCGCCGAGCGGGCTGCCCGGTTGCGCACCCGCCGGTCCGCCACGGCCCTCCAACCGGCACCGGAACTGACCGCCCGTTTGCTGGCAATGCCGCACGGGTTGTCATCCGATCACCCGGCCGCTCCGCGACATCTCAGGCGCGGGCCGCTGTTGCTCGGTGGCGGCCTGAGCCTGGTCGGCCTGTTCGCGATCACCCTGTTCATCCTGGGTGCTCCACCACCGGGCCAGACCCCTGCGGCGCTGCTCGAGGTGGTCGACGACGATTCGCCGAGCGCAGTGGTGGCCTCCAACGTGGGTAGCGGTGCTCTTGAGGACGTAGCCGAGAACGCTGCGCTGCACTGGTCTGCGCCGGAGGGATTGACCGTGGTCGATCGTGTCCTGCTGGACGCCGAGACTCAGACCGTAGACCTGACCGTGGTCGGCCCCGCCGGACAGGTACGCCTGGTGCAGCGGTTCGGCGCCATCGACACCGAGGCGGCGCTGATCACGCCGCGCCCGATCAATGGCCACTGGGTCTACCAGGTGCAGGATTGGTGGGTGGTCGACTCCGGTACCAGCGTCATCGCGCTCCAGGGCAGCGATGATGCAATGACCGCCGTGCTGAATTCCCTGCCACCGCGCTACGAACCCGGCCCGCTCGACCGCATCCGGGATGGCTGGGTGTCGTTGGTGTCTTAGGCTGATGCCATGAATTTCGACGAGGTGGTGATCATCATCATCATCGCGATCGTCGTGATCGGTCCGCACCGCCTCCCCGAGTATGCCGAGCAGCTCGGCAAACTGGTGCGCAACGTCCGCCAGATGGCTACCGGGGCCAGCCAGAGCATTCGCGAAGAACTCGGCGACGAGATCGCGGACATGGACCTGAGCAAGTTCGACCCACGGCAGTACGACCCCCGCCGCATCGTCCGGGAAGCGCTGCTGGAAGACATCGTGCCCGCGACGAAACCAGCGGCCAAGAGCGCGGCCAAGGCAGCCAAGCCGGCCGCGCAGTCCGCAGCGGCCGGAGTCGCGAGCGCGGCTGCTGCGGTCAAGCCCCACTCTCCCGGGGGGCCGGATGAGCTGGCCGGAGACGCCGCCGGAGCTGCGGGCGACTCCGGAGCTTCGGAGCCGGAGCCTGGGCAGGCGCCGGCCGGCTCACCCGATGGGCGCGGCGATTCCGAACCGGCTGCGCAGGCCAACGCAGCCTTCGACGACGAAGCGACCTAGCGCGGACCGGTGAGGGTCGCGTGGCCAGCCTCACCTGCCAGCGGGCTCGGGGGTTCCTCAACCGGTGGGTGAGATCGCCAGTTTGCGGCCCGCCAGCCCGCGTTCGCGATGGCTCAGCGATCGGGCGATCCGGGTCAACTCCGACCCGGCCGGTGTGGGCTGGCCCAGCACCACCGGCACCCCGGCATCCGCCCCTTCGCGTAGCTTCACCTCCAGGGGCACCTGGCCCAGCAACGGCACGTCGGCCCCGAGGATCTCGGTGAGCCGGTCCGCGACCGCCTGACCGCCACCGGAGCCGAAGATCTCCAGCCGTGATCCGTCCGGCTGCTCCAGCCAGGACATGTTCTCGACCACCCCGACCACCCGCTGGCTGGTTTGCTGCGCCATTGAGCCAGCGCGCTCGGCAACCTCGGCGGCAGCGATCTGCGGGGTGGTGACCACCAGGAGCTCGGCACCCGGCAGCAACTGCGCCACCGAGATCGCCACATCTCCGGTACCTGGGGGTAGATCGAGCAGCAGGACGTCCAGGTCCCCCCAGAACACGTCGGCCAGGAACTGTTGCACCGCACGGTGCAGCATCGGCCCCCGCCACACCACCGGCCGTCCAGGTTCGGCGAACATCCCGATCGAGATCACTTTGATGTCACCGGCCACCGGCGGCAGGATCATGTCGTCGACCTTGGTGGGCTGCTGTTCGGTGCCCAGCATCCGAGGCAGCGAGAATCCGTAGATATCGGCGTCGAGCACTCCCACCTTCAGGCCGTCGGCGGTCATCGCGGCCGCGAGGTTGGCCGTGACCGAGGACTTGCCCACCCCACCTTTGCCGGAGGTCACCGCGATTACCCGGGTTAGGTTGTCCGGCTGGGCAAACGGGATCACCGGTTCGGCGATGCCGCCACGGAGCTTGGTGCGCAACGCCGTCCGCTCATCGGGGCTCATCACGGTCATCTCAACGCTGACGCTGCCCACGCCGGAGACCTGGCTGACCGCCTGCGTCACGTCCTTGGTGATGGTCTCGCGCAGAGGGCAGCCGGCCGTGGTCAGGGCGATGACGACCGTTACCGCGACACCCGGTCCGTCCACGGCATCGCCGAAGGTGATATCGCGGACCATGTCCAACTCGGTGATCGGTCGGCGTATCTCGGGATCCAGGACACCGTCCAGAGCCCTGCGCACTGCCTGGTCCATGGCCGCTTCAGTCATGGCTTCGAGTCTACGTTCACCCGGCACGTACTTCGTCCCGGGAGCCGGTGGGATGGGGGTTCGCCGTCAGTCGGGGCTGACCACCTGGACTCGTAGGCCGCGGTCGCGCAGTGCCTGCAGGATTGCCTGGTCGATGCCGTCGTCGGTGACCACGCCGGTGAACAGGTCGAATCCGCCAATAGTGGCAAAGGCCCGTTCGCCCACTTTGGAGGAATCGGCGACCAGCCACGCCTGCTCTGCCCGGCTGGCCATCATCTCGATCACCCGGGCCTCGCGCTCATCCTCGACCATCGGGCCATCGGTGGCGTCCAGGGCATTGATACCCAGGAATGCGCGGTCCAGCGTGATGCGTTCCAGCGTCAGGTCGCTGTACGGGCCGACGAGCTCATAGGAGCGGGGCCGGACCACGCCGCCGGTGACGACAACTCGGATATGGGGGCGGATGACCAACTGGGCGGCGATGTTGATAGCGGAGGTGACGACGGTCACGCCCTCTCCGTCGTGAGCTTCCAGGTCTGCCCGCTGGCCGAGTTCGGCTGCGATGGCGCGGGCGGTGGTGCCGCCGGTCAGACCCACCCGCATCCCCGGTTCGATCAGTGCCTGCACCGCCCGGGCGATGGCCGCCTTGGCATCCGGGTTGGCCTCCCGGTGATAGCGGGTGGGCAGGTCGTAGGCCAGCGACTGTGCGCTGGCGCCGCCACGGGTCCGGTTCAGCAGTTGCCGTGCTGCTAGCACGTCCAAGTCGCGCCGAGCGGTCGCGGGTGAGATATCGAACCGCTCCACCAGGTCTTGCACGTCGATCGCGCCGGCCTCCCCGAGCACATCGAGAATCGCCACCAGCCGTTCTTCTCGTTTCATCGGTCGATTCCTTCCGGAGCGAATTCACTGATGCCGACCTGGGCCATCCGTGCCTGCGGATCGGTCAGCGAGCCCGCCAGCGGATGCTCGACGGCGGCGGCGGACCACGCGGTGGCCAGTCGCAGCGTGTGGGCAGTGTCGGCCGTACCGTCCGGCAGGGACGCAACGGTGGCGATGGCCGCGACGGCTGCGTCGCCGGCGCCGGTGGTGTTGCCGCTCAGGGCACGCTCCAACCGAGCGTGCAGGACCGGACCTTCGACGGGTACCGCCAGCATCCCGTCCGCGCCCAGGGAGAGGTACACGAGGCGATCGACCCCGCCGCGGCGAGCCAGTGACCGCGCGGCCCGCAGCAGATCCTCATCGCCGGTGGCATGCTGCAGTTCGGCACGATTGGGCTTGAGCACATCGGCTCCGGCGTCGGCGGCGGCCAGCAGGTGCGGCCCGCTGGTGTCGACGATGGTCCGGGCCCCGAGCGCATGCGCGCCGTGCAGCAGGCTCCGGAAGAACCCGGGGGGTGGGTCGGGTGGCATGGAGCCGCTGCATACCAGCACTGGAGTGGTGTTCGCGGCACTCGCGGCCGCGGCCTGTTCCAGCGCGGCCAGCGTGACCTCGACCAGCCGCTGCCACGACCGGTGGTCCATGGCGGTGCCGGACTCATTGAGGTTCGTGGTCTCGGTAGGGGTCACGATGGCGATCGTGCGGCGGGTGGTGCCCGGTGCCGGAACCGTGGTGTGCTCGATCCCAGAGGCTTGGAGGTCAGCGCTGAATTGGCTGCCGAACTCATCGCGTATCGGGACTATCGCGTGGGCCCGGTACCCCTGCCCGTGCAGCACCCGGGCCACATTGATGCCTTTGCCGCCCGCCCGGAGCTGGGCCGGGGGGACCCGCTGGCTGTCGCCGATTCCGAACCCGGGCAGGTGGTAGGTGAGATCGATCGCCGGATTCGGCGTCAGGGTCACGATCACTGCAGCGCCTGACGTCCCAGCAGGGCAGCGCCCACCAGCCCTGCGTAGGCACCGATGGCGGCGCGGCGCAGTTGCGGAACCCGGTGTGGCGGGATTTCTCGGGCCATCGCCGCTGTCAGGGGTTCCAGCAGGTCAGCCCCGGCGCGGGACAGGCCGCCGCCGATCACCACGACCTCCGGTGACACGATGGCTGCGAGCTGGCGGATTCCGGCAGCGAGGGCGTCGATCGCCTCATCCCACACCTGCTGGGCGGTGACGTCGCCGTCGTTGCGACGGTCCAGTACCTGCTTGGAGCCCGCCACCGCGATGCCGCTGGCCAGGGTGTATCGGTGCCCGATGGCGGCGCTGCTGGCGATGGCCTCCAGGCAGCCCTTGCTGCCACAGCGGCAGGCCGGTCCACCGGGGACGACGATCGAGTGGCCGATCTCCCCGGCCCAGCCGCCGCGCAGCAGCGGTTTGCCGTCCACGAACAGTGCGGCCGCGATTCCGGTACCGACGACCAGGACGGCGGCATTGGTGCACTCTCTGGCCGCCCCGTACCTCATCTCGGCATGGCCGGCCGCAGCCACATCGTGACCGAATCCCACCGGTACGCCGGTGGCCTGGGCCGCCAACCGCTGGAACGGCACGTCGGACCACGCCAGGTTCTCGGAGAACACCGCGACACCGCGACCGGCGTCGACCACGCCGGGCACGATGAGACCCACGGCATCTACCTCGCCATGAATGCGGCGCACCAGGTCGGCATGCTGGGAGGTGATGGCAAGGATCGCCTTGGCGGCCTGGGGGCCCTGAGGGGTGTCGCGGTGTTCGATGTCGGTCAGCTGACCGGTGGGATCCAGTACCGCGGTCTTGATTTCGGTACCGCCGACATCGACGACGGCGATCGTTCCACCAGGACCCAGGTCGATCACAGGATGACCGAGCGAGTCAGTGCCCGTGGCTGATCAGGGTCCAGGCCGGCGTGGCGTGCCCGGGCCAAGGCCACCCGTTGCGTCAGAACCAGTTCTGCCAGCGGGTCGTTGCCCGGGTGCTCGACGTAGTGGGCGCCGGTGGCGGCGACATCGGCGGCGATTCCATCCGGAGCCGTGCCGAGCATCCAGGTGGCTCGCCCGCCGGCAGCGATCGCGATCGGTCCGTGGCGGTACTCCATGGCCGGGTAGGACTCGGTCCACGCCTGGGACGCCTCCCGGTTCTTCAAGGCCGCTTCGTGGGCCAGGCCGACGGTCCACCCCGATCCCAGGAAGGTGACCTGGTCCGCAGTCACCAGCGCTTGGTCGATCGGGGCCTTCAGCACGGCCTCGGCGTCGGCGATGGACGTGCCGACATCCAAGCCCAGACCGGCGCGCAGCAGCGTCAATGCGGTGGTGGCGAACCGCGTCTGGACCACCGACTTCTCATCGGCGAAATCCAGCGTGATCAGGTCGTCGACGACCTCGGCGAGCGGGGTGTTGGGGTCCGCGACGATTCCGATGACCCGGACCCGCCCGGCCAGTTCGCGAGCCGCCGCAATGGCTTCGGTGGTGGTCCCGGACCGGGACAGCACAATGGCCGCGTCGTAGTCCCGGTCCAGCGGGGCCTCGGATGCTGCGAAGGCGTCGGTCACCCCGGCGCCGTGCTGTTCACGCAGGGCCGCGTAGCACTGCGCCATGAACCACGACGTGCCGCAGCCCAGCGCCATCACCCGCGCTCCGGACTGCGGTAGCGGGGCCGTTTGCGCCACGTCGGCAGCGCGGGCCCAGGTTTGGGGTTGGGAGGTCAGTTCTGCGTCCATATGGGCGCCGAGAGAGGTGTGAGTCACCCCTACATGATTGCGTATGCACGCAAATCATGTCTAGAAATCATGAAGCGTCATCCTGGCTGGTGTCCTGGCCTGCGACGTCGTGCCTGGACCGACCGGTGCCGACGTCAGGCTCCGGGTCCTCGGAGTCCTTGAGGTCCTCCAGCAGGTTCCGCATTTCACCACGCACGAAGTCTCGGGTGGCGACCTCGTTCAGGGCCAGGCGCAGCGCAGCCATCTCACGTGCCAGGTACTCGGTGTCGGCGAGGTTGCGGGCGGCTTCCACCCGGTCCTGTTCGGCGGCAACCCGATCGCGGTCGGCCTGCCGGTCCTGGGCCAGCAGGATCAGCGGCGCCGAGTAGGAGGCCTGGAGCGAGAGGATCAGCGTCAACAGGGTGAAGTTCTGCGCCCGTGGATCGAACTGCAAGCTCTCCGGCGCGAGCGTGTTCCAGGACAGCCACACGGCGCAGAACACCGTCATGTAGATCAGGAACAGCGGAGTCCCGATGAACTTGGCGATCCCCTCGGCGACCCGGCCGAAGGAATCCGGCCTGCGCCGGGCGCGCGGAAGGCGCCGACGGCGTGATGATAGGGGGGTTTCCAGCCGATCAGTCACGCCCGGCCCCCATCTTCGCGTCGGTCACCTCGGCGTCGGCCTCGCGCCAGTCATCGGGCAGCAGATGGTCCAGCACGTCGTCGACGGTGACCGCTCCCAGGAGCCGGTAGGCATCGTCGACCACCGGTAGCACCGTGAGGTTGTAGGTGGCCAGCAGCCGCGTCACCTTGCCGATCGGATCGTCCGGCTGCACCGCTGGGATGTCCTTGTCGATCATGGTCCCGATGGACTCATGCGGCGGCTGACGCAGCAGCCGCTGTAGATGTACCGCTCCCAGCATCTTGCCGGTCGGGGTCTCCTGCGGAGAGCGCACCACGAACACCATGGAACTTAGGGCCGGCGTGACATCCTGGCGACGAGCATGGGCCAGCGCCGTGGCTGCGCTGGACTCCGGGGACAGGATGAGCGGCTCGGTGGTCATCATGCCGCCGGCGGTGTGCTCGTCGTAGGCGAGCAACCGGCGCACGTCCTCGGCCTCTTCCGGTTCCATCAGTTCCAGCAGTTCGCTGGCCTGCTGTGCTGGAAGCTCGGAGAGCAGGTCGGCCGCGTCGTCGGGTTGCATGGCATCCAGCACATGCGCGGCACGGTCGGCGTCCAGGCCGGAGACGATGGTGACCCGATCGTCCTCGCCCAGTTCCTCCAGCACATCGGCTAGCCGCTCGTCGGGCAGTTCGCCCGCGACCTCGATACGCCTGCTATCGGGCAGGTCGTGCAGCACGTCGGCGACGTCGGCTGGCTTCAGGTCTTCCAACGTCGCCAGGAACGAGGATGCACTCTGACTGGCGTGACGTGGCGCCAGCCCGGTGACCCCGGCCACCCCGACGAGCAGGGATTCGCCGCGCCGGAACAGCCCGCTGCCGGCGATGCGCCGGACGAACAGCTTGGTCACCCACCAGTCACGGCTGCGTTGTTGCTCCAGCGCGATGTCTTCGATCCGGGCTTCGCCACCTTCGATCAGGGTTACCTGCCTATCCAGCAGTTCACCCAGGACCAGCGTCTCGTTGCCGTGCTGGGCGAACCGGCGGACATTGACCAGTCCGGTGGTGAACACCGCACCGGACTCGATCGAGGTAATCCTGGTCATGGGCACGAACACCCGGCGCTTGCCGGGGACCTCGACCACGATGCCCACCGCCCGTGGTGGCCGGGCCGGCGGGATCACCAGCACCACATCGTGCACCTTCCCGACCCGATCGCCCAGGGGTTCGAACACGGCAGTACCGGCTAGCCGCCCGACGAACACTCGTCCGCTGGCCCGGCTGCTGGTCGAACCCGGTGCGCTCACGGCGCCACCTTATGCCAGCAGAGCGTATTCATGCCGTTCTCAGCTACTTCTCAGGTTCTGGGTGGACCATGGCACCCATGGCCTTTATGCGTACGCCCAGAGACCCGCGGCTCAGCAACCAGCCGCGCGGCGAGGAGATAGCCAGCTACGACAGCTATATCCAGGCCCAGCGAGCCGTGGACTACCTGGCCGACTCCCAGTTCCCGGTGCAGAAGGTCACCATCGTCGGAACCGATCTGAAGATGGTGGAGCGGATCACCGGACGCCGCACGTACGTGCACGCCGCCCTGCAAGGAGCCGCATCGGGTATGTGGTTCGGGTTGTTCCTGGGATTGATGCTGATGCTGTTCACGGCGAACGCGCAGGCGATGGTATTCCTGCCTGCTCTGCTGATCGGTGCCGGGTTCGGAATGTTGTGGGGAGTGGTTGGGCACGCCCTCACCGGTGGCCGACGTGACTTCAGTTCCACCTCCCAGGTGCAGGCGGGACGGTTCGTGGTGCTGTGCTTCGCCGACGCTGCCGGGCAAGCGCGGTCGTTGCTGGACACCCTGCCCGACGATCCCCGGCCACGGTCGGTGGCCGACTAACTAGCCACGGGCTCAGGCGGAGAACCTCGGGCGAATGCTCGGAACGTCGAGGCTCCCGCCGTTTTGGAGGTGCTGGGATCAGGTGAGGCCGAGCTCGCTGGTCCGGCTCAACCCACCGTACATAGGTGTCATGCCGACAGCTTCAGCCAATCGTCCATGCTGGTGAAGGAGGTACCAGCGGCCGTCGTAGCGGCCAGCGCTGGGAGCAAATAGCCAGGTCTCGCCATCGCTCTCAAAGGTGATCGCAACATCGACGTAGTCATCGGGGTCCAAACCTGCCATCGCAGCCGCGGATTCATTGATCTCAGCGACCTGGTCATACTCGGCATACAACGCCCTTGGCGCAACGGACACCGCGTCCTCAAGGTCGGCAAAGGGGTAGTTCTCGAAGTCGGACGTGGTCTGCTGGATGAAATCATCGACAGCTTGCTCATCGGGCAATGTCTCGGTCGTGCCGTCATTCCACAGCTGAGGTGAGGTGTGGAGGGTCACCGCCCGTACTACGTTGGATCGGATGTCGCCCAGCCGCGCCTGCAGATTGGCCGCAGCCCCGAGATCAGAAGTCGCCGGGTAAGGGCAATACCCACCGATGGGCGAGTAGGCCCTCGTGTACTCCAGGAGAGCCGCGTTGTCACAATTCTCGGTAAAGCTCTCGACGGCGAACACCTCAGCCATGGCGTCGATGTCGGCTTCTCGCAGGCCCGCAACGAAGGCTAAGGCGGCTTCCTCCGGCGTCTCGAATCCTGGGCCTTGACCCCCGGAGCTATCCGTCCCGCCCAGACGCAGCACCCCGGTTCCCAGCAGCAGCCCAGCCACCAGCGCCGCCACCAAGAACCCCGCCAGGGCTGGAATGACCATCCGATTTCCGGGTGTCGATGCCGACCTGGCAGCCTCAGATACTGGCTGAGCAGCCGGAGTCGGAGCCGGAGGGAGCTGGTTGCTGATCCACGCCACCAGTTCTGCAGGAGCTTGGGGATGGGCCGCTACTTGGGCACGCAGTTCTGGGTGATCGTGCGCTATCTGGGCTAGAAGCCGAGGATCAGCGTTGGGATCACGAAGCACCTCTTGGAGCACCTGACCATCTGAGTACTGAGCCATCACGATCCCTTCGGGTTCACCGACCGGGGTCATCCTAGGCACATCCTCCGCACGAACGCCGGCGCTGCGATGGGTCCTTCTACCCTCCCCGCATCGGATGTCCCGGGAACCCCGGGGCGCAACGAGTACGCGCAACCACTGCCACGGAAGTCATCGCGAAGAACTTCCCCGCAAGTGTGGCGCTCGCCGCCGTCGCCGCCCAGCGGCCCTTGCTCTCATGTGACCATCGAGCCCAGTCAACATATTCAGCACTCTGGTCACGTTCGACCTCATCTAAACCCATCCCCCGCCGAGGCTGCTGCTGGTCCGGATCTAGGGCCTGGGCGAGCGCGCCCCGTCCCGCGACCCCTCACCAGAAAAGGGCCAGTACAGACCGTCTAGCCGGCCACGCCATCGGTGCGGACCGCGAGCAGGAAACCGCCGCGGGCGAACACCTGGGTGTAGTCGTCCCCGAAATGTACCTCGGCCCATGCTGCGGCATCGGTCGGCGGGGTGGTGTAGATGCCGGAGTTCTGATCCAGCACAACGTAGTCCGGCACCGGGTTGCCCTCGTTGCCCAGCCAGTAGACCTCGGTGCGAGGAGCGAGATAGGCCATCAGGGTGATGTCGGTGACCACCAGCGCATCGTCGTCGATCATCGCCATCGCCGCTTCAGCGTCCACCGACCGCTGACCAGTTCGCCAGAACTGTGGATCGGTGAGCTGCCAGAGCGGAAACTGGGTGCTGAGCACCAGCGCGATCGCCGCCATCGCGGCGGCGAACCCCGGGGCCAGCCGTTTCCAGCCGGCCGAACGGATCAGCGCATCGATCGCAGCCGCGAACACGATCGGCATCAGCACCGCGGAGTAGTGCCAGTACGTCCCCCAGTGATACTCCACGTCGGAGGTCAGCCGCCACGCCAGGGTCGGCAGCGTGATCAGCGCCAGCGGTGAACGCAGCGCGATGAACCCAGCGATACCGAAGATCAGTGCCAGCAGTGTCAGTTTCTGCCAGCCGCCGTCGACCAGCCGGCCCACGGCCGCACCTGGATCGGTCAGCGCCAGCGAGACGATGGAATCCGCGGCGTAGTCCCACACGCCATCCGGATTGAGTGCGGGCAGCACCACCTGGGTGGTCAGGATGAACGCTGCCACCCCGGTTCCGGCCAGAGCGATCCCGATGCGGCGGCTGCCCCGCAGCGCGATCACCACGCCGATCATCGCGACCGTCAGCCCCAGATCCTCCTTGACCCCCAGCAGCGGCAGCGCCCACAGGGCGGCAGCCCGATCTGCCCGGCGGATCAGCGCAGCCATCACCGCTGCCAGCAACGGCAACGCCAGCGCCACCTCGTGGAATTGGGCTGCCACCGCACTCTGCAATCCCCAGGCCAGCCCGTACCCGATCCCGATGCCCACGCCTGCGGGTATGCCCAGGTGACGCACCGCGCACGCGGTCAGGACCAGGACCGAGATCCCCACCAGGATCGCCTGGGCGATGAGCAACGTTAGACCGCTGGGAAACAACGCGTACAGCGGCGCCAGCAGCACCAGCAACGGGTGGAAGTGGTCTCCGAGGATCATGAAGTCCTCGCCCTTGATCGTGGCCACCGGGGCGCGCCACTCGCTGTAGCTGCGCACCACCTGCGTGAAGATGCCCAGATCCCAGCTCGGCACCTCGAACCGCTGCCATTGCCTGATCGAGAACCAGCAGTACAGCGCGGTCAGCGCCGCGCTGACGATCCCCCCGACCACCGCCGGATGCGTTGCGACCTTCACGCGGTCAGCGCGGCTAGCCAAGCTTCGACGTCGGCGGCTGTCCGAGGAAGAGCCGCCGAGAGATTCTCCACGCCGTCGGGTACCACCAGGACGTCGTCCTCGATTCGGATACCGATACCGCGGAACTCCTCCGGTACCGACAGATCGTCGGATTTGAAGTACAAGCCCGGCTCGATGGTGAACACCATGCCGGGCCGCAACGGCGCATCCAGGTACATGCTCGCTCGCGCCGCGGCGCAATCGTGCACATCCAGCCCCAGGTGGTGGCTGGTGCCGTGGGGCATCCAGCGCCGATGCTGTTGCCCCTCCTCGGTCAGCGAGACCTGGGCGCTAACCGGTAGCAACCCCCAGTCGGCGAGCCGGTCTGCCAGCACCTGCATCGCCGCCGTATGCACATCGCGGAACTTCACCCCGGGCCGGGCGACGGCGAATGCGGCATCGGCAGCGTCCAGCACGGCGTCGTAGACCTTGCGTTGCACCTCGGTGAAGGTGCCGCTGACCGGTAGCGTGCGGGTGATATCGGCGGTGTAGAGCGAGTCGAGCTCCACTCCGGCATCCACCAGCACCAGGTCGCCGGGTCGAACCGGGCCGTCATTGCGGATCCAGTGCAAGGTGGTGGCATTGGCGCCCGACGCCGCGATGGTGTCATAGCCCACACCGTTGCCTTGCTGCCGCGCGCGCGCCCCGAAGATGCCTTCGATCACCCGCTCGCCGCGCGGGTGCTGCACCGCCTGCGGCAGTGAGCCGGCGATGTCGGTGAAACCCGCCACCGAGGCCGCTACCGCCGCGCGCAGCTGCCCGATCTCCCAGTCGTCCTTGATCAAGCGCAACTCCGAGAGCGCCTGCGTGAGCTCGGCATCCCGCTCGCCGTTGGATTCGAATGCTCCGCGGATGGCATCGACGGCGTTGGCGATTTCCTGGTCGGCGTCGGCCACCAGCCGGATGGTGATGGTCCCGGCGTCCTTGGCGATGGCATCGGGCAGATCGTCCAGATGCGCGGTGCGTAGACCGGTGCGCTGCTCGATCTGCTCCAGGGTGGGCCTGGACCCGACCCAGAACTCGCCGTAGCGCGGGTCGCCGTAGAACTCCTCGCTATCGCGTCCGGCCAGCGGGCGCAGGTACAGGGTCGCCTCGTGAGAGGCGGTGTCCGGATCCGGATTGAGCACCAAGACCGCACCCGGCTCTTCGTCGGTGCCCAGGCCGGTGAGGTGCACGAACGCCGAGTGTGGCCGGAACCGGTAGTCGGTGTCGTTCGAGCGGACCTTCAGCGTTCCCGCGGGAATCACCAGCCGGTCGGCGGGGAACTGGGAACCGAGACTGATCCGGCGGGCCAGGGCGTAGTCGGCCACATCTGCGCGCGCCAGCCTGGTGGGCACGGCCGGCGCCCAGTGTGCGGCCATGAAGTCCCGGAACGCCTCGGAGGTCGGGCGACGGGACCGATTGGTGCCGCGATCGGCAAGCGGCTGACCGGATGAGGTCGGATCGGGCCCAGGCGGTTGTGACATCCCCGCATCGTCTCATCCCTCGCAATAGTCTTGGTCTGATGCGGATCGACTTGCATACCCACTCCACGGCCTCGGACGGAACCCAGGATCCGGCCCAGGTGATGCATGCCGCTGCCCAGGCGGGACTGGCAGTGGTGGCGTTGACCGACCATGACACCACCTCCGGCTGGGACGCGGCGCGACGCGTGGTTGCGCAAACCGGGGTGGCGCTGGTGCCAGGCACCGAGCTCTCGACCCAGCTCGGGGGAATCAGCGTGCATCTGCTCAGCTACCTGCACGATCCCGACGACCCGGCATTGCGAGATATCTTCTCCCGGTCTCAGGATTCCCGCGCCGATCGAGCCGCACGCATGGTCGACCGGATCGCGCGTGACTATCCGCTCACCTGGGCCGAGGTGTCCGAAGGTGTCGAGGCCGGTGCGACCATCGGCCGGCCCCACATTGCCGATGCCTTGGTGGCCCGGGGATATGTCCGGGATCGGGACGAGGCGTTCAGGCGCATCCTGCACCCCCAGGGCGGCTACTACCGGACCCACTGGGCACCCACCACAGCTGCGGCGATCACTGCCGTGCGCGATGCGGGCGGAGTGCCGGTGCTGGCGCACCCCTGGGCAATGAGCCGCGGTGCCATCATCGGTCGCGAGCAACTGGTTGCGCTTGCCGATGCCGGGCTGGCGGGGGTGGAGGCCGAGCACCCGGACCACGATGAAGCCCAACGTCAGCAACTGCGAGACCTGGCCGGTGACCTGGGGTTGTTCGTGACCGGATCCAGTGACTATCACGGTGCCGGGAAGGTGAATCGGCTGGGGCAGTGCCTCACCGGACCGGCCGTGCTGCAGCAGATCGCGGAAGCGGGCCGATTGCCCGTCATCGGTCTCTAGCGGCCCGTGCGCGTGGGGCCTGCCGCCGCCACGCGACGGCGTGCGGGGCCAGCGCCTAGGCGCGCTACACTCCCACGGAACTAGGGATTCAAGGGGTGGGCCTGGTGGTATAGGGGTCGTGGCAGTCGGCCTGCCCGAGAACCGGGAACACCGGGTTCCGGCGGCCATACGCTCTACTGCCGGTTCCTTCACACGAGAAGGTTGGCCAACATGGCACTCGACGACAACATTCAGCAATTACTCAGTATCGATGGCGCCACCGGCGCTGCGGTTATCGACCATGAGTCAGGTATGGCGCTCGCGCAAGGGGGGAGTCCCGGATTCGACCTCTCGGTCGCGGCCGCCGGAAACTCCAACGTGGTCCGGGCCAAGCTCGCCACCATGAACGACATCGGACTGCCGGGCAAGATCGACGACATCCTGATCACGCTGGACAGCCAGTACCACCTCATCAACGTGCTCGATGGCGCGGCGACTCGGGGGCTGTTCATCTACCTGGTGTTGGACCGCTCCCGTGGCAACCTCGCGCTGGCCCGCCACAAGCTGAGTCAGGTTGCGCGCGAGATCACCGTTTGAACGGCCGCTAGTGCCGTCGGTTGGCCCGCACGAACATCGGCTCGCCACTGCCGCCGGTCTCGGCATAGGCCATCAGTAGATCCTCGTTGACGTCGTCGTTGGCCAGATCAGCGACCAGGTCTCCTTGAAAGAACACCAGGAACCGGTGCGCCAGCGAGAGTTGTTCACTGAGATCGTTGGAGGAAAGCAGCACCGCACGTCCATCGGCCGCGAGGTTGTCGATGATCTCGTGTACCCGCTGCTTGGCGCCGATATCGACGCCGCGCGTCGGTTGCTGGAACACGACGACGGGCTCGTCGACGGCCGCCGCCGAAACGACCGCAACCTTGCGCTGATCGCCACCACTGAGGGTGGACACCTGCCCGCCGATATCGGAGGTGGCGATCTCCAACCGGTGCGCTGTGGTGGCAGCATCCCGTAGCCGGCCGATCTCGGAGGGGGCTTGCGAACCGGCGGCGAGGGCGTCGGCGATGGAACTGCCAGGATCTGCTTCGCTGCGCTCGCCCAGTGAGGTGACCTCGCTGGCGGCCTCGGCGACATCGTGGTAGCGGCGGTCTTGGATCATGATCGACGACGCGTGCGCCGGGCGCTGCCCGCTAATCGCCTGGAGCAACTCGGTGGCCCCGGATCCGCGCATTCCGACGACCGCGACCACCTCCCCTCGCTGGACCTCCAGGTCCAGCGGTGCCAGGTTCTCCGAGCTCAGCCCGGATATCCGCAAACACGGTTCGGTGTCTTCGCGCGGTGCGGGCCGGGTGGCCCGCTGCACCGGGTGATGCAGCATCGCGAAGGCGAGGTCGTCCGCCTTGCTGCGCCGCGACTCGATCACCTCGGAGGCGACGCCGTCGCGAAGCACCATCACCCGGTCGGTGATGGCATGGACTTCGTCGAGCCGGTGCGCGATGTAGATGATCGAGCAGCCCAGTTCCCGGAGCTTGCGCGCGGCGTAGTGCAATTGAACGATCTCGGCATCATCGAGCACCACGCTGGCCTCATCCAGGATGACCAGCTGCGCCTCTTCGGCCACCACCCGCAGCACCTCGACGAGGGCCTGCTGGGCAGTGTCCAGCTCAGCGACCGGGGCATCGAAGTCCAGCCAGACGTGGGCCTTCTCGGCCACGCGATGGGCATGATCGCGCAACTCCGCGTGGGTCCGGTCCGCCAGGAACGTGCGGCGGAAAATAGCCTGAGCCACGGTGAGCTCGACCGGTGGCCGGAAGTCCTGCTCGACCACTGTCACCCCGGCCGCCAGGGCCGCCTCGACCGAGTCCGGGCGGAACGGCTCACCGTTGAGGTGAACCGAGCCCGCCGCTGCATGCAGGCGACCGCTGATGATATTGACCAGCGTCGACTTCCCGGCCCCATTGCGTCCGATCACGCCGAGGATCTCACCGCGGTAGACCGAGAGATCGAGTCCCTTCAGTACCTGTCGCTGACCGTGAGCGACATGAAGCCCCTCGATCCGTAACAGCACCTCCACAGGCGCCCTCCCCACGATTGGTTGAACGTCACACTCTAAGGCGGATCCACCGGCCTCAGTCGGTAGGCGCGCCCTCGGTGGGCTTTCCGCGGCGAGTCCGGCGACGCCGACGCCGAGGCGCACCTTCACGTGAACCCTCGCGGTCCGGCCGGGCCGCCTTGTGTGACTCGGACCGGTTCTCGGTACCGGTCTGGTTGGAACCATCGCGACCCTGACGGCGCGGGCCACGCCGTCGGCCACCCCCGCCGCGCGCCTGCTCATCACGCCCCTGACCCGAGCCAGACCCGCGGCCACCGGGGCCACGGCGCCCAGCACCCTTGCCGGTTTCGCCCAGATCCTCCAGCTTCTCAGCCGACAGTCCGGAGCGGGTTTGTTCATTGCGGGGCAGGCGCCCCTTGGTTCCCTCGGGGATGTTGAGGTCGGTGTACAGGTGCTCGGAGGAGGAGTAGGTCTCCACCGGTTCGCTGCGATCCAGCCCAAGGATCGAGTCGATCAGACCCCAGCGCGGGACGTCGTCCCAATCCACGAATGTGATCGCCGTGCCGGTGTTGCCCGCACGGGCGGTCCGTCCGATGCGGTGCAGGTAGGTCTTCTCATCCTCGGGGCATTGGTAGTTGATGACGTGCGTGACGTCATCGACGTCGATGCCGCGCGCGGCGACATCCGTCGCTACCAGCACATCGACCTTGCCGTTGCGGAATGCGCGCAGCGCCTGCTCCCGAGCACCCTGGCCCAGATCGCCGTGGATGGATGCGGCGGCGAATCCCCGTTCGGTCAGCTCGTCCGCCACTTTCGCAGCGGTGCGCTTGGTACGGGTGAACACGATCGTCAGCCCGCGGTCCTTGGCCTGCAGGATCCGCGCGAGCATCTCCACCTTGTCCAGCGCGTGGGCTCGGTACACGAACTGGCTGACCGCCTTCACGGTGGCACCGTCGTCGGCAGGGTCCTGTGCGCGGATATGGGTGGGGCGGCTCATGTACCGCCGGGCCATCGCGATCACCGGACCCGGCATGGTGGCCGAGAACAGCATGGTGTGACGGTTCGGTGGCGTGGCCGCCAACAGCGTCTCGACGTCGGGCAGGAATCCCAGGTCGAGCATCTCGTCGGCCTCATCCAGGACCAGCACGGTGGCGCGGGACAGTTCCAGGTGCTTCTGCTTGAGCAGGTCAATCATGCGTCCGGGAGTGCCGACCACTACCTCGACACCGCGTCGCAGGGCCTCGATCTGCGGCTCGTACGCGCGACCGCCGTACACCTGCACCACCCGGACGCTGCGGTGGCGTGCGGCGGTGGTCAGGTCACCGGCGACCTGCACCGCCAGTTCCCGGGTGGGCACGATGACCAATGCTTGCGGCTTGCCGGCGTCGGGCATCTCATCCCAGCCCGGCTCGCCCGGCCCGACGACCCGTTGGAGCAGCGGGATGCCGAACCCGAGGGTCTTGCCGGTGCCGGTCTTGGCCTGGCCGATGATGTCGTGCCCGGACAGCGCCACCGGCAGGGTCAGTGCCTGGATCGGGAACGGGTGAGTGATGCCCACGTCGGTCAGTGCCCGGACGATCGGTTCGGAGACGCCGAAGTCGGCGAACGTTGCTGGCAGTTCTGCATGCGGCTCGCGCAGGTCCACCTCGGTGGTTTCCGCGACGACGCCGTCAAGGGAGTCGGTCATGTGTACTTTCGGTCCTGGCGCCGTCGATCCCATCGGTGGGTGAGCGTCGCTCGAGTTAGCAGCCGATCGCGAAAGGTCTTACCGAGTTGAACTCGGTACAAGCATGGGTATGTGGTGGCTTCTCGTGACGACCGGGCAGCCTGGTCGTACCCATGGTAGGTGACGTCAGCCGCCTCCGAATCCCACTTGACGCGCTTCCTGCGCCCCGATCTGGATGTAGCCCAGCGTCGCCGCCGGTACCAAGACCCGGTTCCCGCGGTCATCGGTGAGGTCCAGGACGGCACCGTTATCGCCATTGGCGGCCTTGCTCAATACCTCACCGACCTGGTCGGCGACCTTGTCGGCGTCGCCACTGAACTCCAGGGTCAGCTCTCGTGGCACGTCCCGAACCCCGATGGTGATTTCCACGTTCGTTCCTCTCGATTTCGCGATTGCCGGCCGAAAAAACCGCGCGCAAGCCATCGTAGGCGCGATTCACCTGCCACCATGGAATACATGGGGATAAGGGCGAGGTTGGCGGTGGTGAGCGTGTCCGCGTTCGCTGTCGGCGTACTCCTGGGCCCGTGGGTGTTCGGCCCCCCAGGTGCTCCGGCCCCGGCTGCCAGTGATCCGGCACCCTCGTCGGCAGTGCTGTCGGAGCCGGAGGTTCCGGTGAACTACGCCACCGAGCAACCGGAACTGCCGACGCAGCCGCCGGTCCTGACCGACGTCCAGGAAGCCAATCTGCTAGCCGGGGTGCGCGGTGACACCGTCCCGCCGACCGGGAGCGGAGTCCTGCGGATCGCTACCGGCGCCAGCCCGGCACCGGCCGGTGACGCACCCCTGACCACCATCCGGGTTGAGGTCGAAACCGGTCTGGATGTCGATGATGCGCAGCTGGCCACGTTCGTCATCAATTCCCTGAACGACCCACGCGGCTGGAGTGAGCGCGGCCTGGCCCGGTTCGAATGGACAGACGGCGAGGCCGATCTGCGCGTGGTGTTGGCAACCCCGGGAACCACCGATGCCTTGTGTGCACCACTGGAAACCAATGGGCTCTGGTCGTGTGGCCGCGACGGTCAGGCGATACTCAACGCGGAACGGTGGTTCTTCGGCGCGGAGGCGTTCCTGGACGGCGGTGGTGACCTCACCGGGTACCGGCAGTACCTGGTCAACCACGAAGTGGGTCACCTTTTGGGGCGGTCCCATGACTCGTGTCCCGGTCCTGGACAGCCTTCGCCGGTCATGGTGCAACAGAGCATCTCGCTGGAGGGCTGTCAGCCCAATAGCTGGCCGTCACCGTGACCAGGGGAAGGCGACGTCCGTAGCGCGGCTGCCCGCGTAGGTTGCATTGCCATGTCGGTGGTTCGTGATCTGATGCCCTGGTGAGGTTGGATCTCGAGCAGAGCGCAGTACGCGACGCGGTCCTCGCAGGTGGCCACCATGCGGTGTTCGGAGCGCCGGGTACCGGGCTCACCACCGTCGCGGTGGAGACGGTCGCGGCTTGGAGTCAGGGCGATCGGCCCGAGTCTGCCGTCTTGCTGGTACCCACCCGGCAGCGGGCCGCAGCGATGCGGGTCCGGCTCTCGCGCAGACTGGCGCGAACAACCGGATCGGTATTGGTGCGCACGCCGGCGTCGCTGGCCTACGCGGTGCTGCGGTTGCGCTCCAGTCTGCGGGCCGAGCCTGCCCCCACGCTGGTGACCGGGCCGGAACAGGACGGCATTCTGGCCGAATTGATCGCCGGTCACCTGGCCGGGGAAGGCGTGGAGGTGCAGTGGCCCGAGCACATCAGCGGGCAGGTATTGGCGCTGCCCGCGTTTCGCGCCGAGTTGCGCGACCTGTTGATGCGCGCCGCCGAGGCCGGCATCGATGGCCCGGAGTTGATCGAGCTCGGCCGGCGGCACGGCCGGCCGCATTGGTGCGCCGCCGGGCTGGTGCTGGGTGAATACAACGATGTGATGGCGCTTGGCGAGACCACCCCGGACCGCGGCCCACGTTTCGACGCGGCCACCATCGTCGATCAGGCCGTTGTCGCACTGGCCGGCTGGGACGCCGAATTCGGAGCACAGAATCGGCCGAACTGGTCTCTGGTGCTGCACGATGACTACCAGGACGCCACCTTGGCGACGGGGCGGCTGCTGTCGGCGTTGTCCGACGGCGGCGCCCGGATCGCGGTCCTGGGCGATCCAGACCGCGCAGTGCAAGCGTTCCGAGGCGGGCAGCCGACCCTGCTGGACGCTGCGACCCATCGTGCCGGGAGTCTGCAAGGAGCGTTCGGCGCAACCGCGCACGTCCTGGCCACCAGCCACCGGCACGGACCCGGGCTGAGGGCGGCGATCACCGGTCTCACCCGTCAGTTGCCGCTGCTGGGAAGCAGTAGCCGGCGGTCGGCGCAGGCGGCCGGTCCGGACCCGGTACCCAGCCACGGCACGGACCCTGACCTGGACACCAGCCCGGTGCGGCACCTGCTGTTGCCGAGCGGGCCGCAGGAGGTGGCCGCCGTGGCCCGGGAACTGCGCATCGCACATCTGCGGCATCGGCTGCCGTGGTCTCAGATGGCTGTGATCGTGCGCAGTGCCGACAAGGTCGGCCAAGTCCGGCGAGGCCTGCGTACCGCTCGCATCCCGCTCGCGAGCGCGGTTCCCGATCGACCGCTACGCACCGAACCGGCGGTGCGGCCGCTGCTGATGGCATTGCGTGCGGTCATCGATGGCTCGGTCAGTGCCCACGTGGTGACCTCGTTGCTGCTTTCCCCGTTGGGTGGATTGGATTCGGTCTCGTTGCGGACCCTGCGGCGGGCGCTACGGCACCAGAGCGGCTCCGACCTGTCCGGTGACGAACTGCTCTGCCGTGCGGTCCTCGACCCGGGCGCCGCAGCCGTTGCGGATCTTCCGTCACGGCTGCGCCGTGCTCCGCAGCTGATCGCCGGGGTACTGGCCGCGGGCCGATCGGCGTTCGCGGCAGAGCCGCGCAACACCGAACTGGTGTTGTGGCAGATGTGGGATGCCGCCGGCCTCGCCCGGAGCTGGCAGCAACAGGCGCTGGGGGGCGGTGCGGCCGCTGACCGTGCCGATGCGGATCTGGATGCTGTGCTAGCGCTGTTCATCGCCGCCGAGCAGTACACCGACCGGACCACGGGAGCCGATCCATCCGGTTTCCTGGCTCACCTGGAAACCCAGGATTTCGCCGCGGACACCCTCGCTGCGCGCGGTCAGAGCGGTCACGCGGTGGCGGTGCACACCGCGGCCAGTGCCGCGGGCCAGGAGTGGGATCTGGTCGTGGTCTGCGGAATCCAGGAAGACACGTGGCCCGACCTGCGCATCCGTGACACGCTTCTGGGTGCGGCGCACCTAGCCGATATCGTGACCGCACGCGAGACCGGAATCGAACCTCGGCGGCCCTCCGACCTCAACGAGAGCCTTCGTGCGGCGCGCCAGGCAGTCCTGGCCGACGAGCTACGGAGTTTCGTCGCTGCCTGCTCGCGAGCCCGCCGGCAGCTGATCCTGACGGCGGTCCTGGATACCGATGACCGTCCTTCGCCCTTCTTCGAGACGTTGCTCGACGACGAGCGCCACGGGCTGCCCGCGGTGACGCCGGCGGCGGAGCCCATGGATCTGCGTGGTCTGGTCGGGCAGTTGCGCGCGGCGTTGCACGGGTCTAATGATCGAGGGCGCGCGGCGCTCGACTTGTTGCAGTACCTACACAGCCATGGCGTGCCGGAGGCCGATCCGGCCACCTGGCGGGACCAGTTGCCACCGTCGAGCACCGATCCGGCGTTCGAACCTGGGCAGCCGGTCCCGGTCTCGCCGTCGACGGTGGAACGTGCGGTCGGCTGCCCGTTGCAATGGCTCCTCAGCTCGGCCGGCGGGAAGAAACCGGACACGCGCGAGCAGAGCGTCGGCAACCTGATCCACGAGATCGCTGCCGCCCACCCCCACGGTTCGGTGGAGCACATGCACCGGGAACTGGACCGCCGCTGGCACGAACTGGGCCTATCGGAATCGTGGGTGAGCCGGGAAGAACGGATCCGGGCCGAACGGATGCTGCGCAAACTGGGCCAGTACCTGGCGGACCACCCGGGCGAGGTCGATGTCGAAGCAGAGTTCGATGTCACCATCGACGGCGCCCGGCTGCGCGGCCGCATCGACCGGGTGGAACATACTGCGACCGGTGTGCGGGTGGTCGATCTCAAGACCGGTTCGACCGTGCCTTCGGCGGCTGCCACTGCGCGTCATGCCCAACTCGGCAGCTATCAGCTTGCGGTGATGGCCGGTGCCATGGGTCAGGTCCAGCCGGACGGCGGCTCCCTGGTCTACCTGGGCGCCACTGGGGAGGGCCCGAAGGAGCGGCACCAGCCGCCGCTGGCCGGTGACGACGAACCCGACTGGGCACGAAAGCTGGTCCAGGAGACGGTTACGACACTGACCTCGTCGCAGTTCGCAGCTCGGCGCAATCCCATGTGCGGCTACTGCCAACTGCGAACCAGTTGCCCGGTGCAACCCGACGGTGTGCGGGTGGAGCCCTCATGACCGATCAGCGGTGGAGCGCCGCACGCATCGCCCAGGTGACCGGAGCCCCAGCACCGACCGCGGAGCAAACGGCCGTCATCGAAGCGCCACTGGAACCGATGCTGGTGGTCGCCGGTGCAGGGTCCGGCAAGACGGCGACAATGGCCGCACGCGTGGTCTACCTCCTGGTGAACCAGCTGGTACAACCCGGTGAGGTCCTGGGGCTGACATTCACGCGCAAGGCGGCTTCGGAGCTTTCGGAACGGATCCGGAAGCGAATGCGGGATGTGCGCGTCGCCGGTGCGCGCATCGCGACCGACGATCGCCCCCGGGTCGCTACCTACAACTCCTATGCGGGGGCCATCGTGCGCGATCACGCGCTGCGACTGGGCCATTCGCCGGACGCCGTCCACGTGGGGCAGGCGGGCCGGTTTCAGCTCGCCGAAGCACTGGTGGCCGGTTGGATGGGGGAGCTGGACACCGAATCCAAGCCCAGCACGCTGGTCGACGGCATCACCGCGCTGGATGCTGAACTCAACGAACACGGCGTGGCGATCGACGATGCCCGCGCTGCGTTCGAGGCCGTCGTCGAGCAGTTGCAGGCACATGAACCGGCCAAGTCCTCCGACGCCGGCAAGGCCATCGAGAAGGTTGCGACCCGCGCGCAACTGATGGACCTGGTCGCCGAGTTCGTGCGGCGCAAGCGCGCCGCGGGGGTGCTCGATTTCGGTGAAGAGGTGCGATTGGCGGCTCAACTCGCCCAGCACCCGGAGGTTGCCACCAGCGAGCGTGGCCGGTACCGCGTGGTGTTGCTCGATGAGTACCAGGACACCTCGATCGCTCAGGTGGAGCTCCTGGCGGCACTGTTCGACGGCGGCCACCCGGTGACCGCCGTCGGCGATCCGCACCAGGCCATCTACGGCTGGCGCGGTGCGGCGGCCGGCACCCTGTTCGACTTCCCGGCCACCTTCGCCCAGCGGGACGGCACCGATGCTGAGATCAAGACGTTGGCCACAGCCTGGCGCAACGACGCCGCCATCCTGGCTGCGGCCAACTGCACGGCGGCGCCGCTACGGTCGCTGGCGCGCGGTGATGTTCCAGCGCTGGTGACCAGGCCGGGAGTCTCCCCGGGGGCGGTCACGGCCAGCTTCACCGAAACGATCGCCGACGAAGCCGATCTGGTCGCTGACTACCTGGCCGGTGAACGCGGACAAGGCGACCAGCCTTCGCAGACGAGTGCAGCCGTACTGTGCCGGCGACGCAGCCAGTTCCCGGTGATCGCGGCGGCATTGACCGAACGAGACATACCGGTCCAGGTCGTCGGCTTGGCGGGCCTGCTACTCACGCCGGAGGTGGCCGATATCTGGTCGGCGCTGACGGTCGTGCATGACCCTGGCCGAGGCGATGCGCTGATGCGGTTGCTGACCGGAGCAGTCAACCTGGGGGCCAGCGATCTGCTGGCGCTGGGGCATTGGTCCCGTGCCCAGGCTCGCCGATCGGCACCGCACCGTGACCGGCCGGAGGACGAATCCGCATCGGGGCGCTCAGCGATCAAGGAGCCGGCGGAGCTGGCTTGCCTGGCCGAAGCGATCGACCAGCCACCGCCGATCAACTGGCGCGATCCCGAAGGGCGTGAACTCAGCCAGGTCGCCCGCACCAGGCTGAGCTGGCTGGCAGATGCGCTGCAATCGTTGCGCGGCCTCAACTACCTGGCACTGCCGGATCTGGTTGCCAGCGCCGAACAGGTGATCGGCGTGGATATCGAGGTGGCGGCCGCGCGGCCCGGGCCGGTGGGAGAGGCTCGCCGCAATCTCGACGAATTCACCGAGGTAGCGGCCCGCTTCAGCAGCGACTCCCAGGAGCCGACCCTCGGGGCCTTCCTGGCATGGCTGGACGCCGCCTTGGAGGAAGAACGAGGCCTGGACACCACCGAACCGGAGCCGGATCCAGCCGCGGTCCAGGTGATGACGGTGCATGCTGCCAAGGGGTTGGAATGGGATGTCGTCGTGGTTCCCGGCATGGTGGAAACCACCTTCCCGGCCATCCGCGCGGCCAGGGACGGCCAGCGCCGTGACAGCGGCTGGCTGACCGGAGTGGCCACGCTGCCGTACGACCTGCGCGGGGACCGTGAGCACCTACCCCAGCTCGACCTCAGCGCAGCCACCGACAAGAAAGACCTGAACGCGCGCATCGGTGATTTCAAGGTCGCCGAGGGCGCCCGGAAGCTGAACGAGGAACGCCGTCTCGCCTACGTCGCATTTACCAGAGCTCGGCATCGGTTGCTGCTGACCGGATCGTTCTGGCGGGACGGAAAGACGGTCGCCGAGCCTTCGATCTTCCTCACCGAACTGCTCGCGGCCGGGATAGCCGAGGCACCCCAGTGGCCGGCCGCCAGTGCGTTTGACGCCAACCCCACCGTCGACCAGGTGTATTCGGCCACCTGGCCCCGCCCGCCGTCGGACGCGGCCCGCGCGTACCAGCACCTGCAGCAGCAGGCCCAACCCGAGCAGGCTGGCACGCAAGAGCCCGATCGGCTAGACCAGCAGGTGCAAGGGTGGTGGCGCGATGCGCGGATGTTGCTGGCTGAACGCGATACCGCACAACACACCACGTCCACGCCCCCGGAACACCTCTCGGCCTCAGCCATCGTGGCCATGGGGACCGACCCGGTGACCTTCCAGCGCGATCGGCGACGTCCCATCCCGCGCCGGCCCAGCGCCGCGGCCCGCCGCGGAACGGTGTTCCACGCCTGGGTGGAACAGCACTATGGTGCCCAAGCGCTACTGGACTCCGATGAACTGCCCGGTGCGCAGGACTCCGATGTCGGCGACCCCGATTCCGCCCAGCTGATCGAGGCCTTCCTGGTCTCGCAGTGGGCGAACCGGACACCGGTGCGCATCGAGGCCGAGGTGGAGACACCGGTCGCGGGCATGTCGGTCCGGTGCCGGATCGATGCCGTGTTCCCCGACGGGGACGACGGCTACCACGTCGTGGACTGGAAGACCGGGCCACCACCCACCGATCCGGAACAACTGCGGGTACGGCACCTGCAACTGAGTGTGTACCGGCTGGCTTGGGCCCGCCTGATGGATCTCGACCCCGCGCGCGTGCGGGCATCGTTCCATCACGTGGCGCAGAACATCACCATCGAATCCCCACCCATGTCGAGCCAGGACCTGGAGCACCTGGTGGCGGGGTTGGTGGCCGCCTCGGACTAGTCGCGCAGCGGCAGTTCGGTGGTCGGGCTGTCGTCCGGCAACGGCATCGGATCACCGTGGTGGACCGGGCGATCCTCGTGATAGTCATCGTCACCCGTCTGCGGCAGCACCGGTGCCGGTGCTGCCAAACCGATTGCGGGCGCCTGCGCGAGGGTCTGCGCCAACTCGTTGAGCATGCCGATAGCATCCTCGATCAGCTCATTGGATCGCATCCGGACGCCATGCATCAGCCACCGGGCGATTGCCAACTCGCCGGCCAGTCGAGCTCGTGCCGCCAGTCCGTCATCGACCGTACTGCGACGGGCATCGGCGTACTGCCGCAGCACCACCTGCACCCCGGCGGTCGGGAGTTGCGCCAACAGCCAGGCCAGGTCATCGGCCGGGTCGGCGACCTGTGCCTGCGACCAATCGACGATCCCGACTACCCGATCGCCGTCGACCACGACATGATCGGCGGCCAGGTCACCGTGCACGCAGGTGGGGGCGAACCGCCACAGCGCGACATCTTCCAGCGCCTCTTCCCAGCGCAACAGCAGGGCTTGCGGGAGATGCCCGGTGCGGGCCGCCTCGTCCACCTCCGCCAGGCGCCGCTCGCGGTATCCCTCGGCGTCATAGACGGGCAGATCGGTAGCGGCCACGATCGAATGCGGCAGGTTGTGAATGGCAGCGATCGCCTTGGCCATCGAGCGCAACAACGGGCTGCTGGGTGAGAGCTGATCCGGCCGCAGTGGCGGTCCGACCAACTCCGGGTAGAGCATCGCCCGGCCACCCTCGGGTAGCGGTGCGAAACCCTGTGGTCGCGGGACATCGAACGGGAGCTGCCCAGCGTCCACGGCCCCTGCCAGTTCCTCCAGCAGCGCCAGCTCGCCTTCCAGTGCCGCACCGGCGGCATCGTGCCGTGGTGCCCTCATCACCCAGCGGCCTCCATCGCTGTCGACGATGGCCACCACGTCGAAGTTGGCGCCCGGTTCGTGCCGCTGCCGGGTTCCGACGACGTTCAAGCCGGGCCGGGCAACCGTCGCCAACGCGGCGAGCACGGGTGCGGTCCGGGACTGGGTGGGCACGCCCCCAATTTAGGGCACCGGCCCAGCTTTTGCCGGTAGCGGACCCGGCGAGTGAATACACCACGGCGGGCCTGGCCGGAGCAACCGGCCGGCCCACCCGAGCGGGTGGGCCGGCCGATCGGGGTCGACTCAGCCCTTGACGGCCCCCGAGGTCAGGCCACGCACGAAGAACCGTTGCAGCGCGAAGAAGACGATCATCGGCAACAGCATGGAGATGAACGCCCCGGCGGTCAGCAGCTCCTGGCCCTGCCCTTGGGTACCCAGCAAACCCGCCAGCCGGTTGATCACCGTCTGGTTGTTCGAACTCAGGAACAGCTGGGCGATCAGCAGGTCGTTCCAGACCCAGAGGAACTGGAGCGTCGCGAACGCGGCCATGGCTGGCATGGCCATGGGCACGATGAGCCGCCAGAAGGTCTGGTAGTGGGTAGCGCCGTCGATCTTGGCCGACTCCACCACGCTGGCCGGGAGCGTGTTCATGTAGTTGCGCAAGGTGTAGATGCACAACGGCATACCGAACCCGGTATGGAGCAGCCACACGGCGGCGTACTCCTGGCTGATCCCGATCCCGTTGGGCCCCAGGACATCCAGCATCGGAGCGAAGGCCACCTGGATCGGCACGACCATGACCGCCACGATGATGATGAACAGGAAGTCCTTGCCCGGGAAGTCCATGAACGTGAACGCGTAGGCCGCGAACGCCGCGAACATGATCGGCAGAATCGTTGCCGGTACCGCCACCGCCACGGAGTTGATGAAGGCCTCACCCATCTGCTGGCCTTCGAAGACGCCGCGATAGTTCTCCAGCGTCAGGCCACGGTTGCCGTCGCTGAACGGGTTGAGCAGCGTCCACCATCCGGAGTTGGCGACGTCGTCGCGTGGCCGGAAACTGGTCACCAGCAGTCCGAGCGTCGGGATGGACCACAGCAGGGCCAAGAACGCGATGGCGATGATGGAGAACAGGCTTCGGCGTCGGCCGTCCCGCATCAGGCCCTTGACATGGCGGTACTCGGTCGCGGCGGTCATGCTGCCTGCTCCTCGCGGAATGCCCGGACCTGGTAGATCAGTACGGGCAGGATCAGTATCAACAGCACCACGACGATCGCCGATGCCCGTCCCGCGTCCTGCCCGAAGAACAGGATGTTGAAGAACAGGTTGGCGATGACGTTGGTGTCGTCGCGGCCATTGGTCGTGACGTAGACGATGTCGAACACCTTCAACACCAGGATGAGCACGGTGACGAACACCGTGATGACGGTGCCCTTGATCTGGGGCAAGACGATCCGGAAGAAGATCGCCCGCTCGTTCGCGCCGTCGATCCGGGCAGCTTCCAGGGTGTCCTCAGGTACCGCCTTGATCGCGCCGGAGAGCAGGATCATCGCGAATCCGGCCTGCAGCCAGATCAGGATGACCATCAGCAGGAAGCTGTTCAGTCGTGCCGTGTCGATGTTCAGCCACGGCTGCGGCTCGCCGCCCAGGCCGGTCCAGATCGCGTTCAACAACCCGGTTTGCGCTGCGTCGTCCGGCCGCCATTCGTAGACCAGGTTCCAGATCGCCGATGCCCCGACGAACGAGATCGCCATCGGCAGGAAAATGAAACTCTTGGCGACCTTCTCCCCGGTGGCCGAGAGCTTGTCCGCCAGCACCGCCACCATCACCCCGAGCCCGACGGTGACAGCCGGGACCACGAGCAACCACAACGCGTTGTTCGTCAGCGAGACCCAGAAATCTCGATCGCTGAAGACGGCGCTGTAGTTCTGCAGCCCCACGTAGCGGGTGCTGTCGGCATTGGCGAACGAGTAGTTGACCGTCTGCACGGTCGGGTAGATCAGCATCAGCGCAATGAAGCCCAGACCAGGCAGGACGAATGCGTAGGGGATCAATCCTTGCGAAAGTCTGCGCGGCAACGAGTTGACGAACATGTTGAGGAAGTAGAACAACACGTAGGCCGCGCCCAGTCCGGCCGCAACGCCGATCATGGCGATGAGTGGCTTGCTGTTGAAGAACCACCCGGGATAGAAGGCCAGGGCCAGGAACAGGTTGATCGCCACCCAGGCGACGACCGCCATCCCCACGATGCCGAGAATGATGCCCGGCGGCCTCGCACCCTTCGCATTGCTCGCGGCCCGGCCGAGGGTACCGGTCTGGTCCGCAGTGGCGGAGTCGGGACTGGTCATGTCAACCATCCGACCCGTCGTCTTGTTCGCTCGGCAGGTCCTGCCAGATCTCCTCAACCTCGGTCAGGACGGTCTGGCTATCGGCACCTCCGACCCAGTCCACCATGGCGTCCCAGAACGCATCCGACCCGATCGCCGAGGGCATCAGGTCCGAACCGTCGAAGCGGAAGACGTCCGCCTCGGCAACGAACTGGCCGGTGGATCGCTCGGCTTCGGTGGGGTAGAGGTTCACGTCGAAGGTCCGGTGGGGGCTGAGCCATCCACCGGCCTGCGCCCACGGCACCCCGAATTCATCGCTGGTCAGGAACCGCATGACGGTGATCGCGTCTTCGTCGTTGCCGTTGAACAACGCCGCCAGGTCCCCGCCTCCCAGGATCGGCTGCCCCGCATACCCGCCTTCATAGGGCGGGAACAGGAACACGCCGATTTCCTCATCCAGGTTCGCCTGGGTGGAGTCGGGAAGGAAGGACGTCAGGAAATTGCCCTGCCGCTCCATCATGCACAGCGGCGGATTCTCCAGTGCCGGCAGGAATGACTCAGCGAACGAGGTGTTTTCTATTCCGGTGGCTCCGCCGCGGACATTGCCATCGGTGAGAGCGAGTTCCCCGAAAGCGTCCAGTGCCTCGACCACCAGGGGATCGTTGAACGGGATCTGGTGACTGACCCAATCGTCGTAGACGTCCGGTCCGTGCATCCGGAGCATGTACTCCTCCAGCCAGTCGGTTCCGACCCACCCGGTGTTGGCGGCGTCATTCCAGCCCATGCACCAGGGCGCGATGCCATCGCTCTTGATCTGGTCACTGGTGGCCATCAGCTCCTGAACACTGGCGGGGTCTGCGCTGTAGCCGCCGCTGTCGAAGGGTGCGCGCGGGTACCACACCAGGGACTTGACCGCCATTCGTATCGGTGCTCCGTAGACCCTGCCGTTGAGCCGAGACGATTCCAGGAATCCCGGAACCAGGGTGCGGTCCAGTTGGTCAAAGTCCAGATAGGTGTCGATCGGCTGGACCAGGCCGTCCGAGGCCAGGTCCAGTAGGCCGCCGGGCTGTGGGAACAGCCCGATGTCGGGGGCCTCACCGGCCGAGGCCCGCTGGCGGATATTGGTCACGAAGTTGGTGTCGGGTGTGTACTGGATGTCGATCCCAGTCTCTTGTTCGATCACCGCGAGCGATTCGGCGAAGCGTTCCGCTTCGGCGCCGCCGAAGGAACCGGAGATCGTGACGACGCCGTCACCGTCGGGTGAATTGTTGTCGGCGTTGGCCTCAACGCCATCTTCACCGCCACCGCCGGCATTGGGATCCTGCAGGCAGCCGGCCAATCCGACTGCGATCGTTGCGAGCACCGCCGAAAACGTCACTGCTCGCGATCTTCTATTGGTCATTCCAATTCTCCCATCATGGTGTACACCTCGATAGCAGCCCAGGGCGGGTTGGATTCGGCCCCGGATCAGAATTGCCGCCCGACAGTAGAACTGGCCCGACCGACGGTCAAGGACAGTTGCTCGAATTGCCCAAACTGTGACCGTTCCGCAATGCAGCTGATCGTTGGCCAGTTGCGCACAACCAGGGCCAAATACAACGGTTATTCGATTTGCTACCGGGCCCTGGCGGCACGAGCAGGGCGAATACCGGGCCGTGTGCCACCAGGTGCGACTAGGTTGAGCGGGTGGACTCCGACGCGCTGCCGCTCTCCCGGTCCGCCGTCGACCGTGATGCCTATCGTCGCCGCGATGGCATCCAGGCGATCATGGCCTCAGGTCGGGTCCGGGTATTGCGGGTGGCCAACGGACAGCTGGCGGGCGGCGCGACTGGGCTCGAGTTCGCCGACGGTGCCGGTGCCGATACCGAACTCGCCTACCTCGGGACCGATGACCAGGGCTGGCGCTATGTGGCCGAGCTGAACACCCCCGCCGACCTGGTGGGGGAGGGTCTGAGCGTCCGCGATGCGGGCTGGCAACTCGACGCAACCGCCGCCGGCCTGGCGACAACGGCGCTGGCGTTGTCGAACTGGCACGGCACGCACCGGTTCTGTCCACGATGTGGTGCGGCAACCGTGGTGGCTATGGCCGGGTGGGAACGACACTGCACCCGCGACGGCTCGCCGCATTTTCCGCGGACGGATCCGGCGGTGATCATGGCGATCACCGACGACGCCGACCGGCTGCTGCTCGGGCACGCGATGGGCTGGCCCGATCGACACTTCTCGGTACCGGCCGGGTTCGTCGAGCCTGGGGAGTCGCTGGAGGGGGCGGTCCGGCGTGAGGTCGCCGAGGAGACCGCGATCCAGGTCGGTGAGGTGCGCTACGGCGGGTCGCAGCCGTGGCCGTTCCCGGCGTCGCTGATGCTGGGCTTCTTCGGTCGGGCGCTGAACGACCAGCCCCGGCCCGATGGTGTTGAGATGGCTGAGGCGATGTTCGTCTCGCGGGCAGACCTGGAACAGCTTCTCGCCGACGATCAGATCCGGCTGCCGCCGCCAACCTCGATCGCGCACTACCTGATCAAGGAGTGGTTCGGCCGGAGCTGGCGCACCACCACCTGGCGTCCACCACCCGCGCCCAGCTGACGTCGAACGCGCTGTTGTAGTCGCCACCCCCGGCCCAACGCGCGATTCCGGTCGCCAAAAGCCGAAATGGCGACCGGAATCGCGCGTTCGGCGGGGGCTGGGGGGTGCGTGGGGGCGTGGAGTGTGTGGCTGTCGGGGGTGCCTGCGAGAATCTGCAGCGATGTCCACTCCCACGCCGGAATCGCCGACGCCCGACAGCGAGCAGCTTCTCGCCGCCTTAGACGATGATCAGCGTGCCGTCGCCACCACCCTCACCGGCCCCCTGTGCGTGCTGGCTGGCGCAGGCACCGGGAAGACGAGGGCCATCACCTACCGCATTGCGCACGGGGTGCACACCGGTCGCTATGACTCCCGACGGGTACTGGCCGTCACCTTCACCGCACGGGCAGCAGGCGAGATGCGTACCCGGTTGCGCGACCTGGGCGTGGGCGGGGTACAGGCACGCACGTTCCATGCGGCCGCATTGCGCCAACTGTCGTATTTCTGGCCGCAGGCCATCGGGGGTGGGGTGCCACGTATCGTCGAGCACAAGGCCCCGTTGATCGCCGAAGCCGCCGGGCGGCTGGGGCTCGGTGCGGACCGGATGGCGATCCGGGATCTGGCGGCGGAGGTGGAATGGGCAAAGGTCAGCCTGATCACACCCGATGAGTACCTCCAGGCGGCGGCCGATGCCGGGCGGTCCGAGGTTGCCGGTCACGACCTGACGACGGTGGCCAGGTTGCTCTCGGTCTATGAGGATGCCAAGGCTGAGCGCGGTGTGATCGACTTCGAGGACGTGCTGCTGCTGACGGTCGGCATCCTGGCCGAGCGTGAGGATGTGGCGGCGCAAGTGCGGGCGCAATACCGGCATTTCGTCGTCGACGAATACCAAGACGTCTCGCCGCTGCAGCAGCGCTTGCTCGACCTGTGGCTGGGGGACCGTAGCGACATCTGCGTCGTCGGGGATGTGTCCCAGACCATCTACTCCTTCACCGGAGCCAGTCCGCACTACCTGACCGACTTCAGAGTCCGGTTTCCGGACGCGCGCGTGGTTCGGCTGGTACGTGACTACCGCAGTACCCCACAGGTGGTGCGGTTGGCGAACGAGGTATTGGCCCGGGCTGGCCGTGACCGTTCCACCGCTGCCGTTGAACTGATCCCCGGGCGTCCCAGTGGGCCACCGGTGGCCTTCGAGGCGTTCGACGACGACGAAGCCGAGGCGCGCGGTATCGCCACCCGCATCACGACTCTCCAGCGCGATGGTGTCGCGGCCTCCGAGATAGCAGTGCTGTACCGCACCAACGCGCAGTCGCAGGTGATCGAGCAGGCGCTGGCACAGGCCGGCATCGGCTACCTGGTACGTGGCGGTGAGCGATTCTTCAGCCGCTCCGAGGTGCGTGATGCGCTGGTGCTGCTGCGTGGTGCGGCACGGGCCCAGCAGGACCAGGACATGCCCGAGCACGTTCGTGCGGTGCTCGCCGGTGCCGGCTGGCAGCCAGAACCTCCAACGGCCCGTGGGGCGGTTCGGGAACGGTGGGAATCGCTCAATGCCCTGGTGCAGCTGGCGGATGAGTTGTCGGCCAAGGGGGCGGATATGGCGCATTTCGTCAACGAACTCAACGAGCGGGCGGCGGCCCAGCACGCCCCAACGGTGGACGGCGTCACCCTGGCCTCGCTGCACGCCGCCAAGGGTCTGGAATGGGATGCGGTGTTCCTGACCGGGGTGAGCGAGGGCCTGCTGCCGATCTCGCTGGCCGAGGGGGCGAAAGCAATCGCTGAGGAGCGGCGGCTGCTCTATGTGGGCATCACCAGGGCCCGTAGCCACTTGAGCCTGTCGTTTGCACGAGCCCGTTCCAGCGGGGGGCGCAGCTCTCGCAAGCGCTCCCGGTTCCTCGATGGAATATGGCCCGACCAGGTGGCGGGGGGTCGGCGGGCCGCCCGCAGGCAGCGGGCAACTGCCCTGACCGCGGCATTGGCTGAGGATGCCGTCGACACCGAGTTGTTTGAGAACCTGCGCACGTGGCGTGCGCAGGTTGCCTCAGCCATAGACAAGCCGGCCTTCACGGTGCTGCACGACTCCACCCTGCTCGCAATCGCAACCGCGCAGCCGCGGGAGCTACGGCAACTGGCAATCCTGCGTGGCATCGGTCCGACCAAGATCGAAGCCTATGGAGCTCAGATCCTCGCCGTGGTCCGGGGCGAGAGCCCAGCGGAGATGTGATAAATACCTTGGCCGGTGCCGCTAGCGCAGTTATGGTGTTGTCGTTCTGACCAGTCGGACCCTGTCTAGCCAGCATCGAACGGTCCCGCAACGAGGGAGGTGAAAGCGCTGATGATCGGCGATATCAAGGCCTGCGGCCTGATCTGCTCGCCTGCGGCGCCCACCTCCGAGCGCACGCCCCGGCGGCATGGGGTGTGGACCCCCGTGCGACACCGGGCAGCGAGCGGTACAGACCGCAGCGCCTGAGTTCCGCGTCCTGACCTCCGGTCGCCGTTTCGGCCCGGTTGACAGCGGAACCGGATCCGCTCCTCGCGTTCGGCCGATGACCGCGCGCAGGGGCACCGTTCCTCGTCCGACTCGTGCTTTTCAGGAGCATCCCCGTGTCCTCCAACACATTGCCGTCCTCCAACACATTGCCCGCGGGCCGCACCATCCCCCTGCCCAGAACACCGAATGCCGCGCCCGCCGAGTGCGTCGCGTCGCTGCCCTGTCAGCAGTCCCCGGTCGCGGACCTGTGGTTCGCCGAACAGGAGCAGCGTGTTGAGCAGGCCAAAGCGCTCTGCCGTACCTGCCCGATTCAGCGCGCCTGCCTGGCCGGCGCCCTCGACCGGGCCGAACCATGGGGGGTATGGGGCGGCGAGGTCTTCGTCGATGGGATGGTGGTGCCTCGAAAGCGGGGTCGCGGTCGCCCGCGCAAGAGCGAGGGTGCCTCAGCGGCCTGAGCGGCCGTGGAGCGCGGCCGGTGCTACCCGGTCAGGGCAGCCGCCGTGCAGCCGCACCGGGGGTGAACCTGCCATCGCCGGTGCCTGGGGACCGGGTAGGTGGCGGCGACCTCGAGGCTCACGCCGTCGACGGCGGTGGTCCGGCCATCGAGCCATGCCATCGCCTGATGCGCCGCCAACGAGGCAGCGAACCAGGACAGCACCGACTCTGTGCCCACCGGCGGTCGGGCCGTCACCTGGGTCGCCACCGCCGGCCATCGACTGTCGGCATCGCTCCGTGCCAGGTCCAGGCACCGCAAGCACGGTCCAGCGCCCGGGCGAACCAACGGTCCCACGACCACGTCCAGTTCCCGGATCAGCACCGGCAGATGCGGCAGGTCCTCACGCATCAATGGCCGGGCCCGAACCGGATCAGCTGCGCCGTGCTCGATCAACAGCACCAGGTCGGGCCGGGTACCAGGCCGTACCGTGAATGAGGTCTTGGGGTAGCCGGGCCGTAGCCGCGCCAGCGCGCGTTGCTCGCGCGGATGGCCCAGGTCCGTCGCCCGGTAGCCGTCGGTACTCAGGTCATCGGCCAGCACGGGACCCTCGTCCGTCACCAGTAGTGCACCCACCCCGGCCTGAGCCACGATGCGGGCAACCCGCAGCCCGACTTGGTCCAGGCCCTGGATCTGCAGCGTGCTGCCACCACGGGACCGAGGACGTTGCTGGCCGGCCAGGTCGGCCAGCTGCCAATACCGCACGTCGGCGCCACCGTGCGGCGGAGGATCGGGTACCAGGTAGCCGGCCGCCTCCAACCGGTCCAGCAGCCGGAGTACGGGCGTCCGGCCGGCGCCGCGAGCCAATACCGCCGGGTCTGCCTCGCCGGCCAGGTGTGGCAGGCGCTCCAGCAGCGACTGCTCGACCGGATCCAGGTCATCGATGACGACGGCGCAGCGGGGGTCGAGACCGATCTGGGAACTGCCCGGTGATCGCCAGTACACCCGTGCCCCGGGCCGCCAATACCGTTTCGACATGGCCGCAGCGTGGCACGACGAGCCCTGCCTGCGGATGGCTGCGCGGGAAACCTGTGGATAGCAGGCGCTGGTTCTGTGGATAGCAGCGGGTGCCACCGAACTCTGTGGATAGCGTGGCTGTCATGGTCGATCCGACCTGGGATACTGCGCCGATGGAAGCTGCTCAATCCGTTGCGGTCAGTGACCGGACGGTGGAAGTGCGCCGTAGCCACCGGCGCCGCAAGACGGTGTCGGCCTTCCTGGAACGGGGGCGACTGGTAGTCGCGATCCCGGCTCGGTTCAGCCTGGCCCAGGAGCAACACTGGGTCTCGGAGATGACGCGTCGGATAGGTAACGCTGAACGACGTCGCCAGCCCAGCGCAACCGAACTGCAGCAACGTGCCGCCGCATTGGCACGCAGCTACCTACCCGACGGCCTCATGCCCAGCTCGGTGACCTGGGCGGCCAATCAGGGAAAGCGATGGGGCTCATGCACCCCCGCTCAGCGCACCATCCGTATCTCGCGTCGGCTGCAGACCATGCCCGACTGGGTACTCGACTACGTCCTGGTGCATGAGTTGGCCCATTTGGTCGTACCCGGTCACGGCCCGGCGTTCTGGGAGATCGTCAATGCCTACCCGCGCACCGAGCGGGCGCGCGGGTTCCTGGCAGGGGTGGACTTCGGCAGCGCCCGCGGGCAGAGCGAGCACGACTAGCTCGCGCGTGGTAGCGGGCTAGGGCGCTGCTGGTGGGTCGGCCGGCGGGTCCTGGTCGCCCCCGAGGATCTGCTCCAACGCCGCATCGAGGTCGGCGGTCACCTCGTCGGTCTCGGCGCGCCGGGCGAAGAAGTTCTCCGGGTCGTCCAAGTCCTCGGCGGTGGGGAACAGGTCCAACTGGGACCACAAGGCGTCCCGTCCGGCCGGGCCTTGTTCGGCGGTGATGATCTGCCACAACCGTGCGGCCTCGCGAGCCCGCCGAGGCCGTAGCTCCAGCCCAACCAGCTGTTTGAAGGTGTCCTCGGCCGGACCACCTGCGGCGCGTCGGCGTCGGAGCATCTCCCGCAACGGCACCGCGTGAGGCAGGTGGGGTGCAACCGCGGCAGCAGTGACTTCCTCGACCCAGCCCTCGACCAGGGCCAGAGCCGTCTCTAGCCGCAACAGCACCCGCTGCTGCTCGGGGCTGGCCTGCGGGGCGAAGATACCCTGACCCAGCGCGTTGCGTAGCTGCTCGACGTCGGTCGGGTCGATGCTGCGGACGGCCTCCTCCAACTGTTCACCGTCTATCTGAACACCGCGGGCATAGGCCTCCACCGCACCCAGCAGGTGCGCCCGCAGCCACGGCACGGAGGTGAACAGCCGGGCATGCGCCGCCTCTCGGACCGCCAGCAACTGCCATACCTCCTCAGGCTGGGCGTCCAGCCCTTGCGCGAACTGCTCGATATTGGCCGGCACCAGCAGCAGTCCCGGTTCGGTGAGCAGCGGTAACCCGATGTCGGTTCCGCCGAAGACCTCGCGGGCCAGCGTTCCGGTACCTTGGCCTACCTGCATCGCAAAGCCCAGGCGGCCGAACTTGGTCACCATGCGCGGCAGATCCACACCACCGGCCACGGCCAGTTCCGGAGGCAGGTCACCATCGAGTTGCTGTGCCAGCACCCCCGCCAGGGCCTCGGCCACCGACACCGCGATGGGGTCAGCCACCGCACGCCAGGTCGGCAGCGTGCGTTCGACCCACTCGGCCCGGGAGGCTGCGATCTGGGGGCCGCCGGAGGGTGGCAGGTCGGTCGCCGCGTCCAGCCACAGGTCGGCCACACTCAGCGCCGACCGGACCTTTGCCTGCTGCGAGGTGGTCGGGGTGGGATCGCCGCCGCCGTGAGCGGCCTGGCGGGCTACATCGCGGGCAAAGCGCCAGTCCGACTCGCCACCATCATCGGAGGCCAGGATCTGTTGCATCTGAGCCATCGCGGCTGCCAGTGCCTGGGGGTTGGCATCGATCCCGGAGGCGCGTGCCCACTCAGCCGGGTCCGCGCCACTGGCCTCCAATGCGCGCATCGCCTCCTCAGCGGCTTGCGGCCCGAGCACTGACTCGAGCATCTTGCGCCACTGCTCGCGATCCTCGTTCATCCTGATCACGGTACGCGGCGGATCCCTATCCCGCCTCACCGAAGGGTTGGTGTTTCGCTCTCGGCGCAGTGGGCCACAATGGCTCGATGTCCACGTTGCTGCTGCGTTTAGGGATAACGCCACGCTTCGTCACCATGGTGCTGGCCGGTGCGGTGACGCTCCTGTTGCTGCTGTGGATGTTGCTGCGTCCGGTGCCGTACGTGGTGCAGGCGGCCGGCCCTACCTTCAATACGCTCGGGGATATCGATGAGGTTCCGCTGATCACGGTCGATGGTGCGCGAACCTATGCCACCTCCGGGAAGCTGTTGCTGACCACCGTGACCACTGCTGGCGGCCCGGAATACCCGGTCTATGTCGGCAACGTGGTCGCGGGCTGGCTGACCTCCGACAAGGTGGTGCCGGTCGAGACCGTATTCGATCCATCGCAGACCAGGCAGGAGCTCGACGACGCCTCGCAGGCACAGATGATCTCCTCCCAGGAGAACGCCACCGTTGCCGCGTTGACCGAGCTGGGGTACCGGGTGCCGGCGGAGCTGACCATCGTCGGTGCCCAGCAGGGACTGGGGGCCGACGGGGTCGTGCGCGAGGGTGATGAGATCGCGGCGATCGAAACCACGGGTGGGCAGGTGGCGGTCGAGACGTATAACGACCTTGCGCAGGTACTGGCGGATACCCCGCCGGGCAGCACCGTCACGCTGACCGTCCGGCGCGACGGTGAAGCTCGTGACCTGGACATCGTGACTGCCGACGATGGCTCGGGTGGCAGCGTCATCGGCGTATTTCTGGATGCCGAGTTCGACTATCCGGTCGACGTCGAGATCCAGATCGACAACGTTGGCGGCCCCAGCGCCGGCACCATGTTCGCGTTGGGGATCATCGATGTGCTGACACCCGGAGAACTCACCGGCGGGGAGGTGGTCGCCGGTACCGGGACCATCAGCCTGGGTGGTGCGGTCGGCTCGATCGGCGGTATCCGGCACAAGCTCGCCGGTGCCGGCGCTGCAGGAGCCGAGTACTTCCTGGCTCCGGCGAGCAATTGCGATGAGGTCATCGGGTACGTCCCGGCGGGGCTGCAGGTGATCGCGGTGACCACGCTGGCGCAAGCCCGCGACGCCGTCGAATCGATCGGGCAAGGTCAGGCACAGGATCTGCCCGGCTGCTAGCGGCGGCTCCCTACCCGGCGGCTATGGTGCCAGAGTCGCCGCGAGGGCCGCCACCAGCCCTGGTACCGCGTCCGGTGCGCCGGCCACATCGTCGTCGGCGTCGTTGTTCTTGCTGCGCAACGCACACCATGACTCTCCGGTACGCAGTACTCCGACGGCGATGCGTACATCCTGACGCTCAGGGTGTGCCATCAGTTCCTCAACCGAGGGTTCCCCATCGTCCTGCGCCGTGCTGGAGGGGACCACGATGCGCTCGACCGCGACGGCGGCGCCGTCCACCTGAGGCGGCCAGGCCAACTGTGCCAACAGGTCCTCTAGGTTCTGCGCTGCTGGCAGGCCGTCCTGTTCGATCGAGGTCACGTGCTCCCGATTGTGGCGCGCCAACTCGACCGCTTCGGCGGGTAGCTCCCGTGCCAGCTCCGGATTGGCCGCCAAGGCATCCGCGGTACGCACCAATGCGAACACCGCGATGGGGGCGTCCCAGCCGCCGCGGGCGACATGTCGTTCGATCTCGACGACGGCGAGTCTGAGCGCTTCGGCGCGGGCGGGGTCGATCGTGGAGTCAGCGGGCATCCCGACATGGTTGCAGGCGCTCGCCGATGTGCGAAACTCATACCAGCGCCCGCCGGTTGGTTCGGGTGGCCGTCCGAGTTGTGCCCGCCCTATCGCCGCCGTGGCGGCGTGCTTGCTTGAGGTGATTCCCGATCGCTGCTGAACGTCCCCCTGCTACCAAGCGTCGTCGCGGTGCGCTGCTTCCCACTGTGGTCGTGTTGGCCGTCATCGTGGTCGGTTTCTTCGTCTTCGCCAACCTCTGGACCGAGTGGCTCTGGTATGCCCAGGTGGGCTACAGCCAGGTGTTGCGGACCCAGTGGCTCAGTACCGCCGGACTCTTCGTCGTCGGCGGGCTACTCATGGCCGCTGTGGTGTGGGTGAACCTATGGCTGGCGCACCGCAACCGTCCGGCATACGTGCCGACCACCGCCCAGCAGCGGGATCTGGACCGGTATCGCGAGGCGTTCGAGCCACTGCGCAAGATCGTCTTCATCGCCGCCCCGATCGTGGGTGCGATCTTCGCCGGATCGGCAGCCAGCACCCAGTGGCAGGCGATGTTGATGGCGTTCAACGGCCAGGAGTTCGGCACTGCGGATCCGATCTTCGGGATCGACGTCTCGTTCTACGTGTTCACGTTGCCGTTCCTGCGATTCGTGGTCTCGTTCCTGATGACGGCGACCCTGTTCGGCGCCGTGGTCGCGCTGTTCACGCACTACCTCTACGGCGGTCTGCAGATCGCCGGGCCGGGACAGCGGATCACCGCCGCGGCCCGGATTCACATCGCGGTGCTAGCCGGGCTGTTCGTGCTCTTCATCGCGGCCAACTACTGGCTGGACCGGTACTCGATGCTCTCGGGCAGCGGTGACCTGTTCGACGGCGCTCAGTACACCGACGTCAACGCGGTGATCCCAGCGCGGGCGATCCTGGCAGTGATCGGCGTGCTGGTGGCGGTGCTGTTCTTCTACACCGGGGCCCGTGGCACCTGGCGGTTGCCTGCCATCGGTGTCTCGCTGATGGTCATCTCCGGGATTCTGGCCGCCGGGGTCTATCCGGCGATCATCCAGGGCGTGCGGGTCGGACCGAACGAACAGGCGCTGGAGGCGGAGTACCTGCAGTTCAATATCGATTCCACCCGGAGCGCCTACGGTTTGGACGGCGTCGAAACCCAGTCGTACACGGCCGAGACGGAGGCTGAGGCGGGTCAGCTGCGCGAGGACGCCGAGTCCACCGCGTCGATCCGGTTGCTGGACCCCTCGATCGTGTCACCCACGTTCCGGCAACTGCAGCAGAACCGTCCGTTCTACACCTTCCCCGATCAGCTCTCGGTCGATCGGTACGACATCGACGGTCAGCTGCAGGACACGGTCGTCGCCGTCCGTGAATTGGACATGGATCAGGTCGACCGGACCTGGATCAACGACCACACCGTGTACACGCACGGATACGGGGTGGTGGCTGCCTACGGGAACACGGTCAATTCGGACGGTCGCCCCACGTTCTTCCAGAGTGGCATACCGACCACCGGTGTCCTGGGTGACTACGAACCGCGGATCTACTTCAGCCCCAGTTCGCCGGACTATTCCATCGTGGGAGCACCCGAAGGCACCGATCCGTGGGAGCTTGACTATCCCGACGATGATGCCCCGAACGGTCAGCAGAGCTACACCTACGAGGGCGACGGTGGCCCTTCGGTCGGCAACCTGTGGAACCAGATGCTGTATGCGGCGCGCTTCGGCAGCGAGCAGATCCTGTTCTCGGACCGGGTTACCTCGGAGTCGCAGATCCTGTTCTACCGTGATCCGCGCCAGCGTGTGTCCCTGGTGGCGCCCTACCTGACGCTGGAGAACCGCGCCTATCCCGCCGTCGTCGACACCGACGGTGACGGGGTCAAGGAAGTGGTGTGGATCATCGACGCCTACACCACCTCCGACGAGTACCCGTACTCGACGCACCAGACGGTCACCGATGCCACCAACGATGCGCTGACGGCCAACGAGGCCCAGTTCGCCGTCCCGGAGACCATCAACTACATCCGCAACTCTGTGAAGGCGGTGGTCGACGCCTACAGCGGTGAGGTGACGCTGTACGCCTGGGATCCGCAGGACCCGGTGCTGGCGACCTGGCAGAGCATCTACCCGACGTCGGTGGAGCCGATCTCGGAGATCAGCGGTGACCTGATGAGTCACCTGCGCTATCCCGAAGATCTGTTCAAGGTGCAGCGCGAACTGCTCACCCGCTATCACGTCACCGACGCCACCACGTTCTACAACCGTGGTGATTTCTGGACTGTGCCCGATGATCCGGTGGAGGCGACCCGCGGCTCGCAGCCCCCGTACTACCTGACGTTGCAGATGCCGGGCCAGGACGAGCCCACGTTCTCGCTGAGCGGGAACTTCATCATCAGCGGCCGAGAAGTCCTGACGGCGTTCCTGGCGGTGAATTCCGAGACCGGGGACCAGGCTGGGCAGGTGAGCGAGGATTACGGCACGTTGCGGTTGCTGGAGCTGCCCCGAGATCTCACCGTGCCGGGCCCGGGGCAGGTGCAGAACAACTTCAACTCCGATGCCGCCGTCGCCAATGAACTGAACATTCTGGCCCGTGGCGGATCCTCGGTGATCCTGGGCAATCTGCTCACGCTGCCGGTTGGCGGCGGTCTGCTTTACGTGCAACCGGTGTATGTGCAGTCTTCCACCGGAACGACGCTGCCGTTGCTGCGACGAGTGCTGGTGGCCTTCGGCGACACGGTTGGTTTCGCGGCCACCCTCGATGGTGCCCTGGACCAGGTCTTCGGCGGTGACTCCGGTGCGGACGCCGGTGATGCCGGAGTGGAACCCGATGATCCGGGTACCGACCCAACTGATCCCGGAGGTGATCCGGCCGATCCGGTGCTGGATGCGCAGCAGCGGCTGGATGCAGCGCTGGCGTCGGCCGCCACGGCGCTATCGGACAGCGACGCGGCGCTGGCTGCCGGGGACTGGACCGCCTACGGCGAAGCCCAGGACCGGCTACAGGCCGCGTTGGAGGAGGCGATTGCCGCTGAGGCGGAGTTGTTCGGTGGTGATCCCGCCGCCGAAGGCGCGGACACGGCCACCGATCCGCCCGACGGGGGCGACGAGCAGGACTCAGGGGAGGGCTAGCAGGCCCCGCTTCGGCTCCTCACGATTCCCCCAGCCCCAGCCCCAGCCGATTTAGTGACGGGGAGGCGATTTAGTGAGCTGCAACTCACTAAATCGCTGCCGAATCACTAAATCGTGCGCTGGGGCGGTGCTGGTGCCTAGGCGGCGCTCGGGCCAGCGGGACCTCGATTTGCTCGAAGCCGGGACCGGCACGTACAGTTGTCTCATCGCCGCGGGGTGGAGCAGTTCGGTAGCTCGCCGGGCTCATAACCCGGAGGTCGCAGGTTCAAATCCTGCCCCCGCCACCAATGTGATGTGGTACCACATCCCGAAAGCTCGAACTCCTGATGGGGTTCGAGCTTTCTGGTTTGCCAGGCCTATGCGGGCCGGTCGGAGGGTACTTTCCTCGCCGCGGACTTCTCGGCGGTCGTCTGCGCCACCGCTCATTCACACAGGGTGACGACCACCAGTGTTGTGTTTACCCGGATGGTGCGGTCACCGAAGACCTCGGCGGCATCGATGTAGTCGAAGGTGCTGACGGCGAACCCCACGCTGGTGAACCGCTCCGAACTCAGATCGCCATCGAGCACCCGGTCCAGGTCGCCGACCATCGCATCGACGTCGTACGGGCGGGTCAGCCTCGCGGCGTAGCGACTGGGCGTGCACCCCTGGTTCAGGTGTTGCGTCACCGATCCGGGCCATACGTCCAGCGGAACCTGGGAGTAGGGGGTGAACAGCTCCGCGCGAGCCTGCGACGCGGCGGCCGCGTACGGGTTGTCCTCCAGGGGTGGTAGGCCGAGACCGACTCGCAACCGGGTCACGGCCCCGGCCAGATCGCCCCCGGTGACGTGCCGGTTGATCGGCAGGGCAGCCGGTTCCAGATATTGCCCGCAGCGCTGGGCCAGCTCGGGCTCCATCTGGTCGCGCTGCAAGCCGGTGCAGGCATAGGAGAAGAGCTCGATCGGTTGGATCGACCCATCCTCTTGGACGTAGCCCGTTTGCCATGGCGGCACCAGGGCACCCAATCCCTCGGCGTTGCTGTATGCCAGGTTAAGCGCCTCGATCAATTCGGTATCGGCATCCAGATCGTCCCGGAGCCACACGTGGTGCAGGTACTCGTGCGCCAACAGCTCCATGGGTTGGAACTCGACGGCGGTTGTGGACAGGTAGATCGTCGATTCCGGGTGGGCATAGCAGGCGAGTGCCGAAGACTCGCACATGCTCACCACATCGTCGGTGAGCACCAGGGAGATGTCGGGGACATCCTCGACGATCAGTTGTTCCAGCATCTCTCGCAGTTGCGGGTCCTGATCGGCGTCGGCGCGGGGTGCCTCGCTCGACTCGGTGGTGCTCGCAGGGGTCGGAGAGTGCGTGGGCGTCGAATCCGGTTCCCCGTCGGCGCACCCGGCCAGGAGGAGTGCTGCCAAGGCCAGCACGATGAGTGGTCGCCCCCTGCCCCTAGTCACATTTCGGATCCTACGGTGTCATGCGCGCAGGATCTTCTCCATTGCCTTTCCCTTGGCGAGTTCGTCGATGAGTTTGTCCAGGTAGCGGATATTGCGCATCAACGGATCGGCGACGTCCTGCACCTTGACGCCACACACCACGCCGGTGATCAGTGACGTGTTGGGGTTTAGCTCGGCGGCGTCGAAGAACTCAGCGAAGGTAGACCTGTGCTCCAGGTGCGCCCGCAGCGCACCCTCGTCGAATCCAGTGAGCCAACCGATGATCTGATCGACTTCGCCCTGGGTGCGGCCCTTCCGCTCGGCCTTGGCCACGTAGTGGGGATAGACGTCGGCGACGGCGGTGGTGAATATCCGGCTCATCGCGCAACCTTAGGCGTCGCCGTGCGCCGGTAGGTCAGCACCCGAAACCGCAATCCGGTCGTGGACTCGATCCAGGGGCCGGCTTCCGGCTCGCCCCACTCGGGTCCGATCTGCGGGGCAAACGTGTCGCCGTCGATGTCGGCGTCGATCTGGCTGACCACCAGCAGGTCGGCCGCGCTCATGGCCTCGGCATACACCTGGCCGCCCCCGCATACCCAAGCATCCGCTCCGTTGAGCATCTGCAGTGCTTGCCCGAGCGAGGTCGCGATCTCCGCGCCGGTGGCTGTGAACCCGGGATTGCGGGTGAGGACGATGTTGCGGCGTCCCGGCAGGGGCCGGAACTTTGGCGGCAGCGCATCCCAGGAGCTACGGCCATGGATCACCGCATCGGTGCCGGTGGTCGCGCGGAAGTGGGCCAGGTCTTCGGGCAGGTGCCACGGCAGCCCGCCATCGCGACCGATCACGCCGTTGCGCGATTGCGCCCAGATCATTCCCAGCATGACGATGACTGTTTCAGACGGCGATCGGCGCTTTGATCGCTGCGTGGTGCTGGTAGTCGACGAACTCGAAATCCCCGATCCGGTAGTCGAAGAGGCTGGCGGCCTGGCGCAGCCTCAGCTGCGGGAATGGGTAGGCCCGCCGCGCCAGCTGCTCGCGCACCTGGTCCACATGATTGTCATAGATATGAACATCGCCACCAGTCCAGACGAAATCACCCACGGCCAGCCCGACCTGCTGGGCGACCATGTGCACCAGCAGCGAGTACGAGGCGATGTTGAATGGAACGCCCAGGAACAGGTCCGCGCTGCGCTGGTACAACTGGCAGGACAGCCGGCCGTCTGCGACGTAGAACTGGAAGAACGCGTGACAAGGTGCCAGCGCCATGTGTTCCAAGTCGGCGACATTCCAGGCCGAGACGATGATCCGTCGCGAGTCCGGATCCGAACGCAATTGTTCCAGCACCCGGCTGATCTGGTCGATGTGGCCACCATCGGGGGTTGGCCAGGACCGCCACTGCACCCCATACACCGGACCGAGGTCGCCATCGGCGTCGGCCCAGTCATCCCAGATCTTCACCTTGTTCTGACGCAAATAGCCGATATTGGAATCCCCGCTCAGAAACCAGATCAACTCGTGCACGACCGACGGCACGTGCACCCGTTTGGTGGTGATCAGCGGGAACGACGTGGATAGGTCGTAGCGCAGCTGATGCCCGAAGATCGAACGAGTCCCGGTGCCGGTGCGATCGCTCTTGGGGGTGCCGGAGGCCAGAACCAATTCCAGCAGGTCCTCATACTGGGTGTCGATCTGAACCGTCATGCGTGCCATGGTAAAGCGGGCGGTTCACCGATGGGCACAAGCCGCCAGCGCTGGGCGGTACCGGCTCGTAGCCGTCGACGAGGCCAGCACGATGTGTGTGCGGTCACGTTTGCGCTCGGCGGGGTGGTACCTCTCGCGCGTCCGGGCAAGCCATGATGGAGGCGTGAACGACGCCGATCTGTTGATTGTGGGTGCCGGGTTCTACGGGTTGACGGTTGCGCAGCGCGCCGCCTCCGAACTGGGTTTGCGAGTGGTGGTGATCGATCGGCGGGACCACATCGGTGGCAATGCCTATAGCGAGGTCGAGCCAAGCACCGGCATCGAGGTGCACCGGTACGGTGCTCATCTGTTTCACACCTCGAATGAACGGGTGTGGGACTACGTCAACCGATTCACGGCGTTCACGCCGTACGTGCACCGGGTCTACACCCAGCATCGTGGTGAAGTGTTCCCGCTGCCGATCAACCTGGGCACCATCAACCAGTTCTTCCGCTCCGGCTACGGCCCGGACCAGGCCCGCCAGCTGATAGCGGACCAGGCCGCCGAAGTCAGCTGCGCGAACAACTTGGAGGAAAAGGCGATCTCGCTGATCGGCCGGCCGTTGTACGAGGCCTTTATCCGTGGCTACACCGCCAAGCAGTGGCAGACCGACCCGCGGGAACTCAGCGCTGACATCATCTCCCGGCTGCCGGTCCGCTTGACCTACGACAACCGCTACTTCAATGACACCTATGAGGGTCTGCCGGTCGATGGGTACACCACCTGGTTGCAGCGGATGGCCGATCACGACCGTATTGACGTCCGCCTAGGTACCGACTTCTTCGATCCGGCCCAACCGTTGCACCAGCAGGGGGTCGTCGGTCAGATCCCGACGGTCTACACCGGCCCCCTGGATGCCTACTTCGGCCAGAGCGGCGAGTTGGGCTGGCGCACCCTGGACTTCCACCAGCAGGTGCTCGATGTGGGAGATTTTCAAGGGACTTCGGTGATGAACTACGCCGATGCAGAGGTGCCCTACACCCGGATTCTCGAGTTTCGCCATTTCCACCCCGAGCGTGACTATCCCTCCGATCGCACCGTGATCGTGCGGGAGTTCTCCCGGTTCGCGCAGACTACCGATGAGCCCTACTACCCGGTCAATACCCCCGCGGACCGCGCCAAGGTGCTGGAGTACCGCAAACTGGCCGAGGCCCAGCCTCGCGTGGCCTTTGGGGGTCGGCTGGGCAGTTACCAGTACCTGGATATGCACATGGCGATCGGGTCGGCCCTGTCGTTCGTCGACAACAAGCTCCCCATGTTGCTGCGATGACCGATCACCTCGTCGCACCAAACGGGCGCACTCTGCCGGTGTACGCTCCTTGGGCGAGTTGCTGGCCACCCGTTTCGCCGTACGAGAGGAAGTCCACGTGCAGGCAGTGGCGGGTCTGCCAGTCTCCCAACCGAGCCGGAATCGCGTTGCAGCCGCGCCACCGCCCATCGATAGGGAAGCAGTGGGCTCATGAGCGGTGATCGGTCGCACCGGTACGCCGTCATCCTGGCCGGAGGTCATGGCAAGCGGCTGTGGCCGTTGAGCACAGATCGGAAAGCCAAGCAGTTCCGTGGCGTCGGCGATACCAAGCCGATGCTGGTGCAAACCTACGAGCGGCTGGCGGCGTGTGTGCCAGCCGGCAACATCTTCATCTCCACGACCGCCGCTCAGGCTCAGGACGTGCGCGCGGTGATCCCGCAAATCGACCCGGATCATCTGATCGTGGAGCCCAGAGCTGCTGGGAAGCCGGCCGCATTCCTGCTGGCGGCGCATCGGATCCATGAGCTGGATCCGGAAGCGATCGTGCTGAGTTCGGCCTCGGACACGTTGCTCTCGCCGCTGCAGGCATTCCAGCGTGACAGTGACCGGGCATTCGCCTTCGTCCAGGACAACCCCGAATGGCTGGCGCTGTTCGGGAGCACGCCGGACCGAGCGGACACGTCCCTGGGATACGTCCGGGCGAACGGGTCCGCAATGGATGCCGACGGCGTGCTGGTCGCGCGCGGCTTCTACGAGAAGCCAGACCAGGATGCCGCAGATGAGTACGCCGGCAGCGGCGAGTACTTCTGGAACTCCTCGCATTACTTCTTTGCCACCTCAGCCCTGATCGAGGCCTACCAGCGCAACGCCCCGCAGTGGGCGGAGGCGGTCCGTTCCTACGCTACGCACGATGAGGGCGCGGACTATCCCGAAACCGGTGGCCCCTCCCATGAGGTGACCCCGTTCGTCGATGGTTCGGTCCCCATCGGCGTGGTGCCGGTGGAGTTCACCTGGCATGACATGGGGACCTGGCCGGCGGTGCATAGAGCCCTCGCCGAATCGGACTCCGCAGTGATGGCGGTTTCCGGGGCTGCAATGGTCGACCTGGATAGCCGGGACACCCTGGTGGTGAACGAAAGTCCGATGACCATAATCACCGGTCAGCTTGAAGGATTGGCGATCATCGTCACCAATTCTGTAGTTCTTGTGGCTCCATTGGACGATCTCGGCGACGAGTCCGATCTTCTATCCAGATTGCGCCACGAATACGAGATCCAGACACCACCTGACGACGAAGGCAATTGAACGCAATGCTTACTATCGCGAATGACCACGGCATGGTTGCTCACCGCCAGGAGTTGATTGAGAAGTTTCTGCACACCTTCCGTATCGATGAGCCGGTCCATATGGTATTTATGGGGACCAAGCCAGATATCATCAAACAAGCGCCGGTCTACCAGGAACTGCGCTCACGCGGACTGCAGACTGCGGTATGCCACAGCGGTCAGCACACGAATCATGAATATTCCGGCGGAATGCTGCTCGAGTTCGGGATCGAGGTCGACATACTCCTCGACCTCGGCGAGGAGTCGGCACTCAGCGCCCGGGTGGCCTCGCTCATCTCCCTCGCGAGCGAGATCTTCAGGACCGCAGCACAGACCGGCCACACCGTGATTCCCTATGTTCATGGCGATACAGCCACCGCGATGGGCGCTGCGCTGGCGGCCTATATGAACCGAGTGGCTTGCGTCCACGTCGAGGCTGGGATCCGAACGATGACCTTGAAGTCGGATTTCCTACAACACCATCTCGAATCGGCTCGGCAAGGTGGTTTCGATTGGTCCTCCTATCGGGACGGACATCGGGTCGAGAGCAACTACAGTTTGGGTAGCAAGGAGCCATTCCCCGAGCAATTCAACACCAGGGTGACCGACGCCGCGACCGGGCTCCATGCGGCACCGGTAGAGTTGGATCGCCGATTTCTACTGAGCGAGGGATACCCCGCTGATTCGATAACGGTGGTCGGAAATACCGTCGTCGATGCGGTCGAAGCTGCCCGGTCCCGTGCCACGCAGTCGAACATTCTTGATAGGTTTCCGCAACTTGCTTCGGGCAATTTCATCCGAGTGTGCATTCACCGGCGCGAGACCACGCACAACCGTGAGCGGTTCACATGTTATTTCGAGGCCGTCGAGCGGTTGCTTGCCCGTGGCTATAGCGTGCTGTGGGTATCGCTGAACGGTACCGAGTGGGCGTTGGACAGCTACGACCTGCGGGACCGGCTCCGGGAGCTGGAGACACGATTCCCCGAGACGTTCATCTCCACAACGGTCTGGGCCGAGTACTCCGATGTGATTGCAGCATTCCTCCGGTGTTCGCTGTTGGCGACGGATTCGGGGAGCATCCAGGAGGAGGCGAATATTCTGGGCATTCCGTGCGTCACACTGCGATTCGGCACAGATCGAGGCGAGTCACTCCTGGCCGGCGGGAACGTCCTGGCTCCGCCGCTATCGGCTGACTTCGTCGCACAGGTCATCGAGCGTGCATTCCAGGACGCGGGTTCCCTGGTGGGTGAGCAGATCTACGGATCCGGCTCAGCGGCGCCGCTGGTGGACGAGGTCCTTGCCCGGATCCAGCTCGGTTCCGGCCTATTCCGTACCGAGGAGCAGTGCTTGAGACTGCCGGGCACGGGCGTCCCGTGGCCGTCGGCCACCGCACAGGGCGTCGGCTCGGACTAGGTGCGCGTGCGGTTCTAGGCTGCCGGGCGATGAAGGGGCTGCCGCCGCGCCGACGTGGTGCCGGGGCAGTGCCTCACATTTCTGCGCATTCGGGCATTCCAGGCGCGGCAGCCACAATGTCCATCGGGCCAAAGCCGGGGGCGTTCCCGTCGTCCACGATTGGCCCGCTGTCGCTCTCGATGAAGTCCAGCAGGGTCTGCATCTGCGAACCGCTGAGCGTCGCGCACCCATCGGTCACCACCTGCGAGAACGGTGGTAGTGGCCAGGTCACCTCGGCGTCGGACAGGCTGCGGTGGGCGAATATGTAGACGCGGTCGATCGGTATCGGGTCGGTGAGGGTGCTGCCGGTTTCGATGTCCGTCCAGAGGGCAGCCAGTGCCTTCCGCTGCTGCGTTTGCTCCGAGGTCAGCCCGCCCCACGCATCAGGCTCGTAGGGATTGAATGCGTACACCCTGATCTCTTCCGCCGCGCCACCCTCGGGGTGGTAGCTGATCAGTGTGTACGCCTGATCGGTGACCGGCGGATCGCCATAGTCGACGTCCGGGTCGATCAACAGTTCGGCCGCGGTGATGGCCTGCTCAAGTTCGCATGGGTTGAGCCAGCCGGCGATGTACTGGTTGGGTTGCGGTCCCATGTAGCCAGGGATCGCGCGCACGGCTGCGCCGGTCAAGCCCCCGGTGAGGAACGCTGTGGCCTCGTCGCCGCGGGTTTGCGACAGCGGCACCGCGACAGCACCGTCGCCATAGAGCACGATGGGAACCTGCTTGAGTGAGCCGAGGACCAGCAACGGCTCGGCGTCGCCGGGCTCGCCGGCCTCACGGGCCTGGTCCGACGTGCATTCGGCCGATGAGGTGGCGTTCTGGGTACACCCCGTGAGCACGGCAGCGACCGAGCCCAGCATCACCAGCACGGACAGTAGTTTCGTGGCGGTGGCCGGTTTCATCGTGTTCCTCATACCTCCACTGTGTCGCCTGGCGGACCGTTGTTGCAGCAGGTAGGTCGAACGCGCGATTTCGTCCGCCATAGCGTGACGAATGCGGCCTCCCGGTCGCTATAACGGCAAATAGGGACCGGGAGGCCGCGTTCGGCGGGCGGGTCAGGCGGGCTGGGTCCGGTGGGTGGAGTGGGTCAGGCGGGCGTGGCGTGCTCTTGGGTGGCGATCTGGGCGATCTCGGCATCGGAACGGGCGGTCGCCAGCACGAGGGAACCTCCGCTCGCCCAGACCTGCCAGGCCCGGTCCGGCAGCGACCGCCGATCCGGCGCGGCAAGCAGCACCCGCCGAGGTGGGCCGTCGACGACGGCGGGACCTGGCTCCGGACCGAACAGCGGCTCATCCGGCTGCCCCATGAGTTCGGCCGCTCCGTCCAGCGCCCCGGCCGGCAACTCACCCTCCCAGCTGCGCGCCAGCGCCGGTAGCGGCACAGCGATGACGATCTCGGCGGAGCGGTGCTGCGGCGCGGAACTGACGATGACATCCGCCGTGCCCATCGGTGGGGCGTCATCGGACAGCTGCACCTGGGCCCCCAGGGTCCACGCCGCCAGGGCCCATACCAGCTGTCGCCAATGCGCAGGCAGGTCCAGCAGCACCACCGAGTCCGGCTGGACATCGGCCTCCATGCTGAGCAGATTGGCTGCCTTGATCACCCAGTTGCGCAGCACCTTGCCGGAGAGCTCAACGCGTTCATCGCCATCGCCGTACCAGGTCAGTCGGGGAGCGGAAGGCTCCCACGATTCCAGCATCGACAGCACCGTAGGATTGGTCACGAAGCCGAGGATACGAGGTTGAACCCGGCCGTTCTGGGCAGTCTCTACCGGCACCGAATTGTGCTATAGCACGTCGCGGGCTTGACGTAGAGGGATAACACGCGTGTAATTTAGGTACATAGCGCGGTGATTTCCCATGATGGCAGGACGATGTTGAACACTCGACGACAGCTGACCCAGATGTCTACAGCCGATGCCGACGTCGAAGCATCGGGAAGCACCGGTTCGGGGGCACTGGAACAACAAGGGGACGCAGCAGTGTGGAACATCTTGGGCGAGGGCCCGCTGAACCCAGTGGTCCAGCCGCCACCCTCGCCACTGATGGCGATGTTCGGCGCCGACGAGGATGAGGGGATTCTCGGTTGGCAGGAACGGGCATTGTGTGCACAGACCGATCCCGAGGCGTTCTTTCCGGAAAAGGGCGGCTCTACCCGGGAAGCGAAACGCGTCTGCTCCTCGTGCGAAGTCCGCGCCGAATGCCTGGAATACGCGCTGATGAACGACGAGCGGTTCGGGATCTGGGGCGGCCTTTCGGAGCGTGAACGCCGCAAGCTCAAGCGCCGCGCAATCTGATCGCCTCGCCATGCCAGCATGAGTCGTGCCACGCGTGCCCGCGTAACGGCAATCGTCGTCGCTGCCGCCGATACCAGCCATCTGGCCGAGACGCTTGCGGGTCTAGCCGCACAGGAGACGGTGCCGGAGCGGGTGCTCCTCACCCACACCCGATCCAATGGCGAGCAGGTGCAGCAGTTGGCACAGGATGCCGGACTCGATGTCGAACTGATCGCGGCCATCGGATCTGATTCGTTCGGCGAGGCAGTGACCCGCGCCATCGCGTCCGCCGTACCCGACACCCAATGGCTGTGGCTGCTGCATGACGATTCCGCCCCGGCGCCGCAGGCACTGGCCGCGCTTACGGCGGTGGTGGAGGCGGGTCGTTCGATCGGCATCGCCGGAGCCAAGCAGGTTTCCTGGTCTCACCCAGACCGGCTGATCTCGGTGGGTACTCAGTACACCCGGGACCTGCAGCGCTACACCGGGATCGAGGACGGCGAGGTCGACCAGGGCCAGCACGATGACCGCGAGGACATCGACACCGTCGGTACCGCAGGCATGCTGATCGATCGCGAATTGTTCGCGACCCTGGGCGGACCGGACCCCGCGCTGGGAGCCTTCGGGGACGGGCGGGACCTGTCCCGGCGAGCCCGGCTCTCCGGTCGCCGGGTGGTGGTGGTTCCAGCGGCGGTGGTGCGTCACGCTCGCGCCAGCTACTTCGGTATGCGCCACACACGGCGTCGAGCCGAACCCGACCCGCGCCGCAGCTACCGTCAACGGCGAGTATCGGCGTTGCACAGCAGGATGGTGGACGCCCCAGCGCTGCTGGTGCCGGTGTATGCGGTGGCGGCGTTCCTGATGGCGCCGGTCCGTGCCGTCGGCAGATTGGCCACCAAGGACGTGGGGCTGGTCGACGACGAACTGCTGGCTCCGTTCGCCTCGCTGGCCGGCTGGCGTGCCGTGCGCCGGGCCCGGCGGCAGGCGGCAGCCACTCGATCGAACTCCCGCCGGCTGTTGCGACCCCTGCAGGCCAGGCGGGCTGACGTGGCGCGGGTACGGCGCGACCAGCGCATGCAGGCCGCGGCCCAGCGGCGGACCGTACGAGCGCCGTCGGAACTGGAGATGAGAGAACGCGCGGCTCTCGGGGTTCGCCGGCGGCTGGTGTTCGCCCTGGTGCTGGCGCTACCCATCGTGATCACCTCGGTGACGGTGGCTCCGCGGGCTTTCTCCGGTCCGTTGCTCGGTGGGGCGCTGCTGCCCGCCGACGCCAGTTTCAGCGGTGTGTGGCAGGCGGTGATCTCGCCGTGGCTCGCCAGCGGCAACGGCTGGCCGGTACCGGCCGATCCGTTCCTTGCCGTGCTCGGGGTGTTGTCGCTGGTCACCGGTGGTCCTCTGGGTACTCCGGTGTGGTTGACCACCTCCCTGATGCTGGTTGCGGCGATCCCGCTGGCCGCGCTCACCGCGTGGTTCGCTGCCGGTGCCGCCACCCGGTCACTGGCATTGCGGTCGTGGGCCGCATTGGCCTGGGCGCTGGCTCCGCCGTTGGTGCTGGGCCTAGCCGATGGCCGGCTGGGCCCGGTCCTCGCGCACATCATGCTGCCGCTCATCGCCCTGGGGGTGGCGCGCGCTTTCGGACTGGACCGCCGGGACGTCGTGGTGTCCGGTCTTGTGGGTGCTCAGCGCCTCCGTGGCCGCACCGCCCGCAGGGCATCGCCGGTGAGTCGCAAAGCCGCCCTGGCAGCGGTCAGCGAGGCCTCCACCACCGAACTGGAGGTGCCGATCAATGCCGTCGGCGGCGGCGATGAGGAACCCGCGACGGGCGACGGGGCCGCCGACGAGCCCGATGGTGCTGCATCGGTTGCCGAGAAGCCGACCGGCGATGACCAGGACGGTGACGCCGCCGAGCCGGTGGAAGCCGGCGCGGAGTCGAGCATCGAATCGGAATCAGACTCCGACGGCGAGGGTGGAATCCGCTCCAATACCGCCGAACCCTACGAAACGCAGGAGAGCCAGGAGTACGCCACCATCATCGCGCGGCCGTCCGGGGTGGGGTCATTGGGTGCTGCGGCGGCTGCCGGGTTGGCGTTCGCGGTGGCGGCGACCGGGGCGCCGGTGCTGCTGCCGATCGGCCTGGTCAGCCTGGTGCTGCTGGCGGTGCTGCTGGGACGACGACGGCGGCTGGTGGTCGGGCGAGCACGGCTGCTCTTGGTTGCGATCCCGGCGTTGGTGCTCTTCGGGCCCATGATCACCTATGCCAGCGGCATTGCCGATGGTTGGCGGCTGCTTGCCGGTGGCCCCGGTTCCGCGACGCTCGCGCCGCAGGTCGAGGCGCTGTACGCGCTGCTGGGCTGGCCGCAACAGCCGGAATCGGGATTGGCCCAGGTGTCGATCTGGTTGCCGTTGGCGGCCTCGGGGACTTTGCTGCTCGCCGCCGTCGTGGCATTGGCGCGAGGGACTGCGCTGGCCCGTGGAGTGCGTCTGGCCTGGCTGATGGTGGCGCTCGGGCTGGCGGCCGCGCTGATGCTGGCCCGCATCGATATCGCATTGCCCGCTACCGCCGATCAGGTCGTGCAGGGCTGGGCCGGACCGGGGGCCTCGGTGGTCGTGTTCGGTCTGGTCATGGCCACCGTCACCGCAGGGGGCGGGCTACGAGCAGCGCTGCATGGCCGGGCGTTCGGGTGGCGCCAGGTGGGTGTTGCCGCGGTCAGCGCGGTGATGGTGGCGGGCGTGGCGGTTAGTGCCGTGGGAGCGGTGGCGATGCTACGCGGGGATGCGCTGTCGCTCACGGCCCGGACGGCCGACCCGGTACCGGCCATCGGCGATGAACTCCAGACGTCGCAGGCCCGGTCTCGGGTGCTGGCGTTGTGGGTTTCCGCCGACGGCGTCGTGGATGCCGAAGTCTGGCGTGGCAATGGTCCACAACTGACCGAGACCTCCTCGGCTGCGGCGCTGGCACAGTTCGATGGCGGTGAGTCGGAGGATGCGACCCGGTCGCTAGCGACCCTGGTGGCCGCGCTGGCCAGCGGCACCACCGATGAAGCAGCGCCGCTGCTGGCCGATCACGCGATCGCCATCGTCGTGGTACCACCCTCGGATGCCGAGATCATCGGGGGAGTCGGCGACGATCTGGCCCGGGCCCGGCTGGTAGCCGTGCTGGATGGCGTGCTGGGGCTGGAACGCGTCACTGAGAACGAGTCCGGCGTGGTGTGGCGGGTCGACACCGAAGCGGTCACCGTCGCTCGGGTGATTCAGCTGGGAGCCGATGGTCAGCGCGAACCCGTCTCAGCGCAAGCGGTTGCTGTCGGCACGCAGATGGCGCCGATGGCCCAGGAGTCCGTGCTGGTGCTCGCCGAGCGGACCGATCCTGGATGGCAGGCCTGGCTCGATGGCGAACCGTTGAGCCCGGTCCAGCACGACTGGCGGCAAGCATTCGAGGTCCCCGCGCTCACCGGTGGTGAACTCGAGATTCGCTACCAGCCACCATGGCAACGGGGATGGCAGATCGCCATCGTGCTGACCTTCGTCGTGGTGGCGCTGATCGCATTGCCCACTCGTCGCCGTCGTCTCGATGTCGAGGAGGAGAGCTGATGGCCCGATCCGGATCGGCATCGGTTCTGAAGCGGGCCGGTTTGGCCCTCAGCGGTGTGCTGGTACTGGCCCTCCCGGCCGGTGTGGTGTGGCTGGCGCAGGCTCAGCCCGCTCCGGAACCGGCAGCGGTCGAGATTCCCAGTTACACGGTGTCCGCGGACAAGACCTCCTGGGTTTGCGCGGCCGCGCCCACGCTGCCGACCGCCTCCGCAGGCGATGACATTGCCTACGATCCGGAGCTGGGAACCGGCGGTGGGCAGCTATCGACCGAGGTGCGCATGATGGCTCTGGGCGAGCCCGCTGCGCCGGAGCTGACGTTCGGCGAAGTCGGGACCGAGGGGGCTGTGGCCGGCACCGCCGCCGGATTGGCGCTTGCCGTTGCCACCGATATCGCCGACCCGACCGTCTCGGTGGTTACCGGTAGCAACGGAGAAGTGCCGTTGGCGGGTGGCCTCGCGGTGGCCCGCGCCGACGCGGGTGACCTGCGCGGATTGTCGGTCAGCAGTTGCGGGCAGCCCATCACCAGCGCGGTTCTGGTCGGGGGTTCGACGTCGTTGGGCTCCAGTACCCGGCTGGTGCTGAGCAACCCCGGTCAGACGGTGGCCACAGTGACCCTCACCGGGTGGTCCGGCACCGGCCCGCTGCCGGAGATCGCTCCCATCGTGGTCCCTCCTGGGCAGGTGCAGGCGCTGCTGCTGGAGACCATCTCATTGTCCGAGCGGCTGGCGATCCGAGTCGATGTCGCCGGTGGCCGGGTTGTGCCCACGCTGCAAGACAGTTCCCTGGATGGTTTGATCGCGGCGGGAACCGAGACCATCGGCCCGGCCGCGGACCCGGCGACCGAGGTGTTCTTCAGTGCCGTGCCATTGCTGGTGGCGGATGAAGCCGCGGCGAATCTGCGGTTGCTCAATCCCGACGAGCAGGCGGCAACGGTCAGCGTGGACCTGCTCGGTCCGGACGGGCCCGAGGCGTTGGAGGGTGCGCAGGACACGGTGATCGAACCCGGTTCGGTGCTGGACATCTCACTAGCCGGGGTGCATGAAGGGCAGTACGGCATCCGGGTATCCGCTGATGTCCCGGTCACCGGGGCTGTGCAGTTGCTGCGCACCGGCGTGGCTGGCGACGCCGATCCGGATACCCCACCGGTCGATGTGGCCTGGCTGCCGGCGACCACCGCGGTCGATCGCGGGGTGCTGCCGATACCGGCAGCACTGGTGGACACGGCATCGGTGGCACTGACCAATGCCGGTGAGCAGACCAGCGATGTCACGGTCGTGGGCTACGACGCCGAAGGTGCGGTCAGCGGTGAGCAGTCGGTCACGCTCTCGGCCGGTAGCTCAGCGCCGGTGACGGTGCCTGCTGGCACCGTGCTGCTGGAGTTGACCGGGCAGGGGCTGCTGGCATCCGCCGTGCTGACATCGGCAGCGGCCGATGGCACGTTGATATCGGCGGTGAATATCACCGGCGACCCCTTCAGCGAACAGCAGGTCGGCGTACGCGTTGGTGGTTGATTCCCGTGCCGGGTCAACCCTCATAGTCGGGATCGATGTCTTCCGGGGCTCGCCCCAGCAGGTGTGCGATCTGTTCCACCAGCACGTCACGCACCAGCATGGATAGCTCATCATCACCGCGGGCACGGCCCACGATCGGTCGGCGGTACAGCACCACTCGATGAGGCAGTCCGGCAGCGGCATCCGCCGGGAAATAGCGGCCCAGCGGCACTGCCCCCCGTTCCCACGGTGCCGGAGCCGACGGCGGTACCTCCTCCACCGCGAATTCCACACCGCTGACCGCCTTGCCCACGCGATGCTCCAGCCGTTCCACCACGGCGAGGAGCACGTCGTCGAACTGCTGCGCGCGAGTTCGTGCGCCTGGTAGCAGCGGCGGCAGCAACGGACCTCGCAGTCCCCGGCCGTGCCGGTCGCGGGTCCTGCCGCCCCGGCGGGATGGAATCCGTACTGCCGCGATGTCGAGATCGGATTCCGAGCCGCTCCCGGTGCCGTTGGTCACCGCTCCAGCCTGCCACGTTTGCCACGGGGGAACTGCGTGCCCGGCGTGGCATACCGGTGCCGATGGCGGCCACCGGTACCGTCAGGGGGTGAGATCCCGCCAATGCACTCGCGCGACCTGCACGGCCGTGGCGGTGGCGACCCTCACCTATGTCTACGGTGATTCCACAGCTGTTCTGGGGCCTCTGGCCACACACGCCGAGCCACACAGCTATGACCTGTGCCCGGTGCACGCAGAACGCCTGACCGCCCCACGGGGCTGGGATATCGTGCGGCTGGCGGGCAATTTCGAGCCCGCCCCGCCCAGCTCCGACGATCTGCTGGCGCTGGCGGACGCCGTCCGGGAAGCCTCCCGCGCGCCACTGCCGCAACCTACCCCCGCGGCTCGCCGGATCGGTGAGGTCGCGCCGGCAACCGCGCCCACCGTCCCCGATGCCGGTCGCCGGGGCCACCTGAGAGTGATCCGCGGCGACGGGCAATAGCGTCAGCGCGCCCGGATCGCCGCCGCCATTCGTCGTACCAGGTCGATCAGGATCGGCCGGCTGGTCGCGAAGTTCAATCGCAGGAATCCCTGGCCCGCCTCACCGCAGAGCTGTCCGGGGGTGGCCACGATATCGGCGTGCTGGCGCAACAACGCGGCCGGGTCTGCTAGCGCCGCGCCACCGGCCCCAGCCCGGCGGAAATCCAGCCAGGCCAGATACGTCCCTTCCGGGACCCGGTAACGCACGTGCGGCAGGTGCTCCTGCAGGGCGAGCGCCAATGCCTGGCGATTGCCATCGAGATACTCCAGCACCTGTGCCAGCCACGGCCCGCCCTCGCTATAGGCGGCGGTTGCGGCCAGTGCGCCTAGCGTCGATGCCTGGTCCTCCAGCAGCGGCCCGACCCGGTTCCACGCCTGCCGGTCCGGATCGTTGCTCAACACCACCTGCGCGCACTTGAGCCCGGGAAGATTGAACGCCTTCGAGGCCGAGATCGCGGTGAGTGTGTGGGCCGCCGTGATAGCGCTGATGCTGGCGTAGGGGATGTGTTCGTGTCCCGGGTATCGCAACGGTGCGTGGATCTCGTCGGCAAATACCCGGCCGCCGTGCCGGTACACAACCTCGCTGATCGCCTGGAGTTCCGTGCGGTGCAGTACCCGGCCGACCGGATTGTGTGGATTGCACAGCACCAGCAGCCGGCCACCGGCTGCGAATGCGGCGTCCAGAGCATCCAGGTCATAGCTGTAGTACCCGTCGGTGCACGCCAGCGGTACCTGAATGATCTCCCGGTCCAGCAACTGCGGGATGGTCAGGAACGGCATGTACGCGGGCGTAGGCAGGATGATGGGGGAGCCGGGTTCGGACAGGCGCACCGCCGCCTCGAATGCCGTGAGCACATCGGAGACGGGGCGGATGTCACCGGTTGCGACCGTCCACCGGTACCGATCGGCCAGGAAGCGTGTGATCGAATCCTGCAAGGCCCGCAACCGGTTGCTGCTGAGATAGCCCAGACCGTCGCCGTCTGCGGCACGGTGCAGTACCTGCTGGACGGCAGGGGCGGTGCCGAAGTCCATTTCCGCGATCCAGGCACCGGTCGCACCGGGGTACTCGGTCCACTTCTTCCACCCCTGCTCCCGCAACTGATCGGGGGTGAGGTCATCGAAGCTTAGTGACATCGATCGCAACTCCTCCTGGGTCTTGAATCGGGTGGTCCACGGTGCGGCGGATGAGCCCGGGGGACAGTGTGCCAGTCCATCCCCGTTAGCCTGAGCGGGTGAGTTTCGAATATCAGGTCGCGGACATCGAGTTGGCGGTGGCCGGTCGCCACCAGATTCACCTGGCCGAGCACGAGATGCCCGGTTTGATGGCGTTGCGGGAGGAGTACGGGCCGAGCCAGCCGTTGGCGGGAGCCCGGATCGCGGGTTCGCTGCATATGACGGTGCAGACCGCCGTGCTCATCGAGACGCTGGTCGCCCTGGGCGCATCTGTGCGTTGGGCCTCGTGCAACATCTTCTCCACCCAGGACGAAGCCGCAGCTGCCGTCGTGGTCGGCAGTGGCAGCGTGCAGGACCCACAGGGGGTGCCGGTGTTCGCGTGGAAGGGGGAGACCCTGGCCGAGTACTGGGACGCCACCGCGGCGATCTTCGACTGGCCCGATGGCGCCGGGCCCAATCTGATCCTGGATGACGGCGGTGACGCGTCGATGCTGGTGCACGAGGGGGCACGGTTCGAGTCGGCGGGTTCGGTCCCGCCGCCACCGCAGCCCGGGGACGCCGACTACTCCGAGGAGAAGGTCGTCTTCATCGAGCTGCTGGCTCGGTTGTTCCAGGAGAACAGCGATCGCTGGCGCCCGATTGCCGCAGGTATCCGGGGGGTGTCGGAGGAAACCACGACCGGTGTCAACCGGCTGACGCAGTGGGCCGCACGCGGGGAGCTGCTGTTCCCGGCCATCAACGTCAATGACTCGGTCACCAAGTCCAAGTTCGACAACCGCTACGGCATCCGGCATTCATTGCCCGATGGCCTGAACCGGGCCACCGATGTGCTGATGGGTGGCAAGGTCGCGGTGGTCTGCGGCTACGGCGACGTCGGCAAGGGTGCGGCCGATGCGCTGCGTGGCCAGGGGGCGCGCGTGATCGTCACCGAGATCGACCCGATCTGTGCGTTGCAGGCCGCCATGGACGGCTTCCAGGTGGCTCGGCTCGATGACGTCGCGGGCCAAGCCGACTTCGTCATCACCGCGACCGGCAACACCGCTGTGGTCAGTGCGGCGCAACTGCTGGCGCTGAAAGACAAGGCCGTGGTCGGCAACATCGGTCACTTCGACGATGAAATCGACCTGGCGGGGCTGGCTCGCATGCCAGGGGTGCAGCGGGTGGAGGTGAAGCCGCAGGTGCACGAGTGGCTGTTGCCGGACTCGGCCGACCGGCCGGCCCGCTCGATTCTGGTGCTGTCGGAGGGGCGTCTGCTCAATCTCGGCAACGCCACGGGCCACCCGTCCTTCGTGATGTCCACCTCCTTCACCAATCAGGTGCTGGCCCAGATCGAACTCTGGCAGGCCGAATCCGGTGCAGCCCAGCCTCAGGTCACGCGACTGCCCAAAATCCTGGACGAGAAGGTTGCCCGGCTGCACCTGGAGGCTCTCGGCGTCGACCTCACGGAACTGCGCAAGGAGCAGGCCGACTACATAGACGTCGATGTCAGCGGCCCGTACAAGCCGGAGCACTACCGATACTGATCGACGTGGCAGGAATCGCTGTCCAACTCACGGGACGCGGACCCGGTTGCGGCCCGGCATCGATAGCCTGGCCCGGAGTCCCGGCCGATTCTGATCGCGAACCTGAAGGAGCGCAGTGACCAATCACGAGCCACTGTTCTCCCGGATGAGTCCGGGAGCACTGCGGAACTACGCCGACACTCTGCGCGGGGAGTCGACCGGGGGCATTCTGCTGGCAGTCGGAGCCGTCATCGCGGTGATCTGGGCCAACTCCCCCTGGGCTGAGGCCTACACGGCCGTCCAGACCTTTGAAATCGGCCCGGAGGTACTGCACCTGAACCTCAGCCTGGGTTCCTGGGCCTCCGACGGGTTGCTGGCGATCTTCTTCTTCGTCATCGGGCTGGAACTCAAGCGCGAGATTGTCGACGGCGAGCTACGGCACTTGGGTACCGCCATCGTTCCGGTCGCTGCGGCCGTGGGCGGCATGATCGTGCCGGCGCTGCTCTACCTGGCCTTCAATCTGACATCGGAGGCCGGTCAGCCGCATGGCTGGGCCATCCCCACTGCGACCGATATTGCCTTCGCGGTCGCCATCCTAGGGATCGTCGGCCGCAGCCTCCCCACCGCGCTACGGGCCTTCCTGCTGACGCTGGCGGTCGTCGATGACCTGCTGGCCATCGTGATCATCGCCATCGGGTACTCCGATGGCATCGCGGTGCTGTGGATCCTCGCCGCGGCCGCCGCAGTCGCGGTCTTCGGACTGCTGGTGCGCCGGGGGGTCACCGCCTGGTACATCCTGATACCGCTGGGCGTGGTGGCGTGGGGACTGCTGCATGCCAGCGGCGTGCACGCGACCATCGCCGGCGTGGCGCTGGGCATGGTGGTGCCCACCGGTGGCCTGGCGGAGCATTTCGAGCACGTGTGGCGGCCGGTATCCGCCGGCTTCGCCGTGCCGGTCTTCGCATTGCTGGTTGCCGGTGTTCCGGTGGACGGCGGAGCGTTGGTGGCTGCAGCCGCCGACCCGGTGGCCCGTGGTGTGGTGTTGGGGCTGGTGCTGGGCAAACCCATCGGCATCGTGGCCGCCACCTGGCTGGTGTGCCGGTTTGAACGGGTCACGCTGGCTTCATCGTTGAAATGGGTGGATGTACTCGGTGTGGGGCTACTGGCCGGTATCGGTTTCACCGTCTCGCTGCTGATCGCGGAGCTGGCTTTCCGGAGCGCTGAGGCCGGTGAGCATGCCACGCTGGCGGTGCTGATGGCCTCACTGATCGCTGCGGGTCTGGGTGCGGCCGTGCTCGGTCATCGTTCGCGGGCCAGGGCCCGGGCGGCTGCTGCCGCCAGTCAGGCCGACTAGCGCCACCCGTCGGCTAGCGGTAGTCGGCGACGCCGAACGGTAGTTGCCGGATCCGCTGGGCGGTGTGGGCGTCACGTCGTTGGGACACCAGCGCGCTGCGGTACTCCCGGTCTCGGCGTGCCACCAGTACCGCTGCGATGAACCGCTCCGGGTGGGTGCCCCAGGGCGGCGGTGGTGCCACGTACTGCTCCAAGGCCGATGCGAACTGCCGCCCGACCTGCGAGCGGACGGAATCGTTCAGTGCCCCGGTCCGGCCCAGGTACATCCGGGCGTGCACCGCGAGTTGATCCGGTAGTTCCCGGATATCGGCGATCCTGGCCCAACCGGCCAGCTCGGCAGGCATCAGCAACGGCATCAAGGCGCTCTCGGTGCCGCGGACCTCCACGCTGTAGGTTCCGGCCAGGAGGTCACCCAGACGCTTGCTGCGCTTGTTGATGATCGCGGTGATGACCGCCAGACCACCGAAGGTGAGCCAGATCTCCGCTATCCCCACGATGGAACGCACCAGCGCCTGCCGGAACCGCACCGCGCCGCCGTCGTCACGGACGATCCGAAGCCCGACCGCGAGCTTGCCTGCACTCAACCCGCGACTGAAGGTCTCCACGGTGGTCGGGATGACCACCATGATCATCGCGATCACGCTGACCAGCAGAGCATTGAATTGGGCTTGGTTGTCCACGAATCGACTGCTGGCGATCAGTACCGCCAACCCGGCCACGCTGTATAGGCCGAGGTCGACCAGGCCACCCAGCAGGCGGATCACGACGTTTGCCGGGCGCAACTCCAGCGCGACCGCCTCACCGGTGACCATAAAGTCACCGACAGGTGGTATCCCGGGTGCGGGTGCCGACCTGAGCTGGCTCATGGCGACAGGCTATGGCATCGCAGGGATGCCCACGCCCGCTGCGGCTGTGTCATGACAGGCTGATGGTGTCATGACAGGCTGCTGGTGTCATGACAGGGTGGGGGTATGGACGTCGACGCCTTCGTAGCCGTGCGCAGCGAACGCTGGCGGCGAATGGAGCAACTCACCAGCACGCGGGTTCGTGACCTCGACGGCGCCGGTGCCGATGAGCTCATCGCGTTCTATCAGGCCAGCACCACCGACTACTCCCGCGTGCGCACCCGGGTGCCCGATCCGGGTGTGGTGTCTCGGCTTTCGCGATTGCTGAGCCGTGGCCGGAGCTTGCTCTCCGGTGCTCATGAGCCTGCATGGTCCGATGTGACCCGGTTCTTCGGGATCTCGCTGCCCGCGGCGTTCTATCGGGTGCGCTGGTGGACGTTTGCCATGATGATGGCGTTCATCGTGATCGGCGTGCTCAGTGGCTGGTGGGCGCTGGCCAATCCCGAGGTGATGGCACTGTTCGGTACTCCCGAATCCCGGCGCCAATACGCCGAGCGGGCCTTCGAGGCCTACTACTCCGAGTTCCCGGCGCAGGATTTCGCGGGCATGGTGTGGACCAACAATTCCTGGATCTCGGCGCAGGCGATCGCCATGGGCATCACCGGTATCGGCCCGATCTATGTGCTATCCGTCAATGCGATCTCGGTCGGCCAAGCCGGGGCGGTCATGATCGACCACGACATGACGGAGGTGTTCTTCGGGTTGATCCTGCCGCACGGGATGCTGGAGCTGACCGCGATCTTCGTCGCCTGCGGTGCTGGCCTGAAGCTGTTCTGGGCCGGGGTGAGTCCCGGTCCGCGTACCCGTGGCCGCGCGTTGGCGCGGGAAGGGCGCTCGCTGATCACCTTGGTGCTCGGTCTGGCGTTGGTGCTGGCGGTCAGTGCCATCATCGAGGGCTTCGTCACGCCGTCGGGGCTTCCGGGTGCGGTGAAGATCGCCATCGGCGCGTTGGCGTTGGCTCTCTACTGGGTCTACGCACTCACGCTGGGGCGGATCGCAGCCCGGGACGGCGAGACCGGTGATATGCGGGCTGAACACCAGGAAGACACCTTCGCCACCGTGGATTGAGTTGGTCGGCCGCACCGCACCGGACCGGCGCTACCGGCGGTTAGAGGCGACCGGCGGCCTTCAACGCCAGGTAGGTATCGGCCAACGCGGGTGCCAGTTCGTCCGGGAGTCGTTCGAGCACCTCCACCCCGGTGCGGCGGAGTTCCAGGCCCAGGCCACGACGTTCCAGCGAGGCACGTTCCACCGCCGCCGCGTCGAACAACTCGGTTGAATCGTGCCGCGCTCGCCGCAGTTCCTCGGCCCCGGGGTCGGTCGCCGAGGCGAGCACCACCTGATGATCGGCAGCCAGGGCGGCCGCTACCGGAAGCAGGCCCGATTCCAGCACCCCGGCTTCCAGTCCGCTGACCAGCACCACCAGGGCCCGCTGGGACAACCGGTCGGCGATCAGCTGTGCCACCAGCGTCCAGTCCGGTTCGACCAGTTGTGGGTGGACCGGGGCCAATGCGGCCGCCAGCGATGACATCACCGTTGCCGATTGCGTTCCCGAAACACGGGCCCGCACGCTCTGATCGACGGCGATCAGCTCCACCCGGTCCCCGGCGCGGGTCGCCAGCGCGGTCAACAGCAGCGAGGCCTCGATACCGGCGTCCAAGCGAGGTTCTTCCCCCAGCCGGGCGGCCGAGAGACGCGAGGAATCCAGCACGATGAATACCCGGCGGTCGCGTTCGGGGCGCCAGGTCCGCACCACGACTTCGTTGCGTCGCGCGCTAGCCCGCCAATCGATGGCCCGGACATCATCCCCGATCACGTATTCGCGCAGTGAGTCAAACTCGGTCCCGGGGCCGCGGACGTTCACCGCCGAGCGGCCGTCCATCTCTCGTAGCCGTGCCAGCCTGGAGGGCAGATGGCGCCGGGACCGGAACTCCGGCAGCACCCGCAGGAACCCTGGTACAGGTGTCGAGAACTGCCGCGCCGCCAGCCCGAGTGGGCCACGGGCTCGCACGGTGACCCGGTCCGCCAGCAGGTCGCCGCGCCGGCCGGGGGTCAGACCGGTCGTGAAGCGGCGGGCTTCGTCTGGGCGCAGGTCGATGCGATGGCGGTTCTGCACGGCCCCAGCGCTCGGCTGCCAGGCGTCGCGGATCAGCCCGCGCAGCCGCCGTCGCCCATCGTTGGCGACGGTGAGAACCGAGGCTGTGGATTCGGTCATCCGCAGCGCAGCGATCGGCGCCCGGGTGATGGTCAGCGCCCTGGGCGACGCCGCCAGCAGCAGATCCAGCCCTAGCAGCAGCACCCAGAGCAGCATCCAGACGCCGATGGTGGTCGGTTCGGGTACCAGCAGCACCGGGATCAGTCCCAGCGCGGCCAGCGCAACCGCACGGCCGGTGATCGCCATGGCTCAGCGGGGCACCGGCACCGCAGCCAGCACACCCTCCAGCACCGCCGTGGGGGTGACCCCCTCCAGTTCGGCCTCGGCGCGCAGCTGGATCCGGTGCCGCAACGTGGGCAGGGCCAGGGACTTGACGTCGTCAGGGGTGACGAAGCCCCGGCCGTTCAGCCAGGCCCAAGCGCGGGAGGTCGCCAGCAGTGCGGTCGCTCCACGTGGAGAGACACCCAACGACAACGACGGCGAGGAACGGGTGGCACGGCAGATGTCGACGATATAGCCCAGTACCTCGGGCCCCACCTGGACACCCAGCACCTCCGCTCGGGCCGCAGCCAGATCGTCCGCATCCGCGACCGGCCCGACGCCGGCAGCAGCGAGATCGCGTGGATCGAAGCCATCGCTGTGCCGTTGCAGGACGCCGATCTCGGCATCGCGCTCCGGCAGCGGCAGCACCAGCTTCAGCAGAAACCGGTCCAGTTGTGCCTCCGGGAGCGGGTAGGTGCCCTCGTACTCCACCGGATTCTGGGTGGCGATCACCACGAACGGCTCCGGCAGCGGGCGCGGCTCACCGTCCACGCTGACCTGGCGTTCCTCCATCGCCTCCAGCAGCGAAGCCTGGGTCTTGGGTGGGGTGCGGTTGATTTCGTCTGCGAGAAGCAGGTTCGTGAACACCGGGCCGCCCCGGAAGGAGAACTCCGAGGTACGCGCGTCGTAGACCAGTGAGCCGGTGACATCACCTGGCATCAGGTCCGGGGTGAACTGCACCCGCTTCATGTCCAGGTTCAGGCTGGCCCCCACCGTCCGCACCAGCAGGGTCTTGGCCACGCCCGGAACGCCTTCCAGCAGGACGTGACCGCGGCACAGCAATGCTATGACCAGACCGGTGACCGCCGCGTCCTGGCTCACGACGGCCTTGCTGACCTCCGCACGTAGGGTGGCCAGCTTGTCCCGGCTGGCCGAGGAGGGCATGGTCGCAGCCGCAGCATTGGCTGCGTTCGCGTCCGGTTGCGGATACGGTGCCCCGGTTCGGTCAGAGTTGGCCGGTGCGGTCAACTGCGGTGCCGGGGCTGCGGGCTGCGGGTACGCCGACTCTGGGACGCTCTGGTACGGATTGTCGGTCATGGGTGCTGGACCTCGCTTTCGAGGGTGTCTAGGGCTTTGGTCAATGCGATGAGCGTGGCATCGTCGTGTGGTGGAGCACCGTAGAGGACATCGTTGATTGCCGTGGGATCCCTGCCGCTGATCCGGACCATGGTGTCGACCACCTGTGCCGGCTCGGCATGCCCGGGCAGACCGAGCCGGCCGGAAACGCGTGCGAGGAAGCCCGCGCGCAAGGCCGCACCTGCATGTGCATGGGCACGTGCCCGCCGGTAGAGGCGGCCCCTGCCCCGGGTGGTTTCGGTTGCCTTGACCACCACCGGCAGTGGTTCGGTCACAACTGGGCCCAATCGCCGTGCGCGCCAGGCGGTGGTCAGAATCCCGAGCAGGATGATGAACCAGATCGCCACCGCCGGCACGGGCAGCGGCTCGACCCGCTCAGCGTCGGTACCGAACGGGTCATCCAACGAGGGTAGGTACCAGATCAGCTTGTCGTGTGCGCCGAGTGCGCGGAAGACCAGGGCGGCGTTGCCGCGTTCGTCCAACCCGGCGTTGCTGAACATGTAGCCATCGGACAGGACCCGCCACTTCTGTTCCCCTTCGGTCCAGCTGACATAGAGCGCACCATCTGGGGTGCTGAAGCAGCTGGTGACGTCATCGCCGACGATCAGCGCACCTCCGGCTTCGATGCGCTGCGCTGCCAGGGCATCCTCATCGGCACAATCGACGTCGACCGGCCCACGGGGCTCATACGTGTTCGCCTCGATGCGGTCGGTCAGGTAGTTCGTCGTGTTGGCCTCCAACTCGGTGAGCACGATGTCGGCCGGAACCTGCGCGAGCGCCTCACCCTGTTCCTGGTTCAACGAGGCCGGATTGACGATGAACAGCGTGGAGTTCGGTTCGGCGGCTGCGAGTGCGGCTGCGGTGGTGCGTACGTACACAACCTCCACCCCCTGCTGGCCGAGCACCTGGGCGGCGGCGCGGCCACCGTCGTCCTCGGGATTGTCCGGTGCCAGAGTGGTGCTCGACACTGCTGGGCGTAGCGCGACCAGCAGCAGCGCCACGACGATCAAAGCGAGCCCGGCTGCTGCCAGGCCCAACCACCCCCGTCGCCACCGCCGGTCCTGGGTAGGCGTCGAGTCCTTGCCCAGACGTTCACCGTACGCGGTGATTGCCGGAGCGCTCATCGCGGTGCCACCACATCGGCGGCGCGCAGGTCACCGGTCCGGGACGGCTTGGTCTTGGCGACTGCACGGTCGAGAGCGATGAGCCAGTCGTGCTCGGTTGCGCCGGGCTGGAACTCGCCGTAGCACACCTCGTCGAACAACCGGCTTGCCTGCATCAGGTCCTCAGCACAGGGTGCCAGGCGCGCACCTGCGGCGGCGGCGGCCTCGTGGGCCGTACGACCTCGCCGATCCTCCAGTACTGCTCGCTCATCCAAGGCCCGCACGATGGCCCGGAACCGCTCCAGGACGGCAGTGCCGAAGTCACCGGCAGCAGCCGCGGCATCGGCGGCGGCCCGCAGCAGCTCCGCGGACCGATCGTCGTCATCCAACACCGCTGTGCTGTCGGTGACCGACGAGCCCAGTCGGCGGCGTCGTAGCGGGCCACCGAGGAGGAAGGCCAACCCGATCACCAGCGCGACGATCAGCAGCACTAGCAGCGGGGCCAGGATCGCGCCGGCTCCGGCGCTCTGGTTGAACAGTGTGTTCCACAGGTCCTGCAGCCAGGACCGGAAAGCGTCCAACCACGTCGGATCGTCATCGTAGATGGCTTTGCTCAGTTCGGAGATCGCCCAATCGCGCGCTTCGTCGTCCGACGGCGTCAGCGGCGGTTCGAATGGTGCGTCGAGGCTGAACCGCACCTCATTGCTCCTGTGCGGCGGCAGCGAGCTCGGCATCGAGCCCTTCGGTGCGTATGCGGATGTCGACGTAGAGCAGCGCGATCACCGCTGCTACGAATGGGGTGGTGATGGCGGTGGCGACGGTCGCGGAGGCTAGCTGCGCCACGGTCAAGGCTGGCATCGGCCCGGTGAAACCGGAGATCGCAGCGAACGGGGCGGTGATCACCGAGCCGACGACGCCGGCCAGGAGTGCGGTCAGCAGGTAGATCCCGGTCACCCGCCAGAAGCTGTGCCGGGTCAACTGCCAGGCCCGGCGCAGAGCGGTGATCAGACCCGCGCGCTCCACCACCAGCACCGGGGTGGCGAGCAGGGTCGCAATTATGATGAAGAACGCCGCTGCTAACGCGGCCAGCATGCTGATCCCGCCCGCCAGCACGACCACTGATGCCGGTGCGAGTAGCGACACCGCCAGCAGTAGCGGCACGAACGTCAGCCCGATCACCACGATCACCGCGGCCAGAATGATCGCTGACAGAGCGAGCAGCCGCAGCAGCTGAGGCTGTACCAGCCGCCACAGCTCCGCTAGCGGCAGCCGACGGCCGATCACCGACTGGGTGACGCTGTGGATCAACAATCCGTTCAGGATCGTCGTGCTCACGAACGTCACCAGTCCCGTGACCAGCGACGGCAGGATGGCCAAATTGAGGGTGGCGTAGAGCTCATCCAGCGCAATGTCGGGATCCGTCGCCGGTAGTGCGTACAGATCGTCCACGGTGCCCCAGAGGGCGGCCACCTGAATCAGTGACGCCACGGTGACCACGGCTGCGGAGAGCCCGAACATCACGCCGGGATTCGCGCGGATCGCTTTGATGGCGCCGTCATAGATCTCGCCGAGGGTGATCGGCCGCAACGGGATGATCCCGGGTTGGGTGGCCGTGAACGTCGGTTCCTGCGGGGTGCCGAACTGGCCGTACCGATCCGAGTCGCCCGCCGGGCCGGAATCGGTCGCGCCATAGGCGGGTACCTGGGGCGGCTGTCCCCAGCCGGAACGCTGGTCTGCAGCCGAGTACTGGCCGTACCCGTTGCTCGGTTCGCCGGTCGGCCCGCCGCCGGGACCGGTGTCCGGTTGCGAGGACTCAGGTCCGCCCGATCCGCTCGGTGCGCTCATGTTCCCCCTCTGCAATGGTGGTGATCCCATCCTTGCATGCACCGACCTGGTCGTGGTCTGAGCAAGCCACGCCGGGCCCAACCGAGTGCTGATCTGCGGTGCTAGTGCGACGATAGGCATATGAACCCACGTGTCCTGGTCGTCGATGACGACGCCGCGCTCTCCGAGATGATCGGAATCGTGCTGCAGTCCGAGGATTTGGAGCCGGTCTTCAGCTACGACGGGACCAGCGCGATGGACACCTTCCGAGGCAGCCAGCCTGCCCTGGTCCTGCTGGATCTGATGCTGCCGGGAGTCGACGGAATCGAGGTGTGCCGGCAGATTCGGTCGGAGTCCGGGGTGCCGATCATCATGCTCACGGCCAAGAGCGATACCGCCGACATCGTCAGCGGCCTGGAGGCTGGAGCGGACGACTACATCGCCAAGCCGTTCAAGCCGCGTGAGCTGGTGGCCCGCATTCGCGCGCGATTGCGCCGCCACGACGAGCCGGAGACCGAGGAACTGCTGATCGGGGATCTAGTGATCGATGTCGCCGGCCACCGGGTCCGGCGCGGTGAGGAGATCATTGCGCTCACCCCACTGGAGTTCGACCTTATGGTCGCGCTGGCCCGCAAACCGCGGCAGGTCTTCAGCCGGGAGGTGCTGCTCGAGCAGGTGTGGGGCTACCGACATCAGGCCGACACCAGGCTCGTCAACGTGCACGTGCAACGCCTGCGCGCCAAGATTGAGAAGGATCCGGAGCGGCCCGAGGTCGTGGTGACCGTTCGGGGCGTCGGGTACCGGGCCGGGGCCCCCCCAACGGAGTGAGGCAGTAGTGGAGCAGGAACCTCACTCCTGGCTCGGCCGGATGGCAACGGCTGCGGGTAGACGGTTACGGCGGGCGCAGGCGCGGATCCGGCTGGGCCTGCGGGCGTGGCGACGCTCATTGCGCGTGCGCGTCGCAGCGACCACCGTGGTGGTCGGATTGGTGGCCCTGCTGAGCCTGGGTGTGGCGCTGTCCGGGCAGGTCCGGGATTCCCTCTACCAGCGTCGGGTGGATGAGATCCTGGTCGACGCCGCGCGCCGTGCGGCCTCGGCGCAGGCGAACTTCGATACTTCCGATGCCGCCAAGGTGCAAGACGTCCAGCAACTGGCCTATGACGTGGTCTATTCGCTGCACGTGGCCAATGCCGCGTCGGAGGGGGTCCTGCTGTTGCGGTCGCCGGGAAGTGCGATCCAATTCCCGGAGCCGGTCACCGACAGCATGCTGCGGTCGCTGATCACCACCGAGTTGCGTGCAGCGGTGCAAACCGAGAACGTGCAGCAATGGCAGCCGGTGGCCATCGGGGACGAGCCTGGGGTGGTGGTGGGGACGGCGGTGACGCTGCCGTTGGCTGGGCAGCAGGAGCTCTACTTCGTCTATGGACTTGCCGATGAGCAGGCCACCCTCGATCTGCTGCAACAGGCGCTGACGATCGGTGCATTCGCCCTGGTGGCGTTACTGCTGGTGATGGCCTGGTATCTCACCCGCCAGGTTTTGACGCCGGTGCAGCAGGCCGCCCGGACCGCCCAGCGGCTGGCCGATGGCTTGCTGGACGAGCGGATACCGGTCCGGGGTGTGGACGAACTCGCGGTGCTGGCCAGGTCGTTCAACGAGATGGCGCAGAGCCTGCAGGACCAGATCGAACAGCTCGAAGAACTCTCGAAGATGCAGCAGCGCTTCGTCTCCGACGTCTCCCACGAACTGCGCACTCCGCTGACGACGATCCGGATCGCCAGTGAGGTGCTCAACAGCGCCCGCGAGGAATTCCCGCCGACGCAGGCTCGGTCGGCCGAACTGCTGGCGACACAGTTGGACCGCTTCGAGGCGTTGCTTGCCGACTTGCTGGAAATATCACGGTTCGACGCCGGGGCAGCCACGTTGGATGCCGAGGAGGCAGATTTGCGCGGGGTTGTGGAGCGGGTGATCGATATCGCTGCGCCGCTGGCGGCCCAGCGTGGTTCCACGATCCGGGCGAAACTGCCCGCGACCGCCGTCCGGGTCGATATGGATACCCGCCGGGTGGAGCGGATCGTCCGGAATCTCCTGATCAATGCTGTCGAGCACGGCGAGGGCAGGCCGATCGATGTCGCGGTCGCCGTCGACGACCGGGCCGCGTCGCTAGTGGTGCGTGACCACGGCCTGGGGATGACCGCGACCCATGCCGAACGTGTCTTCGACCGGTTCTGGCGTGCCGACCCGGCGCGTACCCGCACCTTGGGAGGAACCGGGCTGGGCCTGGCGATCTCGCTGGAGGACGCCAGGCTGCACGGCGGCACCCTGCAGGCGTGGGGCTCACCGGGGGAAGGCGCTAGTTTCCGGCTGACGCTTCCGGTGCGGGCCGGACTGCAGCTGACCGGCCACCCGCTGCCGTTGAAACCGGAACGCCGTCAGGCCGAGCCGACCCGCTCGGTCGACCCGGCCGGGCCGCAAGCAGTGCCGGACACCCTGCTGGCCGAGGTCGGTGAATGAGCGTGGTCGTTGCGCAGCGCCGCACCCTGATCGCGGCTCTGGCACTGTTGCTAACCGTGACCGGCTGCCTGTCGCTGCCCAGTGAAGGCGGCGTTCAGGAAGGTGTGGAAGAGGCCCCGGCCGACGATGGTCTCGACCTGGTCGCCGCGGATCCTGCGCCGGACGCTTCTTCGGAGGAGATCGTGCGGGGCTTCCTATTCGCCGCAGCAGCTGGGTTGGCGGACGACTTCGACGTTGCGCGGCAGTTCCTCACCGCCAGCGCCGGTGAGCAGTGGGATCCCCGGGCGGGGGTGACCATCTACGCGGATGCCGATTCCCTCAACTACCGGGTGAACCCCGACGACCCCACGCTGGTCACCGTGGCAGCGCAGGTCTCGGCCACCGTTGACGAACGCGGAACCTACGCCGAGGCACCTGCCGGCACGGTACGGGAGTTCGCGTTCTCGCTGCAGCAGGACACCGAGGATCAGTGGCGCATCAGTGCCTTGGACGATGGCGCGCTGGTTTCCTGGGTGACGTTCGGTTCTCAGTACCGGCAGATGTCGGTGTACTTCCTGTCCACCGATGGCCCGCAACGACTGGTGCCGGAGGCCCGTTGGGTGCCGCGGTCCGGTTCGGAGAATGCCGCTGTGCGCGGACTCCTGGCCGGACCGGCCGACTGGCTGGCGCCGGGAGTGGTCTCGGCGGTGCCCGATGGCACCATGCTCACCTTGGATGCGGTGGCGATCGTCGACGGCGTGGCCACCGTCAATCTCAGCCGGCAGCTGCTGGACGCCAGCGCGGCCGACCGGGCGCTGGTGCAGGCCCAGCTGAGCCAGACGCTGGCGCAACTGCCCCAGGTGCGCCGCGTTGAGATGAGCGTGGATGGGTCGGTACTGGCGGTGGATGAGCAGGCAGCGCTGGAGCAGTCGCCGGACCCGGCCAGATTCCCCACCGTGGTGACGCCGGATGGGCTGGCCGAACTCAATTCCGACACCCTGGAACAGGTCGACGGGGTGGCGGTGCCACCTGGACTGACGCACCTGGCGCTCGGGTATGGCTCCGCGCCGCCGGTCGGTCTGGAGGGTCAGCGGCTGGTGACGCTGACCGAGGACGCCACCGAACCGGTCGTGCTGTGGGAATCCACCGCGCCATTGCTGGCGCCCAGCGTCGATGTTCAAGGTTGGGTGTGGACCGGTCCGATGGACCCCGAGCCCAATCGCGGTGCCCTGCTGGTGGTCGATCCGGTATCGGGGCAACAGGTGTCGGTGGCTGCACCGGGGCTGATCGACTTGAACGTGGTGGCGATCCGAGTGAGCCGCGAAGGGGCACGGGTAGCCTACGCGGTGCGCAGCGAGCTGGACGTGCGGGTCTTCGTGGCAGCTGTGGAACGAGATGCCAGCGGGCTGCCTGTGGCCCTTGGAGCCGGGGTGCAGCTGGGCGCTCAGATGACCGATGTCCGTGATCTGGTGTGGGTTGACGATGTCGAGCTAGGGGTGCTGGGGGCCGTCAACGGCGCCTTGACCGTCTACCTGATCGGCGTGGGTGGGACGACCGTTCCGTTGCCCTCGGTGGATGACACAGTCGCCGTCGCCGGCGGTGACGGCCCCCGCCAGCTGTACCTGGCAACCAGTACCGGTGAGCTGTACGGCCGCAGCGGCAACGGCTGGCGGGTGGTGGTCAGCGACGTGCGGCTGCCGACATTCGCCGGGTAGTGCTGACACCGCTGCCCACAGATTCACCGGCTGGTGCCCAACCGTCCACAGCGGCCTGCCGGCGACGACAAACCCCGGGCGGGAGCCAGCACACTGACACGATGTCAGGTTCCGAGGTCCTGGGGCGGGTCCTCGACCTGCTGTTGCCACTGGAATGTGCCGGCTGCGGGCTGCCACGGCATTCCATGTGCTCACGGTGCCGGGCGCGGTTCGGGCCTGCGCGGCGCTGTGAGCAGGACGCGCCGCAGTTGCGCGGAGCTTCGGGCGCAGAGTTGGCGACCTGGACTCTGGCCGACTACAGCGGTTCGGTCCGGCGCTTGGTGCTCGGGTGGAAGTCCGGCCGACGGCCCGACCTGGCGACCCCGGTGTGCTCGCTGGCCACATCCGCTGCGGCCGCCCTGGCGCCGCTGTTGGCAGACTCCGATACGCCCTCGGCGCGGCCGGTGCTGGTCGTGCCCGCGCCATCGGGGCGTAGCCGCCGACGTCGTGGGCGGTTCGTCGTGGCGGACCTGGCCGACGCGTTCGCGCGAGGATTGGCGCTGGCTGGTCGCCAGGTGGCGGTGGCCGACGTGCTGCGCCGGGTAGGGACGAGCGATCATCACCTGAACGCGGCCGCCAGATCGACGGAGCGAATGCGCCACATCCAGAGCCTGGTGGCCGTTCCCGGCACTGTCATGACACTGTTGGTCGACGATGTGGTCACCACCGGTGCGACCCTGGCCGCGTGCGCGACGAAGCTGACGGTGAGCGGGGCCGACGTCGTGGGCGCATTCACCCTCGCCGCCACCGCGCCGCCGGGGAGCCGGTCGCTGGGCAGTCAATGAAGGCTGGGCAGTCAATGAAGTATGTTCCTTGAGCAAAGAAATGGTGCGCAAACACCCTGTGGTGGGCTAGCGTCAGGTCCATGGTCCCCAACGGAGCCCGAGCCCCTCGCTCGGGTCAGCGGGGGGTGATGTCTGTCCGACCAGAGCCGCGTGGGTGGGCCACGCGGTGATCATCTGCCGGATCTTCCGGCACAGCATCACGGAGGAACAAAACAACGATGGATATCGTGGTAGTCAGCCGCCATACCGATGTACCCGAGCGTTTTCGCCGGCATATCGAGGGCAAGCTCGCCAAGGTCGGACAACTGTCGCCGTACGCGCAACGCGTCGACGTCGCCATCACGCACGAGGCCAATCCGAGGATGGCGGATCGCGCTGAGCGGGTCGAGTTGACGGTGCGCGCCAAGGGGCCGGTGGTCCGTGCGGAGGCCAGCGCCTCCGATCGGTATGCCGCCCTCGACCTAGCGATGGGCAAGCTCATGGAGCGGCTCCGGCGCCATCACGACCGTCGCAAGAGCAGGCATCATGCCGGGCGTGGCAGCCATGAGCCGCCATCGCCGCCACCGATGCCCGACTTGCTGGAGCCGGTGGCGGACGTGACCGAAGCGGAGGCCGAGCTCACGCCCGGAGTGGCCGTCGAACAACAACTCGGCGACTCCCCGGTCATCATCCGCCAGAAGGTGCACGACACGGTCCCGATGTCCGTTGACGACGCACTGGCTGAAATGGAACTCGTGGGGCATCCGTTCTACCTGTTCGTGGAGGAACATTCCCATCAGCCGGCCGTGGTCTACCGGCGCAACGGCTGGACTTACGGCGTCATCCGGCTGAACACCACCACCACCGACGAGGGCTGAGAACAGCTCACGGCAGCTGAGGTAGCCGAGGGCTCGGCTGCCTCAGCCGGCCGGTGTGGGCCGGTTGCGACGGCGGCGCACAAACCAGACGATCGCCGCCACCGGCACCCCGAGCACGATCAGCCATGGGATCAGGACACCCAGCACCAGCAAGAGTCCGGCACCGAAACCGACCAGGCTGTTCCAGCCCTGTTCCAGTCCTCCGAGCAGGCCGCCCCGAGGCTGGGTCGGCGCGTATTCGGTCTCCAGCGACACGGTCAGGGTGGACATCGCCACCTGATCGGACAAGTAGGCGCGTTGGGCTTGCAACGCTTCCAGATCGGCCTGGCGCTCACTGAGAGCCTGCTCGGTCGCCAGCAGGTCCCCGGTGTCGGTGGCATCGGCCATGATCTGCCTCAGGCGCTCGGTCGAGGTCTCCAAGGCAGCGATCCGGGCGTCGAGGTCCTGGACCGTGCCGGTCACGTCATCCTCGCTCTGGCTGACCTGTTGCACCGTCCCGACGTCGTCCAGGCTTTCCAGCAGGCCGGTGAGCTGATCTGAGGGGACCCGCACCGTCAGCGACGCCCAGCCACGTTCGCCCTCGCCGCCGGTGTATTCCTCACGGGCTTCGACCCGGCCGCCCAGGGCCTCGGTCAGTGCCGCCACCTCGGCGGCGGCTGCCGCGGGATCGTCCACCTGGACCTGGGCGTTGGCGGAGGTGATGATCTGCCGGTCGGTCATCTCGCTCGGGTTCATGGCTGGGTCGACGTTTCCGCCAGCCTCTTCTGCCTGGGCGTCGTACGCCTCCTCGGGTTGTGCGTAGTCAGCGGCTGATCCGCCGTCGGAGTCCGACTGGGAGGCGGAGCAGCCTGCCATGCCTATGGCCAGTAGTGTCGCCGCGATTGCGATTCGTGTGCTTTTCATGCCCGCAACATAGGTCGGAACCCGCCTCGATAGCGGCGTTGTTACCGTTTCAACACATGATCGATGTCGGTTCGTGACCGGCCGTTCGCGATCTCTGGTATTGGTGCAACGATGCCGATCCTGACGACATAGTGGGGAAGCAGCCGGGGGCGGTTGTCGGCGCGACCGGCACCGCGCGGCCCAACTACGATGGGCGATAGACCGCCGTTGGAATCAGGTACAGGAGTCACCCGTGGCCATTCTCGATCGCATCCTTCGCATGGGTGAAGGTCGGGTGCTCAAGCGCCTGACAGCATTGACCGACCAGGTGAACTCGTTGGCCGATGTGATGGCCGAGATGTCCGACGAAGAACTGCGGGCCGAGACCGAGGAGTTCAAGAAGCGTATTGCGGATGGAGCCTCACTGGACTCGCTGCTGCCGGAAGCCTTCGCGGTGGTTCGCGAGGCGGCTACCCGCACGCTGGGGCAGCGCCACTTCGATGTCCAGATCATGGGTGGTGCTGCGCTGCACCAGGGCAACATTGCCGAGATGAAGACCGGTGAAGGCAAGACGCTGGTCGCGACCCTTCCCGCGTACTTGAACGCCCTGTCAGGTAAGGGGGTGCACGTCGTCACGGTGAACGACTACCTGGCCTCCTACCAGAGTGAACTCATGGGCAGGGTGTTCCGGTTCCTGGGGCTGACAACCGGCACCATCGTGTCCGGCCAGACTCCGGATCAGCGGCGTGAACAGTACGCAGCCGACATCACCTATGGAACCAACAACGAGTTCGGGTTCGACTATCTGCGCGACAACATGGCCTGGTCCCGCAACGACTTGGTCCAACGCGGACACAACATGGCCATCGTCGACGAGGTCGATTCCATCCTCATCGACGAGGCCCGCACCCCGCTGATCATCTCCGGACCGGCATCCGGTGACATCAACAAGTGGTATGCGGAGTTCGCTCGGGTGGCCACCCGGTTGCGCCGGGATAAGGACTACGAGGTCGATGAGAAGAAGCGCACGGTCGGGGTGCTGGAACCCGGTATCGAGAAAGTGGAGGATCACCTTGGTATCGACAACCTCTACGAATCACTGAACACACCACTAATCGGCTTCCTCAACAACGCGATCAAGGCCAAGGAACTGTTCACCCGGGACAAGGATTACGTCGTGCTGAAGGGCGAGGTGCTGATCGTCGACCAGCACACCGGTCGTATCCTGCCGGGCCGCCGCTACAACGAGGGCATGCACCAGGCGATCGAGGCCAAGGAAGGCGTCTCGATCAAGGCCGAGAACCAGACCTTGGCCACTATCACCCTGCAGAACTATTTCCGGCTTTACGACAAGCTCGCCGGCATGACCGGTACCGCGACCACCGAAGCCGCAGAGTTCAACAACACCTACAACATCGGGGTGGTGCCGATCCCGACCAATCGCCCGATGGCGCGCATCGATGCCTCCGACTTCGTGTACAAGGATGAGAGCGCCAAGTTCAACGCCGTGGTGGACGACATCGTGGACCGGCACGCCAAGGGACAGCCGGTGCTGGTCGGAACCACCAGTGTGGAAAAGTCGGAATTGCTGAGCAAACTGCTGAAGAAGCAGGGCGTGCCGCACGAGGTCCTGAACGCCAAGCAGCATGCGCGAGAGGCCGCCATCGTGGCAATGGCCGGACGTAAGGGCGCAGTCACCGTGGCCACGAACATGGCTGGCCGGGGAACCGACATCATGCTCGGCGGCAACGCTGAGCACATTGCCATCGAAGCGCTCGCCAAACAGGGTCTGGATCCCAACGAGACGCCGGAGGAGTACGAGCAGGCCTGGCCGGACGCGCTGGCCGAGGCCAAGGATGCGGTGGCCGCCGAGCATGACGAGGTCACCGAACTCGGTGGCCTATATGTGCTGGGGACCGAACGTCACGAGTCGCGCCGCATCGACAACCAGCTCCGCGGGCGGTCCGGCCGCCAGGGTGACCCGGGGGAGTCCCGGTTCTACCTATCGCTGCAGGACGACCTCATGCGGCTATTCAACGCAGGGCTCGCGGAACGGTTCATGAGTGCGCCTGGCTATCCAGATGACTTGCCACTGGAGTCCAAGATCGTCTCCCGTGGCATCGCCAGTGCCCAGGGTCAGGTGGAGTCACGCAACTTCGAGATCCGCAAGAACGTGCTCAAGTACGACGATGTCCTCTCACGTCAGCGTTCGGTGGTGTACGAAGAGCGTCGCCGGGTGCTCGACGGCGAGGATCTGGCCGACCAGGTCCAGGTGTTCATCGACGACGTGGTCGAAGGGTTGGTGCAGCAGGCGACCGCTACCGGTACTCCGGAACAGTGGGATCTGGACCAGCTGTGGACCGATATGAAGCAGATCTTCCCGGTCTCGATCACCCCGGAGGAGGTGGTTGAGGAAGCCGGTGGCGCGACCAGGTTGACCGCGCAGGAGGTGATCACCGAACTGACCTCCGATGCCAAACTCGCCTTCCAGGCCCGGCAAACCGAGTTGGGCGACGACGTGATGCGGCAGCTGGAGCGCCGGGTGGTGTTGTCGGTACTGGACCGCAAATGGCGCGAGCACCTGTATGAGATGGACTATCTGAAGGAGGGCATCGGGCTGCGGGCGATGGCCCAGAGAGACCCGCTGGTGGAGTACCAGCGCGAAGGGTTCCAGTTGTTCCAGGCGATGAATGAGGCGATCAAGGAAGAAGCGGTGGGCTTCCTGTACAACCTTGAGGTGCGGCTGAAGGACGACAACGACGCCGACGCGGACTCCGACGCCCGGGCCAAAGCGGCGGCAGCCGAGCGAGCGCAGTCCGAGGGCCAGGCCACAACCAAGGCGGGGAAGAAGCCCAGCGGTCGCCGTGCGGGCGCGAAGTCGATTCCCGCAGCAGCTGCGGCCGAGGACCCGCTGGGTCTTGGCGGCCTGCCACAAGGGCCTACCCAGCTGACCTATTCGGCCCCGTCGGCCGATGGCGATGGTGGCACTGCGGTCACGGGTTCCACCGGTGCCCGCCGCGTGGCGAAACCGAGTTCATCAGGCGCAGCCGGTGGGGGCAACCGGGAGGCTCGCCGCCGGGCCGCGAAGCAGGCTAAGAAGCGGCGCTGAAGCGCGCTCGCAGCCGGTTTTTCGTTCGAGTTGGCACCGGGGCGTCAGCCGATCTCCAGGGCACTGGCGCGCCATCGGCCGCGGTAGCTCTCGATACGCAGCGCCGCTGCGCGGACGCGCCGGCCGTCATGCAGTACGACGGCGGATTCGTGATGGCCCTCGTCGACGGCGTAGTCGTGGACCCGCAGAATCACCACCCGGCGGGCGTCGGCCCCGTGCCCGCGTCCCATGGCCGCCTGCTGACTGAGCGACAGATACAGGTCCGCGGTCAGCCAGCGCGTCAACTGTGCTGGTGCTCGGGAGCCGAGCAAGACCTCGACGCAGGTGCGCACCAGGGCTCCGCTCCAGGCCACCGGATCGGGCATGTCGTCGGCCGACCGGCTGGGCCAGGACGACTCCTCGTCCTGTTCGCGGTCCGCATCCGAGGCCGGGATCGCTCGGAACGCTATCCGATCGCGCGGTCGGGGCTGTGCCAGTCCTGCTGGCTGGATCCGGGTAGGTGCGGACACGACCATGCTGGTCGAATCAATCGTTGCCAGGGCACTCACGAGTCCTCCTGAGCTGGGCTCGGCTCGATGGGAGCCGATGGGGGCGGTTGCGGTGGTGGCAGGTGCAGTACCTGTCCGGGGTGGATCAGATCCGGCTCGGCGCCGATGGTGTCGATGTTGACCTGGTACCAAGACGGCCATGCCGCGGCGATCTGTGCCGTGGATGGGTCCGCCAGGTGATCGGCTGCGATGCGCCACAGGGAATCGCCTGGCCGGACCGTGTACGTCTGGGATCCGGGTGCTGGTGTGGTGTCGGCGGCCGGGTTCGATGGCGCGCTGGCCGGTGGCGTTGGTGCCGGGGCGGGCCCGGTGGGTGGCGGTGCGGTGGGTGATGGTGCAATGGGAGCTGGTGGGGCAGGGGCAGCGCCCCAGCCCAGATCCTCAGCCAAGGGTGAAGCTGGATCCGTCGCGGTTGGTGTCGGCTGCCCTGCAGAGGGCTCATCGGTGGTTGCCATCGCCGGGGTGATCGCCAGGGTCGCGGCCAAGGCGCCACCGATACTGGCGGCCAGTAGCCGGCGCGCCACCGGGGCGCCGAGGGTGCGCAGGTGAGACTCACCGACCGTCCAGGCCGATCCGGCCAGTCGAAATAGCAGACATCCCGCCGCCACCAGTGCGGTGGCCAGATACCAGAGCAGCAGCGCCAGGCCGATGCCATACACGCCCACTTGCACGGTCGCGTCAATGGTGCGGATGGGCGTGCTGAGCAAACCGGTGAGCACCGTCGCCAGCGCGCCAGCAGCTGTGGCGCAGGCGCTGGCGAGACAGAGACTCAACAACAATCTGCCGCTGATCATCATCCACCTTCGTCGCTTATGAGCTCAGTTCATATCAGTTCATATTGTTAGATACACATCTCTATCAGTTAACCGGCTTTCTGTCTAGATCTTCACCGCCTACAGTGAGGAGAGTGCGCTGGGACGACCTCTTCGCGGATCTCGCGGGGCAATGGCAGGCGCAGGCGCGCGCCGCCTCAGAGGACGAGATCCGTGAATTGGCTCACGCCGAGGCTGCCGGGATCCGGCTCGTCGATCGGATACGCGGCCTGCGGGGGGCGCCCATCACGGTGCGATTGGCAGACGGTGTCGACCTCCGCGGGTCGGTGGCCGACGCGGCGGATGAATGGCTGCTATTGGCCGACGGCGAGCGCCGGCACCTGATTCCGGTTGCCGCGGTTGCGGCGATCTGGCCGCTGGCCGGTGCGGCTCCGGCATCCTCGAGAGTCGAACGGGCCCTTGGGCTCGGATATCTGTTGCGCGGCCTGGCCGCCGAACGGCACCGGGTTCAGGTACGTACCCGGGCCGGTGAGCACCAGGGCACGATTGTCCGAGTGGGCGCAGATCATCTTGATCTCGCGACCGATGCCGGCGGCCTCAGTCTCCCGTGGTCGGGCCTGCTGTGCGTTTCATCGCGCTAGTCGTGCCCGCTATTGCTGCGGTTCGGTGGCGCGGCGCTGTTCCTCGACCCGGTACCGATGCTCGATATAGGCCTCCAACGCGGAGTTCTCCACCCGCCACGTGCCCTTCCCGCCCACCTGTATCGCCTTCAGCTCACCGCTGCGTACCAGGGCGCGTACGGTCGGCATAGGCACCTGGAGGATTTCGCAGACGTCGGCGAGTGAGAGGAAGCGCGGCTGCATGATGCCAGTCTCCCACCTAGCGGCCACATCGGTGGTAGGCGTGTGGATATCGGCCTGCGGGGAGCGCTGTCGTGTCCATAATGGTCCTCAGGGTGGTCGGTAGTCCAGAGGGGGAAACGGTGGTAGAGGCAGCTACGCGGATGCGTCGTCCGCATTGGCGCGACCCGAGGTTGGGAGTCGGAATCCTGCTGGTCGTGGCCTCCGTTGCGCTCGGATCGGTGCTGATGGCCCGAGCGGACCGTTCCATTGAGGTTTACCAGGCCGAGGTCGCGCTGACTCCGGGAGATCCGTTGTCCGCTGACGTGCTCACTGTCGTGCGAGCCCAACTCGACGATGTAGACGGCAGCTACTTGCTGCCTTCTGCGGATTTGGATGGCGCCGTTGCCACCAGGACGGTGCCCGCGGGGGACCTGGTACCGATGTCTGCTGTCGGTAGTGCCGATGAGGTAGCCGTACGGCCGGTGCAGGTGTCCATGAGTGCTGCCATGCAGGACGTGGTGCAGAAGGGGACGGCAGTAGACCTCTGGGTGGCGTTGCCGGATCCGTCGGCGTCGGGAGCGTTGTTGCCGCCGCAGCCGTTGGTCGGCCGGGTGGAGGTCAGCAACATTCATGAGGACACATCCGTCTTCGCGGGAGTCGATGAACTGCAGATCCAGGTCTTGATACCGGAATCGGAACTCGCGGATGTGCTCTCGGCTCTCTCGGCCGGTGGTCAGGTCACGGTCGTGCCGGTACCGGGAGGCAGCACGCAGTGACAGCCGGAGTACTGGTTGCGCTTCGTGGTGACCGGGAGCTCGCGGTCGTCGGCGCCATCGATGCCGCCGAGGATCTGGCCGTCGTGCGCCGGTGCGCGGACAATGCCGAACTCTTGGCATCGGCGATGGCGGGTCTGGGAGCAGTCGCAGTGGTAGACGCTGAGCTGGAGCCCGACCGCTCGCTGGTGGCCCGCCTGGCCCAGGCCGGAACGCGAGCTTTGATCATGTGCCCGCCGGCGGAGGCCCCGAGATACCGGGCGATGTCTGCTCAGCCGCTGCCCTACCAGATCTCGGTCGACCAGGTCGTCACCGCCGTACAGGCAGCGGCGGCAGCCCCCGTGGACGACCCCGGATGGCTGGGCTTGCGATCGGGGTCAGGGGCGAACGAATCGGACTTGATCGACACCCACCCCAACGGCATCCACCAGCTGACCAAGGTCGGGCAGATGCTCCTGGTCGGCGGCGCCGGTGGCAGCCCCGGTCGCAGCACGATTGCGCTCAACCTCGCTGCCGAACTGGCGGTGGCCAACCACAGGACGTTGCTCATCGACGCCGATATCTGGGGTGCTGCGATTGCGCCAGCGCTCGGGCTGCTGCAGGAATCGGCCGGGTTGGCGGCTGCCGTGAGAGCAGCCGACCGCGGCACGTTGGACCCGGACACGCTGTCGGGCCTGTGCCGGCCCATCTCGGGCCGGCTGTCGGTGCTACCCGGATTGCCCCGGCCCTCGCGGTGGCGGGAGGTCAGCGGTGTCGGAATCGATGAGGTGTGGCGACAGGCGCGCCTGCTTGCCGACTGGGTCATCGTCGATGCCCCGGTCTGGGTACCCGACGATGACCAGTCCGGTGGCTTCGATGCCATCACCCCGCAGCGCAACGCCGTCCTGTTCAGCCTGATGGCCGCAGCCGAACACAGCCTCATGGTGGGTGCCGCCGAGCCCACGGGGATCCAACGGTTGGTGCAGACCATCATCGATGCCGATGAACGCCACCCTCCGAGCGGACGGCGCGTGGTCGTCAACCGTCTGCGCGCCGAGGCGGCCGGGCCCCGTCCAGCCGAATCGGTACGCGAAGCGTTGCACCGGTTCGCCGGCGTCTCTGGCACCTATCTGGTTCCGGACGACCGGCTGGCCTGTGATCGTGCCGCGCTGATGGGATTGACGCTCGCCGAGACTGCGCCGCATTCTCCAGCACGTGAGGCGATCGCCGCGCTGGCCCACGACCTAGGCGGATTGGCCAACGGGCGTCGGCTGCGTCGTCGCCGCAGGCGGTGAGATCTAGGCTGCGGCTATGCGGATCTACCTGCCGGCCTCGGTGGCCGACCTTGCGGAGCAGTACCTGAGCCCGCGCGCGATACACCTGGTGAGCGCCAACCTCCGGTCGGCGCATCCGGATGAAGGTGAAGAGGATCTGGAGGTGGTCGCGTTTCTGCTCGCCGCTGATACCAGCCTGACCCAGCTGGGCCGGCAAGACATCCCGGCCCGGGTGGTCATCGCGGCAGATGTCGCACCCAGTCACGTCGCCATCGCCGATGGGCCCGATCCCACCGCTGCGGCACTGACCACCCGGTTGCCCTGGAGTGCGGTGGTGAGTATCCACGTCGATGATCCCGACGATGCCGAGGCAGCCCAGACGCTTCGGGCAGCGATCGAGGGTCATGCCGATGCTCAGGAAGCCGCGGCCGACCTGGACCTGCTGTGGTTCGACGTCAGCGAGCGCCAGCCGCTCAGAGCGCTGTTCGGGCAGTGAGAGCTGCCAGCACCTCTTCGTGCAGCAGTGAATTAGTGGCCAACGCGTCCGGCCCGAACGGACCATCGACGCCGGTAAGCGAGGTGAACCGCCCGCCTGCTTCGGTCACGATCGGCACCAACGCGGCCATGTCGTACAGCGCCAGTTCCGGCTCGCAAGCGATATCAACAGCCCCCTCGGCGAGCAGCATGTAGGACCAGAAGTCGCCGAATCCGCGCGTGCGCCAGCAGCGCTGCTGCAACTGCAAGAACTCATCGCGCAACCCGGCGGCCGCCCACTCGTCCAGGTCGGAGTACGACAGCGACGCATCCTCGATACGATGCACGCCCGAGACCTGGATCCGGCTCGCGGCCGACAATGAGCGCCCGGTCCACGCGCCCGCGCCGATCCCGGCCCACCAGCGTCGCCCCAACGCCGGGGCACTGACCAGGCCGAGCACCGCTTCGCCGTCGTCGATCAACGCGATCAGGGTCGCCCACACCGGAACGCCGCGCACGAAGTTCTTCGTGCCATCGATCGGATCGATCACCCATTGCCGGGCGGCGCTGCCGCTACTGCCGAATTCCTCACCCAGCACCGAATCCCGAGGGCGGGTACGCGCCAACTGCGCACGCACAATCTGTTCGGCACTGCGGTCGGCGTCGGTCACCGGGGTCGTGTCCGGCTTGGACTCCACCACCAGGTCCTGTGCCTTGAAGCGGACCATGGTCTGGCTGTCCACCTGATCGGCGATGACATGCGCCAGCATCAGGTCGTCGTGATAGCGGGGGGGCATACCTGGCACAGTAGCGAGGGGTGCTGGCCTGTGGCCCGTGCCGCGCCGCCTGGTACGGCTATGCGGTCGGTCCAGTGAGCGGTCCGTGACGCTCACGCACCGTGGCCGACGTCCTCCGATCGGCTGGCCAGCAGGCGGCGAAAGCTCGCCAGTCGTGCTCGTGCGTCGTCGGAGGTGGAGTCAGCACCGGCCCACGCGTCCAGTGCGCAATCGGGCGCATCGTCGCCGTGATGGCAACCGCGCGGGCAGTCGCGGGCGATCTGAGCCAGGTCGTCGAAGCCTTTGAGCAGATCGTCTGGTTCGATGTGCGCCAAACCGAACCCGCGCACGCCTGGGGTGTCGATCACCCAGCCGCCCTGCGGAAGCGGCAGGGCTATGGCGGATGAGGAGGTGTGCCGCCCGCGCCCGGTCACCTCGTTGACGCTGCCGGTGGAGCGGTCGGCATCGGGAACCAGCGCATTGACCAACGTCGACTTGCCCACGCCGGAATGACCGATCAGAACCGAGGTGTGCCCCGATAGCGCGGTCAGCAGGTCCGGTAGTCCTTCGATATGACCGGGGCGGATCACGGTGGCGAAGGCTGCGATATCCAACGTCGCGTATCGCTCCGCGAACACATCGGCATCGGCATCGGCAAGATCAGCCTTGGTCAGGCACAGGATAGGCGTCATACCGGCGTCGTAGGCCGCCACCAGGCATCGGTCGATCATCCGCGGGCGCGGCTGCGGGTCAGCCAGTGCGGTGACGATCACCAGCTGGTCGGCGTTGGCTACCAGGACCCGTTCCGCCGCATCCTCGCCGTCGTCGGCCGAACGGCGCAGGGTGGCCGAACGCGGGTGCACCCGTACCGCACGCGCCAGGGTGCCGGCCGTGCCGGAGGTATCGCCCACCACGTCCACGCGGTCGCCGACCACGATCGGTGCCCGGCCCAACTCCTTGGCCTTCATCGCCCGCACGTGGGGGCCGTCGTCAATCAGGATGTCGTAGCGTCCGCGGTCGACCACCAGCACGGTGCCCCTTCGCGCATCGGAGTGCCCGGGTCGCTGCTTGGTGCGGGGCCTACTGCCGCGCGGGTTGGGCCGGATCCGAACCTCGTCCTCGGCGTCGACCCGCAGTCGGCGTGCCATCTAGGCACTCGCCAGCATGTCGGCCCATATGGCTGCGAAGTCGGGCAGGGTCTTGGCGGTGGTGGCGATGTCGACCACCTCGACGCCGTCGACGGCGAGCCCGATGATGGCCCCGAAGGTAGCCATCCGGTGGTCGTGGTAGCTCTCGACGGTGCCGCCATGAAGGGCGCCGCCGGTGATCCGCAGGCCGTCGGGCAGTTCCTCCGCCTGGCCGCCGAGTTTGCGGATCTCGTTGACCAATGCCGCCAGCCGGTCGGTCTCATGGCCGCGGAGATGAGCGATACCGGTCAGGGTTGACACCCCCGGCGCCAACGTAGCCAGAGCAGCGATAGTGGGTGCCAGTTCTCCGGCGAGGCCTAGATCGGTGGTGATCGGAGTGACCTGCCCGGTACCGGTGACGGTGAGCACTCCACCGCTCAGGTCGGATGTTGCGCCCATCAGTTCCAGTAGACCCGGGAGGAGCGCACCCGGCTGAGTGGTGTCGCTAGGCCAATCCGGAATCCGGACCGAACCGCCGGCCGCCAGCGCCGCCGCGAGGAATGGCCCGGCGTTGGATAGGTCTGGTTCGATGACGACGTCGCCGCCGGCGATGGGGCCCGGCTCAACCCGCCAGGTACCCTCTGTCGCGTCGACAACAACCCCGCGTTCGCGCAGCACCGCGACTGTCATGTCGATGTGCGGCTGGCTCGGTAGAACGTCGCCGACATGGTGCAGGGTCAGCCCCGATTCGAACCGGGGCGCGGCCAGCAGCAGTCCGGAGACGAACTGTGACGATGCGGTGGCGTCGATCTCGATCTCACCGCCGAGCACGCGTCCGGTGCCGTGCACGGTGACCGGCAGCCGGAACGGTCGGTCGTCGTCCGAGCTCACCGGTACCTTCAGCGCGCCCAACCCATCCAGGATGGGGCCCATGGGCCGGAGCCTGGCCGCCGCGTCGCCGTCCAGCCGCACCGGTCCGTGCGCCAGTGCGGCAATCGGGGGGATGAACCTCATGACGGTGCCTGCCAGGCCACAGTCGATGGTTGCCGGACCGTGCAGCGGTGCTGCGGTGACGTCGATGGTGGTACCCGAGATTTCGATCCCGGTTCCCAGCGCTCGCAGGGCGGCGACCATCAGATCGGCGTCGCGGGAGGACAACGCGCCGGTGATCCTGGTCGGCTCAAGCGCCAGCGCAGCCAGCGGCAGCGCCCGGTTGGTCAGTGATTTCGAGCCAGGCACCACCACCGTCGCGTCCAGCGGTTCGTGAGCGCGGGGGGCTGGCCAGATTGCGGCGGTTGTAGGCACCGCGTCAGCCTAGCCACCCCGGCATGGCGACCAGGCTCAGGCAGCCTGCTTGGCCGCCTTGACCTCCGCTTTCAGGCTGGAGCGCAGCTCGCTGAGCTCCGCTTGGTGCTCCCGCCAGTTGTCGAAGCGCCAGCCCAATGATGGCTTGCCGACCCGGTCTTCGGCAGCGAACACCAGGCCGCTGAGCAATGCGGCGTTGCGCACCAGCCCGGCGATGTTGGCTCGGCGCTCCTCACCGGTGGTCGACCACACCGGATAGCGGACAGCCGTGGTGGGTACCGCGATGATCGCTAGGGTTGCGGCTCCCAATCTGGGCGCCGCTCCGGAGGCGAGCAGCAGACCCGCGACGACCTGTTTGATTCCGATCACCCGGGTCAGGGTCTTCAGGTCCGAGGGCATCACCGGAACGCGCTCGCTCACCTTCTCCACCAGGGGCGCCACCGGCTGGGCCTTGTCCGCGTGCGCCTGCGGGTGCCGGATTGCGTCGATGCCATCAAGGATGAACGGGGTTGCCAGCAGCACTCTCGCCACCGCACGAATCGGACTCATACCTCTATTGCTACCGCACCGAGGACCGGTTCGGTAGCCGAAATCGCCGCCACCCTCAATCTGAGCCGCCCCGACCACCACCTCCGCCTGCGCCTCCCCCCCGCCATCTCCGATCGCTGAGGTAGTACTCCGGCGCTGAGGTAGTACCGCACACGTGACTACCTCGACGCTGGCGTACTACCTCACGGATGAGGAGTCGCCGACGGATGTGGAGCGGCCGGGTTGGGAATGCGGCGGCAACCAGGACGGTTGCAGCAGATGTGAGCAACAGCACTTCGGCGGTTCTTGGGCGACAGCGGCGCGCTGGGCGATCCCGAGAGCCGGTTCGCCCGAGCGGTCGGCGCCGGGTGCGAAGCACACTAGGCTCGCAAGCGATGCCTGAACACCCTGAACCCGCGGCCGAGGAGCAGATCCTGGAAGGCGAGAGCCCTGCCGAGCGTGATGTGCGCTTCGAGTCAGAGGCGATGCCGCTGCTCGACCAGCTCTATGGGGCGGCCCTGCGGATGACCCGGAACCCCGCCGATGCCGAAGATCTGGTGCAGGAGACCTATGCCAAGGCGTACGGGGCATTCGGCCAATATCGTCCGGGAACCAACCTCAAGGCGTGGCTCTACCGGATCCTGACCAATACCTTCATCAACTCCTATCGCAAGAAGCAGCGCGAACCGCAGCAGTCGAATGCCGACGAGGTCGAGGATTGGCAGGAGCACCGTGCCGCATCTCATACCTCCACCGGGCTGCGATCGGCCGAGGTCGAGGCCCTGGACAACATCGGTGACGATGTCGTCAAGGAGGCGCTGGCTGAGCTGCCCGATGACTTCCGGATGGCGGTCTACCTCGCCGATGTCGAGGGATTCGCCTACAAGGAGATCGCCGAAATCATGGATACGCCGATCGGGACCGTAATGTCGCGGTTGCATCGCGGACGGGCTCAGTTGCGCACGCTGCTGGCCGATCATGCCCGTGACCTCGGTCTGGTCAGGGAGGGACGATGAGCAGGGACGATTGCCACTGCGAGGAAGCGCTGGAGCGCCTGCAGGCCTACCTCGACTCAGAGTTGGCGTCATTGGATGCCGATCGCCTGCAGCAGCACATCGACGACTGCGCCAGCTGCCTGGATCAGGTCGCCTACGAACGTCAGATCCGTGCTCTGCTGCGCCGCTCGTGTCTGGAGAAGGCCCCGGAGGAACTGCGGATCAGGGTGCGCAGCCAATTGACCGTGATCCGGGCGACCTATCGCACGTCCTAGGGAGTCGTCGATGCGCAGTGTGTTCGCCGCAGCCCAATCTGCCGACGAGCCACTGTCCGGCCTGGCTATCGGTGACCTGGAACCCCAGCTACCCAGCGGTTGGGTATGGGTCCAGGTACGGGCGGCAGCGCTGAATCATCACGATCTGTGGACCCTGCGCGGGGTGGGGCTTCCCGGAGAGCGGCTACCGATGATCCTGGGCACCGACGCCGCCGGCATCGCCCCGGATGGCAGTGACGTGATGGTGCACTCGGTCATCGCCTCGCCCGGCTGGCGTGGTGACGAGACATTGGATCCGCGACGCACCCTGCTGTCAGAACTTCACCAGGGCACGCTCGCGGAGCGGGTGGCAGTACCGGCGGGCAACCTCGTGCCCAAACCCGCCGCACTGTCGTACGCGCAAGCTGCTTGCCTGCCGACGGCGTACCTGACGGCCTACCGGATGCTCTTCGTCACCGGCCGTGCTCGACCAGGCCAGCGCGTGCTGATTCAAGGTGCCGGGGGTGGAGTCGCCACCGCCGCGCTGTTGCTCGCGCGCGCCGCGAGCATGGAGATCGTGGTGTCCTCGCGGTCAGCCCGTAAACGGGCGTGGACCCTGGAGCACGGTGCCCAGGAGGCCATCGAGCCCGGCGCCCGGATTGCCCCGGTGGATCTGGTGGTGGAGACGGTCGGCGAGGCGACTTGGCAACACTCCCTGCGCGCACTGCGCCCCGGTGGCGCGGTGGTGGTGGCCGGGGCGACGTCGGGCGCCATGCCTGGCGCAGACCTGAACCGGGTCTTTTTTCGCAGCCTGCGGGTCCTGGGCAGCACCATGGGCACGCGCGCGGAACTGGAGGACGTGGCAGCGATGATGACCACGGCGGCGATTGTCCCGGAGATCGCGAGTTGCGGTGATTTCGATTCCGACGACGACGTGCGTGCGGCGTTCGCTCAGTTGGCTGCGGGGGATCAACTGGGCAAAGTGGTGCTCACTCGCCGGTAGTGCTACGACCGGGGCTGGCCAGCTGTTCGGGCTGGTATTGAGGCTGGCCAGGATTGACGAACGCGGCATCGGGGGCGTCATCGTGGGTTGAGCGCGGCGAAGGGGTGGGCGTGGGAAGGGGTGGCGGCTAGCTGGCGGAGTCTTCGCCGCCCACCCAGGCGTGCCAGCCGTTGTGCAGGACCAGCCACGCCAGCAGGCCGTAGCCGGCCTGCCCCGGGTGGTAGCCATCGCCACCGGCGACGTCGGCTACCCACTGCTGGTGCCCGCGGAGCGGTTCGAAGGTCTCGGCATACGGAACCCGACGGCGCTGACAGACGTCGGAGAAGGCGCGGGACAGATCCTGCAACAGCTGTTCGTCAGCGTCCGGTCGTGGCGGCGGTCCGACGACGAAGGCCGGGATCCGGCGATTGGCGGCGTCATCGAGGATATTGGCCAGATTCAGTCGGCTACGCGCCAAGGAAACCCCGTGGTCGAGGTCTGCCGACCCCAGCGCCACCACCAGCCGGTCATCGGAGCCGTCGAACCGTCGATTGCACTCGGTCTCCCAGCGCGCGGCCAGCTGGGTCGAGGTTTCCTGCGGAACGGCGAGGGTGTAGATGGCAAGCGGCTCGGCGGTGCTGGTACGGGCGGCCACTCGTCCCACCCAGCCCAGCCCACGCGGATCGCCAATGCCGGCGGCTAGGTCGTCGCCGACGATGCAGACCCGGATGCTCACCTGCGGAAGGCCTCGGCGAGGATCTGCTGCTGCTGCTCCTTGTGGACTTTGCCCGCCCCGGTTGCCGGTGAGGCAGCCGGGCGTCGGCTGACGTGCGCGACCTCCCGCTGAGCCAATTCAGCGATCTTGAAACGCAGCTGGTAGGCCATGTACGACCAGGCCCCCTGGTTGCTCGGTTCGTCCTGGACCCAGACCAGCTCGGCATCGTCGCGATACATCGACAGCGAATCGACCAGGGCCGCACGATCCAGTGGGTACAACTGCTCCACCCGGACGATCGCCGTCCGCTCGTCACCGCGCTTGGCACGCTCGGCCGCCAGGTCGTAGTAGACGCGGCCGGTGCACATCAACACCCGATCCACGGTGGCCGGATCGACACTGTCGTCGGCGATCACAGTCTGGAAGGTTCCGGAGGTGAAGTCCTCGACCTGCGATGTGGCTGCCTTCAGCCGCAGCAACTGTTTGGGCGTGAACACCACCAACGGCCGGCGGGGTCGCTGATAGGCCTGGCGGCGCAGCAGGTGGAAATGGTTGGCCGGGGTGGAGGGCTGCGCGACGATGAGGTTCTCCTCAGCGCACAACTGCAGGAAACGCTCGATCCGGGCAGAGGAGTGGTCCGGACCCTGACCCTCGAACCCATGCGGCAGCAGCAGCACCACCGATGATGCCTGATTCCACTTCGTCTGTGCCGAGGAGATGAACTCATCGGTGACCGTCTGGGCTCCGTTGACGAAGTCGCCGAATTGCGCCTCCCACAGCACCAGCGCATCGGGGCGCTCCACCGAGTATCCGTATTCGAACGCCAGTGCCGCATATTCACTCAACGAGGAGTCGTAGACCCAGAATCTCGCCTGGTCCGCCGACAGGTACGTCAAGGGTGTCCATTCCGCACCGTTCTGGCGGTCGTGGAAGGTCGCGTGCCGTTGCACGAAGGTACCGCGGCGACTGTCCTGGCCGGCCAGTCGAACCGGTGTGCCTTCCTGCAGCAGTGAACCGAATGCCAAGAGCTCGCCGAAACCCCAATCGATGTTGCCATGGGTGGACATCTGTACCCGGCGGTCCAGTAGGGCCTGCAGTTTCGGGTGCACCGTGAAGCCCTCGGGGGGCTGACCGTGTGCCTCGCCGATACGTGCCAGCATCTTGGCGGACACCGCCGTCTGCCAGCCCACCATGACACCGGCGTCCTCCTGCTGAGACTCCGGTACCTCCAGTCCGCTGCCGGTGGACTCGCCCGCGGCCGCCTGCTTGGACTCGGTGAACACTCGTTCCAGCTCGCCCTGGAAGTGCTGCAGAGCCTGCTGGGCGTCGTCTTCGCTGATGTCTCCGCGGCCCACCAGGGACTCGGTGTAGATGGTTCGGACGCTGGGCTTGTCCTCGATCAAGGAGTACATCACCGGTTGCGTCATCGACGGATCGTCGCCCTCGTTGTGCCCACGACGGCGATAGCACACCATGTCGATGACGACATCGCGGTTGAACTCCTGCCGATACGCGAACGCCAAGCTGGCCACGTGCGCCACTGCCTCCGGGTCGTCGCCGTTGACGTGGAACACCGGTACGCCCATGCCTTTGACAACATCGGTGGAGTACAGCGTCGAGCGGGACGAGGAGGCGCCGGTGGTGAACCCGATCTGGTTGTTGATCAGGATGTGAATGGTGCCGCCGGTGCGGTAGCCGCGCAGCTGACTGAGATTGAAAGTCTCGGTCACCACCCCCTGGCCCGCGAATGCGGCATCGCCGTGGATCAGGATCGGCAGCACCGAGAATCCGCTGCCGCCCAGGTCGATCATGTCCTGCTTGGCGCGGACGACACCCTCCAGCACGCCATTGACGGCCTCGAGGTGGGACGGGTTGGCTGCTAGGTAGACCTTGGTGAGCTCACCCGTGATCGATGTGTACACACCCTCTGTTCCCAGGTGGTACTTGACGTCACCGCTGCCCTGCACCGAGCGCGGATCCTGGTTGCCCTCGAACTCGTCGAAGATCTGCGCGTAGGACTTCCCGGCAATATTGGCCAGCACGTTCAGCCGGCCGCGGTGCGGCATTCCGATGCCGACCTCGTCCAAGCCGTCGTGGGCAGCCTCTTCCAGGATCCGGTCCAGCAGCGGGATCAGTGACTCGCCACCTTCCAGGCTGAACCGCTTCTGACCCACGAACTTGGTCTGCAGGAAGGTCTCGAACGCCTCCGCCTGGTTGATCTTTCGCAGAATCTGCTTCTGCTCATCGGGGGCGGGCTTGGACCAGCCCGATTCCATCCGCTCCTGGAACCACCGGCGCTGTGCCCGGTCGTGGATATGCATGTACTCCACACCGATGGTGCGGCAGTAGGAGTTGCGCAGCAGGCCCAGGATGTCTCGAAGAAGCATCCGCTGCTTGCCGCCGAAGCCGCCCGTGGGGAAGGACCGGTCCAGATCCCACAGCGTCAACTGGTGAGATTGCACATCCAGGTCGGCGTGCTTGCGCTGCCGGTAGGCGAGCGGATCGGTGTCGGCGATCAGGTGGCCACGTTCCCGGTAGGCGTTGATCAGCTCCAGGATCCGGGCGGGCTTGCCGAAGTCGTCGTAGGTGTGCTCCTCGATGTCCTGGGTCCAGCGCACCGGCTCGTAGGGCACCTTGAGCGCAGCGAAGATGCGGTCGAAGAAACCGTCCTCTCCGAGCAGCTTGGAGTGGATGATGCGCAGGAAATCACCTGACTGCGCGCCTTGGATGATGCGGTGGTCGTAGGTGGAACTGAGCGTGACCGCCTTGGAGATGCCCATGTCAGCCAGGGTCTCCGGGGAGGCACCCTGGAATTCGGCCGGGTACTCCATGGCACCAACGCCGATGATCGAACCCTGCCCGACCATCAACCGGGGTACCGAGTGCACGGTTCCGATGGTTCCCGGGTTGGTCAGCGAGATCGTGGTGCCCTGGAAGTCCGCCACCGTCAGGTCGCCGGTCCGGGCCCGTTTGACGACGTCTTCATAGGCCCGCCAGAACTTCATGAAGTCCATGGTGTCCGCGTTTTTGATCGCCGGGACCAGCAATTGCCGGCTGCCGTCGGGCTTGGGCAGGTCGATGGCCAGGCCGAGATTGACATGCGAGGGCCGGAACACCCCTGGCTTGCCGTCCATCTCGCGGTAGCCAGCGTTCATCGCGGGCATCTCCGCGAGGGCCTCGACGAGCGCGAAGCCAATCAGGTGCGTGAAGCTGACCTTGCCACCGCGGCTGCGGGCCAGGTGGTTGTTCAGCACGATGCGGTTGTCCACCAGCAGCTTCGCCGGAATCGCGCGCACGCTGGTGGCGGTGGGAACCGTCAGTGAGGTTTCCATGTTCGCCACCACGCGAGCCGCGGGACCGCGAAGCCGATCGACCTCATCGTCACCTGAGTCGGCGCGAGCGGGTTTGGCCAGGCTGGGCTTGGTGTAGTCGGCGGTCGCCGCCACCGCTTCGGCGGCAGGGGTCTGGGTCGCCTCCGCGTGCGATGCGCTGTCAACCGGTGCTGCTGGTGCGGCCGGTGCCGCAGCGGCCACGGGGACGGGTTCCTGGCGCGGAGTGGCCGGCGTTGCCTCGACGCCGGCATCGGGCGCGGCAGCGGGCGGTTTTGCCTTGGGTTGTGGTGGGGCGACCTCGCCGGCGGCAGTGTGGACCTCGCCGGCGGCAGTGTGATTGTCGGGGTTGTAGCTGGCGAAGAACGTCCGCCAGGATTCGTCAACCGATGCTGGATCGGCCTGGTACGCCTCGTACTGAGACTCGATTAGCCATTCATTGCCGCCGAAGGTGGCTGAGCTTGTCTGCTCAGCGGCCCCTTCGCCCGCGGTCGGTGCTGACACGCGACGTCGCCTCTTCCCTCAAACCCAGCCGTCAGTGGATGTATTGTCCAAGATTGGCACAGATTCTGCGGTTAACCCGCACCGGCGCCCTTTCCGGCACAAACTTTCCACGTCCCGACCTGGTTGCTATTCGTTGTTCAGTCACCTTCGGTAAAAGCTCCAGTCAATTCCAGGTCATTGCGAACCGCCAGCGGCCTCATCGGCAGGGCCGAGGGACGGTAGCCGAACCCGGATACAGGTACCGATGCCCCCAGGAGGATCGATCGCGGCGATCGTCCCGTGGTGCAGCCCGACAGCCCATCGGGAGATGGCCAAACCCAGACCCGTTCCGCCGGTGCTGACCGCCCCGGTTTGGGCCGGGCTGTTGCCGCTGGCAAACCGGGCGAACACCTGATCCCGGTCCGCCTCCGGGATACCGCCGCCTTGATCGATGACGTCGATCAAGACGTCACCGTGCTCCGTGCTGGCCGCAAGCGTGACTGTGCCACCGGTGGGGGAGTGCCGGGAGGCGTTGTCCAGCAGGTTGGAAATCACTTGCCGCAGCCGCTCCTCATCGCCACGCAGTTCCACGTCCGGCGGGGTCGTCTGGACCGACCAGTGCAGATCCTGCGCGCCGCTGGCGCGGCGGGCCTGTTCCACGTTGTCCTCGAGAAACGCCGCTACCTCGATGGTGGTGATGTGCAGGTCGGCCGCGCCCGCTTCCAATCGGGACAGGTCCAGCAGGTAGGCGATCAGACGGGACAGCCGTTCGATCTGTGCCAGCGCCGTCTCCAGGGCGGCCGTATCCGGCTCGACCACGCCGTCGGCCATGTTCTCCACCTGGGCCCGGAGGGCTGCCACCGGGGTGCGAAGCTCGTGGCTGACGTTGGCCACCATCTCTCGACGTCGACTGTCCAGGGTGTCCAGGTCTGCCGCCATGGAGTTGAATGCGGCGGCCAGCTGGCCCACCTCGTCCTTGCTGTTGGTGGTCACCCGGGTCGCATAGTCGCCGCGTGCCATCGAGCGTGCAGCGGTGGTCATCTCCCGCAACGGCCGCGTCATCCCGCGTGCCAGCACTTGGGTCAGGACGAGGGCACATACCAATGCCAGCGGGAAGGTGCGCAGCACGCCCAGGCCGAACCGGCTGCCTATCCAGGTCACCAGCATGTACATCGTCATCGTGGCCGCGATGATGACGATCATCTTGCCCTTGATCGAATGCACCGGATCCAGTGGGCGTAGATCCAACATCGTGTCCGGGAACGGATTGCGCCACGACGGCCCCTCCGACCGTGCGTGTCGGAGCCGGGAGCGCTCAGTGCTGGTCATGGCTATTCGCGGGTCGGTTCCAGCGCGTACCCGACGCCATGGACGGTGCGGATCAGTTCCGGCCCGAGTTTGCGCCGCAACGCCTTGATATGGGAGTCCACCGTGCGGGTACCGGATGCATCGGCCCAGTCCCAGACGTCGGCGAGCAGCCGTTCGCGGGACAGGACCGTCCTGGGAGTGTTGGACAAGCACACCAGCAAGTCGAACTCGGTTGGGGTCAGATGTGCTTCGTCGTCACCGCGGAACACCCGCCGAGCGGCGCGATCGATAGTCAGATCGCCAAGGACCAGCGCCGGTTCGGAACCGCTCTGACTAGTCGCCGTCCTGGCCCGATCGACGCGCCGCAACAGGACCTTGAGGCGGGCCACCAGCTCGCGCATCGAGAACGGCTTGGTCATGTAGTCGTCCGCTCCCACGCCCAGCCCGATCAACATGTCGGTCTCGTCGTCGCGGGCGGTCAGCATCATGATCGGGGGTGCAGGCTGGGCCTGCGCTGCCGACTGTGCCTGGATGCGACGGCAGACCTCCAAGCCATCGATACCGGGCAGCATGACATCCAGCACCACCAGGTCCGGCTGCCGCGCGGAGGCCTCGGCGACCCCTGCCAGACCGTCGGTGACGGTGTGCGCCGACCACCCTTCGGCGGTCAGGCGACGTGCGATCTGGGTTGCGATCTCAGGCTCATCCTCCACGATCAGCACTACCGGCATGGGGGTGTTCATGACGCAACTCTTGCATAGCCGTTGGCGGCCGGCCGGGACCGGCGCGGACCGCCAGCCGGTTGTGCCCAGCGGGTCGGGCATCGCCAGCATGCGCGATCACGGGCTACGCTGTCGCCCACCATGCCCAGCGGTCATACCGAACCAGCCGGTGATCGGCCATGATCATCGACTGGTTATTCATCCTTCTCGGCGTCGTGCTGACAGCCGGCACTTTTATCTTCGTCGCTTCCGAGTTCTCCCTGGTCGCACTCGACCCGGGGGCGGTGGACCGGCGGATCGAGGCTGGGGACCGCCGCGCGCCCGGGGTCGCTAAGGCCCTAGGCGAGTTGTCCACCCAGCTTTCCGGTGCCCAGGTCGGGATCACTCTCACCACGATCCTGCTCGGCTACACCATGCAGTCGGCGATCGCCGATCTGCTCGACCCGCTGCTGGCTTCGGCATCGATAGCACAGTCGGTAGCCACCGCGATCGCGGTGGTGGTCAGTCTGATAATCGTCAACACCTTCTCCATGGTCTTCGGTGAACTGATCCCCAAGAACTGGGCGATCTCGGACCCGATGCGGGTCGCGGGCTTGATCACACCTGCCCAACGCGGCTTCACGGCGGCGCTCAGGCCGGTGATCACCGCGCTCAACACCTCGGCCAACACCGTGCTGGGTTGGTTCGGAGTCGAGCCACGCGAAGAGTTGAGCGGGGCCAGATCTGGGCCGGAGCTGGCCGCCTTGGTGCGGCATTCGGCGGCGGCTGGCACGCTCGACGTCGACGTGGCGGACCTGCTCACCCGGTCGATCGGATTGGGCACCTTGACCGCCGTCGATGTCATGACCGACCGGATGCGGCTGGTTACGCTCACTCCGGGCGATAGCGCGGCTACCGTCATCGCCACTGCGCGTAGCAGCGGGCATTCCCGCTTCCTGGTCATCGAGGAGTCGCCGGATGAGGTGGTCGGCCTGGTGAACCTGCGCCGCGCCATCGCGGTGCCATTCGACCGGCGCGAGAGTGTTCCGGTGGGCGCGCTGATGGACGACGCGCCGCAGGTACCCGAGACCGTGCGGTTGGCGCCGCTGTTGCTGGAGTTGCGCGATTTCGGGCATCAGATGGCTGTCGTCGTCGATGAGTACGGCGGCACCTCGGGTGTGGTGACGTTGGAGGACGTGGTCGAGGAACTGGTCGGAGACGTCGCCGATGAGCATGATCCTCGCCGGCCACCGGTGCGGGCCGGGGGCGCCGATAGCTGGGTGGTCGAAGGAACGCTGCGACCGGATGAGTTGGCGCATGAGACCGGTCTGTCCGTCCCGGAGGAGGCTCGCTACGAGACCTTGGGCGGGCTGGTGATGACCGAGTTGGGCCGGCTGCCGACGGTCGGCGACGAGGTGGCACTGCCGGGTGTGCTGCTCCAGGTCGAGGCGATGGTCGGTCGGCGGGTGGAGTCGCTGCGGGTGACGGCGATCGACGCGCAGGCCCCGGAGCAGGACCAATGAGCTCGGGCACCGGACTGCTGATCGGGCTGATCCTCCTGGCGGGGAACGCCTTCTTCGTCGGTGCTGAGTTCGCCATCATGTCCGTTCGTCGATCTGCTATCGAACCGCTCGCCCAGGAAGGTGTGCGCGGGGCAAAGACCGTGCTGTGGGCGATGGAGAACGTGTCGCTGATGCTTGCCTGTGCCCAATTGGGCATCACGGTCTGCTCCACTGGGCTGGGGGTGGTCGCTGAGCCGGCGTTGGCCAAACTGGTCGATGGTCCGTTGATCGCGCTGGGTGCACCGGCGGATGCTGCGCACCTGGTCGGATTCGTACTGGCGCTGGCGATCGTGGTCTACCTGCACGTGGTGCTGGGTGAGATGGTGCCCAAGAATCTCGCGGTGGCGACTCCGGAGCGGGCGGCGCTGTGGTTCGGTCCGCCGTTGGTGTGGGTGTCGCGGGTGCTGTCCCCGGTGATCCGGGCGCTGAACTGGATCGCCAACAGCATGCTGCGGCTGGTCGGCGTGGAACCGAAGGACGAGGTCGCGGCGGCTTTCACCGCGGAGGAGGTCGCCGCGATCGTGGAGCGCTCACGCGCGGAGGGTGTGCTCGACGACGAAGTCGGGCTGATCTCCGGAGCCATCGAATTCTCCGAAGCGACGGCAGCCGCGGTCATGGTGCCGATGGCGCAGCTGGTATCGGTCCGGCAGGGTGTCACCCCGGCCGAGCTGGAACTGGCCGTGACCAGAACCGGGTATTCCAGGTTCCCGGTGCTGGACGAGCAGGACCGGGTGACCGGGTACCTGCACATCAAGGATGTCCTGTACGCGACCACGCAGCAGCAGCGTGATGAACCGGTGCCGTCGTGGCGGGTGCGTGCGATGTCCACAGCCGCCGGCGACGATGAGGTTGAGACGGTCCTGACGGCGATGCAGGGTGATGGGACGCATATGGCATTGGTCACGGCTGCGCCGGCCCCGGACTCCGGCGCCGGGTTGGCCATGACCGGTGTGGTGTTCCTGGAAGACATCCTGGAGGAACTGGTAGGTGACGTCCGAGATCTGATGCAGCGTCATCACCAGCCGCCGCGTCGGTGAGCGCTCAAGCTGGTCGCTGCACCGGTATCGCCGGTGTGGCATGCGTCACGCAGCTTTGGCATCCGGCCAGTCTTCCGTTACATTCTTGTGATATCTCACTACGGTGAGACGGAATCGTTCTGGCCCGGGGGGACCAGCCTGAACCCCTTCCCGACACTGCCTGCCCGACGGAGCCCATCTGTGACTGACGACCGCGAGAACGCCACTACGGCTTTCCCGACCCGACGTCAGTTGCGGGAGGAGCAGCGCCGCAAGGCGGTGCCGCGACGTGACCAGGCGCCGCGCGTGGTCGTCGACGTCCCGATGGCGGACACCGCTGAACGGACAGTAGTGAGCAGCACCTCGATGGCCGCTCCCGCGTCTGCGCGGAGCGTGGCCAAGCCTCGGCTGGCCATGCGCTGGCTGCCCCGGGTCGCCGTGCTGGGCAGCTTGGCGCTGGCGACCACCGGTATCCCGCTCTCCGGAGCGGCCTTGCCGGCGTCATCGGATACCCCGAGCGCGACGTATGCCGCAGCCAGCGCGCTCGATGTGTTGGCGCAGGACTCGATGACCGGCAGTGACGCCACCGTCGATCCCGCTGCCCCCCTGGCCGCTGACCCGTTGGCCGCGGCGCGTGCACTGTTGGCGGCGGACCGCACCACCGACCGTGAGGTGCTGCAGTGCGGTAGTTCGGAGTTGGAGGCCAACGGTCAGGTCGCAGCGGAGGCGACGACCGAGCCGATCCAGGTCATGATGCCGTTGACCAGCGGTAGCTACCGGATCACCTCGCACTATGGACCGCGTTGGGGCGGTAAGCACGAAGGTCTTGATTTCGCCGCACCCCCCGGTACTCCGATCCATGCGGTCGCGGCCGGCGAAGTCACCTATGTCGGCTACGGCCTGGCCGGCCGTTCCGGCATGATCATCGTGCTGAAGCACGAAATCGACGGAGAGTTCTTCTGGACCTGGTACATCCACAGCTATCCGGATGGGATCTTCGTCGACGTCGGCGACCAGGTCGGCGCCGGTGACGTCATCGGTGAAGTGGGCAACTACGGCAACTCCACGGGTCCGCACCTGCACCTGGAAGTGCACGTGGACGAGGACTACACCACGGTGAACCCCGCGAACTGGCTGTCCGAACAGTCAGCGGCCACGATCACCACGCAGAACCTGGCCTGCGCCGCAGACTGAACCAGCGGCTCCGGCGGCTCTGTGCGCCGGTCACAAGCGATCACGTCAGGGTCAGCCCCCACCGGACGGTGTGTGCGGCGCCGGGCGCCAACTCGACCACACCCTCACCGGTGTTGAACGCATTGGCGTAGCAGGTCATCGGCTCGGCAGCCAAACCGACGCGTCGGGTCGCCGGGTCGGCGAGCTCGTCGCCGCTGCATACCTGCCAGCAACGCATGCTCTGGTCCATCCAAACCGCCGCCGTGCGGCCATCCGAACCGGTCAGGCGAAGCCAGGCCAGCTCGTCGGCGTCTCGCGCGGGTGCCACGAACGCGTCATCGAAGCTGGTCGAGCCCATGGCGCGAGGGGTTCGGAAATCGAATCGGCTGGGCAGGGGATGCTCGCCCGTGGGCAGCAGGCCAGGATCTGTCATGACCCACCCGCCGACGTCCAGGCCCAGAACGGCCTCGTCCAATGAGCCCGGTCCCGGGGACAGCCACGGATGAAAGCCGACGCCGTATGGTGCCGCCTGGTCGCCGACGTTCGTGGTGGTAAGAGTGATCGTCAGCTGGCCGTTCGCCACCAACCGGTAGGTGAGGTGTACTTGCAGGCTGAACGGATATCCCGGAATGGGCACAGTCAGGATTCGCGCAACAGCGGTGGTGGCGTCGGGCTGGTCCAGTTGCCACCGCTGCCAGCACAGCAATCCGTGGAGTGCCGAGTCGCGCTCAGGCTCGGTGATCGGCACCTGGAGGCGATCACCGCCCCAGCGGTACTGTCCGGCCGCCAGTCGGTTGGGCCAGGGCAGCAACACCGCGCCATGGAATGACGATGGCAGGTCGCGTACCCCAAAGGGCACGATGACGTCGCGGTTCCCAACGCGGAATTGGCGCAGGGCGCCACCAACCTCAGTGATCGCGACGGTACTGGTGCCGAGTTGCAGAGTGACCTGACGTCCGGTCGGGGCGTTGGCAGACTGGCTCACAGGTACGAGGCTACCCAGTGCCCCCGACTGGATTCGAACCAGCGACCTTCTGCTCCGGAGGCAGACGCTCTATCCACTGAGCTACAGGGGCGTGGCCGGGGGTGTTGTGAACCTCCGGGCCGATCGGGGAGCCTACCAGCCCTGGTGGCGCAATTCGACCTACCAGCCCTGGTGGCGCAATTCGATCCGAGCATGGGCAGGACTGCCCAGAGCGGTGGATCTGGCTATGGCGGATTCGTTGAGGCGCCTAGGATGCTCCCATACGTGAAATTTTGGAACAGGAGAAACCGACCATGAGCCAGCCGCCCCCCGAGGGGATCCCTCCGCAGCCTGGAGCGATGCCGCCGGCGCAGCCGGGGAACCCAGCGCAGGAGCCGTTTTACTCCTCTTACGGGCAGCAGCCCGATGCCGGGCAGCCTACTGCGGCTCCGCCCACCTACTCCGCACCGCAGCAACAGCCGCCGCAACAGCCGACTTACACGCCCTCGTACGGGGGGCAGCCGCCGGCCCCGCAACCTGCGCCGCCGCCCCAGCCTGGATACGGTGCCGGTTCCCCCGGTTTCGGACAGCAGGGCCAGCCTGCTCAGCCCGGCTACGCGGCAGCTCCGCCACCCGGACAATCGAGTTTCGGTCAGCCACAGTTCGGTGCATCGCCGACCGGTCCCGGCGCCGGCGGGCCGAGCCATTCCGGTGGTGGCGGCGGTGGCGGCAAGGGGGTAGTGATCGGTGCGATCGTCGGCGGGGTGGTCCTGCTGGCCCTGCTGATCTTCGGCGTCACTCGTTTGTTCGGCGGGTCTGATCCGGATCCGACAGCCACACCCTCGGATACCGCTGTCGCCACCCCGGACGGGACGGACGGCCCAATGCCGCCGTCGGATGGACCCGCCGCTGGCTGCACCAACGACATCTGTACTCAGACTGCGCTGTCGGTAAGCGATACCCACATCGGTGAGGACAGCAATGTCTGGACACTGGACGGCTCCTGGAACGACTTTGACTCCGGCGACTCGGCGGCCCTAGGCGGCGGCACCAGTTCTTACACCTCGGAGAGCGGCAGCGTGGAACTGACCGTGGTCGGGTTCGAGACGGTCGAGCAAGCCGAGGCTTATGCGACGGCACTCGTGGCGGACATGGGTGAGCCGACCTTCACCGCAGACGTCTGGGACGACGGCAGCACCGATCGAGGCGCGGGTGTCCTGATGGAGTTCATCAGTGGCGGCACCCAGACCATCGTCTGGTATGACGATCTTGGTGTGGTGTGCATGGTCAGCGGCCCGGCGGACACCTTCGGCGACAGCGACGAGGGAACCACCTGGCAGTACTACTACTCTCTGCCGCCCATCTAGGTCGAGTACTTCGGGCAGATCTATGAGCCAGCCCTGGTCCCGGTCGGTCGTTTGGACCGAATCCGGGCTCCGTATCGGCGGCGTCCCGGTTCATGCGCTAGCGCAGCAGTTCGGGACGCCGTCGTACGTCTTGGACCATGCCGACCTGGTCAACCGCTGCCGAGAAATCGCCGGTGCCGCCTCAGCTGCCGGTCGGGACAACGGGATTGAGACCTCGGTTTACTACGCAAGCAAGGCGTTCAGTGCCACGGCGTTGCTGCGCTGGGTACACGCCGAGGGGTTGCGCGTGGACGTGGCCAGCCTCGGTGAGCTCACCACCGCGATTCGAGCAGGTGTGCCTGGAGATGCCATCGGGTTGCATGGCAACAACAAGTCGGTCACGGAGATCGACACCGCGCTGGGCCACGGAGTCGGGCGGATCGTGCTCGATTCGCTTCCTGAGATCGCCGTCGTGGCAGACCGTGCCCGGCGCGCGGGCGTGGTCGCCCCGGTCATGGTGCGGGTCACGACCGGCGTGCACGCAGGCGGCCACGAGTACATCGCAACCGCCCACGAGGACCAGAAGTTCGGGCTATCGCTGGCCAGCGGCGCCGCGCGACAAGCGATCGAGGCTGTGCTCGCCGAGCCGGCGCTGCGCCTACTGGGCCTGCATTCGCACATCGGCAGCCAGATCATGGCCACCGACGGCTTTGTTGCGGCGGCCGCCGCGTTGCTGCGCCTGCGCTCGCAGGTCGAGGCCGATCTTGGGATTCTGCTAGCGGAACTGGACATCGGCGGCGGGTTCGGGGTTTCCTACACTGCCGACGATGATGCTCCTGCCGCTGCGGCGGTGATCACCGAACTCGTTTCTCATGTGGCCGGGCTGGCCGCCGAACTGGGCACTCCGGCCCCGGCCGTGTCATTTGAACCAGGGCGGGCGATCGTCGGGCCTGCCATGACCACCCTCTACCGTGTCGGCACGGTCAAGCCGGTGCAGCTCGACGACGGCGGGCAGCGTCTGTACGTCGCCGTTGACGGTGGCATGAGTGACAACCTGCGCACGGCGCTGTACGACGCGCGCTATACGGCGGCGTTGGCGTCCCGCGTCTCCGGTGCCGACCGCGTTCCGGCCCGGGTGGTGGGCAAGCATTGTGAGAGCGGCGACATCGTGGTGCGAGATGTACTGCTGCCCGGCGACATCCGTTCCGGCGACCTGCTGGCAGTTCCGGTGACCGGTGCCTACGGGCGCAGCCTGGCCAGCAACTACAACCAGGTTCCGCGGCCAGGCGTGGTCGTGATCGGCGACGGCGAGCCACGCGAAATCGTCCGCCGGGAGACCATTGCGGACATATTGGCGCTCGACCTGGGCTGAGCGCCCTATCCTGGGTGCCGATGAGCGAGTCTGAGCCGCCCTCGCGGCTGCGTGTGGCGGTACTCGGTTGCGGCACGGTCGGAACCGAGGTCGTCCGGCATTTGGTGACCCATAGTGACGAACTGGCCCAGCGTGCGGGCATCGGCCTGCACCTGTGCGGCATCGCGGTCCGGTCCACCGGCACACCACGAGATCCGGTTGTGCCCAGGGACCTGCTGACCACCGATGCGCGGGGGCTCATCGATGACGCCGATGTGGTCATCGAACTGCTCGCGGGCATCGACCCGGCGCGGGAGCTGGTGCAGCACGCTCTGGCGGCCGGCAAGCAGGTTGTCAGCGCCAATAAGGCGGTCCTGGCCAGCCACGGCCCTGAGCTGTACCAGCTGGCGGACGCCAACGGCGCCGGGATCTTCTTCGAGGCGGCGGTGGCTGGCGCGGTTCCCGTAGTCCGAGGAATCCGGGAATCGCTCGCGGGGGACCACATCACCCGCGTGATCGGGATCGTCAACGGCACCACCAACTTCATCCTGGACGAGATGACCCGCGAGGGCAGCGATTTCCACGATGTACTCACACGAGCTCAAGAGCTCGGCTATGCCGAGGCGGATCCGACGGCCGATGTCGGTGGAGCAGACGCAGCGGCGAAGGCCGCCATCCTGGCTTCGCTGGCCTTCCACAGCCGGGTACGCATCGATGACGTGCCCACCACCGGGATCACGGATGTCACGGCCGACGACGTCACGGCCGCGGCCGATATGGGCTACGTCATCAAACTGCTCGCGATCGCCGAAAGTGCCAAGGACGCGATCGCCGTCAGGGTGCACCCAGCCCTGGTCGCGCGCGACCACCCGCTAGCCAGCGTTCATGGTGCCTTCAATGCGGTGTTCATCGAGGCGCACGCCGCCGGCACGTTGATGTTCTACGGGCCCGGCGCCGGTGGCGCGCCCACGGCATCGGCGGTGCTGGGAGATCTTGTCGCGGTCGGGCGGTTGCGAGCCGCCGGTGCCAATCCGCCGAACGAGTCCAACTATGCGGCCCTGCCGCTGCAACCTGCCGGTACGGTTCAGACCAGGTACCTGATCCGGCTGGACGTGGCCGATCGTGCGGGTGTTCTCGCCGAGATCGCGCGGGTGGTGGCGCGGCACGAGGTATCGCTGGAGTCGTTGCGCCAGGTGGCTGCCGCTGATGGCACCGCCAGCCTGGTTCTGGTCACCCACCGGGCCAGTGAGGCGGCGCTGGCCGCGGCCGTCGCCGACGTGGGAGCGTTGGGGCCGGTCACCGCAATCACCTCGGTACTTCGGGTCGAGGGGGACTGATGCGCCTGGTGGCGGACCATGTCAAAGTGGCGGTACCCGCGACCAGCGCGAACCTCGGGCCGGGTTTCGACGCCTTCGGGGTAGCGCTGCGGTTACACGACGTGGTGCACGTTCGTGCGACCACGGGGGCCACTCGGGTCGAGGTCGAAGGCCAGGGCGCGGGGGAGGTGCCGACCGGTGACGATCACCTGGTGGTCCGCGCGATCCGAGCCGGCCTGGACTTTCTGGGTGCCCCGCAAGCCGGTCTGGAGTTGCGCTGCGTCAATGCCATTCCGCATGGCCGGGGCTTGGGCTCCAGTGCCGCAGCCGTGGTCGCGGGTCTGGTGGCCGCCCGGGCGCTGGTAGATGCTCCGGAGAACCTTGGCGACCAAGAGCTGCTCGCGCTGGCCTCGGAGTTCGAAGGTCATCCGGACAACGCCGCTCCTGCGTTGTACGGGGCCGCGACCATCGCCTGGGCCGATTCGCAGGGGCAGCATGCAGCCCGGCTGCCCGTCATGGACGACATCGCTACGACGATCTTGGTCCCATCGAACCGGTTGGCGACCTCGACCGCCCGGAACAGCCTGCCGGCCACGGTGCCGCACGCCGATGCGGTGAGCAATTCGGCGCGAACCGGGCTGCTGACGCTGGCGCTGTGTCACCGCGGAGACTTGCTCCTGCCTGCCACTGCGGACTGGCTGCATCAGCGTTACCGCGAGCCGGTGATGACCGAGTCCTATGCCCTGGTGGCCCGGCTTCGTGAGCACGGGCATGCAGCGACCATTTCCGGGGCGGGACCGAGCGTACTGGTACTGCGAGCAGGACCCTCCGATCCCCATCTGCCGGCGTTGGCGGGCCCACAGTGGCAGGTGCGGGACCGGGCCCTGGATCGCATCGGCGCACGGGTGGTGGCACAGTAGTCGCGCCCGTGTCGTGGCTCGTGTCCGGCTAGCGAACACTGGTACGCTCTGGAAGGCACAACGAGCCGGCGCGGATGCGCCGAAGCCGGGTGCCGTATCGGGCGGACCGTTGCCGATATTGGCGCGTCCGCACCCCAACTCTGACGAAGGATCGGCGTGACCGAGACCACCGAGACCGCGGCGCCAGCGCAGGCGTCGCTCACAGACCTGCGCATGCCTGAGTTGCAGGCGTTGGCCAGCCGCATGGGAATCAGCGGCATCTCCAAGATGCGCAAGAACGATCTGGTCGAGGCAATCCGCGAACGGCGGCGCAGCAACGGCCAACGCCGCACTACGTCGCCGGATACCCCTGCCGAGGCGGATAGGCCAGAATCGGCACGCGCCGAGCAGACCGGCTCCGGTCAGGCGTCGGGGCGTTCGCAAGCCAAGGGCAAGACCCGGGCACCCGCCAAATCCGGGCAGCCCCGCAGCAAGAACGCCTCGGCTCGGGGCGAGGGTCAGTCTCCGCAGCGGGCTCCTGAGGCCAAGACCGGCCGGGGTGGCCGCAGCGCGGCCGTCGGGCAGGACAGCGCGGCCGCCAAGCAGGACAACACATCCGCAGGCCAGGACGGCGCGGACCCCAAGACCGTCTCCCTGGACGAGATCATCCAGTTCCCGGAACCGGCCGAACGCCCCAAGGACGATGCGGGCCGCGGTGCGCGGCGTGCCACGCGAGGACAGGGCAATGCCGAGCCGAATCGGGACACCCCCGAGGACGGCGACGGTGACGATGAGCGGTCGGGTCGCAGGCGCCGTGGCCGGGATCGGTACCGGGACCGCAAGCGCAGGCAGACCGGCCGCGATGGCGGTGGCGCGGACGAGCCGGAGATCCTTGAGGACGACGTGCTCATCCCGGTGGCCGGCATCCTGGACGTGCTGGAGAACTACGCTTTCGTTCGCACCAGCGGCTATCTCCCGGGCGCCAGTGATGTCTACGTCTCCCTGGGCCAGGTCAAGAAATCGGGTCTGCGGCGTGGTGATGCGATCGCCGGTGCGGTGCGGCAGCCGCGCGAAGGTGAGACGCAACGACAGAAGTTCAATGCCTTGGTGCGCCTGGACTCGGTCAACGGCGCCCCGGTCGAGGATGCGCAGGCGCGGCCCGAGTTCGATGCCTTGATCCCGATGTATCCCGATGAGCGACTCACGCTGGAGACCACCGCTCGCCAGCTGACCGGACGTGCCATCGACATCGTGGCACCGATGGGCAAAGGCCAGCGGTCCCTGATCCTGGCCCCGCCCCGATCCGGGCGCACGCAGACGCTGTTGGAGATGGCGGGTGCGATCACGGCCAACCATCCCGAAGCACACCTGATGGCCGTGCTGATCGACCAGCGCCCGGAGGAGGTCACCCAATGGCAGCGTCAAGTTGCCGGTGAAGTGGTCGCGTCGACCTTCGACCGCCCGGCCAGTGACCACACCTCGGTGTCCGAACTTGCCATCGAGCGCGCGAAACGGCTCGTCGAGCTGGGACAGGATGTGGTGGTCCTGCTCGATTCGCTGACCGGTCTGTCCCGCGCCTACAATGCTGCAACTCCAGCTGGCCGGGCCTCGGCACCGGTCGATTCGGCCGCGCTGCACCCGGCGAAGGCATTCTTCGGTGCGGCGCGCAACATCGAGAACGGCGGTTCGCTCACCATTGTCGCGACCGCCCGGGTGGATTCGGGCTCCCTGGTGGACGAGCTGATCCTGGAGGAGTTCTTCGGTACCGAGAACTGTGAGGTGAGGCTGGTCCGGGACGGCGCCGACTCCCGGCACCCGGCATTGGTTGACCCGCAAGCCTCCGGCACCCGCCGCGAGGATCTGCTGCTGACCCCCGATGAATTGTCCGTCACCGGCAAGGTCCGCCGAATCCTGGAGGGTATGGATGCGCAGAGCGCTACCCAGACCCTGCTCGGCCGCCTGGGCCAGAGCGGTTCCAACGCCGAGTTCTTGCTCGCAGTCAATCGGGCTGCGGCGGGCGACCTGGCCTGAGCGGGCCATCCCATGGCTGAGGAGTTCGCCGCGGTAGGCCCGCTGCTGGACGAGTACGCACAGATCGAGACGGCGCTAGCCGATCCAGCGGTACACGCCGACACCAACCGGGCCCGGACCCTGGGTCGGAGGTACTCCGAGCTGGGCGGAGTGGTGCGTGCCTATCGCGATTGGCGCAGCGCCGTCGATGATGTCGAGGCGGCTCGTGAGCTGGCACAGGCCGACGAGTCCTTCGCGCAGGAGTTGCCGGCGTTGGAGGCCGTAGCCAATGACGCCAGCGAAGCATTGCGGACCCGGCTGATCCCGCGTGATCCCGACGACGGCCGGGATGTCATCCTGCAGGTCAAAGCGGGTGAGGGCGGTGAGGAGTCGGCACTGTTCGCTGGCGACTTGCTGCGGATGTACCTGCGTTACGCCGAGCGCCAAGGGTGGAGTACCCAGCTGCTGGAGGGAACCGAATCCGATCTCGGCGGCTACAAGGATGTCTCGGTCGCGGTCAAGGCGCGCAGCATTGATGAACCGGCCGACGGCGTCTGGGCGCACCTGAAATACGAAGGCGGGGTCCACCGGGTGCAGCGGGTGCCGGTCACCGAGTCCCAGGGCCGTATCCACACCTCCGCCGCCGGGGTGCTGGTGCTGCCCGAAGTCGAGGACCCAGGCGAGATCGAGATCGATCCCAACGATCTGCGGATCGACGTCTACCGTTCCTCCGGCCCTGGCGGGCAGAGCGTGAACACCACGGACTCGGCGGTACGCATCACGCACGAGCCGACCGGCATCGTGGTGTCCATGCAGAACGAGAAGTCCCAACTGCAGAATCGTGAAGCTGCGATGCGGGTGCTACGGGCACGGTTGCTGGCCGCGCGCAAGGAAGAGGCCGAGGCGGCTGCGGCCGATGTTCGTCGTTCCCAGGTGCGCACCGTGGACCGGTCCGAACGTATTCGGACTTACAACTTCCCCGAGAACCGGATCGCCGATCACCGCACCGGCTACAAGGCCTACAACCTCGATCAGGTCCTCGACGGCGACCTGGGCCCGGTCATCGCCTCGGCGGTGTCCATGGATGAGGCCGAACGGCTAGCCGCGCCCCAGGAGTGAGCCCAGGAGTGAGCCCGCCGCTATCCATGCGTCAGCTGATCGATGGCGCGACATCAGTGCTGGCAGAGGCCGGAGTCGCCTCACCGCAGCGTGATGCCCTGGCCCTGGCCGAGTACTGCCTGGGACTGCCGCGGCTGGAATTGGCGTTCGCTCCCCAAGTCAGTGCCGAGCAGGTCACCCGGTTCACGGACCTGGTTGAACGTCGTCGTCGGCGTGAGCCGCTGCAACAGATCGTCGGTTCTGCGGTGTTCCGGTATGCCACGTTGGCGATGATGCCGGGTGTGTTCGTCCCACGCCCCGAGACCGAGGTGGTTGCCGGGGTTGCCATTGCCGAGGTGGAAGGTCTACCCGATCCGGCGCAGGCGCTGGTGGTGGACCTGTGTACCGGCTCGGGTGCGATCGCTGTCTCGGTCGCAGGTGAGACATCCGCCCGGGTCATCGCCATCGACGCCGACGATGCTGCAGTAGCCCTGGCTACTCGGAATCTCGCCGATGTCGCCGGACGGGTCCGGGTTGAGCAGGGGGATGTCTGCGAACCCAGCCTGCTGGCCCACGCCGATAGCACCGTTGACGTGGTGGTGGCGAATCCGCCATACATCCCCCCGGACGCTGTACCGATCGACCCGGAGGTCGCCGATCACGACCCTGATCTGGCGTTGTACGGGGGTGGGCTGGACGGAATGGCGGTGCCCAGCGCGGTCGTACAAGCGGCCGCTAGGTTGCTGCGGCCCGGGGGGCTGCTGGTGATGGAGCATGCCGAGAGCCAGGGGGGTCAAGCCCGGGCTGTGGCACTGGCCACGGCGGTGTTCGCCGAGGTCGGAACCGGTGTCGATCTCACCGGTCGTGATCGCTACCTGTGGGCCCGGCGGCATCCAGCCTGACCCGTGCCGGCCGGTAGTTGCCGAGCAGCCAGTTCCCGGCGGCCCATCCCAGGCCGATCCCGGCCAGGTCTGCTGCCGCATCCCAGACGTCTCCCGTGCGGCCGGACACGAACAGGTGCTGCGAGACCTCGGAGGCGAGGGTCTGCAGCAGCAGCGCAACGAGCAGCGTGCGCAGTCCGATCCCTGCTGCCATCCCGGTGACCATCACGAGTGCGAAGATCGCGATGTGCGCTACCTTGTCGACTCCTGGTACTCCATCTGGTCCAGGTATCCGAGGCGCATAGAGGGCGTAGATGTTCAGGGCGCAGGCCGCGAGGAACAAGGAGATGCGCAGCTTTCTCGACCCCAGCTGTTTGCAGATGTCCGGACCCACACGAGCAGGGTAGGACCGTGGGAGGATCTACGCCGTGATCGAACCGCGCGACTGCACCGACCCGGCCACCTGGTGGCCCCACGTCGACGAGGCAACCCGGGCGCTGGCAGGTGGAGCGTTGGTGGTGATGCCCACCGACACCGTCTACGGCATTGCTGCAGACGCGTTCCAGCCAGAGGCGGTGCAGGCCTTGCTGGCGGCCAAGGGCCGGGGGCGTCAGATGCCGCCGCCGGTGCTGATCGGTGACCTGCGCACCCTCGACGGCCTGGCCACCGATGTGCCACCGCAGGTGCGGGAGCTGGTGGAACGGCACTGGCCCGGTCCGCTGACCGTGATCTGCCAGGCCCAACCATCGCTGCAATGGGATCTGGGGGACACCAACGGCAGTGTGGCATTGCGGATGCCCGACCATGAACTTGCGCTGGCCCTGCTGCGGCGAACCGGGCCGCTGGCGGTCTCCTCGGCCAACACCACCGGCTCCCCGGCCGCAACCTCAGTGGCCCAGGCCGCATCGATGCTGGGTACCTCCGTGCGGCTGTACCTCGACGCAGGCGACTCCCCGGGAGGTGTCGCCTCGACGATTCTGGACGCCACCGGTGAGGTCCGGATAGTTCGGGCGGGTGCGCTCAGTGCCGAGGAACTGGGACTGGTGGAGCCAGAGGCCTGAGCACAGAGCAATGAGGATCTACCTGCTCCTGATGGTCATCGCAGCCGTGGTGACCTATCTCACGACGCCACTGGCGCGCGTGCTGGCGGAGCGGACTCACGCCATGACTCCGCTGCGGGCCAGGGATGTGCACACCGCGCCGATCCCACGCCTGGGCGGAGTCGCCATGCTGATCGGATTCGCCGTCACCCTGGTGATCGCGTCCCAGATGGGATTCCTCGAACGCGCCTTCGCCGAACCGTTGCCGTGGGCCATCCTCGGTTCCGCTGCGGTCGTGTGCCTGCTGGGAGTGGCCGACGACATCTGGGACCTCGACTGGATCACCAAACTCGTCGGCCAGATCCTGGCCGCCGGATTCATGGCTTGGCAGGGTGTGCAGCTGATTCAGTTCCCGGTGTTCGGGCTGACCATAGGCTCGGCGCGCCTGTCACTGGTCGTCACCGTGGTGGTTGTGGTCGTGGCGATCAATGCGGTCAACTTCGTCGATGGTCTCGACGGTCTTGCCGCCGGGGTGATCGCGATCGGTGGACTGGCGTTCTTTAGCTACACCTACCTGCTCACCATCAGCCGAAACCCCACCGACTATTCCGACCTGGCCACCGCCGTCATGGCGTGCGTCGTCGGGGTGTGCCTAGGGTTCTTGCCGCACAACTTCTACCCGGCCCGGATCTTCATGGGGGACTCCGGCGCGATGTTCCTGGGGCTGACGATGGCCGCAGCATCGATTCTGGTGACCGGGCAGATCGACCCCGCCGTGACCGAGATCGGAACCGCGCTGCCCGCCTTCCTGCCGATCCTGCTGCCGGTCGCGGTGTTGCTGCTACCGCTGTTGGACATGGGGTTGGCCGTCATCCGCCGTCTCGGCGCGGGTAAGTCGCCGTTCCATCCCGACCGGATGCATCTGCACCATCGGCTGCTGGACTTCGGCCACAGCCATCGACGCGCGGTGCTGATCATGTATGTGTGGACGTTCGTGGTGGCGCTCAGCGCGGTGTCGGTAGCGGCACTGCCACTGCCGCTAGTGATCGTGGTCACCGTCGTCGGAATCCTGGCGGCGATCTGGGCCACGCTCCGGCTGCCCAGCCAGCCGAAGCCGCAGCGCGATCGGTAACCGGTGCGATGGCGGCGTGCAACGCTTAGGTTCATGCCAGCGATGTTCAATGATCCACCTGTGCGGACTACCGCCATGATCGACCTGTTCCGTCAGGTGCAGCGCCGACTGCTGACCTTGACCGGGATCGCAGCCGTCGTGGGCGTGGGCATCGGGCTCCTGGTCGCGCAGGCCGCGGGTGCCTGGGGTGCGCTGATGGCGGCCGGATTCGGCTTGGCGTTCACATTCACCACCATCGCGCTGCTGCGGTTGGTGGCCGGGCGGGGCCCGGAATTGCTACAGGTGGTGCTGCTGGGCGGGTGGATCCTGAAGCTGGTGCTGGTGGTGCTGATCATGCTGTGGCTTGCCAACCAGGATTTCTACCATCGCGGAGTGTTCTTCGGCACCCTGGTCGCGGTTGTGCTCGGGGCTATCGCCATTGAGATCTGGTCGGTGGCCACCACGCGCATGCCCTACGTCGACGCCGCAACCGACCAGGTGAGTCGCGTCACACCTGACGCGGAAGCAAAACCCTCCCAGGGTGCCGCAAAGGCGGATTTGCAAGGGCTGGATGCCCCCGACGACGGCGATGGTGACGGATCCGGCCCCGTCCGCCCCGCTACGCCATCATGAACGGTCTTCCAGGCGTGCCAGATCCGGTAGGGTTTGGCCAGATCCCGCCCGCCGGAGCAGCATTGCGCCGCTAACGACGAACGATGTTGTCAGCGGCAGAATGTTGTGGTGCAGATCGTGTGAGAGCACGATGTGTGCCGAGCCCACGACCCGCAGGAGTGCACGCTGTTTACGCCGCTGAGCCTCGCGCCTGTCCTTGCCGAGCCTGAAGGCGAACAGGCGGGTCCGCACCTACCCACGGTGAACGACTTCTTCCCGCCGATGATCTGGGGAGACTTCAACTCCTGGTGGGCGTTCGACCGGGTGATGCTGATCCGGTTGATTGTCGCCGCGCTGCTGCTACTGCTCCTGTGGCTGGCTGTCCGCCGGGCCAAGCTGGTCCCGGGCCGGGGTCAGAGCCTGGTGGAGATGGGTCTGGACTTCGTGCGGGTGCAGATCGCCGAGCAGACCCTGGGCAAGGACCGGGCCAAGCCGTACATCGGCATGCTGACCGTCATCTTCTTCTCGATCCTGGCGATGAACCTCGCCGGTATCGTGCCGCTGCTGAATCTGGCCGGCACCTCCCGTATGGGCTTGCCCATGCTGCTGGCGTTGTGGGTGTTCGGCGCCTACCTGGTGGCCGGAGTCCGCGCCCACGGCGTCGGCAGGTACCTGAAGCAGCAGCTGGTCCCGGCCGGGGTGCCGTTGCCGATCCTGGTCCTGCTGACTCCGATCGAGTTCCTGCAGGTGTTCGTGATCCGGCCGGCGACGCTGATGCTGCGGCTGGTGGCCAACATGATGGCCGGGCACATCATGCTGGTGCTGTGCTTCGTCGCTACCGACTTCCTGCTGTTGTACGCCGACTCGTGGGCCATGCGGCCCATCGGCGTCCTCACCTACGCCGGAGCGATCTTCATCACCGTCTTCGAGGTGTTCGTCGCCGTGTTGCAGGCGTTCATCTTCACCTTGCTGTCCTCGATCTACCTGAACTTCGCGTTGGAGGAGGGGCACTGAGCCTCGGCCATCGCGCTAACCAAGCCAACAACAATCGCTAGACCCAAGATGGCGCTCACCGTGAGCGTCACCCAAGGAAGGAAATGCAGTGGAAGGTGACCTCGCCACCATCGGTTACGGCCTCGCCGCGATCGGCCCCGGTATCGGACTGGGCATCATGATCGGTCAGACGCAGCAGGCCATTGCCCGCCAGCCCGAACTCCAGGGCCGGCTGTTCGTCAACATGATGATCGGTGTCGGTCTGATCGAGGTGCTGGCGCTGCTCGGCATCGTGGCCGGCTTCCTGTTCTAATCGACCCGCTCCAGCTCGGAGCATCGGAGAGTCCATGATCACCGCACATGCCCCCGAGGGCATCGCCCTCTTCATCCCACCCGGGTACGACATTCTGTGGTCCCTGGTGGCGTTGGTGCCTATCGCCTTCTTCTTCTTCAAGTACCTGCTGCCCAGGCTAAACGCGATTCTCGATGAGCGTTCCGCCAAGATCGAGGGTGGCATCGCGCTGGCTGAGAAGGTGCAGGCCGAGGCGGCCGATGCCAAGGCGCAGACCGAAGCCGAGCTGAACGAAGCCCGGGATGCGGCTGCCGGCATCAAGGATGAGGCGAGCGCCGACGGTGCTGCGATCGTTGCCGAAGCCCGCACCAAGGCGCAGGCCGAGGCTGCTCGCATCGTGGAGGCCGCGCAGCGCCAGATCGAGGCCGAGAGGTCGGCAGCGGTCAATTCGCTGCGCGAAGAGGTCGGTGGCCTGGCTACCGAGCTCGCCTCACGGATCGTCGGTGAGTCGCTGGCCGACGACGCCCGTCAGTCCCGGGTGATCGACCGGTTCCTGGATGAGCTTGAGGGCAGCCTGGCAACCGACTCCTCCGGTCCATCCGAGGCGGGCAAGGCCTGATGCGCGCCACCAGCCAGGCGAGCCTGCAGGCCGCGACGGACCGGTGGGAGCCGGTGCTGCGGCAGGCCGGCGCGAGTGCCGCTGACTATGGTGAACAGCTCTTCGCCGTCGTCGACGCTCTCGACCATTCCGCCGGGCTGCGTCGTGCATTGACCGAACCAACCCGGGCCGGCGACGACAAAGCCGCGGTGGTTGCCCAGATCCTCGGGAACAAGGTTGCCGAGCCGGTGCTGGACCTGGTTTCGGGAATGGTCCGTAGTCGCTGGTCCGCCGACACCGATCTGGCGGATTCGGTCGATGAGTTGGCGACCGATTCCTATCTCGCCGCCGCGCAGGCAGACGATCAGCTGACCCAGTTGGAAGAGGACGTGTTCCGGCTGACCCGGATGCTGGCGGAGCAACGGGAACTGCGGTTCGCTCTCGGTGACCGTGACGCCAGCGCGCAGCGCCGGGTCACCCTGTTCACCGACACCGTCGGCGGCCGACTGGGCACTCAGGCGCAAGCACTGGTCACTCGCGCGGTCGCCTCGTTGCGGGCTCGCTCGCTGAGCGCGGCGCTGAATCGGATCAGTGAGCTCGCGGCCCGCCGTCGCCAGCAGCTGGTAGCGGTGGTGACCTCCGCCATCCCGATGACCACGGCTCAGCAGGACCGGCTCTCCGGAATCCTCGCCGGTGCCTATGGACGCGACGTTCAACTCAATATCGCAGTCGATCAGGGAGTCATGGGTGGCCTCCGGATCCAGGTCGGCGATGAGGTGGTCGATGCCACCATCGGCGCCCGACTCGACAACGCTCGCCGGCGCCTGGCCGGCTGACCCCGTCTTCAGATGAGAAACCAAAGGAAGATCTCCAGATGACCGATCTGAGCATCAAGCCCGACGAGATCCGGGCCGCGCTGGATAGTTTCGTGAGCTCGTACACTCCGGCCGCGAGCGCCCGCGAGGAGGTCGGTACCGTCACGCTTGCCGCCGACGGCATCGCCTACGTCGAGGGCCTGCCCGGCACCATGGCCAACGAGCTGCTGACCTTCGAGGACGGCACCCTCGGGCTGGCGCAGAACCTTGACGTCCGCGAGATCGGCGTCGTTGTCCTGGGCGAGTTCGACGGCATCGAAGAGGGTCAGCAGGTCCGCCGGACCGGCGAGGTGCTCTCGGTCGCGGTCGGCGAGGGCTATCTCGGTCGTGTGGTGGACCCGCTGGGTAACCCGATCGATGGTCTGGGCGAGATCGAAGAAGAGGGTCGCCGGGCACTCGAGCTCCAGGCTGCAGGCGTGATGGAGCGCAAGAGCGTGCACGAGCCGCTGCAGACCGGGTTGAAGTCCATCGACGCCATGATCCCGATCGGTCGCGGCCAGCGGCAGCTGATCATCGGCGACCGGCAGACCGGCAAGACGGCGATCGCGCTGGACACGATCATCAACCAGAAGGCCAACTGGGACTCCGGCGATGTGAACAAGCAGGTGCGCTGCATCTACGTTGCCATCGGCCAGAAGGGTTCCACCATCGCCTCGGTGCGCGGTGCCCTGGAAGAGGCCGGAGCGCTGGAGTACACCACCATCGTCGCCGCCCCGGCGTCCGACCCAGCCGGGTTCAAGTACATCGCCCCCTATACCGGATCGGCCATCGGCCAGCACTGGATGTATCAGGGCAAGCACGTGCTGATCGTGTTCGACGACCTGTCGAAGCAGGCCGAGGCCTACCGCGCGGTGTCGCTGTTGCTGCGCCGCCCGCCGGGCCGCGAGGCCTATCCCGGTGACGTGTTCTACCTGCACTCGCGTCTGCTGGAGCGCTGCGCCAAGCTCTCCGATGATCTGGGTGCCGGGTCGATGACCGGTCTGCCGATCATCGAGACCAAGGCCAACGACGTCTCGGCCTACATCCCGACCAACGTCATCTCGATCACCGATGGCCAGATCTTCCTGCAGTCCGATCTGTTCAACGCCGGTCAGCGGCCCGCCGTCGACGTCGGCATCTCGGTGTCCCGCGTGGGTGGTGACGCCCAGGTCAAGGCGATGAAGTCGGTCTCCGGAACGCTGAAGCTGGACCTGGCCCAGTACCGGTCGCTGCAGGCGTTCGCGATGTTCGCCTCCGACCTGGACGCCGCTTCCCGCCAGCAGCTGACCCGTGGTGCCCGCCTCATGGAGCTGCTCAAGCAGCCGCAGTACACCCCGTATCCAGTCGAAGAGCAGGTCGTCTCGATCTGGGCCGGCACCAAGGGCTATTTCGACGACGTCGAGCTTTCCGACGTGCGCCGCTTCGAATCTGGTCTGATCGATCACCTGCGCCGCCACAGTGACGTGCTGGGCACGATCATCGAGTCCGGCAAGCTGGACGATGACACGATTGCCACGCTCGAGGTTGAGGTGGACAAGTTCCGTTCAACCTTCCGCAGCAGCGATGGCACCGCGCTGACCGGTGAAGAGTCCGGCGGCGACGGTGAAGAGGTGGACATCGACCAGGAGCAGATCGTCCGGCAGAAGCGGGGCTGATCCATGGCAGGTCAGCAGCGGGTATACAACCAGCGGATCAAATCCACTGAGACGCTGAAGAAGATGTTCCGGGCGATGGAGCTCATCGCCGCCTCCCGGATCAGCAAGGCGCGCCAGCGCGCCACCGAAGCTGCGCCCTACACCCGCGCCATCACCCGGGCGGTCTCCGCCGTCGCCACCCACAGCAATGTGCAGCACCGGCTTACCACCGAGCGCACCGACACCAACCGGGTGGCAGTGCTGGTCGTGACGGCCGACCGCGGCATGGCGGGCGCGTACTCGGCCACGCTGCTGCGTGAAGCCGAGCGTCTGCGTGACCAGTTGCGCGAGGAAGGCAAAGAGGTCGCGTTGTACGTGACCGGCCGCCGTGGTGTGGGTTTCTACACCTTCCGCAACGTCCCGATCGTCCAGTCCTGGACCGGGGATTCGGATAACCCCAAGGTCGAGGTCGCCACCGAGGTCGCCGACACCCTGCTGGAGGCGTTCGCGGCACCCGCCGACGCCGGGGGCGTGGCGGAACTGCATGTGGTCTACACCCGGTTCCGCTCCATGGTGACCCAGGAGCCGCAGGTTATTCGAATGCTGCCGCTGGAGGTCGTCGACGGTGTCGCCGAGCCCGGTGAGGGCCTGGCGCCGCTGTATGAGTTCGAGCCCGATGAAGCACACGTGCTGGATGCGTTGTTACCGCGTTACATCCGCAGCCGCATCTACAACGCGCTGCTGCAGGCCTCGGCGTCGGAGCTCGCCGCCCGGCAGCGTGCGATGCGGACCGCCGTCGACAACGCCGAAGACCTCATCCGCACCTACACCCGCCTGAAGAACACCGCCCGCCAGGCCGAGATCACCCAGGAGATCAGCGAGATCGTCTCCGGGGCCGATGCCCTGGCTGCCAGCTGAGCGCCTGAAAGAACGAGGACACACATCATGACCGCCACCGCCACCTCCGCGCCGGACACCGCAAAGAGTCCCGCCGTCGGCCGCGTCGCTCGCGTGATCGGCCCCGTCGTCGACATCGAGTTCCCACCCGAGGAACTGCCCGACATCTACAACGCGCTCAAGACCACCATCGACCTGTCCCAGGGTGAAGGCGGTCAAGCGGTGGAGATGACCCTGGAGGTCGAACAGCACCTGGGTGACAACATCGTCCGCGCGATCGCGCTCAAGCCGACCGACGGCCTGGTCCGCGGGGCCGAGGTCCGTGACACCGGTGAGCCGATCAGCGTGCCCGTGGGCGACATCACCAAGGGCAAGGTGTTCAACGTCATCGGCGAGGCGCTCAACCTCGGTGAGGGCGAGACGCTGGAGGTCAACGAACGCTGGCCGATCCATCGCACCCCCCCGCCATTCGACCAGCTCGAGTCCAAGACCGAGATGTTTGAGACCGGGATCAAGGTCATCGACCTGCTCACCCCGTACGTCCAGGGTGGAAAGATCGGCCTGTTCGGTGGTGCCGGTGTCGGCAAGACCGTGCTGATCCAGGAAATGATCCAGCGTGTGGCGCAGGATCACGGCGGTGTGTCAGTGTTCGCCGGCGTCGGTGAGCGTACCCGTGAAGGTAACGACCTGATCGGTGAGATGGAAGAAGCCGGAGTCTTCGACAAGACCGCCCTGGTCTTCGGACAGATGGACGAGCCGCCGGGCACGCGGTTGCGGGTGGCGCTGTCGGCGCTGACCATGGCGGAGTACTTCCGCGATGTGCAGAACCAGGACGTGTTGCTGTTCATCGACAACATCTTCCGGTTCACCCAGGCCGGTTCGGAGGTCTCCACGCTGCTGGGCCGGATGCCCTCGGCGGTGGGATACCAGCCCAACCTGGCCGATGAGATGGGCCAGTTGCAGGAGCGCATCACCTCCACTCGTGGTCACTCGATCACCTCGCTGCAGGCCATTTACGTGCCCGCTGACGACTACACCGACCCGGCACCCGCGACCACGTTCGCGCACCTGGACGCCACCACCAACCTCTCCCGTGAGATCGCCTCGCGTGGTCTCTACCCGGCGGTTGACCCGCTGGCGTCGACCTCTCGGATCCTGGACCCGCGCTATGTGGGTGAGGAGCACTACCGGGTCGCCAACCAGGTCAAGTCGATTCTGCAGAAGAACAAGGAACTGCAGGACATCATCGCGATTCTCGGTGTCGATGAACTGTCCGAAGAGGACAAGATCACCGTGAACCGAGCCCGCCGTATCGAACAGTTCTTGTCGCAGAACACCTACATGGCGGAGAAGTTCACCGGCGTGGCCGGGTCCACCGTGCCGATGGCGGACACCATCGAAGCGTTCGACAAGATCGCCAACGGTGAGTACGACCACGTCACCGAGCGCGCGTTCTTCAACATCGGTGGCTTGGACGACCTGGAGCGGAACTGGGCGCAGATCCAGAAGGAGCTTGGCTGACGTGCCGATGCAGGTTGAGGTGGTCGGGCCGACCCACATCCTCTGGGAGGGCGAGGCGTCGATGGTGAGCGCGCCCGCGGCCGAAGGGTCGATGGGTGTGCTGCCGGGCCACCAGCCGGTGCTGTCGGTGCTGCACCCGGGTGTGGTCACCGTCAAGCCGGTATCAGGGGAGGCGGTCGAGATTGAGGTCGAAGGTGGCTTCTTCTCGGTCGACTCCGACCGGGTGACCGTGGTTCTGGACACCACCAGCCTCGATAGCGGCGACTGACCGATGACTACAGCGTTGACCATCGTCGTGGTGGTCGCGCTGCTTGCGATCGGGTTGATCGGTCTCTTCGGTTGGCGGCTGCGGACGATCGCGGCCCGGGTTGGTTCGTTCGAATGCGCTTTGCGTTCCGGCAACCACTGGCATCCCGGTATCGCCACCTACACCCGTGATCAGTTGGTGTGGTTCGAAGTGGTCTCGCTCTCCCGCAGGCCGCGTTACGCCTGGGCGCGGGCCGGCCTGAGCGTGGTGGAGCGGACCGTGACCAGCCAGGATGGGCATCCGGTGGTGCAGGCCCTGTGCAGCCACGACGGTGAACAGGTGGTGCTCTCGGCTCGCCCGGCGGCATTCGAGGGACTGGTGTCCTGGCTGGAGGCCAGGCCACCCGGCACCCGCTACGGCCAGGTGCTTTAACACCCCCACCCCACCCCCACCGCCGAGCGCGGCATGGCGGTCGCTAAAGCCGGTTTTGGCGACCGGAAGGCCGCGTTCGGCAGCCTATGACGGCGCTAACCGCGCGTTCGTGCCCGGTGCGTCGGGGCGATAGCCTGAACCACGATGCGTATCGTCGTGGCCGATTGTTCGGTCGTCTACTCGGGTCGATTGAGCGCCCACCTTCCCCTGGCTCGCAGGGTGCTGTTGGTCAAGGCCGACGGCTCGGTCCTGGTGCACTCCGACGGCGGTTCCTACAAGCCGCTGAACTGGATGTCGCCGCCGTGTCGGCTCGCGCTCAGTGATCCCAGTACCGAGCAGGCCGCGGCGGGCGTCACCGGCGTCTGGACGGTGCAGCACGCCAAGACCGACGACCGGCTGGAAGTGCACCTGCACGAGGTGTTCTCCGACTCCAGCTTCGACCTCGGGGTCGACCCCGGCCTGGTCAAAGACGGCGTGGAGGCGCACCTGCAGCAGTTGCTGGCCGAGCAGGTGGCGTTGCTGGGTGAGGGGCACACGCTGGTACGCCGGGAATTCCCGACGGCGATCGGTCCGGTTGACATCCTTGCGCGCGCCCCGAAGGGCCATGTTGCCGTTGAGATCAAACGTCGTGGCGACATCGACGGCGTGGAGCAATTGACCCGCTACCTGGAATTGCTGAACCGCGATCCGCTGCTGACGCCGGTCGCCGGGGTATTCGCAGCGCAGGAGATCAAGCCGCAAGCGCGGGTACTGGCAACCGACCGTGGCATTCGCTGCATGGTGCTGGACTATGACGCGATGCGCGGTGTCGACGACGTTGAAGCGAGGCTGTTTTAGATGATCGTTCGTGGCCAGGTAGTGACCCCCGAGACCGTGCTCACCGATGGCGTGGTCGCCATCGACGACGGTGTGATCAGCTGGGTGGGATCGGCGCACGACGCCCGCGCCGCAGGCCTGGGGGAGCAGGTGGGTGCCACCGAGCCCGATTCGGGCTATGTGCTTCCCGGCTTGGTGGACCTGCACAACCATGGTGGTGGTGGAGCCTCGTTCCCGGACGCCACCGACCTGGACCGGGTGCGCGTCGCGGTGAACGAGCACCGTGATCACGGCACCACCGGTGTGGTCGCGTCGCTAGTGACGGCGGCGCCAGACACCCTCGCTGAACGCGTCAGCTTGCTTGCGGATGCGGCCGATGCCGGTGAGATCGCCGGCATCCACCTGGAGGGACCGTTCCTCTCGGTGGCACGCTGCGGTGCGCAGGATCCGGAGCTGATCATCGCCCCGGACGCGGAGCTGACCTCTCGGCTGCTGAGACTGGGACGCGGGCATGTGGTCACCATGACGGTGGCTCCCGAGCAGCCGGGGGTGCTGGGGTCCGACGGTGTCGTGGCTGCGCTCATCGATGGTGGTGCGCTGCCATCGTGGGGTCATACCGATTCCTCGGCCTCGGTGATGCGACAGGTGCTCGGCGCCACCTCAACGATGTTCGACGGCGCCCGCTCGCCGCGCGCGACGGTGACGCATTTGTGCAACGGAATGCCGCCGATGCACCATCGCAATCCAGGTCCGGTACCGGTAGCGCTGGCGGCTGCCAGCAACGGAGACGTGGTGGTTGAACTGGTTGCCGACGGCACCCATCTGGCGCCAGAACTGGTCGCCGAGGTCTTTTCGATGGTCGGCGCCGAGAACATCGCGCTGGTCACCGACGCCATGGCTGCCGCGGGCATGCCCGATGGTCTGTACCAGCTGGGCACCCAGGAGGTCAGTGTTGCCGACGGCGTAGCGCGCCTCACCGAGGGTGGCTCCATCGCGGGCGGCACCGCGCACCTGCTGGATGTCGTCCGACGCACAGTGGCGGCGGGCGTACCCCTGCATCAGGCCGTGCTCTCGGCGGCCACGGTTCCCACGCAGGTCTTGGGCCACAGCGAACTCGGCCGCCCCGCCGGGGCCATCCGGGCTGGTCACCGGGCCACGCTGTTGCGCGTGGGTCCGGACCTGCGAGGCGCCGAGCGAATCGGCTGACGCCTCCAGCCCGCTCCCGGTCTCGCCCGAACGCCGCTAGGGTCTGGCTCATGACGATTGCGTTTCCAGCTGACTTTGTGTGGGGGTCGGCGACGGCGGCCTACCAGATCGAGGGGGCGGTCGCCGAAGACGGCCGGACGGCGTCGATCTGGGACACCTTCGCCCACACCCCGGGCAAGACCCTGAACGGTGAGACCGGCGATATCGCCGACGACCACTATCACCGATGGCGTGAGGACGTCGCGCTGATGGTGCGGCTGGGCTTGAATGCCTACCGGTTCTCAATCTCCTGGCCGCGGGTGCAACCCGGCGGCAGCGGTGGCTTGAACCCCGCCGGCATGGCCTTCTACAGCGGCCTGATCGATGCGTTGATCGAGGCCGGGATCGCACCGGTGGTCACGCTCTACCACTGGGATCTGCCACAGGAACTGGAAGACGCCGGCGGCTGGGCCAATCGGGACACCGCGCTCGCGTTCGCGCAGTATGCGCGACTGGTGGCTGGTGAGCTCGGTGACCGGGTGCAGTTGTGGACCACCCTGAACGAGCCTTGGTGTGCCGCCTACCTCGGGTACGCCTCCGGAGTGCATGCCCCCGGCCGCAAAGAGCCTGCGGCGGCGCTGGCGGCCGCCCACCACCTCAACCTCGCGCACGGTCTAGCAGCCCAGGCGATCCGGGAGGAACTGGGGGAGCAGGCGCAGGTCTCGATCACGCTGAACCTGCATGTGGTCCGCCCCGACGATCCCACCAGTGCCGCCGACCGAAACGCCGTGCGCCGTATCGATGCGGTGGGAAACCGCATCTTCCTCGGTCCGCTGCTCGGCGAAGGCTACCCGGAGGATCTGCATACCGACGTCGCCACCATCACCGACTTCTCCTTTGTGCTGCCAGGCGATGAGCAGCTGATCGCCCAGCGCCTGGACGTGCTCGGAATCAACTACTACTCCACATCCCGGGCGACGGCGTTCGACGGTGAAGGCCTGCCGGAACAGGCCGATGGGCACGGTGACAGTGACGCGAGCCCATGGGTGGGTGCTGATGACGTACAGTTCCTGCCGCAGCCCGGGCCATACACCCAGATGGGCTGGAACATCGATCCTTCCGGACTGGTGGAGTCGCTGATGCGCATTCATGACCGGTACCCGGGGTTGCCGATGATGGTGACCGAGAACGGTGCCGCCTTCGACGATCAGGTCGCTGCCGACGGCAGTGTCCCGGACGCTGACCGGATCTCCTACCTGCATTCTCATATCGGCGCCGTTGCCCAGGCCCGGGCGCAGGGCGCCGACGTGCGGGGCTACTTCCTATGGTCGCTGATGGACAACTTCGAGTGGTCCTACGGCTTCAGCAAGCGTTTCGGGATCGTGCGCGTCGACTACGACACGCAACGGCGCACCATCAAGAACTCCGGGCATTGGTACGCGCGCTTGATCGCCGATGGTGCACTGTCAGGTGAGTAGGGCCGTGGTCAAGGGCAGGGGCCGACGGCGCTACACCGAGCCGCACCGCGAGCTCGACGTAGCCTCGTTGTGGCGCGGTGTTGAACGGACCGAAACCGATCGTGACGGCATGCAATGGCGAGTGCGTGAAGTGACCGGCTCTGACAAGACCTACCGCTGCCCCGGGTGCCAGCAGGAGATCCAGCCGGGCACCGCCCACCTGGTGGCCTGGAACAGCGACCACATCTTCGGTGCCGGTGCAGGCCTGGCCGAACGGCGCCACTGGCACAACAATTGCTGGCGCCGATGAGCACACGAATCGGTCCCTTGACGATCCTGCCGGCCCGCCGCCAGGACATCGACCTGCAAACCGCCGACGGGCTACGGCTGGTGGGTGAACTCGCCACCCCGGTCGATCGAGACATCCAAGGCACCCTGATCACGCTGCACCCGCTGCCGACACACGGGGGCTTCATGGACTCCCACGTGCTGCGCAAGGCCGCGTGGCGATTGCCCGCGCTCGCGGGCCTGGCGGTGCTCCGGTTCAACACCCGCGGCACCTCCAGTCCCCGCGGCACCAGTGAGGGCGCCTTCGAGGAAGGGGTTGGCGAACGCTTCGATGTCGCGGCGGCTGTGGAGTACGCCGAGTTCGCCGACCTGCCCAATCGATGGCTGCTGGGCTGGTCCTTCGGCACCGAACTGGCGTTGATGCATGGTCATGAACCCGGTATCGAGGGTGCCATTCTGCTGTCACCGCCGTTGCATCGGGCCACCGACGCCGACCTTGACGATTGGGCACAGTTCGGCCGCCCGATGCGGGTGCTGGTACCCGAGCATGATGACTACCTGCAACCGGAGGCGGCCAAGCAACGGTTCGCCCGGATCCCGCAGGCGGTGGTGACCGGCGTCGACGACGCCAAGCATCTGTGGGTGGGGGAGACTCACACCCACCGGGTGCTGACCGAGATCGTCGACACCGTGCTGCCCGGATTCGGTGACCTGCCCACCGAATGGCATGGCGAGTTCACCGAATTCCAGCGGCGGAGGCTGTCATGAGCGGGCCACTCGCGGTCCACCGGTCCGGCCCGGCCGGTGACCTGCCGTTGGTGCTGTTGCATGCGTTCCCGCTGGACTCACAGATGTGGCAGCCGGTACTGCGCCGGCTCAGCCAGATCCCGGTTCTGGCCATCGATGCTCCCGGGTTTGGTGCTAGCCCGCCCAGCCAGGAGGGTCTGACCGGCTATGGCCGGCAGGTGGTGGCCGCACTGGCCGCGAACGGAGTCGATCGTGCGGTACTGGCCGGGCAGTCCATGGGCGGATACGCCGCCTTGGCGGTTGCTGAACAGGCGCCGCAGTTGCTGGCCGGGCTCGGGCTGCTGGGTACCAAGGCCAGCGCCGATGACCCGCCAGCACGGGAGCGCCGGTGGCAGATGATCGCCGCCGTCGAACGGGGCGAGCAGCAGGTTGCGTCGTCCATGGTGGATGCGCTCCTGGGCGGGACCAGCCGGGCCCAGCGGCCCGCGATCGTCGCGCAACTGCGCAGCTGGCTCAGCAAAGCTCCCGCCACCGGCCTGGTGTGGGCTCAGCGCTCGATGGCGACCCGTCCCGATCGGCTGGCTGCCCTTGCGGCGTTGCCTGCGGGACTGCCCAGCGCGGTCCTGCATGGGAAAGAGGATGCTCTGATGACGTTCGCCGACGCTCAGGCCATGGCCGGGGCGCTAGCAGTGCCGGTCACCGAGTTGGCCGGCGTCGGGCACTTGTCGGCACTGGAAGATCCGGATGTCGTCGCCGGGCATCTGGCAGCCCTGCACCAGCGAGCACTACTGGCGTGACTGTGACCGCCACTGGGGGAGAAGTCGTTCCAACGCATCCACCAGATCGATGGTGTCGCCGTCCTTGCCACCTGCGCCGATGACCAGCGGCGGTGGGGTGGGACGCAACCTCACCCCACGCAGCCGGTCCATCAGGCTCAACGCCGCCGTCAGCACGTAGAACTCGCCGTCTGTCCCCACACCGACGGTCTTGTCGACCCGCAGGTACCAGCCGTCGACGTTGCTGCGAGCACTGCCACGGCCGCCGTAGCCCTGAACCACCAGCGGTTGTGCCGGCAGCCGGGTGGCTGCGACCGACACGAACTCGGCGAGGATGGCGCCGGCCTTGGCGTGTTCGGCGCTCTGCCTGGCATGCAACCGTGCCTGGTGCTCCTGGGCGGCGGCAGTGCGCTCGGCAGCCCAATCGCTACCGCCCTGACTCATCGCGGGATTGGCCTAGTCCTGGCTGGGCGTCGCGTCACGTTCGGAGGCCTCCTCCTGCTCGCCGTCGCCTGCCGTCGGGGCGACCGGGGCAAGGATGACGCGTAGTTCGTCCAGGTAGGCCGAGATGCCCTCGCGTTGACGATTCAGATCGTCGACCTCACCCTGCGCCGTCTTGCGTTCGGTTTCGATCCGCGTCGTGTGATCGGACCACTCCCGCTGGCTGCGCTCGCGCGCATCGTCCAGGAGCGCGTCGGCCTTGCGCCGGGCTTCCTCGATGACGCCGGCGGCATCGTGCTCGGCGTCGGTGCGCACCTTCTCGGCTGCCGTCAGTGCGGTAGCGACACGAGTCTCGGCTTCCTGGGCTTGTTCGGCTGCCCGAGCCAGCACGGCGTCGAGGTCGGATTGAGCCGTCGCCTGCCGCTCGGTTGCCGCCTTCTCGGCCTCCTCACGGGCCACGGTGAGTTCCAGCTGCACCTCATCCTTGAGCCGTTGTGCCGCGGCCCGGATGCTGTCGGCTTCCACCGTTGCCTTGCGCGCGGTCTCGGTACTGCTGGCACGCGCCGATGCGATGATCGCCTCGGCCTCGGCCTGTGCCGCATGGATCATGTTGCGGGCTTCTTGCTCGGCCGCAACCCGCTGCTCGGTCATTTCGCGCTCAGTGGTGGCGCGCAGGCCGCCCATGAGGCGCTCCAGGTCGGCCAGGTTCGATGAGCGTGCCGCCGTCGCGGCGCTCGCGATTCGCGAGGCTTCGCGTTCGGCCGAACCGACCAGTTCCTCGGCCCTGCGCTGGGCGTCACTGAGCACGCCGTCGGCGTCCCGCTTGGCTGCCGCGTGCGACTCTTCGGCCTGTGCCCGGACCCGGCGCATGATCTCAGCGCCATCGCGTTCAGCGGACTCGGTGAGTGCGGCAGCACTCTCGTTGGCCGCAGCCACAGTGTCGCTGGCCTGCTTGTTCGCGCGCGTCAATACGTCGGCGGACTGCTCTTCTGCTGATCGGAGCAACTGCTCGATCCGCAAACCCAGTCCGGAGTAGCTCGGAGTATCGAACTCGCGTAGACGCGACTGTGCCGATTCCAGCTCTTGGGCGACCCGGGTGTTCTCGGCCTCCAGCGCCGTCAACCGCGCTTGCACGTCGGATGCCCGCTGGGTGAGCTCGTGCACCCGCTGGTCCACTTGCGCGCGGTCGTAGCCTCGCATCACCACGGGGAACGGTGAAAATTCGTCAGCCACTTCAAGCTCCTGTGCAATGGATAAGGTCGAACTAAGCGCACTCCAGCCTAGCCGGGTCGGGAGCTATCTAGAGACATCGCTGATTTTCTATGTCACAGATGGGTCACGTACGCTGGTCCGCGGCTGGCAAAGTGTCGGCACCTACTCCGCTACCGGGACCTACTCAGATTGGGACGAACGAGATCGTGATTCGAAAGATCTTCGCTGTCGTGCTGATCTTGCTTGGGCTCGGCACGGTCGCTGCGGCCATTGCCTCGGGAACGATATGGCGACCGGACGACCAGGTGACGTTGACCCTGCCGGCCGATCCGGATGTGCCATTGCTGGTGACCGAGCCCGGAGTCCTGAACGCGGTCAGCAATACCGTTGAGGTACGCGTGATCGGGGAGACCGCCGATACCCCGCTGCTGCTGGCCATGGCGCAGGAGAGCGATGTCCTGGCCTGGGTGGGGGATGCTCCGCATTGGTCGATCAGCGGGCTGGCCGACTGGGAGACGCTCAGCTATGTGGCTGTAGACGGCGCTGCGGCCACCGACGACCAGGCGGCGACCGATGACCCCACGGCCACCGACGACCCTGAGGCTACGCAGGAGCCTGCGGCGACCGATGAAGCCACGGCCACTGACGACCCTGAGGCCACGCAGGAGCCTGCGGCGACCGACGAAGCCACCGCTACGGACACCGCCTCGCCGACAGGAACCGAGGACGACGGCGAAGGCGCCGATGTGGTTGTCGTTCCCAACCCGGCCGGGTCGGACCTGTGGGTTGAACAGGTCGACGGCGTCGGTGAACTCGAATACAGCTGGACGGCGGTGCCCGGCCGCTGGGTCATGCTGCTCGCCACCGATGGCACGTCGGCTGCGCCACAGGTCGAACTCACCTGGGAACGCGAGGTCACCACGCCATTCGTTCAGCCCGGAATCATCCTCGGTTCGATCGTTACCGTGCTGGGGGTGGGATTGCTGGTGCTGTTCCTGCTCTCGGACCGTGAGAAGCGGCGCAACCAGCGTGCGGCCGCACTGGCCGCCGAGGCTCCTGTAACCACCGGTCCGATCGCCTCACTCAAGGACGGGGAGCGGCCGCTGACCCGGCGGGAGTTGCGTGAGGCGAGTACCGGCGCGATTCCGGTGGCCGCCCCCGAGCCAGAATCGGCTCCGGACGATACCGAGGCCGATGTCTCGCCGGCAGCCGAGCCGGAAGCGGAACCAGAATCCGAACCCGATTCCGGCACCTCCGCTGTAGAGAACGACTCGGCCGGCCGGGCCAATGAACTGGACGCCTGGGTGCGTAGCGGCGCGGCCAGCCCAGCGGCGCACAGCAGCGCGAGCGTGCCCGCCGATCTGGAACTGGAACCACTCGGTCCTGCGCTCGAGCGGACCGACACCGAGGCGGCCAGGCCCAGGGCTTCGGCCGCACCCGGGCGAACTGGATTGCGCAGGTCGCGGCGCGAACGGCGCGAGCGATCACGTCCGCCAGTGGCCCCGAAGCCCCCTGCTGAACCATCCTCGTCCAGCCAAGCAGCGCCCACGGAATCGTTGCCTGCTGTGTCCGCGCCGGAGTCGGCACCTCCTGCGGGGCCGACCGCGCCCGGTATCTCCTCCGGGCCGGCCTGGCGTCAGGCATGGGGGTTGGGCCCGGCCACCACCGATGACGGTACTGAAGCTCAGGACGAAGGAGGGCAGCGGTGAGAACGCGCATTCGCCGACCCCGCCTGGTGACGCGGGTCGCTGCTGCTCTGGCACTGCTGGCCGTGTTGTGCGGCTGTGCCATCCCATTGCCGCAGGTGGAAGCGGATCCGGAACCAGAGGGGCCGCAACCGGCGCTGGACCAGGCGCGCCTCGACCGGGTGCTGGCTGAGATCGGGGCAGCGGTCGCCGCTGCCGACGAGGCGCAGGATCCAACCCTGCTCGAAGGCCGTATGGGAGGCGCGGCGCTGCGCACGCGCGGTGCCGAGTACCTGCTGGACCAGGCCACGGCCGGAACGGACGCACCCCGTCCACCGCAGGCGCTGACCACCGACCCCCAGGTGGCGGTGATCGGTGCCAGCGATAGTTGGCCCAAGGTCATCTTCGTGTACACCACCATTGGCGAAGGCCTCAATACGCCGCTGTTGCTCGGCCTGCTACAGAACGATCCGCGAGCTGAATACAAGCTGGTCTCGTGGGTGCGCTTGTTGCCGGAGGTCACCACCCCGGCCACCGCCGTTCCGGACGAGGGCAGCCCGGTGGTATCCCCGACTGCCGAAGGGCTGGTGCTCAGCCCGTCGGAGTCCCTGACCGCCTATGCAGACCTGCTGACGACCGGTCAAGCCAGTAGCTACTACGGCACCTTCGATCCGGATGTCTTCTCGGAGTTGGTGTGGCAGAACAACTCTGCCACCCGCACCGGAGTCGAGGATGCGGGTAGCTACACCGACACGTTCACCGCCTTCGACACCCCACCGATCAGCCTGGGAACTGCCGAGGGTGGCGCGATCGTCATGGGCAACATCTCCTCGGTCCAGGCCTACGTTCGCAGCATCGAGGATTCCGAACTCACTGTCGGCGGTCAGGTCGCGGCACTCGCGGGAACCGATGAGATCGATGTCCAGAACTCGGTCACCGCGAACTACTACACCACCGTGGCGCTATATGTTCCCCCCGCAGCCGACGGGGCCACTATCCAAGTGTTGGGCGCCGAGCGGGTGCTCCTGGACGTGACTACCAGCTAGAGCGAGAAGGATGAGATGACGCAACCACCCTCCGGCATCAACCTGCGCGGCGCCGTCGATCTATCGTCCCTCGCGCAACCGGCGCCGCCCCCCGGCAGCACCACTGGCGTGGTGATCGAGGTAACCACGCAGACGTTCCAGGATATCGTCACCACCTCGGCTACCGTTCCAGTGGTGGTGGACCTGTACTCGGCCCGATCCGCTGCGAGTACCGAACTCTCGGCCACGCTGCAGCAGGCCGCCACCAGCTACGGTGGCCGATTCCAGCTGGCCCGGATCGACGCCGACGCCAACCCGCAGATCGCGCAGGCGGTGGGAGCGCAGTCACTTCCGACGACTTTCGCCATCCTGAAGGGGCAGCCGGTGCCGCTGTTCCAGGGGGCCGTTCCTGCTGAGCAGATCAACGCAGTGCTGGATGAATTGCTGCGGGTCGCCGGCGAGAACGGGGTCACCGGCACCATCGAGGTGGAGGCCGATCCGGATGCGGATGCTGCCGAGCCGCCCCTGCCACCGCACCTGGAAGCTGCCTACGACGCCATTTCCACCGGTGACCTCGATGGCGCTGCGCAGGTGCTGGCCACCGCCCTGAAGCAGAATCCGGCCGATGCGGAGGCCAAGGCCGGCCTGGCCCAGATCGACCTGATGCGCAGGCTGGAAGGGGTTGAGGCGGATGCGGCCCTTGCGGCCGCGCAGACAGCAGCACCGGGTGACCTCGATGTCCAGCTCACCGCGGCCGATGTCGAGGTCAGCTCCGGCTCTGCCGCTGCCGCCTATGAGCGGTTGCTGGCGGCCGTCCGTGCCACCGCCGGGCCCGATCGTGACCGTGCCCGCGAGCGGTTGGTGGAGTTGTTCCTGCTAGCGGTACCCGACGACCCCGACGTGCTCAAGGCGCGGCGGGAACTCGCGATCGCGCTCTATTAGCAGCGGCTCACCGCTGGCCCGAGGCTGGGGTGAGGAACACCGCACCCAGCGGCGGCAGGCGCAACTGGGCGCTGTGGCTACGGCCGGCCCAGCCGATGTCCTGGGCCGTGATCCGGGTCGTATTGCCGACGCCGGAACCGCCGTATCCCGCCGCATCGGTATTGAGTACCTCGACCCAGTCACCGCCGTGAGGCAATGCCACCCGGTAGTCCTCGTGCGGCGTCCCGGCGAAGTTCACGATCACGACCACGCTCTGGTCGCCACCGATCCGCAGGTACGAGATGGTGTTGTGGTCGCCGTCGCCGGCCTCCAGCCACTGGAATCCGGTATGGCTGAAGTCGTCGGCCCAGAGTGCGCGGTGGTCGCGGTAGAACAGATTCAGATCGCGCACCAGAGCACGGACCGCCGAATGTCCATCGGAATCTCCCTGCCACCAGTCCAACGAGCGGGACTCCGCCCATTCGGACGCTTGGCCGAATTCGCTGCCCATGAACAGCAGGTTCTTGCCCGGGTGGGTCCACATATAGGCGAACAGCGCTCGAAGGCCCGCGAGTTGTTGCCAGCGGTCACCAGGCATCTTGTCCAGGAGCGAGCCCTTGCCGTGTACCACCTCATCGTGGGAGAGCGGCAGCACGTACTGCTCGGAGAATGCGTACACCATCGAGAACGTGAGCTCACCATGGTGGTATCGGCGGTTGATCGGTTCCTCGGCCAGGTAGCTCAAGGTGTCGTTCATCCAGCCCATGTTCCACTTCAGGCCGAAACCCAGACCGCCAGCGGAGGTGGGGGCGGTGACGCCCGGCCAGGCCGTGGATTCCTCGGCGATCATCACGATGCCGGGGTTGGTGCGGTAGGCGGTGGCGTTGGCCTCCTGCAGGAACTGGATCGCCTCCAGATTCTCGCGACCGCCGCGAACATTGGGTCGCCACTGGCCCGGCTGGCGGGAGTAGTCCAGGTACAGCATCGAGGCGACCGCATCCACGCGCAGCCCGTCGATGTGGAACTCGCTGAGCCAGTACACGGCATTGGCGACCAGGAAGTTGCGCACCTCATTGCGGCCGAAGTTGAACACGTAAGTGCCCCAGTCCTGCTGCTCGCCCCGCAACGGGTCCGGGTCTTCATAGAGCGCCGTTCCATCGAAACGCGCGAGTGCCCATTCGTCCTTGGGGAAGTGCGCCGGGACCCAGTCCAGAATGACGCCGATACCGGCGTTGTGCAGGGTGTCCACCAGGTAGCGGAAGTCATCGGGTGAGCCAAACCTGGATGTCGGGGCGTAGTACGAGGTGACCTGATAGCCCCAGGAACCGCCGAACGGGTGCTCCGCGACCGGCATGAACTCGACATGAGTGAAGCCCATCCAGGTGACGTACTCGGTGAGCTGATGCGCCAGTTCGCGATAGCTCAGGCCCTGTCGCCAGGATCCCAGGTGGACCTCGTAGACGCTCATGGCGCCGCGGTGCTGGTCGTTGTCTGAGCGGTTGGTCATCCATGCGTCGTCGGTCCAGGTGTATTCGGACTCGGTGACGATGGACGCCGTAGCTGGTGGCACCTCGGTGGCGCGGGCCATCGGGTCGGCCTTGGCGTGGAAGCTACCGTCGGGGTAGCCGATCTGGAACTTGTACGCAGCACCTTTGCCGACCTGGGGAACGAAGAGTTCCCAAACCCCGCTGTCACCCAGGGATCGCATGGACGTGCTGGTCCCATCCCAGCCGTTGAAGTCGCCGATCACCCGGACTGCGCGGGCATTGGGAGCCCAGACGGCGAACGAGGTTCCCACAACCTCGCCGAACGCCGATGGGTAGCGGCGCACGTGAGCTCCCAACACCGACCAAAGCTGCTCATGGCGGCCTTCACGGATCAGGTGCTGGTCGACCTCACCCAAGGTCGGCAGGTAGCGGTAGGCGTCGTCGAGTTTGCTGACGTGGCCATCGTGGTCCACCTCGATGCGGTAGTCCGGCACAGTATCGCTGGTGAATGCGGCCACCCAGATGCCGTCCTGCTCGTGCCGGCACGGGTAGCGGTGCGTCGGCGTTACCACGGTGACCGCATCCGCACCGTGGCGAACGGTCCGGATGGTCAGCACGCCATCGCGTAGGTGTGGTCCCAGCACATCGTGCGGCGCGAAGTGCACGCCATGGGCAACCGCGCGCAACAACTGTGGTGAGGCATCGACCGGTTGGGGCGTGGAGTTCGCTGACGGGGTGGACTGTGTGGACATCGTGTCTTCCTGGAGTGAATCAGCGAATCGTGAGCCAGCGCGAACTGCTCATCTCATCAGGGTAGTGGCCCGGTCAGTGATGCTCGATCACGATGACGTGGGCGCAGTTCCCGTGCGGGTCGAGTCGTACCCACGGGTGGTTGTCCCAGCTGAAGGTCTGGCCGGATAGAACATCATGAGCGACGAACTGGGCGTCACCCGGCAGCCCTAGCGCTCCCATGTCGAGGTTCAAGTGGCCGCTGCGGGTGGTGTACGGATCGGTGGTCACGCACACCAGGACGGTGTTCTCCACCCCGGTGGCGGTGTGCTGTGCAGACAGGCGTTTGGAGAAGCACAGGATGGAGTCGTCGGTGCCGTCATGCACGGTCAGGTTCCGCAGTTGCTGCAGCGCCGGATTCTCGCGGCGGATTTCGTTCAGCCGCCCCAGCAGGTCGGTGAGCCCGTTGAGCTCGCGTGCGGCAGCCCAGTCACGAGGCTTGTACTCGTACTTCTCGTTGTCGATCTGTTCCTCGGCTCCCGGGCGAGCCACAGCCTCGCCCAGTTCGTAGCCGGAGTAGATGCCCCAGGTAGGTGAAGCCATGGCAGCGATGACCGCCCGGATGGCGAAGGCGGCGATACCGCCTTGCTGCATGTACGGGGTGAGGATGTCGTGCGTCGTCGGCCAGAAACTGGGCCGCATCACCGAGCCCAGGTCTCCGGACACCTCGCGTAGGTACTCCGCCAGCTCCCAGGCATTGTTGCGCCATGCGTAGTAGGTGTACGACTGATGGAACCCAATGGTGGCCAGGGTGCGCATCATCGCCGGTTTGGTGAACGCCTCGGATAGGAAGATCACATCGGGGAACCGGTCATCGAACTCGGCCAGCAACCGCTCCCAGAACGGCAACGGCTTGGTGTGTGGATTGTCCACCCGGAATGCGGTGATGCCGTGCTCGACCCAGTGCACCAGCATGTCCCGGACCGCGACGTAGATTCCCTCGGGATCGTTGTCGAAGTTCAGCGGATAGATGTCCTGGTACTTCTTCGGCGGATTCTCGGCGTAGGCGATGGAACCGTCGGCGCGGGTGGTGAACCATTCCGGGTGCTGCTCGACCCACGGGTGGTCGGGGGAGGCCTGCAGCGCGATGTCCAGCGCGACCTCCAACCCCAGGCCTTTGGCGGTCGTCACGAACGCATCCAGATCCTCGACCGTGCCCAGATCCGGGTGGATGGCGTCGTGGCCACCGTCCTGCGAACCGATGCCATAGGGCGAGCCCGGGTCCGTCGGCAGGGCGGTCAGGGTGTTGTTCCGACCCTTGCGGTTGGTGGACCCGATCGGGTGGATCGGCGTCAGATAGGCGATGTCGAAACCCATCCGGGCGATCTCGGGAAGCCGTTTCGCGGCGGTACGCAAGGTGCCCGAACTCCAGCGACCGGTGACCGGGTGCTGCATCGCACCCTCGGACCTGGGGAAGAGCTCGTACCAGGCGCCGAACAGCGCCAGCGTCCGGTGCACCCGCAACGGGTAGGTGGCGCTCGAGCTGACGGCGTCGCGCAGCGGCACCGCGTCCAGTACTTCCTTGACCTCGGGACTGGTACCGGCAGCCAATCGCGCACCGGGCGGGCGGGTGGTATCGGCGAGCGCGGTTGCCGCCTCGGTGAGCGTGCGCCGCTGCTTGATGCTCATCGTGTTGCGGGCCGCGCGGCGTAGCACGATGGCACCCTCGGTCAGCATCAGCTCGACATCGACCCCGGCGTGCACCTTGATCGTGGCGTCGTGTTCCCAGCTGCCGTATGGGTCGGACCACCCTTCCACGCGGAATCCCCACAAGCCTTCGGCGTCCGGCATGACCTGCGCGAACATCAGATCCCGGCCCGGTGCGATATCACGCATCCGCACGCTGCTGTGGTCGGTGCCGTCCGGGGCGATGAGGACCGCCGGGGCCGCCACGGCGTCGTGTCCCTCGCGGAACACCGTGGCCCGGATCGGGATCACCTCACCGACTACGGCTTTGGTGGGCCAACGGCCACCTTCCGCGGTTGGGCCGACATCAACGACCGGGATCCGGCCGATCGGAGCGTACGGGGTGGGCTGCGGTGCGTCATTCCTCACGGGTCGAACCTACCGATAACCGAGATGAGGTGCCTTCGTGCACTCCCGTGAGCGAGTCGTGTGGAAACCGGACTCGACCCGCGTGGCGGATGGCTACACTCACCCGCCGTGAGAGCCATCCGTAGATTCACCGTCCGGACCGTCTTGCCGCAGCCGCTGGCCGGCCTGGACGACCTTGCCACCAACCTTCGGTGGTCCTGGCACTGGCCGACGCGGGAACTGTTCGCCAGCATCGACCCGCAGCGGTGGCAGGACGCCCATGGTGACCCGGTGAAATTGCTGGGAGCGCTGACGCCGGACCGGCTCTCCGAGCTGGCCGGTGACGCGGATTTCGTCGCTCGTGTGCAGGGTTTGGCCGCAGACCTGAGCACCTACCTCAGCGAGCCCCGCTGGTACCAGCGGCAGGCGCAGCAGCGGGCCGGTGCCGGCCAGCCCGAACTACCAACCGCAATCGCCTACTTCTCCGCAGAGTTCGGCATCACCGCGGCATTGCCGCAGTATTCCGGCGGCCTGGGCATTCTGGCCGGTGACCACCTCAAGAGCGCCTCTGACCTGGGAGCGCCGCTGATCGGCGTCGGGCTGCTCTACGGGGCCGGGTACTTCCGTCAGTCGCTGACCCGGGACGGGTGGCAGGCCGAGACCTACCCGGTGCTGGACCCGGCCAACCTGCCGCTGACGCTGCTGCGGGAGGCCGATGGTGGCGCCGCCCGGATCACCTTGCCGCTGGCCGGGGGAGTGCAACTGTACGCCCAGGTCTGGCGCGCCGACGTCGGCCGGGTGCCGTTGCTGCTGCTCGATTCCAACGTGCCCGAGAATGACGATGCCATGCGTCGGGTCACCGATCGTCTCTACGGCGGTACCAGCGAGCACCGGTTGCAGCAGGAGCTGCTGCTGGGGATGGGGGGCGTCAAGGCGTTGCGGCTGCACTCGCGTCTGACCGGCGACCGGGCGCCAGAGGTTTATCACTGCAACGAAGGTCATGCCGGGTTCTTGGGCGTCGAACGGATGACGGAGCTGGTCGCGGCCGAGGGGCTGTCCTTCGATGCGGCGCTGGAGGCAGTGCGCGCCGGCACGGTGTTCACCACTCACACCCCGGTGCCCGCCGGTATCGACAGGTTCGACGCAGAACTGGTGGCCCGCTATTTCGCCAGCGCCGCCGAGAACCCCGGGATCGGTGTCGATCAGGTTCTGGCGCTGGGCGCCGAGAGCTACCCAGGTGGCGCCGAGGGTGTCTTCAATATGGCGGTCATGGGACTGCGGATGGCCAAACGCGCCAATGGGGTCGCCAAGCTGCACGGTGCGGTCTCCCGGGGCATGTTCCATGCCCTGTGGCCGGGATTCGACGTCACGGAAGTGCCCATCACCTCGGTCACCAACGGTGTCCATTCGCCCACCTGGATCGACCCTGCGTTCGCCGAAGCGCAGGCCGAGCACTTCAGCGCGCAGGAGATCGCCGATGGCTCGGGATGGCGCAAACGGGACGGCGGTATCGATGACGCCACCCTGTGGCGTCTGCGGGCCATGATGCGGGCCCGGCTGGTGCAGGATGCCCGCCGCCGGGTCCGGTCCTCGTGGACCAAGCGCGGTGCCTCACCGGCGGAATTGGGATGGGTGGACGACGTCCTCGACCCTGACGTGCTGACCATCGGTTTCGCGCGCCGGGTGCCGACCTACAAGCGGCTCACGCTGATGCTGCGGGATCCGGAGCGACTGAAGGCGCTGCTGAACCACCCGGAGCGACCGATCCAGATCGTGGTCGCCGGGAAGTCCCATCCCGCTGATGAGCAGGGCATCCGGCTGATCCAGCAGCTCGTTCAGTTCGCCGACGATCCGGCGGTGCGCAACCGGATCGTATTCCTGCCCAACTACGACATCGAGATGGCCCAGAGGCTCTACCCGGGCACCGACGTCTGGCTGAACAACCCACTGCGCCCGCTGGAAGCCTGCGGCACCTCGGGTATGAAGGCAGCGCTCAACGGCTCCCTGAATCTGTCGATCCTGGACGGTTGGTGGGACGAGATGTACGACGGCCACAACGGCTGGGCGATCCCGACGGCCGACGGTGTCGATGATCCCGACCGCCGCGATGAGCTGGAAGCGGCCGCCCTGTACGACTTGATCGAGAACACCGTCGCGCCCAGGTTCTACGACCGGGATGCAGAGGGTCTGCCGCGACGCTGGCTGGAGAACGTGCGGCACACCTTGGCCACTCTGGGGCCGAAGGTGCAGGCCACCCGGATGGTGCGTGACTACATCGAGCAGTTGTATGCGCCGACGGCGTTGTCGTACCGGGCTGCCGATAGTGCCGGGCACCCGGGTGCGGTGGCGCTGGCCGAATGGAAGGCTATGGTCCGTGCAGGTTGGCACGGGGTACGAGTGGAGCATGTGGAGTCCGAAGGGCTCAGCGATGCCGTCACCGTGGGTGATCGGGTGACGGTGCGGGCATTCGTGGCGTTGGGGGAGTTGAGGCCGGACGACGTCGAGGTGCAGATGACCTACGGCGCCGTCGCCGACAACGATGACATCGCGGACTTCGATACCGCTGCCCTGGAGCTGGTGGAGGGTTACGAGGCCAACCGGTACCAGTTCAGCAGGTCGTTCAGGCTGGCCCAGGCCGGCCCGTTCGGGTATGCGGTGCGCATTGTGCCCAAGCACCCTGATCTAGCCACCACGACCGAACTGGGTCTGGTCGCCTCCGTCTGACCCGCCCGCGCCGAACGCGGTGTTGCGGTCGCCATTTCGACAAATGGCGACCGCAACACCGCCCTCAACCGGGAGTTCCGACCACTACGCCGCGCTCGATCTGACCCGCAGCAGTTGCCGGACGGCGCGGGCGATGGTGCCCGGGCGGCGGACATCGGCGCCGGTGAAACGCAAGACGGTCACCCCGTGCGTGGTCAGTGCGTTCTGGCGGGCGCGATCGGCGAACACCGCCGTCGGAGTGCTGTGGACATCGATGCCGTCGAGTTCGACCAAGACCCATCCCCGGCCGCCGCGTAGCCGCCAGGCCAGATCGCCCCGACCCAGCACCGCTCCCTGTTCGTCGTGAATGGTCAGTTGCAACTCGTCCGGGGCTAGCCCATGGTCGATGCAATCCAGGCGGGCGTGGGTCTCCAGGGGAGATTCGGCGCGGCTGTCGTGCAGCGGCCACCATTGGTGCACGAGCGCGGCCCCTCGCCGACCCCGAATCCCGTCGTGAACCGCTTCGACCTGCCCGGTCGCCAGCAAGCCGCGATTCAGAGCTGAGTCCAGGATCGCGACTCCGGTCTTGCGGCCGACCTCCGGGAGCGCCTGGATCAGAGCCGTTCGGACCGTCACCATGCCACGGGTCCCGACCGGGATCAGGTCCATCGGCTTGCGGAATCGGCGAATCCGCACGCCGGCTGGGCCGGTGTTGCCGCGGCCGTGCGGCAGGCCGACCTCCGGCTCAGGTTGTGCCGGCAAGCCCCAGCAGCCATGCAGCAACAGCGCACCGAGTCCCACGGCAACGGCGTCCGGGCCGCCGGCCAGCAGTCCCAGCCACAGTGTCCGCAGTTGCCTGGCCTGCCAACTATCCGCCTGGGGTAGGCCGACGTCGTACACCCCGCGCAATGGCCTTGACCATCTGCCCGCACGCAACAGCCGGGTGCGGGTGTGCGAACCAATGCCTGCGCGTTGGCACTGCTGGGCGTCGACCAGGCCAGCTTGTTCGGCAGCCTGAGCTTCGATAGTGGCCGGAATCCGGATAGGTCTCATCGACTCACAGTTCCTGCCTCGGCCGTGCCGAGCGGAGCGCCAGGCTCGCGGCTGTGGACAATGGTGCATTGGCTCTCGACAGTGTTGATGGCGAGGCAGAACAGTGCGCGAGCGCCGTCGCTGGTTCGAGGGTGGCGGGCCACCACGGCGTGGTTTTGGAAGCTATTGGTCATCGGGCGCGCGGTTTCGGTCGCTATTCGGCCAAATAGCGCCCACGATGCCGCGTTCGGCGTAGGGGTGAGGCGGTGTAGGGGTGAGGCGGCGTAGCAGGGGGAGATCTGCCCACCTGGATCCCTCGCCGGGGGCCGATGTTCGTGCGACACTCCGGCCATGAGTTCCAATCCAGATTCGTTCTTCTTCGGTGGTGACTCCTTCGACCGTCGGCAGCAACGAGAGATGCAGGCGCTGGCCGCCTCCCAGGCCCGCACGGCTGCGGCGCTGCGGAACAAGCTGAACGAGGCCAGATCCCGGTCGGACTCACTCAAGGCCAGAGTCGTCCGGCTTGAGGCTGCGGTGATCGCGTTGGCCCAGCTCGAGGACCTTCGCGCAGTGATCGAGAACGCCTCCGACGCCGCCAGCACCCGGCGCTACGCGCGCGACGTGCTGGCTCAGATCCCCGCCTTGGGCCGTGTCGCGAGCACGCACACCGTGCAGGTGCCCCCGGATCTGCCTGACTACTGGCTGCATCCAGCGGTCCGCTCGCTGCAGAGTGCCCTGGCCGACGACGACGAACTGCGGCGGGAACACGCCAACGAGGCACGCCAGCGCGATCCCGTGCGATCTGGGTTGTTCTTCGCCGCGGTAGGAATGCTGCGCGGGGTCGCGGTGGCTGATGACGACTTGGCACCGTTGTGGCCGACGTCGGATCGCATGAGTCGGTTCCAGCGTCAGATCTGGCGTGCTGCCGCCAATGGTCACCTCGGTGTGACGGCCCGTGCGAGCCTGGTCAGCGGTCTGCGGTGGGTGGTCTCCGAAGAACCGGCGCTCGGCGAGGTCGCTCGTCAGCTGGACCTGGGTTCGCCCCGGGGAAACGATGAGGAATCCGCCATGGTCGCTCTCACCAGGCTCCGTGAGCTGATCGGCGAGATCACCGAGCTGGGCCCGACCGAGGTCGGCAGCGATGAATCCGCAGTGCTGGCCGACATTCCCGAACTACTCGCCGACGTCATCAATGCCGGAGCTCCCAGTGAGGAGCAGATGATCAGCCAGATCGCCGAGATCCGGGACGCGCTCTCGGCCGTGGGTGCCAGTTCCCGGCTCACCGGTAGCGCCACCATGGACGAGGAATCACTCTCGGTATCCACGACGTTGCTGCAGGATCTGGCAAATGGGGACGAACCAGGCCTGCGCTGGGTGGCCGTATCGGTCTACCGGGACAGCATCATGGCCTACGCCCGCGAGCTGGCGACCAGGGCCCAGCGATCACCAGCCTCGAGCGGCAGCGTCCGGTTGTTCCGTGGCGTCTCGGTCGACGTCAACGCCGACGGTGCGCTCAACAACACGTGGCAGGCGCAAATCCCTGCGGTCCTGGCGCGCGAAGCCCCCAACCCGGGCCGGCCATGGTTCATTGCCGGTGGGGTGACCGTTCTGATCTCCTTGCTGCTATCGATCGTGCACAGCCCGGTCTGGCTGGTGCTGACAGCGATTGGGCTCGGCGCCGCCGCCTATGGCTGGTACCAACGCCATACCGAAACTCAAGCCCTTGAGGGTCGAACACAGCGTCAGTTGACGGCAGCGGGCGAAACCATCGCAACTAGCGCGCAGAAGTTCGCGGCCGACAGCGCTGCAGCCGTTCGACGTCAGTCGGCCGTGCCCGAAGAAGTCGCTGCGATCGAAGATCTGCTGCAACTGCAGCGATCGTAGCCCCGGCCCGCAGCCGAGCGGTTCCCGACCGGCGCGGTAGGCTCGGAACCATGACCACACCGGTCGCCTCACGCGGCCTTGCTGCACCGGTCAGACTGGCCTTGCTGCTGGCGGCCGTGCTATCGATCGGACTCGTGGCCTTCGGGCTGTTCTACCCGGCGTATGGCCGCCACGTCCAGACGTCGGACGGGACCGAGTTCGAGACCTCCGCCACAATCGTGGAGGTCAACGGGCCAGGCGTGCTGGTGACCCTGTCGGTGCCGCTGCTGGCCACCGCGCTGGTGACGATCCTGCTCGCGGTGGTGAAGCAACACTGGCGACGGACAGCGGCCTGGGTGGTGGTCGGGCTACTGCTGGCCTTCGCACTCCTGGGGATTGCCACCATCGGCATGCTGGTGTTGCCGATCGGCCTTGCGCTGGCCTTTGCAACGGCTTGGGCGGGCAGGCCGGTGAGCGCTCGCGCTACCGGCTGACGACAGACGGTCAGCCGGAATACACCATCCCCATGACCTGCCGGACTTGGGAGAGCGTGGCATCGGCGATCTCGTTGGCGCGGGCATTGCCCCGAGCCAGCACCTCCAGCACATATCCGGGGTCAGCCTCCAACTCCCGGCGACGTGCCCGGATCGGGGCGAAGTGCTCATTGACCACCTCGGTCACCAGTTTCTTCAGGCCACCCCCACCACCATCGCCGACCTGCGCCGCAATCTGATGGGGTTCCTGCCCGGACAGGGAGGCGGCGATCTGGATCAAACTGGCGACCTCGGGCCGATTGTCCGGGTCGTAGGTGATGTTCCGGTCCGAGTCGGTCACCGCACGTTTGAGCGACTTGGCGGTCTCATCGGCGGTCATCGCAAGCTCGATCGTGTTCTTGCGGGATTTGCTCATCTTCTGGCCATCGGTCCCGAGCACATTGACCGTCGCTGACAGCAACGCATCCGGTGCGGGAAACACCTGCTCGCCGCCGGCGTAGCGCTCGTTGAACCGGCGCGCCACCACCCGGGTCTGTTCCAGGTGCGGCAACTGATCCTTGCCCACCGGCACCAGATTCGCCTTGCAGAACAAGATGTCGGCGGCCTGGTGCACCGGATAGGTGAGCAGTAGCCCGCTCATCGGCCGGCCGCCGGTCGCCTCGTGTTCGGCCTTCACGGTCGGGTTGCGGCGCAATTCCGAATCGGTCACCAGCGATAGGAACGGCAGCATCAGCTGGTTCAGGCCCGGTACCGCCGAGTGCGCGTAGATCGTGGAACGCTCCGGATCGATGCCGATCGCCAGGTAGTCGGTGACGACGTCCCGTACCCGATCGGTGATTGAGCCGATCTCGTCGCGGTCGGTGATCACCTGGTAGTCGGCCACCAGCACCATGGTCTGCACGCCCCGATCCTGCAGCCGGACCCGGTTGCGCAGCGTGCCCAGGTAGTGGCCCAGATGCAGCCGTCCGGTTGGCCGGTCCCCGGTCATGACCCGGAACCTCGAGGGGTCGACGGCGATCTGTTCTTCGATCTGGTCGCTGCGGGTCTGCGCTGCGACCAGTGATCGATCGGAGATCCCGCTGGCGTCGAAATCTGGTCCGGCGTCCTGCATCTGGGGTGCGTGCGTGCTCACCGGCACAGCCTACTGAGCCGTCGTCGAGCCACCGACAGCGACTCGGGTACGCTTCCACGTTGTGTGCCGCACGCCGGGACCGGCGCATATGCATGGGGAACGCCGCAGCCTATCTACCGGGAGTGACGAGTGGCCGGATCTGCACAAGGGTTTCGCCCGGAGGTGCAGGGTTTGCGGGCCATCGCTGTCGGCGTGGTGGTGCTGTTCCACCTATGGCCGTTGCGAATGCCCGGCGGTTACGTCGGAGTCGATGTCTTCTTCGTGATCTCCGGTTTCCTGATCACCTCACACCTGTATCGCGAGGTGGAGCGCACCGGAACCGTGCGGCTGCTGGACTTCTGGGCCCGGCGAATACGCCGCCTGCTGCCTGCGTCGCTGCTGGTGCTGGCGGTGTCGCTGGTGTTGGTGCTGGCATGGGTTCCCACCACGCAGTGGCTGACCAATGCCCGTGAACTGATAGCGAGCGCACTCTACGTCGAGAACTGGGCCTTGGCCGCCGACGCCGTCGACTATCTCGCCGAGGGGAATCAGCCGAGTGTGGCGCAGCACTTCTGGTCGCTCTCGGTGGAAGAACAGTTCTACCTGATCTGGCCGCTGCTGATGCTCGCCGCGCTGGCACTAGCCGTGCGAACCGGGTGGAATCGACGGTATGCCATGGTGGCGGCGCTGTCCCTGGTGGGCGGGGCATCGTTCGTCTGGTCGATCTGGGCCACCTCACAGGATCGGGCATCGGCGTACTTCATCACTCCCACCCGGGTGTGGGAGTTCGCGATCGGTGCCGCGATCGCTCTGGTGCCGCTGGCGCCCGGGCTGCTGGCCCGTGTCCTGCTGGGGTGGGCGGGGCTGGCGGCCATCG